>CAKZJE010000046.1 GCA_936941155.1 uncultured Methylomonas sp. | reverse complement strand
ACTGACGGAAACGAAAAGCCGTTATCGTCGGCGCGGTCGGCTAAGGCTAACAGGAGGAGTTTTGATGTAGATTTTTCTGCTTGTTGTTGCCAAGCCCAGCGAGAGACAGTGAAACTCATGATTGCACCTCCATTGCTTTATCAATAATGTCATCTATCGAATCAGAATCTAAAAAAAGCCCATCAACAGCAGCAAAAACGCCAGAAGAATCAATAATCTGAATATCTAATTCAGGCAAAAAGCGATAACGCGCCGAGTGAATTGCATCTTGATTAAGTTTGAAAAGTGGAGGCTTAGAACAACCTAAAGAAGTTTTAATAAACATCATGATTGCACCGCCACAGATTGAGGAAGGGCAGATTGCACAACGCTAAGGTGCGTGTAGTTAAATTCAGGATGAGCAAGCCGAAAGGTATCTAAAAATAACTCCGCACCTTTAAGGCTAGGGAAAAACTCTGCTAAATCTCTAACCGAGGTAAAAGAGTCATCAGGTAAGAAAAAGGAAAGCTCGCGTGTGGTGATGTTGCGAAGTGCTGGGTAATAATGAGTTATAGCCGCCTCAAGTGGAGCAACTGGCGAAAAATGATCATCCGCAGCAAACTGAATTAGAGGAAAAGTTAAAGCGTTAAAACGGCGTTGCTCACGGCGTTTAGCATGAGCAAAAGCGCGTCTATGTTTTGCTAACTGTGCTGAAGAAAGACCAAGACGGCAGCCTGTTAAGCGGTCAACAAGCGTGGATGATTGAAGGTATAGCTTGTATAAATCGGGTAAGAACGATGCTGCGAGACTGGATAAAACTTTGCCGAGAGCCGCCGGACGTGTATCTACTGGTGAAACATCCGACGACTGGGCAAACTCACCAGCTTGGAAATCGTTTAAAGGGTTTTGGTTTTGTGGTGGGCATTCACCCAACACTGAATCTTGTAAGTCCATTGGTTTGCCTCAATGAATAAATTTAGTTTATTAGTCAGCCTACAGGCTTTGAAATCAAAAAATGAAAACGGCTCACGGCAGGCTGAAAAAATAGTTAATAGCTTTGGTGTTAAAAAATAGTAGTGTGGCTACTTTTTTTAAAATAGTATCAGGGCTGTTAAATCAATGCAAGTTTATTAGTAGCTGTAATGGTGGAATATAAAAAAAACAGCTGTACTATTAACTAAGACAAACACATAAAACATTAGCATCAATGCTACTTATGACCAGAAAACGAGAGTTATCGAATGCAGAAATCGAAGCCGCACAAAATTTAAAAAAGATATGGAATGAAAAAAGGAAAGATTTAAAAATAAGCCAAGAGGAAATGGCTTTTAAGTGCGGATGGAGCGGACAATCAGCATTCAGTCAATATTTACACAGCAGAATTCCACTAAATACGGATGCAGTGCTAAAAATTGCAAAAATTTTAGAAGTTCATCCAACAGAAATAATGCCGGAAATAGCGGCATTAATGCCCACAAGCCAAAAAATAGAAGAAAAAAAAATAGATAAAGTGCAAGAAACAGCATACGGACTAACACAAGAAGCAATCGAGTTTGCTAAAAGATGGCAAAACCTTCTGCCAGAGCAAAAGGCATTACTAGAACAAACAGCCAAAATGCTAACAAGCACAAATCAAAAATCCGACCAACAAGCCGCTTAAGAAATTATGAACAAACAAATAAAGTTACTTCTAATAAAAATAGGATTGAGTCTAGGAACGGTTTTATTTTCCATATTCCTTGTGCAAAAAGTTATAGAAAAAATGGGCGAAGACTTTGCAAAAACCGCTAAGCATGTGCAGGAAAAAGCAAAAGCAGACGTGGCAAAGGCAACAAAACAAGCAGAAGCAAATCAAGCGCAAATAGAGATCGAAAAAAACACCGCTGAGGAAGAAACAAGACAGCTGGAGCTAAAGCAGGCGAAGGAAGAAATAGCAGAGCACAAAGCCGAAGACAGCAAAAAAGCGGAGTTCGAGAGCCAATTTAAACCGCGCCCAGAGTGCAACGACCCGAATATTGAATGGTCAAAGTTTGTGGAATGCAAAAACGAAAAAATAACCGCTAAAGAAGCGTTTTATAAAAGTCATTAAAGCCGAAGCGAAAAAAAAGACACTCTGCTGCTTTCAAAACGAAAATAAAAAAAATTTCTCTTTAGCTGTGTGGCATCAGAGAAATTTTTTTCATTATTTTCGTTTTGGCAGCAAAGAATCTTTTTTTACGTTTTGGGAGGGATGCAGAAAGGTGTAGTAAATTTGTCACTAGGTTATAGTGTTATTGCAGTAGGTTGTAGTGTGATTGTAGTAGGTTTTGATTTGGGAAGGTTTTTAAGTGATTGATTTTAATAGGTTGAATATATGAGCATGTGTTTTGTAATCAGCCGGTCGCGGGTTCGACTCCCATCACCAGCTCCATTATTATCAAAGGCTTAGAATATTCGTACTCTGAGCCTTTTTTATTTGAGTCACCAATAAGTCACCACCAGAAAAAAGTTTCTGCTTTTCTGCCTCCTTCTCTCAAATAAATTTCATCGGCAATCGTTGCCGTTTAGTTGATTAGTTTTCGACTATAGAAACTGCATCAGCCAATCTCTAAATCAACTCAATGTAAGTTTTTAAGGCAGAGACTGTCAGCGGAAGCTGTTGTTTTTGTAAAATCGCCAAAAACTCTTCTTTTGCTTTGGGTGGATTTTTCAAAGATTCCCGTTGTCTTTTTATTGCTGCACAAGCAACAGCCGGAGCAAGGTCAATCTGATAATAAACAAATTCATCAGGATGAATCGCCTCAATGCCATATTTGGCTAATACTGCACTGGGAAAATCCTTTAAGTTAAAAGTTACAATCGCATTTGCGCCGCACTTAATCGCTGCGGCTAACACATGTCTGTCATCAGGATCAGGTAACACTAAAGCTTCACATAATTCTTCATAGCCTGACACTTTAGCATCACGGACACTGGCATCCATTAAGTCGCGAGTACGTTCTAATATTTTTCGGTCGTATTTGTCGCGCCGCAATAATGCTTCAATCCATTCTTCATGAATCTGGTCTGTCCAACGTGCCTTAAACAAATCTGTTAAAGCCAACTGCATTAATAAATCCCTTAATGGTGCAGGATATAAAACGCAAGCATCATAAATCACTGAGAACTTTGCCATTATTCATATCCCATACCTAATTCTTGCGCTTGGGCGGTAAGTTCTTCTAATGCTTGTAACCTTTCTGCATCAATGTGTTGTTTGTAGCTAAAAACATCTTTAGCCAACACCCGCCGATGTGTACCGACTTTTCTAAACGGTATTTTGCCTTGTTCCAACAATTCAACTAAATGAGGGTGGCTGACATTTAACTGCTCTGCGGTTTCTTGAGTGGATAATTCGGCATGAATCGGCATCACCGTGATGGCGTTGCCTTTGGACATTTCAGTTAAGATTTCCAGCAACAAATTAAGAGCATGACCAGGCAAGATTAGGTCGTCTGCTTCGTTGTTGTTATTGGCTATTTTTAAATGTAATCGCTCATTGCTGGCATATTTTGATAATGCCCGACTGGTGATTTTTGCCTCTTCTGCTTCGTGTGCGGTAGGCAGATGGATAAGGTTTGATAAAGTCATTTCGTTTACTCCTTTGTGTCATTATTATTTTCGCCTGAACAATAGCATAAACGAAATAAACGAAACGAGACATCGCTAAGTGGTTTAAGTCGGTGAGAAATCACAGAATGATTCATCGCACCGCCTCAGTTTTTTAATCTTTTCCAAGTTTTCATCTGCTTGTTTTTGTTTGTTTTTTATCGCTTCGTAATAATAACTGCGACACACATTCATGACTTTGCAAAGCACTTTGACAGGCCATTCCTCGCGATGCTGGTGGATAAAATCAATCCTCACAGCAACTCTTTGGCAAAGAAGGCCGTCGCCTTTTTTAAAATGTCACGTTCCATCTGCAACTGGCTGATTTGTTTTTCCTGTTCTTTTATTTTCTTTTTTAACAATGACTTAGACTCACCATTCTCGGCTTCATCTGACTGTTTTTCCTGCGCTTCTTTGACCCAACGACTAACGTTTTGAAAGGAAGTTTCCAGCCGTCGCGCCACTTCGGTACGAGTTAAACCTTCGACCAAGACCATTCTAACGGCATTGGTTTTTAATTCTTCTGTGTAGTTTTGATTTTTCATGTTGTAACCTCGATTAAGTTATTTTACTTTCTCTTAATCGAGTGTCTGGTTATATTAGACCACTACATTTAAAAATGGTTTAACGACCAACACAGCAAGCTGCATTCTAAAATTAAATGGCTGATGAGTGAGCGCGAGGAAGCGAAGGAATTAAGCGAGTTTATGTATGGCGACAGTTGTTTTGATTTTGATGATATGCAAAACAAAGCGCAGGACAATCAGTTGTTATTGGCAGAAGTCGCAGAAAGAAGGTTTAGTTTAGACTGGTTTACGGCTCTAAATCCGCTAACGCATTCAACTCTATCTGCAAGTGTTCTTCCAACTCAGCAAAATAACGTTCTCTATCCTCAATTTGCTGAATCCGTTGATAAATTTCGCTATTTTGCAAAGCAGTAATTTCTGCCTCCAACTCGGCAAGGCGTTTGCGCAAATCAGCGATTTTAGCTTTTAACGCTTCTTTATCATTGATGCTATCGGACGCGCTACTTAAGGGTTTTCCTGTTTCCAAATACTGCAAAATCTCTAACACTCGCGCTAAATCTTGACGGCGATAAGCCTCATTCAAAGCTTTAAAAAATTCCGCACCTTGTGCTTTAAATTCCTCAGCGAGTTTATCAGGATGGCATAAACGACTGGCTTTGCGGTAGGCGGCTTTAAGTTGCTGTTGTTCTTCTGCGGTTAAAGTTTGTGGCGTGTCTTTCAGTTGTTGCTGATAACTGCGTTCAAAGTTTTCATAATCCTGTTGCGCTTCCTCTTGCTGTTCGGGGTTATCGCTGGGCAGTTGGGCGCGTTTTTTCAGGATTTCTTCAATCAAGCCGCCTAACCGTTGCATGTATTCGCTGTTGAATTCGTTGATTTGCCGTTCCAGTTCGGCTTGGGTGTCGGTCAACTCATTCAGGCGATTTTCCAGAACTTTCAATTCCAGTTTTAGCCCTTTGATTTGCGGGTCTTCATAAACCATTACGCCGCTGTTGTCCTGTTTGTATTGTTCAATCAGTTGAATGACATATTGGAATTGTTTGGCGGTTATTAAGGTCAAAATCTGCTTGACCCGTGCATCCAGCGGCAGGGCTTGCAGTTTTGCAACCTGCATGGCAATCAGTTCTTCATCTTCCATTGCCACCGCGTTTTTGATGATGTCGAGGCGTTTTAATAGGTCGCTGTGCATGATGCTGATTTAGTCGAATTTTGTGATGGGAGCGAAAGTGGCTTAATTTTTGGGATAATGGCAAATATTTTCTATGTCTAATTCCAAAGTTTTAATATTTTCTTCCAATTCTTGAATTTCTTTTTTAATAGATGAAAACTTTGTATAAGAACAGCAAAAAAAATCTTTACTCTTTTTTTCTCTGTACCAAAACAATATATTTCTAACTCTTGAATTACAGTGCCTTCTACATCAAAAATATCTGAACCTACATCCAAGTGAAATAAGGCATCTCTTTGTGAATCAGTTAAACTGTTAAATATTTGATTTTTTTCTGAATGTAAGAAACTGACTCTAGTTAGTTTTGAATTAAGATTTACTGTGAGCGCAGCTAACTTTAATTGGTCAAATTGTGATTCTTTTTGTAAATTGTAAGTTTTAGCGACTAAATAAAATGCAAAAGCCGAAGTAATGGGATTAAGAATTCCTCCAAAATAATCGCCAAATGTTCCCCAGTCTCCATTCTCTGTTGATAACTCTAATTTAAAATTCAAGAACTCTTTGATATTATTGCTTAATAAACTTGTAAAATTTGAAGAATAAAATCCGATAACAATCACGGCAATAAAAATTAAAATTAATGTTTCTTTATGGTCTGTGAAAAAACTTTTTATTTTCTTTATAATAATTCTCCTGTGTATATTTTCATGTTATATCTAATATCTAGTAACAACCCAATTTACTATTTTGTTTTCATAGGAAGTACAGAATTTTTCATCTAGGATAGGAATTGGCTCTTTATTTGAATGGGAAATAAATGCAGATATAATTAAATCACCTTTAGCGACACTTTTTAATAGTTCACTCGCCTCTAATATAAGGTTATCAACATTTCTACTGGCACGACACTCAATATCACCTTCAAGACCAAGAGCTAAAGAATGCGCAATTTCATTTCTTGCTTGACGGGCATTATGTAAAATTGATTTTAATTTATTACCAATAGGTAAGAATTCGATATTTTCACCTAAAGTTTTACGATTTGCAGTTATTTTATCAATTATTTTTTTAAATTCTTCATTATTTAGTTCTTTATCTTTTTCTTTTACTGATGTACGAATTTTATAAGTTATTGATAAGGCTTTGCACATTGAATCGAATCGTGTAGCAATAATTAAAGCTCGTCCTAAAATCCCGTGAATTTCATCACCAAACTCTGTGCGTTCAAAATCATCCATAAATGTATCTGGTTTCATATAATCTCCTTGTTCATTAAAAGGCAAAATCGCCCACTTTTCTATATTTAGCTAATCAACTTGTCTTCCATTATAGACCTCATCATCTCGTAATTTTCTCCAAGCTTTCTCGCCCTTTTCCCAGATAACCAGCCCTTCTGATAATTTTTTAAAATTTTTCAGTACGCTTTTACTAATCGCTAAATTACCATTTGCATTTTGGTAAACAAAATATTTTCCAAACTTCTGCCCTATTTGATGTACAGCCGTTCCTTGGTCAAGCCTTGTTTTTGATTCAAGTTGTGCCAACATCCATTCTGCCACTTTCATATCTGTTAATTCTTCTGTATTTGTATCCATTTATTTTTTCCTCAATATAACTGTTGTTTGCAATTTATTAAAATTTGGTGATTTTGCGAAGGTGGCTTAATTCGGGTGGTAGGGATTTGATGGGATTTTTGTATAAATACAACTTAGTCAGATTCGTCAGCTTGCCAATAGATTCAGGCAGTTTGGTGAGTTTATTGTAACCTAAAGTCAACCAAGCCAAATTCATTAGCTTACCAATAGATTCAGGTAACTCAGTGAGTTCATTGCTATCTAAATTCAATACATTCAAATTAGCTAGTCTACCAATAGACTCAGGCAGTTTGGTGAGTGCGTTGCTATCTAAATCCAACCTAATCAAATTAACCAGCTTGCCAATAGATTCAGGCAATTCTCTGAGTCGGTTGTCCTGTAAAAATACCTCAGTCAAATTAGTTAGCTTACCAGTGGATTCAGGCAGTTCGGTGAGTTGGTTATTCCCTAAATCCAATTCAGTCAAATTAGTAAGATTGCCAATCGAGTCAGGCAGCTTGGTGATTTGGTTGCTATCTAAATCTAAGTAAGTCAAATTCGTCAATTTGCCAATAGATTCTGGTAGTTTGGTGAGCTGGTTGTCCCACAAATTCAACGTAGTTAAATTCGTAAGTTTACCAATAGATTCGGGGAGTTCGGTAAGATTGTTGTCAGCTAAAGACAACACAGTCAAATTGGTTAGATTGCAGATAGTTTCAGGGAAATCGGTGATTTTGCTGCTCCATAATCCCAACGCAGCTAAAGCCAAAATCGCCTGTTTATCACGAGGAAAATTATCTTTTGAAATATTATTTTTATCAGCCCACGCAATCAACTCATCCAGCCACGCATCATCATTCACCACCAGCGTTTTTTGGGTTCTGTTCGCCAAAATCTTGTCGGTAATGCTTAATAAACTGCCTGTTTTTTGTAAAGCCAAACCCGCGCTGTCTTTTTTCTGTGGCAGATTGTTGTTATCGCTCATAAAAACCTCAGTGTTGTTTTGCTGTCCATTATTGACCAGTTCCATTTGCTTAAACAGCAAAACTTTAGGGGAATTTTCAAGTTCAACTTGAGCTTGGTTAATCGTTTTTTAGATTAAATCTGTCTAAGTGCATTCATAGACACAAACAACCGCATTGGGTCATTAGTGAAAGGATGGAATAGCTTAAATTTCTGATAAAAACTCAATGCCTCATCGTCTAGCACATCAATCACCATGCCTAACACGGGCAATGAATGATCGGTTAAAACAACACATTGCCTTAAGGTAGTTACTAAGGTTTTTTTGCCTAAATTTTGCCCTTGAAAACCACGATTAACCGCTAACCGAGCCAATAAAATCACTGGCGCAGGATAAGCAGGCAGGCTTTTATCAACTGGAATTTGCTCTCTGGAAATTGTGGAAAAGGCAAGCGTGTAATAAGCACGAATCGCTGATTTTTCGCTTGTTTTATGTAGATTATTGACTGGCAAAACCCATGTTGAACTAATCCCCAGTTTTCTGTTTTTATCCGCATATCGGCTTAAAAACTGGTTCATGTCAGGTTTGCCACAATCAAAACTTTTCACGTCATGCCGTTGAGTATCAAGCAACACAAAAGCCATTAAAAGCCCTCAGCATCAAGCAACTTTGCAGCGGCTAATATTTCTTTGCTGGGTTTTAAGGTGGTGTCCTGACACGCCTTAATGAAGCGGTCAAACTGCTGATTAGTGAGTTTAATTTCTGTTTGCTGCTGAATGATTTTAGGGGAATTTTCCCTAATCAAGCGAGTGATGTATTCAGTTAGTGAAGAACAGCCCAACGCGGCGGCGGCTCGTTCCGCAATTTGTTTGGTTTCTAAATCAACACGCATTTCTATCCGATGTTGATTGGCTACAGTTGCCATAATGATTAATCCCAATAAACGGTTATCTATTGGGATATAGTAACATAACAGCCGGTAAATTGACGTACACGCTTAAACCGTTTTCAATCTTTCCAGTGGGATAACTTCAGCGGATGCTTTGACACCGGCGGCTTTCAAAATGTAATCGCTAATCTGTTGCATCGGGGCGCGTAACCTTTCCACATCGTGAATAATATAACCGGCGGTAACATCGCCTTTCTGTTTATGGTTAATCAATCGCTTGACCGCATAACTTGATATGTCCAGCCGTTCTGCAATCGTGGTAAATGTCCTGCGTAAATCGTGAGCGCAAAACTCCACGCCGCTTGCTGCTGTCACTTTCGCCAGTTGTCGCTTTGGATAGTGCATGTAACCGGTTTTGCTTTTGGCTCTGGCGAAAATATAAACGCCTTTTGCTGTTTTGTGACGATCTGCCAGCAAAGTAAAAAGATAATCCGACAAGGGCAAGACGTGCTGCTGTTTGTTTTTGGTATCTTCTACCGTTAGCGTTTTCAGTTTGAAGTCAATGTTAGACCATTTCAGGCTTAACACTTCCAACAACCTTAAGCCGGTCGTGGGTTCGACTCCCATCACGGCTCCATTATTATCAAAGGCTTAGATGTAAAAATCTAAGCCTTTTTTTTGCCTAAAAAAGCAGGTGATACGCCAGTGATACCGTAGCGGTAAAAAGTGATAAATTCAGGTAAATCTCAAATGGTAGTAAGTGCGGATTAAAAATTCAAATTTTGACAAAATAAGGTATCGCCGCAAGTGCCACCCCAACCACGACCAACATAATCGTGTTAGTCACAAAATAGGGATAAATCATTAATGCCGCGCCGCAAGCAAAGGGAACGCTGGCTTTCTGTTTTTTGCCATACATAAAATATCCCAAGCCGAGCGAACTGAAGAGCACGCCCCAAAGAAGTCCTGCTTCGCTGCCCATATCATTCTCACTTAATATTTTAAACAATCCCCAACGAACAAATCACGCTTGGCTCTTGACTACTATCAGCTAATTTTTCTATTTGGCAAAACTTATCCTCTTCCCGTAAACCTAAAATCAATTCTGCAAAAGTCACATCATCAATACCCGTTTTTAAATGCCGACTAATCGCATCTCTAGCATATTCCTTTAGCGGAGAGTGATACAGTTCATCAATCGCTTTTTTCAAAGCTTGATTCTCAAATAGGCTATTTTTATTTTCTTCATAATAGCGATTTAAACGCTGATAAGTTTGATAACGCGCCCCACTCGGTTTGCCTAATTGTCCGCCTAGTTTGGGATCGGCTTCTTTGATGTACGCCACGCCTTGCGCTACTAACTCATGGTGATTATCAGCACGGGGCGTTAGCGGGGTATCAATGCTACAAGCGGCGGCGTTAAGAATCGTAAATTGTGATTGGGTAATCATTTCGCCTTTGTCATTTAACCACGTTAAAACGTCATTATTTAATGGCGTTTTGGCATAAACAATCACGCCTGCTTGCGTTTGTTCATCACCTGCTTTGCTGCTATAAACCACATTCGGCAACACGGGAATAAGGGTTTTTAGTGCAAGATTAGCATCGGTGGCATTTTTCCAAATTTGATAGCAGTATGATGATAAATCAACGTCCTCATCATCCTGTTCTTCTAAAATACTGGAATTTTCGCTGTATAAATCGTGAATATTAACCGGATCACCTTCAAAAAAGCGTTCATCCGCCCCCATGACATCGGCATTTTGTTCAATGCGCTGCATTAAGCGACTGCGTAAGGCAATAATATTTTCAATGCCGTCTTCGGGTAAAAACGAATAACACAATATGGTATCGGCTTTTTGACCTATCCTATCAACTCTTCCTGCACGTTGAATCAAACGGATAATTGCCCAAGGCAAATCATAATTTACCACAATATGCGCATCTTGTAGGTTTTGCCCTTCACTTAACACATCGGTAGTAATCAAAACTCTTAATTCGTCTACACTGGCAATAACGTTATCCAATGACTGCCAGTCCTTTGAAGGACTGGCAGTCATATTTTGAGTGATTTTATTGTTACTTTGAGGACTAAAACGCTGCGCTATTGCGGTCGGGTTTTCGTGTTGCCCTGTCACGCACTCTAAACTTTTTACGCCTTTTAAACTCAATTGCTGGGCTAAATATTCTGCGGTGTCCGAGAATTGGGTAAAAATCAGTAGTTTTTCATCCGCATGTTTAACCGTGATTAAATCATGCAAGGCTTGTAATTTGCGGTCTTGCCCCGCTTGCCATTGCGGAACAAGTTTTAAAATTTGGTTTAGACTCACGCTGTCTTCGGTCAGAATGAGTTTAAGATTTTTATCGAATAAGTCACCGCCTATCCAATCGAATTTAGCCCGTTCTAAGGATTTATAAACACTTTCAGCGTCCTGAAAATATTTTTTTGTGTCCGAGTGAAAAACAAACTCGCCATTTTGACCTTGTTCTAAATCATCATCGGAGGTTAAAAAATTATCCAATAAACTGCTTTCCTGCTGTCCTATGGGAATTTCCAAGCCGTTTTGCAGCGCGTAAATATAAACGTAATTACGCATAATATGCCGATACACCGACAGCAAAAACGCATAACCACCGCTTTCCAATCGCTTAAATAAATTGGTTTTGGCAAAACCTCTCAGCCGTTCACCCGCGCGGGTTAAATTTTCGATGATGGTTTGTTCGCTGGAATTAGGCAGTCTTTTGAGTTCTGGTTCTAAATATTTTTTTAAACCATAACGCGGCAATTTCAAGTCATCAATAATGGCAATTGCTTTAGGTGAATACAATTTAGCGTAAGGGTCGTTTTTATCCTGTGCGTCAAAATGATATTCCACTTTTTTGGCAAGCCGATCAGGAAAATACATCCGGCTGTTATCGGCAAAAGTTAAATAAAAACGGTCTTTTTCAGTATCGTGCTGGGCATAATTTTTTTTGATAAAGCCGCGCGTCCGCCGCACACAATACAGCCGCATGAGTTCGCGCCAATCATCAGCATGATTGCTTTTGGCAAAAGCGGCGAGTGAACGTGGCGATATTTGATGTCTGGCGGTAAATTCATGTTGACCGCCGATTTCTTTCATCAAGCATTCAGGGCTAATGCCTAAATCTTGATGCTCTTCAATAAACAAGCCTAATTGCCCTGCTAAATCGCTGTAGGCTTTGTTGTACGGAGTGGCGGAAAGCAAAATGACTTTGCTGCTATTACGTTTGATATATTCTTCAACGATTTTATAGGTTTTGGCTTCGCTATTACGCAAGTTATGGCTTTCGTCAATGATAACCAAACGGTAGCGGCGCAATTCCCTTAAGTCTTTTGCTTGGCTGATAGATAAAACTTTGGCGTGTAAGCGGTAACGGTGCGCGTAATCCTCCCACATTTCAGTTAAGTTTTTCGGGCAAATAATCAAGGTTTCTAAGAAAAAATCATCTTCAAACAGTTTGGCTAACGCTGTTGCTGTCATCGTTTTACCCAATCCCACCACATCACCGATTAACACGCCGCCGCGTTTATTAAGTTTTTCAGCGGCAACCGATACCGCCTTTTTTTGAAAATCGAGCAATTCTTTATCAAAGATTTTCGGCACAGTAAATTCATTCAATCCGGCGCGGGCTTCCTGTGACAAGTGATACGCCATTTTCAAATAAATGGTGTACGGTGATTTTGGTTTTGCCCAGCCTTCTTCAATAATATCAATCAGGTCTTTGCTGATGTCTAGGCAATAGCGCGTGTTCCAGCGGTCTTCAAACCAGTTGCACAGTTTTTCCGCTGCGTCTTTGTCGGGTACATCAATATTGAGTTCGCCTTGATGTCCTAATCCTGCCAAGGTTAAATTGCTGCTGCCTAAATAGCTTAAAACGGGGTGAAATTTGTCGGTGCGGTGAATTAAATACAGCTTGGCATGAAGTGGATATTCCACAAACAGTTTCACCACCAGTTTTTCATCTTTTAACTGTTGGGCGAGTTGATTGAGAATTTGCTCATCGTTAGCAGTGGGAATGCCGAGGGTTAATTGGGTTCTAAAGTCTTCGGCTAACTGTCTTTTTAAGGCAATGGCGGTTTGATTGTCGATAGTAATATCGGTTTTGCTGTAATGCTGTTCAATCAGTTGTTGCGGTTTCGTTTGCATTCCGACAATTAAGCGGCATTGATTGTCTTCACCGCCTGCGAATTTATCCACATAATCGGCAAAATTATTCCAGCCGCGTAAATTGAAATAACCGACACAAATATCGGCTTTATAGGCTTCGTTAAATGCGTCTTTTAAAGCGGTGGCAAGTTGGTTTTCGATATTGTCGTAGATGGTTGGCATAATTTTCCAATCTTTATTTATAAGGATTAAAAATTTCAATCGGTGCTATTTTAAAATCATCTACATTTCGCGTCACCAAAATCAATTTATGTGTATAAGCGGTGGCGGCAATCAAAGAATCCATCACTTGCATTTTTTGCCCTTGCAATGCTGCATCTGCTGTTATTTCTGACCAATTATTCAGAACTTGTTCTGAAACAGGCAAAATGCGGGAAGAGAATTTAATTTCTATTCCATCAAGCCAATGTTTTAATTTTGTGCTGCGTTGAGGTTGTGAATTTCTGATTTTATGAATACCGCTTTTAATTTCGGCAATTGTTAAAATGCTTAAAAAAAGATTTTCGGCTTGTTGTTGATTAATCCAGTTTACAACGAAATCATCAGGTTCTTTTTTCGTACATTCTGATAATACGCAGGTATCTATTAGATATTTCATAATTCTAATTCTCTGCCAGTATCATTTTTATTACGTTGAAATAGATTATCAATTTCTTCATTGTCAAAAGCATCGTTTAAGTGCAGTTGTTCAAAAAGCGGTTTTTTAGTTTTTTGTTGTTGCAAATAATCATTGATAATTTTCATAATGGCTTCTTGCGCATTTTTGCAATGGCTCACAGAAACTAATTCATTAATGATTTCGTCGTCTATTGAAATAGTGGTCATTATTTTTCTCCTGCTAGTTTTTTAATTTTCGTCATTGCTGTTTTTATGCGGCTTGCGATTCAAAAAGTTCAGGAGAATTTGTTAATGTATTTTCTGTGTCTTCAAATTTAAAACGTAACGAATCAGCACAAAAATCAATATCGTATTCTTTCCAAATAATAGAGCGTCCTCGTTTACCAATTTCAACTTGATTAAAAGTATCTTTATTTTTTAATATAGTCATTACGCCTTGGTTCAAAATATCGCTAAAAGTCGCATTAATCACAACATCATCAGAATAAGTGATTTGAATACTGTAATTATCAGAATTTTGTTTTATTTGTTTGATGACATAAAGCATTTTAATTACTCCAATGGTTCAATCGGGAATGGACTTTTTAACGTTGCGCAAAGTTCCCAATCCTGAATTAATTCTTCCTGATGTAATGCTGCCCATTCTAATATCATGGATTTAACCCGTTTTGGGGCTTCGCCTTTGATAATTTTAATTGGGCTGATGGTGACGACTAATTCGTATTCGCCATATTCAGCATGAAAATGAGGTGGGTTGTGGTCATCAAATAGCATTTTGATGATAATTCCATAAAAAATAGAAATTGTTGGCATTATTTTTCTCCTGCTACCAGTTTTTATTATTCATAATGATTGCTGATGTTGATTAAAGTTATTAGCTCGTCTTCAATAATAAAATCAATCACGATTCGATATTTTAGATTAATTGAAACGCTGTGAAATTCTTTTAAATCACCTGATAATTTATGCAATCTTAATGATGGATGATAAGGATTTTCTTCTAAGAGCGTGATAGTTTTTTTGTATGGCGTTATTAAAACAGGGTTACTTTTTAAAAATTTCGCCAATTTTTTATTGTAACTCTCAGGCGTTTTCAGTTTGTAGCTCATATTCACTCATCATTTTATCAATTCTATTATTGTGTTCATCAGCGGTTTCAATGATATAACGCCCTGCGACAATATCAGCTTTTGCTTCTTGAATAGCAATTTTTAATTCATATTCCCGCAGTTTTTGATAATGTTCCATTCCCATGACAATAAATTGCGGTTTTCCTTCTTCCGTAATAGCGACTTCTTCTTCATGTTCTAAAGCGGTCATAATGGCTAAAATGCCTTGTGTTTTTAATTCAGTTGCATTGATTGCATTCATTTTAGAGTCTCCTGTGCGAGTTTTTTAAATTCCACCATTGCCGCCGTTTTAATTTCTTCTTTGACGATGGGGAAGGTTTTTAAAATGTGGGCAAATTCGGATTCGGTTAAGCCGTAAAGGTGGGCGATGATGGCATCGAGTTCGGCGCGAATCTGAAAATCCGTTCGTGGTGAGCTTGTCGAACCACGCCCTTCGACAAGCTCAGGGCGAACGGTATAGCCTTGCTCTGCTAACTCGGCGCGTAAATCATCAAATTCCGGTGTGGTGCAGATTAATGCCGCCGCGCGTTCTACAATGGGTTTGAATTGCGGGTCTTTTTCGGTGAGGCGGGGAATGGGGAGTTGATAAATATAAAACATGTTGATGTTGGCTGATACTTTTTGTCTTAATAACCAATCAATAACAAAAGAATTAAAAAAGCTAACACAAATTAGCAAGCCATAAGCATTTAATGACTCAGATATATTAATAGAATTTCCAGTAAAGCAAGGAGGAATAATAGTAGAAATTAAAGTTCTTTCATTTGTGCTTGAAGCAACTGAACGATAAGCTAAACGATATTTTTGATAACCCAATTCTTGACCATCATCTTCTGTTCTTCCTAAAATTGCTTCTCTTCCTTCTGACTCATCAATCCAATAACGCGGCTCACCCCATGAACTGCTAAATTGATGAATCATTTTACCTTCGTACATTGGCAAACTAGATTCTGAGCTTTCAGTTTTGAATAAATAATTGTCATCGGTCATATTAAATTCACGATGCAATTCTAAATTCCAAGTATCCTTTAAATATTCGCCTAATAATGGAACAGACAGCATTTTTTCTGCAATCTTTACATCTAACGCGCTTTTAAACTCCATAATTGAATGGGAATCAGGCGATAGTTTTTTAATCAAATCAGTGTGCAAATATAAACTGTTTTGATTAGGAAAATTCGCTAATTCGCTAACTTCATGGCGCATAAATTCAGCAGGAAAAATTGTTGTTTCGCTATCTTTTTTAAATGTCAAAACTACAAATTTAAAACTACGATGTACACCTTCAAAAATAAGTTTATTATTTTCAAAACAAAATAATCCAGTAATTTCAGTATGATTAAACAATAAATCACGCAGACTTTTTGCACCTAAATCAGAATAAATACCGCTAGGAATCACAATTCCGCATTCGCCATTTTCTTTCAACAAATTAAATGATTGCTCAGTAAAAAGTTTGTATAAATTAACATCTTTACCGTGTTTTTTACCATCAATAATAGGAACTTGATTTTTATATTGTCCTGCTATTCTAAAAAATAGCCTTTGATGATTATAGCTGCTGTGATAATCCAGCCACGCTTTTTTCACATCGTCTTGTTTTAATATCTCTCGTATTTCTTTCTCATAATCTTTAATCGTCATTTTATTTTTCGAGAAAAGAGCGTTATATTCTTGGAAAAACTCTTTTCCATTTGGCTCTAAAGCTTCCCAAGGCGGATTGGTAATAATCGCATCAAAACCACCCCGCGCAAAAATCGCATCAAACTCATAACCCCAATGAAACGGCTGCAAACTCTCAATATCCAACAACGTCAACGCCCGTTTAATCGGCTTGCCTTCCTTATTTTTCGCCTCATCCCATGTCGCCTGCTCAAACTTAATCTGCAACCGTTCAAATTCAGCCAACAACAATTTATTTAATTTACGATACGCCTTTCTTTTTACTTCTGAAATATTATCGCGTAACAAAGCCAAATTCTGACTATAGGTTTGCGCATCTTTATAACTGGCAATTAAGCGATTTTTTTCCTGCAAAATTTGGCTATACGTTTGCGCCTCATTATCTAAGAAAATATCCCCCGTTTTCCCTAACTGATTAAACTTTTCCCCTTCTACATTCAATAAACCAATCAATGAATTTCCCGCCATAATATTAAAATCAATATTCGGCAACGGCTCTAACTCCTCCACTTTTCGCGCCGAAGAAACCAACGCCAAAAACAACCGCAATTTAGCAATTTCTGTCGCTTCCGGCATAATATCCACGCCGAATAAATTATTTTTAATAATCTCCTTTTTAATAAAATAATCAATGCTCGGATGTTCTTTTTTGGTGTTTTCTAACCACTGCGTTAAATGCGCATCGTGTAAAAAGATAATCTTGCCAATAATTGCCGCATAAACGTTAATCAGCATTTTCATTGCCGCGACTAAAAAAGCCCCTGAACCGCAAGCAGGGTCTAATAAACTTAAATTCGGCAATACGTCATGCAAGAGTTTTTTACATAACGGCGCGTCCAGTTTAAATAATAACTCCGGTAAATCTTTAAATTGATACGTTTGTAGAGACGCAAAATTTTGCGTCTCTACCTCAAAATTATAATTTGTATTAATCCTATCCAAAATCAATTTTGAAATCGTGCGCTCACACAAATAATCGGTAATTTCAGGGCGGGTGTAATACGCACCAAAAGCTTTCTGATTGATGTATTTCTCAAAAATATAACCCAATACATCAGGATTAATTTCATCATCCGCACCGCCTATCGTATCGTTTAAATTCCACGAATATTTTTTGAACAAATCATATAAATCGCTAAAGGCTTTATCATTCACCTGAATATCAGGATAACGCTCTTCAATTTGATGCGGCAAAAACAAACCGCCGTTTAAATAACGAATTTCTCCCAATAATTGATTCGTTTCTTTACTGCGTTCATTTTTTGGTTTCGCAAAACCTTCAAAAAATAGCGGCTTTAAAAACTCTTTGTAATAACAATCTATTTTTAAAGTGGATTGAAAATAATCCAATTTATCTTTTAAATAATGGGTGTTGCCTTTATCTACGAAAGATTTTTTCTGCAAAAACCAAATAAACATCAACCGATGCAATAATACAGACGCATACCAAGCGCGATGTTTTTCATT
This sequence comes from uncultured Methylomonas sp., assembly GCA_936941155.1. Lineage (GTDB taxonomy): Bacteria > Pseudomonadota > Gammaproteobacteria > Methylococcales > Methylomonadaceae > CAIQWF01. The sequence goes on along the minus strand of CAKZJE010000046.1, from coordinate 56,669 downwards.
CGGAATACCTAAAATCTGTTCAACAAAATCGCTGTGAAGATCGGCAAAATCTTTAAAAAACTTTTTCGTGACAGGTTCAATATCCAACGCATTGCGCAAACGGCTAGTGACATCAACAATAGAAAAATCGCCTTGCTCAAGCTCTGTAAACTCAACCATCATGTTGACGATTTTCGATAACAATAAATCGCCCGACTGCCCTTTGAAATAACTATGACTGCGCGGCAAGGCTTTTTTGCCTTCGCGTTTTAACCACGACCAGCAACTTTGGGTTTTCTCGTTGTCCACAAAAATCAGCAAATGTTCATGGTGAATGCGGCTGATTTCATCATGCAAAGCAAGGCGGGTTTTGCTGTCTGGAATGTTGGCAACGTGTAAAACCACGACACCAGAAAGTTGCGCAATCTGCTGATAGGTTAATTCTTGAGCATTCACCGTAACCGTGATATTCCGATTATCTAACGGCTTAGACCAGCCGAGTTGATTAAACAGAGTTTTGAAATCAAAATCATGAATTAAGTCGCGAATTTTTTTGAGAGTGTTTTCGGTTAGTTTGGTTGCCATTGGTTTAAGTCGTCCTATTTGCCTGAATGATCAGCTATTGATCCGTGAAATGTAAATTTAGCAGATTATCCACAAAACCTGCGGATAACACTATTCTAAAAAGCCGCAACACCTTAAACAATGCAACCTACAAACCAAAGTTAGCGGCATTCGCTTGTGAAGTGGCTGTGAATTAGCTATGAAACTACTATGAAGTCACTGATGTTACGCATGAGACTCATTTTTTCCACGAAAAACACAAAAAGCACGAACAGATTGCCTTTTAGAGCATAGGTATCTACACAAGTTTTTAACATCAATATTATTAAAACTTATTGATAATAAAGAATTATTTGTAGGCTGGGTTAGATTATTGAGCGACAGCGAAATAATCGTAACCCAGCATTCAGCGTTTTGAAACACCCTGCTGGGTTACGCTCTTTTTTCTATCGAAAAAAGTAGCTAACCCAGTCTACATATCAATGTATCATATTGATATAAAATAACTTTATGATTTCAAGATGTGTAGATACTTATGCCTTTAAGGACTGCTAGTTGTAAAGCTGCCGCGTTTATTTCATGCGCATTCCTAAACTACAGCCGCTCAAACAAATAATAGCCAACTTCCCCCGCCGTTTTGTGTTTTAGCAATTGCCAATTTTCCGGTAAACCTTCTAAAACCAAGTGCTGCTCCACTTCCACATAAATTTTCGCATGAGTATTCAACCAACCTTTATCTTCCAACCACTGACACGTTTGCACCGCCAAGCCTTTTGCAAACGGCGGGTCAATAAACACCACGTCAAACAACTCACTGTTTCCGGCTAAAAACCGAAACACTTCGCTTTGCATTAATTTGATTTGCGTAGCTTTTAAAACTTCTGCATTTTCATGTAGTTGCCGACACACGAAAGGATTTTGCTCAACCTGCACCACCGCTTTTGCCCCCCGCGAAGCCGCTTCAAATCCTAACGCGCCACTGCCTGCGTATAAATCCAAACAGCGACGACCCAAAATATCAAACTGCAACCAATTAAACAGGGTTTCGCGAACTCGTGCCGGAGTCGGGCGTAAACCGGGGCTGTCTTCAAAATGAATATTGCGTCCGCGCCAGTCACCACCAATAATTTTTACTTTATTTTTCATTGATTTATATTGTTTGTATTCGGGTCTTCTGCCAGCAAATTGCGCATATAACTTGACCGCGCGCCATTCCAGCCACATTTTTCACAGCTTTGGTTTTTAAAAACATGCACGCAAGGCGGATAGCCATACAGCTGATGCGCACATTCGGGGCAAAGTTGCTGCATGGGCGACGAAGCAGAAAAAAAAGCACTGCCACATTCATCGCAGCGTTTAATAATGTGATTTGGCAAGGTTCTTTATCCTCAAAATTTCAAACGATTTAAAATTTCAAATTCAGTAGAGCCGCGATAAATTGCGACTCTACAACAAGCGTAATAATTGAAAACTTATTTTTTCGCGGCACTACCACCTAACGTTACCGTTTGAAATAACGCCGGTACAACGCGCCGTTTAAACGCTTCTTTCACTTGTTCAGCGGTTACAGCTTCCACTTTTTGTGGAAAAGTATCCAAATAATCCAGTGGCAAATTATAAAAACCAATCCGCGTGACGTAATCGGCAAGTTTATTATTGGTATCAAAGCGCATTACAAAACCGCCGGTAATATTTTTCTTTGCGGCTGATAATTCTGCTTCGGTAATGCCGTTGTTAATGAAATCATTCACCGTGTCATTCAGCACTTTTAAGGCTTGTTCTGTTTGCTCATTTTTCGTTTGCAAACCAATGGTGAACGCGCCTTGTTTCACCATCGGAGCGAAATAACTGTAAGCACTGTAAGCCAGCCCGCGTTTTTCGCGCACTTCATCAAATAATTTCGACACCAAGCCACTGCCGCCTAAAATATGATTGCCGACATAGAGCGGGAAAAAATCAGGGTCGGTGCGGCTCATGCCGGGCAATCCGACTAACACATGCGTTTGACTGGATGGAAAATTGATTTTTTGCACGCTGGCTTTTTCTGGCATTTTCACATCAGGCAAGGCAGCTGGTTTTTCGCCTACGGGCAAGCCTTGCAACAATTGTTCGGCGGTTTGTTGCGCTTGTTGTTTGTCCAAATCACCAACGATGACAATCATGGCATTTGCCGCGACATAATAGCGTTGATAAAACTGTTTTAAATCCTGCGCTTTCAGATCGGAAACGGTTTTGAGATAACCTGCGGTTGGTGACGCATACGGGTGATTTCCAAACACCGCTGTATCAAAGGCTAAATCGGCTAATTCCGCTGGTGATTCTTCGCGTTGTTTGATGGTGGCTAAGGTTTGATTTTTTTCGCGTTGAAAATCTGCCGGATTAAATTGTGGTTTTGTTAAAACCACTTGCAGCGTTTCCAGTGTTTTTTTCAGCAAAGCCGGTTCGGTTAAACTGCGTACTTCTAAAGAGCCTGTTTCTGCGTTGGTTTCGCTGTCAAAACGCGCACCTACCGATTCAAAACGCCGTGCGATTTCATCCGTGCTCCATGAACCTGCGCTGGATTTGAGTAAATCCGAAGTTAAGGCGGCAATGCCTTTTTGCGCTCCGTCTCTGGCACTGCCGGCATCAAAGCTAATTTGAATATCGACCAGCGGCAAACCTTGCGTTTGCACATAAAACACTCGCGCACCTTTGGTTGTTGTCCATTGTTCAATTTTGGCGGCGGCTTGTGTTGTAAAACTAAATGCAAACAGCACACAGAGTGATAAAAGTGCAGTTTTTAGGACTGCCAGTCCTTTAAAGGACTGGCAGTCCTGTTGTTGAGTTAGTTTAAAATTAATGCGCATGACGACCTCCTGTTATCGGGCTGGCTTTGGGATCTTCAGTAGTGGGTTGTGGATCAAGATAAGCCACATTCAAATGGTCTTCAATCAAATACTTACGCGCGACTTCACGAATTTGTTCTGCCGTAATTTGATTAACTTTGCTGACGTATTCTTCTTGTTTTTGCCAATTTAAACCAACGGTTTCAAAAATCCCCAACAACATGCCTTGATAAAAATTAGAATCGCGTTCATAAATTTTATTCGCCAATACTTGCGCTTTAATACGTTGCAATTCATCCGCACTCACTAAATTCGTTTGCAAATTTTTCACTTGAACTTTTAAAGCTTGTTCCAAATCCAAAACGCTTTTTCCATCCGCAGGCGTGCCTTCCAAAATAAACAAATCATCCAAACGCGAAGATAAGTTATAGCCCGCATCCACAGAGCTGGCGATTTGTTGTCCGCGAATTAAATCTTTCGTTAAACGTGCACTGCTGCCGCCATCTAAAACCCCTGCTAACACCTCCAGCGCGTAAGCATCGGTTTCATTCTGTGCTGTTTTTAAAGAGGGCACTTTATAACCCATTAAAATATAAGGCAGTTTTGCGGCAGCTTTTACCGTCATTTTTCGCACACCGCGTTGTTCCATATCAGTTTGCGGTTTTAACGGCTTGATTTCGCTCGGTTGTAATTTGCCAAAATAACTTTCTGCCAAAGCAAAGGTCGCTTGCGGGTCTATATCACCGACCACAACCAATGTTGCATTATTCGGTGCGTACCAGCGTTGATACCACGCTTGCAAATCTTCCACTTTATAGGCGGCAATATCGCTTGGCCAACCAATTACCGGATTTTTATAAGGGCTGTTGGTGAATGCCATCGCGCGAAACAACTCATTCATTTTTTCGCGCGGCTGGTCATCGGTGCGCATTCTTCGTTCTTCAGTGACGACTTCCAATTCTTTTTTCAACTCATCGGGCAACAAATGCAGATTACGCATCCGATCCGATTCCAATTTAAAGCTCACTTCTAAACGCGATTTTTCCAAAGTTTGAAAATACGCGGTGTAATCTTCGCCGGTAAACGCATTTTCATCGCCGCCATTTTCAGCAATGATGCGGGAGAATTCGCCCATCGGATAATCATCTGTACCTTTGAACATCATGTGTTCTAGCATATGCGAAATGCCGGTGATGCCGTTGGGTTCATAGCTTGAACCCACTTTGTACCACACTTGCGAAACCACCACAGGCGAGCGGTGATCTTCTTTTAGCAAAATTTTTAAGCCATTGCTCAGCACTTTTTCATGGACTTTCACTTCGCTGCCATGCGCTAAAAGAGGCACGCACAGCAAAGTCCTTAATAGGAGTCTTGTTATCATCTAATCCTCGTCTGGGTCTGTTTGTTTTGTTAAGTATTTCAATAATAATGCGTTCAGGCTATTCTATACAATAATCAAAAACATGGAATGACTTTAAATCGTGATGACAACTGAAATGCCTGCACCTGCTTGGAAAAACTATCTTGGGTTATGCAAACTCAAAGTGGTTTCTTTACTCATTTTTTCCGCGATTGTCGGTATGTTATTGGCAGTGCCCGGTTTGCCACCTGTTGATTTGTTGATTTATGCCACGATTGGGATTGGACTGGCTTCTTCTTCTGCGGCGGCGATTAATCAGTGCATTGAATATAAAACCGATGTGAATATGGACAGAACTAAAAATCGTCCTTTAGCCGATGGCAGAATTACGATTGGCAATGCAATTGCGTTTGCGTTGTTTTTAATGGTGATTTCAATGCTGGTGTTGGTGTTTTTGGTGAACACCTTAACTGCGGTGTTGACGATGATTTCCCTAGTCGGTTACGCGGTGATTTATACCGCGTATTTAAAACATATGACTCCGCAAAATATTGTGATTGGCGGAATTGCGGGGGCTGCGCCGCCGGTGTTGGGTTGGTGTGCAATGACAGGTGAAGTGCATCCTTATTCGTTGTTGTTATCACTGATTATTTTTGTCTGGACTCCGCCGCATTTTTGGCCGCTGGCGATTGCGAAACGAAAAGAGTATGCCAGCATTGGCGTGCCGATGTTGCCTGTCACGCATGGCGTGGAGTTTACGCGCCTGCATATTTTGCTGTATGCGATTTTGTTGTTTATTGTGACCTTGTTGCCTTATTTAACGGGCATGAGTGCGTTGGTTTATTTGGCAAGCGCGGTGATTTTAGGCGGTGGTTTTATTTATTTTGCCGTGCTGATGATGCGCAATAAAGATGATAAAACTGCAATGAAAACGTTTGGTTTTTCAATTGTGTATTTGATGGTGTTGTTTACGGCGTTGTTGGTAGATCATTATTTGCCGTTGCAATTTTGAAAAAGACAGGGCTGGCTCATCGTGCGTGCCGTCTATCTGTAGTGTTTCTTAAGCGGTAGAAACCTTGTATTGCAACGTTTCTACTGCGCGGCAGCTTTCCAAATAACCACGCATTGATGGTTAAAAACTACAAATTTTTTCAAGACGACTGGTCGTCTTGAAAAATTTCGTAACTTATCTTTGAAATTAGCGATTAACAACCCAAGTCTTGTAGCGCAGTATGTCGGCAATACTGATTACCTGTTTTTTGAACCTTAATATCGCGCTATTTTAAATGTAGAGCGAACAAAAAGTTCGCTCTACTTTCGCAATCTAAAAAATCCATTTTCTTTTCAACAACTTGTCGCTACTTTGCTTTTGAAACGATTTGAAATACCCACATTCCCACAAACATTGCGCCAACAAAAACATAACTTTCAACAATTCCTAAACTCAAACCAGCAATTGCAGGGCCCGGACAAAACCCTGACAAGCCCCAGCCAATCCCAAATATGGCAGCCCCTGCGATTAACGATGAATCAAGCTGTGTAGTTTTCGCCACTTGAAACTCCGCTTCCAACACTGGTTTTTCTCGCCGTAAAATCAAACCCCACGCCACGCCCGCAACCGCTAACGCTCCTGCCATCACTAAAGCTAAACTGGCATCCCACGCGCCAGCCACATCCAAAAAGCCAATCACTTTTTGCGGATTCATCATTTGCGAAACACACAAGCCTAATCCAAACACAAGACCGCTAAACAAAGCCGATAAATATTTAGCCATTTCCTTAACTTCCTGTGTTGATTAAATGTTGAACACTATACACAGTGATTGCCGCAGTCAGCATAAATGTGAGCGTGGCGGCGGCTGAACGGATGGAGAATCGCGCCAAGCCACAAATTCCATGCCCACTGGTGCAGCCGCGTCCTAAACTTGTGCCATAACCGACTAATAATCCCGCCACAGCCAGCACCGGCAACGAGGCGTTAATTTTTAAAGTAACCTGTCCGCCGAATAATTGAAACAAAATCGGCGCGACTATTAATCCTGCTAAAAAGCATAAACGCCAGCCTGTGTCTTCACGCCAAGGCGGTAAAATGCCGCTGGCAATGCCAGAAATGCCAGCCACGCGACCATTAAACAACAGCAATAACGCCGCAGCTAAACCAATCAGCATTCCGCCAATCAATGCTGAATAAGGGGTAAAATTTTCCATAAGTATCATGTTTGTAAAAATAAACTTAAAACCGCTGTGACTGTACACAGCATTTTGATGATTGCGCAGATTTGTGGTGTTAGATTAAGCAACGGCGCATTCCCCATAGATTTTACACTACATATAACAAATCATAAGTGTCGACCTAAACCTGACTTAAGCAACTGGGCAAAAATTTCAAGGTTTGTACAGACGCAAAATTTTGCGTCTCTACACTCTAAAACTTTTTTAGTGCAATAGTATGTGCTGAACGAAGGGATACGCATTAAACGTTGGCGATGCGCTTTCTTAAGTCAGCAGCATCCCATGAGTTGACGCATCTTATCGCGTTGAATTTTTTAAGACGACCAGTCGTCTTAAATTTTTTTCATAACTTTTATCTGAAAAAATCTTTTTATCACCTCAGAAGTTTATCAATCCATCAAAAACACACCGCCCGCCGTTCAGGTTACAATAGCCTATAATTTAGAAGGGCAATCGAATTTGCCAGCTCTAAGTATTCAATTTAATCAATCAACATAGGATACCAACAATGAGCAGTTTGCCTCCCTGTCCACAATGCGGTTCAGAATATACTTACGAAGATAACGCCATGTATATTTGCCCAGAATGTGCACACGAATGGTCACAACAAACCGGAGCAGAAGCCGCAGAACAAGCCTTTATTGTGAAAGATGCGCACGGCACAGTCTTGCAAGATGGCGATAATGTCTCTGTTATCAAAGATTTAAAAGTCAAAGGCTCATCGTCAGTGATTAAGGTCGGCACAAAAGTGAAAATCATTCGCTTGATTGACGGCGACCACAATATTGATTGCAGAATTGAAGGTATCGGTGCGATGCAATTGAAATCTGAATTTGTGAAAAAAGCGTAAATTTTTATAATTCGATTTGCTGCCTAAACCTTTCAGGTCTTAAAGACCTGAAAGGTTTTTTGATGTCTTAAAACTTATTTTCTAAAAATGCACAGGGAAATGGCAACAGCCGTTAGGTTATTTTCCATAATAAATTAAAAACTATGTTATTTAATTTATTAGCAGTGTGTGATTTCACTTAGATTATAAAGTGTTTCGTATCAACTAAATTTACTATAAATAAAATAACTAATTGATATATAAATATTAAATTTCTAAAAAATAGATTGGTATATTTTGTGCAATATTGGTTTTTTAAATTTATGTAAGTGAGTTATCTATGAGACTTCTCCAAATTATCAGTTCTATTGCTTTAGCTTGTGTTACAAGTTTATCAATAGCGCACACAACAGATCCAGATACAACAGGTTCAACAACACTCCCCCCCTTGCCAACTGATCCTGCAACATGCCGATTGATTACGGCTGATCGCGTGTTTGACGGCAATCAAGTATTAACCGCTGCTGCTGTGGTGATTCAAGGCAACAAGATTGCACAAGTGGGCACGCAGGCGAGTTTAGCGAATGCTTGTATAAAACAATCTGCATTAGGTAATGCGACTATTTTGCCAGGCTTTATAGAACGGCACGGTCACATTAGTTTTCAAAATGTAGATAAACGTGTTGTTTTAATGCACGGAGTGACAACTGCGCAAGATGTGGGCGGGCCACTAAAGCGCAGAGAAGGTGGACTTGGTAATTTACGCTTATTCAGTGCTGGGCCTATTGTGCAAGCACCAAGCGGCTATCCGCTTAATGTATTTGGTGGCACTGGCGGTTACAATAAAATTGGTATAGAAGCCTCTTCTGTTGCAGAGGCGCAAACAGTGGTACAAACGCTAGTCAACGGAGGTGCTAATGCTGTGGTGATTTCCTTAGAGCCCGGTGGAGAGCCGGGCAGACATTGGATGACGCACGGACATACTCTGCCAACTGCGCCTTGGCCGATGCTCTCAGCAGAAATTGTCAAAGCGATTGTTGATAAAGCTCATGCGTTAAACAAACGGGTTTTGGCTTTTGTGGGTGAAGAAACTGGCGTAGTCCGCGCTTTAGATGCACACGTTGACGAATTAGTGCATTTACCCTGTGCAGGTATTAGTGATGCAGTGTTGCAACGCATTGCAGACAGCAAAATAACAGTTGTTTCTACACTCGATACTCATTCATCCTGTACAGAAATGAATAGCAACGCCATGAGTTTGGGAATGAAAGGAGCAAATGTGGTTTACGGTGCTGAAATTGCCCACGACAATGTGCCTTGGGGCATTGATGGTCAAGAACTGCACACTATGCTGCATACGCTTAGCGGCGATACTATTGATTTTGCTGATGTATTGAATATTTTAAAAGCCGCAACCTCTAAATCCGGTGCGGATTTGGGTATTCCAGGATTAGGAACATTAACTCCTGGCGCACCTGCTGATGTGATTGCTGTGCGTGGCAATGCGCTAGAACGCTTTAAAATTTTAGAATATCCTGACTTGGTAATTTCCGGCGGACGTATTGTTGTAAATCGTTTTTAACGGTAGGTTTGCTTTTAATCTTAAAAAAACCAAAGCAGACTGAAAGCACAATAGTATTTATCAGCCCTTTCCCCTTGAAAGGGCTGGTGAGTGCAGATTATGTCAGACGGAGATTTCTCAAGCCACCGTCACCCGCGCAAATTTTCTTTTTCCCACTTGATAAACGTGTGTTGAACTTGCTGGAATGATGAGTTTTTTATCGCTAATCGTTTCGCCATCAATTTTAACGGCACTTTGTCCAATCATGCGCAATGCTTCTGAAGTGCTTGCAGTCAAACCTGCATCTTTCAACAAATTAGCAATCGCATATCCCTCTGATTCGGCTTTAAAGGTAAATTCTGGCATTTCCTCCGGCATTGCGCCACGTTGAAAACGCGCCTCAAAACTTTCCAACGCTTTACTCGCCGCTGCTGCATCATGGAAACGCGCAATAATTTCCTGCGCCAATGCCACTTTATAATCACGCGGATTCGCGCCTTCTTCAGAGGCTTTTTTCCATTGCAAAATCTCTGTCATCGGTCTGAAACTTAACAGTTCAAAATACCGCCACATCAATTCATCTGAAATCGACATGATTTTTCCAAACATATCGTCAGGCGTATCCGACACACCAATATAATTATTCAGCGATTTAGACATTTTTTGCACGCCGTCTAAACCTTCCAGAATCGGCATCGTCATTACGACTTGCGGTTTTTGTCCGTAAACTTCCTGCAATTGCCGTCCCATTAACAAATTGAATTTTTGGTCAGTTCCTCCCAATTCCACATCAGCTTTCATCACCACCGAATCATAGCCTTGAATCAGCGGATATAAGAACTCGTGAATCGCTATGGATTGTCCACTTTTATAACGTTTGGTGAAATCATCTCGCTCTAACATCCTTGCTACGCTACTTTTTGCCGCCAACTGAATTAAATCGGCTGCCGACATTTTGCCCATCCATTCCGAATTGAACATAATTTGGGTTTTTTCGGGATCTAAAATTTTAAAAACCTGTGTTTGATAGGTTTTAGCATTTTCCAAAACATCTTCGCGCGTCAGCGGTTTGCGCGTGACATTTTTGCCGGTTGGATCGCCAATCATGCCGGTAAAATCGCCAATCAAAAACAGCACTTGATGTCCTAAGTCTTGAAACTGTTTTAACTTATTAATCAATACGGTATGCCCTAAATGCAAATCCGGCGCAGTCGGATCAAACCCTGCCTTCACCCGTAAAGGTCGCCCTTCTTGCAATTTTTTTTCCAAATCCGCTGTCAGCAATATTTCATGCGTACCGCGACTTAAGCTTTCCAACGCCTCTTTGTCCACAAACAACTCCCGTTAAGTAAAAATAATTGACCTATTATAATATGATTCGTTTGACATATTGAGTGGAATAAAAGATTATGAACATCCTACATTTTATCCAAATACTAGCCGATTTCTTTCGTCTAGCCTTCCAAAACTTACTATAAATCAAAGAGACTCGTGAAAAATAGAATCTATCAATCATTGTTTTTAGGACTCACTTCTGCAATCGCTGCCAGCGCAAGCTACGCATTGATTTCACCACGGATGACTGAAAGCGCGATTAGCGTAAATACTATCGTAACACCTTCTATTTATGATGCTGCCGCCGATTTTTTAAGCGACACAACCCCGCAAATTCAATACCCGCTGATTGTGGATTATCAAGTGAAAAGCGGCGAAAGTTTATCCAGCATTTTTTCCAAATTTGACTTAAGCAAAACCACGTTAAACGACATCACCGCTTCTGAAGCAGGTCATAGCCTAGTTGATTTAGATGTGGGCGACATGGTGCAACTGAAAATCACCGCACCGGGGGAATTGGAACATTTAGTTTACAAAAAAAATCCGATTGATACCTTAATTGCCACGCGCAGCGAAACAGGTTATGACGTGCAAATCATCAGTGCGCCGATTGATAAAGAAATTGCTACCGTGCAAGGGACAATTTCTGACTCGTTGTTTTTGGATGCAAAACGCGCAGGTTTGCCCGATAAATTGATTATGAAACTGGTCGATATTTTCGCGTGGGATATTGATTTTGCTGAAAATTTGAAAGACGGCGATCAATTCACGGTGGTTTATGAAAAATTTTTAGTGGAAGGCAAACAAGTTTATACGGGTGATATTGTCGCAACTGAATTCACCAATAAAGGCAAAACTTTTGCGGCGATTCGTTACAAAGATGAAGACGGAAATTCCACTTATTACACCCCGCAAGGCAAGGGGATGAAAAAGACTTTTTTAAGCAGCCCAGTCGATTTTGCCCGCGTCAGTTCCTTGTTTAATATGCACCGCCGTCATCCGATTTTAAACACCATTCGTGCGCATAAAGGTGTGGATTATGCGGCTGCAATTGGCACGTCAGTGAAAACTGTTGGCAATGGCAAAATTATTTTCCGTGGCACACAAAATGGTTATGGCAATGTGATTATTGTGCAACACGGCGAAAAATACACCACGCTGTACGGGCATTTATCAGGTTTTGCGGACAGCCAAGCGGTCGGCAGTGAAGTTTCGCAAGGCGATGTGATTGGTTATGTTGGGCAATCCGGTTTAGCCACTGGGCCGCATTTGCATTATGAATTCCGCATTGATGGAGTGCATCAAGATCCGTTAGCGGTAAATTTGCCGGAGTCTTTTGCGGTGTCAGAGAAATTTTTGGCGGATTTTAAAGCCCAAACTCAACCTTTCATTGATAAACTCAATCAAGCAACTGCGGCTACGCCTGATATTAAAGTCGATACGTTAGTTGCACAGAAAAAATCGTAACTACTTACGCCACTTAGATTTTTCCAATCATCCTTCGACAAGCTTAGGACGAACCGAAAAGCCAGTGGGGTTGACTAGTTAGAAATACCCCAATATTGATTGCAGGAGAGCGTCAGGATCTTAGGTAATTTAAAAGTCATTTCTTTTTTGGTACTTCAGGAGGTGGTTCGCTGTCTCCTGAATGGATGGTTAGGCAGATATTAACCCCCATCACTGCTTACTAAAATAATTGGGGGAATGAGGAGCATTAATTGTGGAATGGTATTTAAAAGTGTTAAAACAGTATGCCGATTTCAATGGGCGTGCTAGAAGAAAAGAGTATTGGATGTTTGTCTTATTCAATATGCTTATAGTATTTGGCATTGGGGTTGTTAGCGGTATTCTAAACGCAGCACTTCAGATTAATTTAGGCATTATTTCAGTTATTTATTCCCTAGCTACATTAATACCTGGAATCGCAGTAAGCGTACGAAGAATGCATGATATAGACCGTAGAGGATGGTGGTTACTTGTCCCTATTATTGGTATTGTCTTTCTGTTTTTTGATAGTACTCCTGGCGAAAATCGGTTTGGCGAAAATCCAAAAGACAGCTAGGCTAAATCTTTAAAAAAACTGTAGATGTAACGGGGCATCTTGAAAAATTTCGCTAAGAAATTCATAAAAACATTGTTGGGATAATTCACGAGGTTTGTTGAAAGCATGACTGCCAGTCCTTTGAAGGACTGGCAGTCATAACGGTTTCTAATACATAGTGCTATTCCAATCAATAAAGCCGTAATGTTTTGTCGCATCGCTGGCATTAAATCCGGTAATCAAAGGCAACCACGTTGCTGTTTTGTTTGGATACCAAGCAATCGGACGCACTGACCATCTACGCATCGCCACCCCATTTGAATCTTTAGTGTCATTCATGCTCAACATCGTCACAACAGGCGAGGTTTGAATCACGACACCCACATGCCCTTTTTTACTCACACTATTACTCGCAAACACCACTACATTCCCAACACTGGCAGTTGGTTTTTGTAAAGCGGCATCAATCACACTGCCATACCAAAACTTAGCATGACTGTATTTTATCGCCTCACCCACTAACCTTGTGTTAATGGGTGGATTTGCGCCTTTCAACTCAGCCACCGCCCAAGTGTTTTGCCCCCATAACTTATTGTTAGCGTTATAAGCATTCGCCACTTGCGTTCTGCCTAACCCTGTTACATTAATAACTTTATCGCTTGCAACACCATTAATGATAGCTTTTAAGGTAATGGTGGCTGTCAGCGATTGATTGGCATTCAAATCATCAAACGGTGAAAAACCAAGGCTGATTTTGCATGAGCTGTTAGCCGCAATGGTAAATTTTTTAGTTGTTTGTGTGTAACTTAGCGGACGACAGTTAGCTTTATCATCGACAAATAAATTGACCCAATAACTACCCGCATCTGAAACAATAACGTTGTTTACTATGATGTCTTGCGCAGAAGAGTTTTTTAATTCCACCGATTGGGCATTTTTTGCATCGTAGTTTGTGCCAAAGCCCAACGAAATAGCCGCTTTTTTTAATAAGTCGTAAGGATAAATATAGACATTTGCCGACCACTGTCCACGCACAAAGCGCACGGCATAAGAGCGGTCTATACTCATGTAATAATTACGCCCACCGTAAAAACTGACATTCCAAACACTGCTTGCATCGTGAGCAAGTTGTGAAGAAGACCAAAATCCTGCGGCAATCGTTGTGGTATTGGTATTAGGAAAAAGTGTTAAGTTAATGGCAGGATTGAATGCCTCGTAATTGACAATGCTTAACAGTTCAGTTTCATTAGGAATACGCCAATCGCTGTAGTCTGTCAATGTGCCTGCTAAAGCAACTGCTTGATTATAAGTATAAATATTCGCTGAGCCAGAACAGGTTGAGTCCGTCCAGATTTGCCCAGCGGCACAGCGTTGCCAGATTAATTGTGTCGTTTTATGTGTCACAGTGCCATTTTTATTATCCATAAAATCGCTGTTAGGCATTGCTCCTGAAAACCATTGCCCGCCCCGTACCAGCCGCACTGCATGATAATTACTTTTTTTATCAAAATAGTTGCTGCCTGTATAAAGGTCTTCAATCCACATATAGTTACTTAAATAAACATACCGTGAAGATGACCAAAAGGAATTTTTACTCATATTAGGAAATAGAGTGCTGTTCACCGCAGGACTGGAATTTTGCCGTTCTACAATCGTCTGCAGCTCCATAATACTTGGCAACCGCCAGTCATCATAACCGGCAAAATTACTTTTCAATGCCGCAGCACCATTCCAAAGACTTACTGAGCTAGCCCCCAAACAGTTTTCTGTGGCTTTATCCCAGGTTTGCCCCATCGCACAACGCATCCACATTAAACCAGTCAATTTATGCGTCACCGTGCCATCACCGTTGTCAACAAAATCGCTGGTAGGTGTGGTGGGTGTGGCAAAGGCGGGTTGAAAACAACACAGCGTCAACAACATCAACGCTGTAGAGACGCAAAATATTGCGTCTCTACGGAAATTTAAAAATTTATTCATCATATCCCCCTTATTTAAAAACCAGTGAACTCTAACGTGAAAAGTTGCAACAATCAAAACAAACTCACTTTGCCTCGCCAACTGTTGCCGCAAAACCATCCGCGACTAATTCCGCAACATTGTTACCTGTTAAACTCTGTAAAAATGCAATTAACTCATTGATTTCCTTGGTTGAAAGATTTAACGGTTTTAGCAACGGATCAAGATTTTCATTTTTCACGCCGCCTTGATTATAAAACTCCACCACCTGCTGCAACGTGGCAAACCTACCATTGTGCATATACGGCGCGGTCAAACTAATATTGCGCAAACTTGGCGTTTTATACTGCCAACGGTCAGCAGGATTTTGCGTGATTTCATACAACCCCAAATCCGCCGCTTTCGGCTCAGTCACACTGTTTATCGTGGAGCTATCCACATCAACAAATACCCCCGGCGCAACTTGCACTTTCAATTTGGCAGGCGATTTATTCATGGCATCATCAAAACCAATGCCAGTGTTATGCAGTTTTTGGTCGGTGAATAACGCCGATTTTTCCCCAATTTGATGACAAGCAGCACATCCTGCTTTACCGACAAACAATTTAAAACCGCGCTGTGCTTCTGACGATAACGCTTTGTTTTGTTTATCATAAAACCAACGATCAAACGCCGAATCCGCAGAATTCAACGTGCGTTGATAACTCGCCAACGCCATGCCCACCGTTTCCATACTCGCGCCGCGTTTAAACGTTTTTTCAAACAAACCGTTGTAATCGGAACTTTTTTTAATTTTATCAATCACATAACCCACCGAAGGATTCGCCATTTCATTATGCGCCAACAGCGGCGACCACGCTTGTTGCTCCAGCGTATTCTCGCGCCCATCGTGAAACAGCTTTTGCATATACGCCACGTTGTACAAAGTCGGCGCGTTGCGTCTCACCGTGCGCCCTTCCACACCCACAGCGGTCGCCATTTCATTATTCGCAAAACCCTGTTCTGGAATATGACATATTGCACAGGAAAAGGTGTTATTCAGCGACAAACGGCGGTCGTAAAACAGTTTTTTTCCTAAGGCAATTTTTGCCTGCGTGATGCGATTATCGGGAGGTTGCGGCACAGCGGGCAAACCTAACGGCGGCTGTTTAATCGTTTTAAGTAAATTGCTACTGCGTCCTAAGCGTTGTGTGACCGCGACAGAATGGGTTTTATAATTTGTTGTTTCATAAGCTGATTTATTATCACCGGCTTGAGATAACGCGTTGTCGTGCAGATTTTTCGCAGTGTTTTCTGTCTGAGATTTAGCCGCCAACACGGTTTTTATGTCGTTGATTAAGGTATCAGGATGCAAAAAATCCACGCTGTAAATATTGCGCAATTGTTTATTCTTATCAATCAGATACACGCGCAGATTATGCGAAAACGTACCTGTAAACTTACCTTGTTTATCAAAGATTTTCTGCACATTTTGCTGATAATTTTGCAGAATTGGTTGCAAATCTTGCTCGGAGCGCGTGGTTAAAAATTGCCATTCCAAACCCGAATTTTGCAAACCTTTGCCGTAATGCGCCATTTTTTCGGGCGTATCGTGTTCTGGGTTAAAACTCAAAGTTAATAAACGCAATTGTTTGGCAAGTTCCGGTTCTTTTGCCAAACGATTTTTGATTTTGTACAAAACCGAAGTCGCTAACGGGCAGCCGTTCACGTCGCTGCAAGTGGCGTAAATAAAACTGAGCAACACAATTTTGTTGCCCATCAAATCGTGTAGTTTTGTCGTTTTATTTGCAGTATTTAAAACCAAACCATCGCCTGCAAGTCCTAAAGGTGGAAGTTGATAGCTGCCGACTGGCGGAGTTAGATAAGGTAACGCGCTGTAACCGACGGCTAAAGGGGGATTGTCGGCAAATGTTGTTTGTGAAAACAGGCAAACGCAGGCGAAAACTAGGCGGAGTTGTAAAACAAGGAAATTTTTCATAATCGAACTAAGGCGTTAAATAACGGGAGAAATCGGCAGTTTGATGATTTTCAGTGATTCTTGTTTGCACTCGCGCAGCATCAATGCTATTAAAGAAAGATACACCTATTTTACGAAAAAATTTTCAAGACGACCGGTCGTTTTTAAAATTTTTGCAGTTAGTTACGATATTTAATCTTCGTTATTTAACTGAATGGCGATGACGCAGCGAGTGCAAATAGGGGAAAACTAAGATTGATTTAATGACTGGCAGTCCTCGAAGGCATAGCTATCTACACAAGATAGTTTGATGGTTTTTATAACAAAAGCATTGATAATAAAGAATTTTTTGTAGGTTGGGTTAGCATTATTGAGCGAAGCGAGATAAGCGTAACCCAACATTCAGCGTTAAAATAGACGCACTTTGTTGGGTTACGCTCTTTTTTCTGACGAAAAAAGCAGCTAACCCAACCTACATATTTCAATATCCAATTGATATATAAACACTTTTTTAAACTAAAGATGTGTAGATAACTATGCCTCGAAGGACTGCCAGTCATAACCGCGCGGATTTTTTAACTACTTGAATTTACGAGCGATATTCCGCGTTGATTTTGACATAATCATAAGAAAAATCGCAGGTTAAAACCTCTTGTGTTGCCACGCCGCGCCCTAAACGCACAGTGACCGTAATTTCTTCCTTATTCATCACCGCTTGTCCTGCTTGTTCCGTATAACTTGCAGCTCTGCCGCCATTTTCAACAATGCAAACATCGCCTAAATACAACTGCACTTTGTCCAAATCCATATTTTCCACACCCGCACGACCCACCGCCGCCAAAATCCGTCCCCAATTTGGATCGCTGGCGAAAAATGCAGTTTTCACTAACGGTGAATGCGCAATCGTTTTTGCCACTTGCACGGCTTCAGCATCATGCAATGCCTCTTCCACCACAATCCGCATCAGTTTAGTTGCGCCTTCGCCATCACGAATAATCAATTCCGCCAATTCTTTGCATACGGCTAAAACGGCATCTGCAAACACTTGATAATAAGGACTTTCCGCCGTGATTTCTGGAGCAGCAGAACAACCGCTCGCCATTAACACGCAAGCATCATTTGTTGAGGTATCGCCATCCACCGTGATGCGATTAAACGATTGTTCGGCAGAAAAGCTTAAAATTTCTTGCAATAACGCGCTGGATATTTTGGCATCCGTCGCCATAAAGCCCAGCATGGTCGCCATATTTGGCTGAATCATGCCCGCGCCTTTGGAAATGCCGTTAATCGTGATTTTTTCTCCAGCAACTTCAATGCAGCGTGTCGCACCTTTTGCAAAAGTGTCGGTGGTCATAATTGCTTGCGCGGCGGCAGTCCAATTTTCCTCTGCTAATTGTGCAATTGCATTTGGCAAAGCGTGTTCAATTTTATCGACTGCCAAAGGCTCGCCAATCACGCCAGTTGAAAAAGGCAGCACTTGTGTTGCTGCGCCACTGACTAATTTTGCTACCGCTTCGCAAGTAAACAAAGCGTTGCTCATTCCAGATGCGCCTGTGCCGGCATTGGCATTGCCGGAGTTAATTAATAACCAGCGTGGCGATTGGCTTAAATGAGCTTTGGCAACATGCACGGGCGCGGCGCAAAACGCATTTTGGGTAAACACCGCAGCGCAACTAGAGCCTTCTGCCATTTGCACCACTAAAATATCCGCGCGTACCGTTTGTTTAATTCCTGCATTGGTTGTGCCTAAGCTAATCCCTGCAATTGGGTTCATTTGTGGAAAACTAACCTGTCCTACTGCCATTACGTCACCTCTGTTTTAGAAAGTTAAATTATAAGTAATTGATTGGTTTGTATAAAAAATTATTTTTGCAGAGCCAAAGGTTGCATTTGTTTCTACTATTGCAACAGATTGTAATGGATTTACACCTGAAAATAGCTTTTTTTATGTGGCGTATTCGTAAACAAATTGACCTACATCGGTGCAATTTTCATCTTTCACGGATTATAAGATAAGATGTACTAAATCATTTCGGCATTACCTCCTCTTTTTTATCTCCGAGCATCGCATGTCTTTTTCAAAAACTGTATCGCTACCGACTGGCACTTTAAACGTTACTATCAACGAAACCGAGGGGTTATTTAACCAATACATTGCTTTTGCCGCCCGAAATAACCCCAAACGCGGCTTTTTATTTGTCAGCAAAGTGTTAGCAAAACATTATCCTTGTAAGCCTTTTGCAATATTACAAAGCTACAATGCGCTTGCTGATTTGTTATTAGCCGCCGAGCAACGCTGTGAGCAGTTTGCGTTTATTGGCATGGCGGAGACCGCAACTGCACTGGGTTTAGGCGTGTATGAGAGCTGGTTGAAAAAAACCGATAAGCACGGAATTTATTCGCAAACTACGCGCTATTTTTTGGAAAATCAGACTTTTTTAGGGTTTGAAGAAGCACACACGCACGCACGGAGTTTTTATTTATATCTGCCAGAACAAGCAGAGATTCAAACTATTTTTAACACAGCTGATACGTTAGTCTTAATTGATGATGAAATCAGCACAGGAAATACGTTTGCGAATTTGATTAATGCGTATAAAAAAATCAATCCTGCGTTAAAGCGCGTGTTTGTCTTAAGTTTGTTGAATTTAAGTGATGCAGCGGCGCGGCAGCGCGTGAATGCGTTGACTGGAATGCAGGTTGAGTGGCTATCTGTTTTAACCGGATCGTATAGTTTTACGCCAAATACTGAATTTGAATTTAGCAGTGTGAATTTAGACAGCCCGCAGGTTTGCAAAAAAAATCTCTTGCCGAGCAATTACGGACGCTTAGGGATTCAAGGCTTGTTGCCAAAACTAACCGGCGCGTGGGATGAATTAACCCAACACTGGCAGCTAGACGATAAAGTGCTGGTTTTAGGCACGGGTGAATTTATTTATCATGCGTTTTTGTTGGGATTAGAGCTGGAAAAACAAGGATTTAACGTGTATGTGCAATCAACCACACGCTCACCGATTTTAACCGCTGCGGCGATTGGCGATTGTGTAAGTTTTACGGATAACTATGGTGATGGCATTAATAACTACTTATATAACAGCAAGATGCACGATTATCAGCACATTTTAGTCTGCCATGAAACACCCAAAAACGCCGAAATTAATTTTATTTTGTCACTTTTAAACGCCATTTCAATTCAGGTAAATCATGGAACTTTTTGTATTTCTCGACCTTGATGACACCATTTTTCAAACTAAGCGCAAATGCCCTGAAAATAAACCGATTTTTCCGGCAGCGTTTGCCCAAGATGGTTCGGTGATGTCATTTTTTACCGCGAAACAAGCCAGTTTTTTTAACATCCTGAATCATAAAACTCGATTAATTCCTACCACCGCCAGAAGCCACAGCGCGTTTTTGTTAGCGCATATTAAAGGTTATGATTACGCGATCATCAATCACGGCGGCATTATTTTGAATGCGGACGGCAGTGTGCATCAGGTGTGGTTTGATTATATTAAAAATGCTTTAGAACCGGTTGTGCCGCAATTGCAAGAGCTGCAACAGCTTGTAGAGCAGGAGGCGATTAAACGCAAAATTGGTTTTAAAATTCGCTTAATTAGCGATTTAGATTTAACCTTTTATTTATTAGTCAAACATGAAGATAAAAATCATGCGGCATTAAAAACTTTATTAAGCGAAGTGATTGAACCGTATTTAACCCGGCATCAGCTTGATTTTTATTGTCATTTAAATGATAACAATTTAGCGGTTTTACCACGATTTTTAAATAAAGCTCCCGCAGTGAGCTTTTTACAAAAAGAACTCGATAAACAATATGACGAATATATTAGTGTGGGAATGGGAGACAGTGTGACGGATATTGCTTATATGCAGTTATGCGATTATTTTATGACTCCTAAAAACAGTCAAATCGTTAGAGAATGTATTGGCATTCACCATCATCCATTAAATATTGAGGATTAAATGACTATATTTTCGGGCAGCTATTTAGCAACGGATGTGCATTTTTTGTTAAAACCGATTGAAATTGAAAATACCCCCATTAAAGAAAAAGAACGCTTAATTCAAACAGGAAAAAAGCATTACAGCGAAATGATTACCAAAGAATCGCTGCCTTCTGCGGAATACTTAACTTTATTTGAACAAATATTTGCTCAAAATCATCTGCGCTTAGCAGCCGATGTTTTTAAATTAGCTGCAAAAATTAATCAAATACAAAAAAATGAAATTGTTTTGTGTTCACTGGCGCGAGCTGGCACACCGATTGGCGTGTTATTAAAACGAATTTTGCAACAATATTTCCAGCGGGATTGTCATCATTATTCTGTTTCTATTATTCGGGATCGCGGTATTGATGCCAATGCGTTGCGCTATATTTTGTCAAAACATGCGCAAGAAAGTTTAACTTTTGTGGATGGTTGGACAGGTAAAGGCGTGATTACGCATGAGTTAAACAAAAGCATTGCTGAATTTAATCAATTGCATCACACCTGTATTTGTTCTGATTTATATGTGCTGAATGATATAGCTGGCGTGGCGGCGGTCACAGTGAGTTTTGAAGATTATTTAATTCCCTCCAGTTTATTAAATGCCACGATTTCAGGGTTGATTAGTCGCTCCATTTTAAACAGCAATTATGTGGGAAAAGATGATTTTCATGCTTGTCATTATTATGAAGAATTTGAAAAACAGGATTTAAGTCAATGGTTTATTGATGCTACGATGGATGCAGTGGCAAAACTTGTAAGCATGGATGATTTAAGATTATCTGATATTATCAATAGCGAAAGTAAGGAGCAAATACAACAAAAATCCACAGATTTTATCTCTGGTTTAAAAGAAACTTATCAAATTAGCAATGTAAACTTGATTAAACCGGGGATTGGTGAAGCAACGCGCGTTTTGTTGCGGCGACTGCCCGATTTAATTATCTTAAAAAATAAACAGGCAAAAGAAACCCTGCATCTAGCTATGTTAGCGATAGAAAAACAGGTTTCAATTGTCGAAAATCCAACCATGCCTTATCAAGCGGCTGCTATTATTGCGGAGCATAAACATGACTGATGCGTTAAAACTTGGTGCAACCCTTTATATTCCTGCGGTGCGAGAGAATATGGTGACAATTGCCAATGGTTTAAAATATCCCCAATTACGTTCAATGGTGTTTTGTACGGAGGATTCAATTCACGATAAAGAAATAGAATTAGCATTAGAGCGAATTACAGATTTATTAGCGCATATACAACCGAGTGATAAATTGCGTTTTATTCGCGCGAGAAATCCCAAGGTTTTAGAAAGATTATTAGCATTACCGAATATTGAGAAAATTAATGGCTTTGTTTTTCCTAAAGTCGATTTAAACAATTTTAAGGATTATTTTTCATTAGTCGCTAATCGCGGCTTTAAAAATATGCTGACTTTGGAATCTAAAGATGTCTTTGAACAAAGCAAAATGTGTTTATTGCGCGATAAATTATTAGAATTAGATTATCAAAATGATATTTTGGCATTGCGCATTGGTGGCAATGATTTATTACAGCATTTAGGGTTACGTCGTCCACAAGATAGAACGGTTTATGAAACGCCATTAGGTTTTGTGATTTATCAATTAATTAATGTTTTTAAACCGTATGGATTTGAATTAACTGCGCCAGTATTTGAACATTTGAATAAACTTGAATTGCTCATTAAAGAAACACAGCAAGATATTAGTTGTGGTTTAATTGGGAAAACGGCAATTCATCCGAGTCAGTTAAATATTATTGAAGCGTGTTATCGAGTGGATAGAGAGGATGTGGCAATTGCCGAGGCAATTTTGCATAAAGAAGCGACTGCGGTTTTTAAAATGAATGATTCAATGTGTGAAATTGCCACGCACAGAATTTGGGCGAGTAATGTGTTAAAGCGCCATCAGATTTATGGCAGCAAACACTTGGTGACAGCAGCACAACGTGGTAGTTTTGAGCAGGGATAGTGCGAAGGGGTTGCCATTTACAATCATGTTATGGCTGTGGAAAAAGGGGAGGTTTGAGGCAAAATCAGCAAGAAGCTTGCTGAATGATTGAAAGAGTACCTCCCACCTGCGCCGTATGCACTTTCGTCCTTGAACCAAAGATTCAAGTGGGAACATCATTGATAATTTAGGCTCCCCACTTAAAGTGGGTTTGCACACCTGTATCGAGTTCAGTTCCCGGGGGCAATATAGGTTCAGGAAACACCCAGCACAACACCTCGATCGCCGCAGGAGATACGGGCAGCATTCTAACCTGTTTTTTAAGATTCTAAAACCTTTTCTATTTTTTGTTTTAAATGCACTAATTTTGCTGCAAATTCTTGTTCAGGGGTTTCGTGCTTTTTTTGCAAGGTATGTAATTCGGTCATTATATTGAGTGCGACCATGACCGCAATCCGCTCTCCGCCGTTAATTTTGCCGGCATCACGAATTTCACACATGAGTTTATCGAGTTTCCGCGCTGATGAAACTAGAACATCTTCTTCATCCATAGGGCATGGAACGTTATATTCTTTTCCTAAGACCCGAATGGCGACTGGTTTTATAATGGCACTCACGAACTTTCCTCCATTGCTTTCAAGCGAGTTATCATCGCTTCGACCTTGGTTTTTGCCAAGGTGGATTTGGCTAATAAATTAGCTTTTTCTTTGACCAGCGATTCTTGTTTAATTTTGAGCGACTGATTTTCAGTTTGTAATAACTGATAGCGTTTGAGTAACTCATTGAGTTGTTTTTCCAGCTCATTGTATTCTGTCGCAGGTTTTAAGGGGGAATCTGACATGATGAATAAATACGCGCGTTAAGTTATGAGTTCGGTTGGAGATTTTATCAAGCAAACAGGACTAGCAAAAGCTACTTGGTGCATAAAAACAGCTTTGCAATATTATCTAGGTTTAATCAATGGTAGCATAAGCGGTGTTTTTTTTTTAGCGATAGTGGAATTATTACATAGAAAATCATGGCTTATCAGGAAATTAGTGAAATTTTTCAGCAATACGATAGTACGGCTAATGTGGCAGAAGCGCATGGGATGGCGACAGCCATGTTGTGTGTTGACCAGCGCGCCGATGTGAATAAATGGTTAGATGAATTGGTTGAGGATGAGGTGGTTATCTCAAATGAACATGCGGTGACTTTAACGGCTTTGTTTGAGCGCACCCGCTTGTTGCTTAATCCTGATGAAACCGAGTTTAGATTTGATTTGTTATTGCCAGATAATGAAGATTTGCAAGAGCATGTGATTGCGTTGAGTGATTGGTGTCAGGGCTTTTTGTGGGGCATTGGTTATTCGCATTCTGCCGCGAATTGGGCGGGTGAAACGCAGGGCATTTTGAAAGATATGGTGGAAATTACCAAATTAGATCAAGATGTGGAAGAAGGCAATGATGAGGATGAAGAGGCGTTTATTCAGTTGCATGAATATTTGAGAGCGGCGGTGTTGATTGTGCGTGATGAGTTAAGTCAAAGTGATTCGGCGGTTGCGCATTAATTTAGGCATATTCCAACAGCATAATTGGTGTTAAAGTTTAGGCTGTAGAGACGCAATATTTTGCGTCTCTACCGCAACCTTTAATTTAATCGGAGAGATTTATGAAAATAATCAAAAGCTTCGCTCTAGCCTTATGTTTGGCATTGTTGGCAATTAATACCGCTCAAGCCGTTGTGCCTGCTGGTGTAGCCGTTACTGCGAAAGCATCAGGTATGATTGCGGGTGGTAGCAATGTTTCGTTGACATGGACTGCGCCAGCCGCTGCATCTTATAAAGTTTGGTTAAACGTTCCAAAAGGTAGCAAAGCCACCAATGCTTTGTATCGTGTTTATCCAAAAGGTAATTTGGTTGGAAATACTCTGTGTTCGCCTACGGATGCAACTTATCCGTGTTTTGAAATTCCAGTTAATCAAGCATTAAAGCAAAATACATGGGTTCAATTGACGGCAAATACAACAACGCAATGGGCGTTTGTAAAAGGTGGATATGTGACTATTAATCCATTCAAATTACCCATCAGCGAATCTTTAGGCGTAAGTTCTGTACGTTTTGAAGCAATTATTCCTCCGACAATTTATCCATCAACAGGTTACAGTAAAATTAGTAACAACGGTGTATTATTGGGAGATTCTGCGGTTTTAGGGACAGGTGTAAATGCCTGGGCATGTACTCGTGATAATGTCACCGGGTTATTTTGGGAAGTCAAAACTACAGACCTCGGTTTGCGAGATAAGGATAATACTTATTCGTGGTATGACTCTAACACTGGTACTAATGGTGGGAATTCAGGAGTTCAAAATAAAGGCTCATGTACTATAGGTTCGTGTGATACAGAAGGCTATGTGAATGCCGTAAATGCCATAAAACTCTGTGGCTTCAGTGATTGGCGTGTTCCTAGTTACGCCCATTTGAAAACATTGAGTAAATCATCTTACCCTTATATTGATAAGACTTATTTTCCAACAAGTGGTAGTTGGTTATGGTCATCTTCCACTACCAATGATAGTAGTTACGCATGGGTGGTTGCTTATGGAACTGGATATTCTAGTAGTAAAAGCTATAACGATAATAAAGCGCAGCTCGTGCGAGGTGGACAGTAATTTTTGATAACTGCTCTGTTTTTTGAACAGGATTCAACGGATTAAATGATTGACAGGATTTTTTCAGTTTCTGCCTAAATCCTGTTCATCTTAAAATCCGTGCCATCGTGTTCAAACCAAATGCAAACCGGAGTGCAAAACATGTTTTGCACTCCACTTATCACCGTATTTACCGCAACAGCCGGACAATTAAACATGCAAAGCTTTCATCTCAGCTCACAAATTAATCAACACAGTCTTTTACAAATACCCGCTTATTAGATTAAAAGCTATAACTTAGCTTGCCTTATCTGAATCAAGATTTGCAGAATATTATCCTGTTAATCTTAAAATCTTGTAAATCCTGATTCAAACAACAAAATGACAGATAATTTGAGTAGATACCCTTAAAATACAGCTCTTCCCTGACTTAAACAACCTCCTTGATGAAACAAACAGAATTTAAACGCCGCCGCAAACAAGTGATGCAGCAAATCGGCAAAGGCAATATCGGATTAATTGCCAGCGCACCCAATCAAACCCGCAATCGTGATGTCGATTATCCTTATCGGCAAGACAGCGATTTTTATTATCTGACTGGCTTTAATGAATCCGGCGCGTTAGCCGTGTTTATTCCCGGACGCGAACAAGGTGAATATATTTTATTTTGCCGCGAATTTGATGAGAAAAAAGCCCTGTGGGAAGGCGCACATGCCGGATTAGAAGGCGCGACCACCCATTATGGCGCGGATGATTCCTTTCCTATTGATGATTTAAACGACATTTTGCCGGGCATGTTAGAAGGCAAAGCGAAAGTTTTTTATCCGATGGGACGCGACAGCGATTTAGATCATAAATTGTTGGAATGGATTAATCACATTCGTGCCCAATCGCGTAAATATATTAGTGCGCCGGGCGAATTGGTGTCGCTAGAACACATCGTGCATGAAATGCGCATGTTTAAAAGTGCAGCAGAATTAAAATTGATTCGCCGCGCAGTGCAAGTTTCTGTGCAAGCACATATCCGCGCCATGCAAATCTGCAAAGCTGGATTATTTGAATATCAAATGGAAGCCGAAATCGTCCATGAATTTATGAAAGAAGGATTGCGGGCAGTGGCGTATCCTTCCATTGTGGCAGCGGGAAAAAATGCTTGCGTGCTGCATTATGTGCATAACAACGCGAAATTGCGCCGAGGCGATTTATTGCTGATTGATGCGGGTGCAGAATGCGATCATTATGCTGCGGATATTACGCGCACTTTCCCGATTTCAGGACATTTTTCCCCCGCACAAAAACAGCTTTATCAATTGGTGTTGGATGCACAACAAGCCGCGATTGCAGAAATTTATCCCGGCAATGCTTGGAATAAAGCGCATGAAGCTTCTGTGTTAGTGATGACGCAAGGTTTAGTCGATTTGGGATTGCTGATGGGTGATGTGGAAACTTTAATCAAGGATGAAAAATATAAAGAATTTTACATGCACCGCATCGGACATTGGCTAGGTATGGATGTGCATGACGTGGGCGATTATAAAGTCAACGAACAATGGCGGATTTTAGAAGCCGGTATGGTGTTGACGATTGAGCCGGGGATTTATGTGCAACCGACTTGCGAAACCGTTGATCCTAAATGGTTGGGAATTGGGATTCGGATTGAAGATGATGTGTTAGTCACCAAAGATGGAAACGAAGTTTTAACGCGCGGCGCACCGAAAACGGTGGCTGAAATAGAAGCATTAATGCAGGCAAGTTAATAGACTTTTTTATAAACACCATGACCGCCAATCTTTTCAAAATTGGCAGTTATTAATGAAGACTTCTTATGTTATACGATTATGATTTATTGATTGGCGGCGGCGGCTTGGCTGGAAATTGCTTGGCATTAGCGTTGAAAGAGTGCGGTTTAAAAATTGCAATTATTGAAGCGTTGAGTCGTGAGCAATTGCAAAACTCACCTGCGGGCGATAGAGCCTTAGCTTTGGCAGCCGGCACGGTTGCTTTGTTGGATGATTTGGGCGCGTGGCAACAGGCTAAAAAACACGCCGCCGCCATCGAACATATTCATGTTTCTGATAAAGGTCATTTTGGAAAAACGCGCCTTTCAGCAAAACAACAAGGTGTGGAAGCATTGGGTTATGTGATAACCGCGCGTGATATTGAAAGCCATGTTGCGCAATTGGTGGCTGATGCGGGCATCACGCAAATTTGTCCGGCGCGGATTATCGGGTTAAGCACAAGTTCTGAAGCGGTGCATGTGAGTTTGCATAGCCACCAAGACCTGCCAGGTTTTAAAAACGAGGAAGGTCTCAATGTAACCGCGAGATTATTAGTCGGTGCAGATGGTGGAGAATCGACAATTCGCAAATTATTAGAAATTGCCCAACACAGAACCGATTATGGACAAACTGCGTTAGTGACAACGGTAAAAACCTATTTGCCACATCAAAATACCGCGTATGAACGCTTCACCGAATTTGGACCCTTAGCGGTATTGCCGCTGAAAAAACATTTAGCCTCAGTGGTTTGGACACGCAGCCATGAGCAAGCCGCTGATTTAATGGCGTATGGTGAAAAAGAATTTATGGCGCAATTGCAAGAATGTTTTGGTTATCGCTTAGGAGAGTTAACGCTGGCCGCACCGCGTCGGGCTTTTCCTTTAACTTTAATTCGTGCGGAACAAATGCTGGCGCAGCGCACGGTGATTATTGGCAATGCAGTACATCAGCTGCATCCGGTGGCAGGACAAGGTTTTAATTTAGGATTGCGTGACGTGGTGCAATTGGCACAAATGCTGAAAACTCAGCAACAGCAAGGCGGCGATATTGGTGCGGATGATTTTTTGCAAAATTACGCAAAACTCAGATTAAAAGATCATGATCGTGTGATTCACTTAACCGATAGTTTGGTGAAAATTTTTTCCACGCCAACCCTTTCGATTGCCGCAGCGCGAAATCTTGGTTTAACGTTATTAGACCATATTCCAGCCGCAAAAAATTTATTAGCACGGCAGGCAATGGGATTGATGGCAAATTTGCCAGCTTTAGATGTAAATAATTAGGCTGTTTTTGGCTAATTTATCAATAAGTTATGAAAAGTCTCAATACCGCATAAATTCTTAAATATTACATCGCAACAAGTCTATTAAAATATTTTTGGATCCGTAATAAATCTAGCAATTAAAAGGTTTAGTCTGACTTTTGCTTTACATACCGTCTATTAAAAAACATTAATTATCAATAAGTTGAAAAAAACAGCTATCTTTACTCATCTATCAAAAGACTTTTCAGATTTTAGAAACCTGAAAAGTCTAAGTTGAGCGTTAAAAAATTTCTGTACAACACTCTTATTGATATTCAAACGCGCCCATATCCCATTTATTATTAACGGGTCTTAATTTATTATCAAAGTCGCGGAGTGGTGCACGAGTTGCAATAGCACTATCAATCGCAACTGAATCACCTAATAAGTGATAATCACCTTGCGCTGCATTCACAAAACTGGCACTGCCTTTTACTGGATTTAAACCGTAAGTTTCGGGTGTGTCATAACCGCGAAAGCCATCAATAACATTAAACTCTAACATGGTTTTGCCATTACCCACTTCATCATTCAGTTGAAAAGACTTGTTTTGGCTTAATATATTATTGCGCACCACGACATTTTGAATGTCAGGATTGCTGATTGAAATACCGCCGCCCCATTTAACCCCATTGTGAGCAAACGTATTGTTAATCACTAAAATATTTCGCAATGGACGTTGGTATCCTGAAACCCCCCACGCGCCTATGGTGAGACCGTTGCCGTAATTGTTATAGCTAATATTATTTTGAATAATAATATTCTCTAGCAATCCGCCCTTTTCTGAAGTCATCGCTATACCGTCATGATAACAGTTATGAACTTTGTTGCTGTCCATCGTAATGTGGTGAGTATGAGCATCCCATGCGTCGATATAAAGACAAACTTTATTGTATAAATCATGCACATAGTTTCCTTTAACCAACACATTAGACGAGCCTTGTTTGATGTCTATGCCTTCGCCACCATTATTACCAGTGCCTTTGTGATGAACGTGGTTGTTTAACACTTTCACACGCTGACTTAATGCCACGCTAATACATTCTTGTTCGCCGCCATTCACAGCTTTTTCCACTTCATTACCTTGCAAAACCACATCTTGACTGCTCCACGCCGATAAACCGGACACGCGCGTATTGTAAATGTAATTATGTTTCAAGTTAATATGATGAGCTTTATAAGCCACCGCGCCGAATTGCTTGGAATTAAGCAGCCGAAACCCTGACACATTAACATAACTGACATTGCTTAAGGTAAACACGCCTTGAAAGTAATCCATTGCTTTCCCATTAGCATTAACAGTGACTTTATGTTTAGGCTGTGGCATAAAATTAATCCGTTTGTCTGCTGTACCTGAATTGCGGACGATGACTTTTTCATAATACGTTCCGGCTTTCACATAAACAGTATCCCCTGCTTTGGCTAAATCAGCGGCTTTCTGAATATTGCGTAATGGGCTGGTTTGTGTTCCGGCATTACTATCATTGCCGGTGGTAGCCACATAATAAGTCGTTGCCGAACTCAGTGGTATATAACTCAATAAACCTGCCATTAAAAATAAAGGTAGTGTTTTCATTTTTTTTCACCTTGCAATTAAAAAGGTTATTGAAACAGATGCTCTTAAATTATTGCAAAGCGTTTCTCATTTAATAGGTGGGCTTTAAAATATAAAGCATTGATTTTTAATTAATTTTTTCTTTAAAGTTTATTTTCAAGAATTAAAAACGTAGATGTAAGTCACAAATACAATTTTAATTATCATACGGCTTTGCGTTCAAAAACGACCTGCTAAAAGTTTTTTCGCATGGATGTGAATGAGTTGAATAAAAGAGTGCTTAAATTGACTTATAGGCTTAAAAGTGAAAAACATTTGTTGCTTTTTCTGTAAGCAGATGATTTGTTGAAGTTAATTTTTTGTCATGTACAGAGAATTAGTTTACCGAATAATACAGCATCTGGTATATTCACAAGCAAGCAAAGCGATGAGTAAAAGCGTTTTTTTACTGATTTTGTGCAAAGAAAAATAACAATAATTTAATTAGCAAGTGGAGTACGTTTATGTCTGAAGTATTATTTATTTTGACGACAATTTATGTCGCTTATGTTGTTTACAAAGTTGCGGATGATCAACGGGTGGAAATGCAAGCCAATAGAGCGCGGGCAGCCGGTTCTGTGTTGACACCCAGTGGTTTTACTACTGGCACAGAAGTGCCAGAAAGCCCTGTAGAAGTTGCAGCCGCAGAGCCTGTTGTTGAAGCAGCACCCGTTGTTGCAGAAAAAGTAGCTGAAGTGGCTGCAACGCCAGTGAGTCGCAGTGAATTGAGTCATCCTGAAACGGGTGAAATTGCAAAAGTGAACAATAATTATCGCGGCTTAAAACGTTGGTTGAAAGAGGCTTTAGTTGAAGAAGGTTTGTTGGAAAAAGTCTATTCCACCAGCGAATTAAATGATGATGTGAATGCCAAAATTAAACAGGCATTAGAAACGATTAAAACCATGTCTAAATATCACGCTTAATGCTGTGCTTAAGCGGTTCATCTTAAGACCTTTCAGGTTTTAAAAACCTGAAAGGTCTGCATCAAAAAATATCTCCTTAATTTTAAAATCCTGTTAAATCTTTAGCTCATAATTCTGATTAGCGTAGCGAAAATTTTCAAAAAAACTTTCTAAGACGACTAGTCGTCTTGAAAAAACTTGGCAATTGTAAGCTGAGAATTTTTTTTGAAATAGCTGTAGAGTCACGGATGAATCGCGACTCTACAATTTATTTTTTAAAGCACAAACTTTGTGCCGACAATCAATAAAATCGTTGCCAATAAAGGTCTTAAATATTTCTCAGGAATTTTTGCACTGAAATAACTGCCTGCATAAATTCCCGGTAAAGAACCAATTAATAAGCTGCCTAATAAGACAAAATCCACATTTCCCATTAGCCAATGCCCAAAGCCGCCCACTGCGGTTAATGGAATGGCATGAGCTAAATCGGTGCCAACAATCCGCACAGTTGCTAAACGTGGATATAAAAATAACAAAACAATCACACCCAATGCGCCCGCGCCTACGGAAGTTAATGTGACTAATGTGCCTAAAACTACGCCCGTTAGTATGGTTAATGGAGCTTGCCAGCGACCAAATCTTTCGTGATGAGTTTTACGTTGCACGGCAACTTCATGCGGGCGTTTTGCTAAATAATTCCGCAAAATGATTGAAATCGCCGTTAAAATTAATGTCACACCCAGCGTGGTCGTCATAATATGAGTAATATGCTCATCTTTGGTGAAAACATATTTTAATAAATAGATAACAGCTATCGCTGAAGGCAAACTTCCTAAGGCTAGTAAACCAACAATTTTCCATTCAACTGAACGATGTTTGTGATGATGAACTAATACGCCGCTGCTTTTCGTAATTGCAGCAAATAATAAATCAGTGCCGATAGCTGTTTTAGGCGCAAAGCCGAATAAAAAAACCAGCAGTGGAGTCATTAAAGACCCACCGCCCACGCCCGTCAGCCCAACTAAAATACCGACTAATAAGCCAGACGCGCTATAGCCAGGATTGATAAATGCAGATAATTGTCCTATTTCCATTTGTAATAACCTTAATAATTATAATTAACCTTTTTTTAGTATATCTGAAACAAAACTGGGGTTAATATGATGATAAAAGATATAGTTATCTTTAAATTAGATATAAAAAAGGATAGTTTGCTTAGAATTGCGCACTATTTCACTGAATCCTAAACAGCTTGTTATATAATTAGCCTCTAATATTTATTTTTTCAATGACGCAGCCACAACATAATGAATCAATCTATTACTGCACACGGCGGGAAACTGCTTAATTTATACGCTTCCGAAGACACTTTAGCGGCTGAAAAAGACAAGGCGCAAAATTGTTTGACATGGAGTTTAACTCGGCGGCAATTATGCGATGTTGAATTGCTGTTGAATGGTGCATTTTCACCGTTGACAGGTTTTTTAAGCCAACGCGATTATGACAGCGTATTAAAATCCATGCGTCTTGCGGATGGCACGTTGTGGTCAATGCCAATTAATTTGGACGTGAGTGCGGCGTTTGCAGAATCCATTAAACTTGGAGATACGATTGCATTGCGTGATGGCGAAGGTGTTTTGATTGCCAATATGGTCGTGACTGATTGTTGGGCTGTGGACAAAATGGCAGAAGCGCAAGCAGTTTTTGCCCACACCGACAACAGCCATCCGGGGGTGCGTTATTTGTTTGATGAAGCCGGAGATTATTATCTAGGCGGCACATTAACCGGAATCACTCCGCCTTATTACTACGATTTTAAAGAATATCGGCAATCACCTGCGCAATTACGAGCGTATTTTGAAGCGCAAGGTTGGTCAAAAGTGATGGCGTTTCAAACCCGCAATCCAGTACATCGCAGCCATGTGATTATGACCAAACGTTTGATGGCGGAACATCAAGCAAAGTTTGTGATTCATACCGCCGTCGGCGTGACTAAACCCGGAGATATAGATCACTATAGCCGCGTGCGTTGTTATAAAAAAATTCTCGCACACTATCCCAAAGATTCGGCATTATTAAGTTTGCTGCCTTTGGCGATGCGAATGGCAGGGCCTAGAGAAGCCTTGCTGCAAGCGATTATTCGGCAAAATTATGGCTTTAGTCATTTTATTGTGGGGCGCGATCACGCAGGGCCTGGACGCGATAATCGTGGCGGACATTTTTATGATGTGAAAGCTGCACAAGAGTTGGTATTAGCACATCAAAACGAACTCAATATTAAAATTTTAGCCGCACCTTTCTTACTCTATTCACCTGAACGTGGCGAATTTTGTGAAGAAAATCAATTATTACCCGGTGAAGAGGGCTTGTATATTTCAGGTGCGGAATTGCGTGGACTGCTGCAAAAAGGTTTGCCTGTTCCAGACTGGTTTGCCTATCCTGAAATCATAGAAGAATTGCACACTGTGTTGCCGCCGCGTTCTAAACAAGGCGTAACTTTGTTTTTCACTGGTTTTTCCGGCTCAGGAAAATCGACTTTAGCCAATGGCGTATTAGTTAAATTGTTAGAGATGGGCGGACGCAAAGTCACTTTGTTAGATGGTGATGTTGTGCGAAAAACCTTATCGAGCGAGCTGACTTTTTCCAAAGAACATCGCGATTTAAACATTATCCGAATCGGCTATGTGGCTAGCGAAATCACCAAAAACGGCGGCTTTGCTATCTGCGCACCTATCGCGCCTTACACTTACACGCGCCGCAAAGTCCGTGCAATGGTTGAAGAACAAGGCACGTTTGTAGAAATTCATGTCGCCACCTCTATTGATGTTTGTGAATCACGCGATCGCAAAGGTTTGTACGCATTAGCGCGTTCTGGAAAATTGAAAGGTTTTACCGGCATTGATGATCCGTATGAAGTGCCAGAACATCCTGAATTGCGGATTGATACTTCGCAATATTCAATTGCTGAAGGTGTGGATTTAGTGCTGAAAAAACTGATTGAAATGGGGATTATTCAAGGGCTGTAAAACACAGCGCGGATTGAATAAGCCAGAAAAATATAACTTTCATATTGTCATATCGTTCCCACGCCCAGCGTCACTACCCACTGTTAAGAAAAAGCTCTTAATAATCAAAATATTATTCCGTAGGGTGGGCACGCTTTTTTGCCCACCTTATGAGCGGCGGATAAATCGGCGGGCATGAACAACGTGCCCACCCTACAAGTATCTTATTGAAAATAAAGGTATAAATTCTTAACTGTAGGCAGTGACGCTCAGCGTGGGAACGCCTCTATGGACGTTCTGCGTCCCTTGTGTTACTAAAATCTCTTCCATGAGGTGAAAAAATGAATCCATTCTGGTCTCTAACAGTCATTGCACTGCTATTTGCAAATCCAACTCACGCGCGTTCTGTTTATAAATGTGTGCAGCCGAATAAATCAGTGATTTTCACAGACGGCAAATGCCCCAAAAGTAGTCAGGAAACGCTTATCGACAAAGAAACCAATCAAGAAATTCAACATCGGGAGCAAGACGAAAAAGTTAGGCTCATTAAACAACTGATTGCCAACCAAGAGCCTGATAAAGCTAAACAATTCGCGCTGAAAAATGATCTAGTTGAAACTTATGAAGCACAATTAGCTCTGTTTTTGAATCAGAAAAAATTAGAGGAACAACAAAAAGCTACCGAACAAAAAGAACAATCAGAACGACAACAGCAGCAACTCTTAATTCAGCAACAACAAATACTGGTTTTGCAAAAACAGCATATGTTAGCGATTGAAAAATCACAAGCTCAGCAAGAAGAAATTGATAAGACCACTGATTATAACTATGGTTATTTGCCACTGCATCGTTCTCGCGGCAGTTCCTGTCGTATCGGCGTTTGCGCACCTAGCACACGAACAAACCGAAATTACGCGCCACTTTCCTCAGGTGGAATGAATCCACCATCATCGTCTGTGGTAGAACGTAGCTCGCGGCAAGCACCTGTTCCTGTGATAAACTCAAAGCAATTTTTGCCAGCGCAAAATACCGCACCGAAAAAATAAAGTTTTTCCCTTATTAAATCACGGCAAAACAGAAAACGAATCTAAATCTTGTACTGCACTGGCTGCGCGGTGAATTAATTCTAAATTGCTTTCTAATTTCATCATGCCGCCCACAGCCAAAGTTAGTAACATTGCCTCAAACGCATACACACAGTGAGCACGATAACGCGGCAGCAAGTTTTCTTTATCCACGTCAACAACGCCATGCAGCTTTAGGGTTTCAATATAAAGACTGAGCAAATCGTGTTCATGCGCACGGCGTGTTTGCGGTTCTAAAGCAGTGGCGAGAAAATATGCCACATCACTCACACCTTCGCCCAAACGCACTAATTGCCAATCTAAAAAGCCCACCTCATTATTGCGCCAAAATAAATTTCCAGGGTGACAATCATGGTGAATCAAAGTGCGTGGCGCATCGTTAAGAAACGTCATCATTTTTCGCCGATGTTTAGCATAACCTAAGGCTTGATGATGTAATTCTGTAGGCACAACAGCTCCCGCACGTCGCAAGCCACGTTTCATTAACGGCACGGCTAAAGCTGATCCTAACGCATCTTCCACTTTGCGAACTGAACTTGCCAGCCAAGGATATTTTTGCTCCAGATTTTGATGATGTGCAAAATGCGCATGAAACATTGCCAGATGTTGCACAACTTCAGCAGCTTGATTGAAATTTAACGCATCAGCCGGATGCCCTGCACAGCCAGAAAACTCTTTTACATCCACTAATACCAGAATAGCACCACGTCCAAACGCACTTTGAGCGGCTAAAAAATGTGGTAAATTGAGCGAGACTAGCGGTGATATTTCATTATAAAACCGCGCCTCAGTATGCAGTAAACAGGGCAGGGCAGTAATAACGCGAGCTTTCCAAGCCAAAGATGGCATTTTCACAAACCACTGTTTTGGCAAATAACTTGCGCCATCGTGTTCAACGGCAAGTTTTACGCGGGTGGTTGTGCCTACATCGACATTTAAAACCTCAACATGACTCACGCGGACTTCGTTATCATGTTGATTAATCACACGTTGTGCCCACTCTACGGTTAAGTCACGAGGACTTTGGGCAAGAATAGCTGCTTTTTTCATTAAAAACTCATCAAAATAGTATCAGTGACAAAGTGATATTTTTTTCGCTGTGTATGAAAAAACTCTAAAATAGGCGGCAAACCTAACTTTGAAGTTTTTAACACATTGATTTTTTTAATATTAAATTAGTTGGAGAATATTCTGTTATGTTTTGTAAAAAAAACCTAACTGTTTTCGTTAAGAAACTTATTGTACCCTAACAAGAGTTGCTAAGAATACCTTAGAAACGTGAATAAAACAACTTATGCGGGTCTATTTGATGTAGGTGCGGATTTATCCGCACAGTGCGAATGAATTTGCACCTACAGTTGCTGCATATATTTTTTAACTGGTATTCGCTGAGAAAAACGAAATTTCGCCCCCATTATTAGTAAATCGTATCTGTTAGAAACTAAACTGTGCAGACGCAAAATTTCGCGCCTCTACGGATTTCAAAATAGACAAAAACTACTCATTTAAATCAATCATTTGCATTGTAAAAACATGAATCATCGCCACTGCTTTTTTCTTTTGTTCCTTCTGACTTTGTTAGCATTGCTGCCACAAAGCAATTATGCCGCGCCCACCGCGCATCAAAGCGAATTATTAGCCGCGCATGAAATTTCTCAAGACAGTTTAGAAGCCAAAATTAAAGCGATTAATAATCGAGCAGATTTAAACGAGGCTTTAAAAACCAAAGTGTTAGGATTTTATCGGAGCGCGATTGAAAATTTGCGCAATGATGAGTGGTTTCAGGTTTTGGCAAAAAACTACCAAGATTCCATCAGCAAAACGCCGCTGCAAATTCAAGAGCAGCAAACTAAGTTTAATGATTTGCAAGCGCAGCCGGTTAAAAACACAGAGCTGATTAATAAATTATCCGCAGAACAAATCGAACAGCGGTTGCTGGCAGAAAAAACTAATCTGAACAGTTTAGACACGCAAATTGTGAAACTTGAAAGCGATTTGAGTGTGCAAACTACCCGCGCGGATGAGATTCGGTTGGAAACAGAAACCGCCAAGCAAGCTTTAAATGATAGCGAGCAAAATACCGATGTGTTTAAGTTGTTGGCAGAAAGCGAATTAGAGCGTGACGCGCGACAAGCGCAATTGAAAACTTTGCAAAGCAAACTAACTAGCCAGCTGAAAATGCTAGGTTTGGAAGCGTTAAGCCATCCTGAGCGGATGGATTTGTTAAAAAGTCAGCTGCAATTGTTGAATTTGCAAAAGCAAAATTTGGTTGCGACCATCAGCGAGTTGGAAAAAAATTTCGCACAACGTCAGCAATCGGAAGCGCAAAGCTTACAAAACAGGTTGTCGAAAATAGAGAAAAACAGCTTGAATAAACATCCGCTGATTCAACAGACTACAAAAGATAACATTCGCTACAGTCAGCAATTGCAAACGTTAAGCGCGGAACTGGAGCGGTTAAACCAAAATAAAGAACAATTGGAAAGCCGCAGCGTTGAAATTGATAGTGATTTTAAAAGCGCGGAAAAAAAGATTAGTTTAGCAGGCTTAAGTCCGGTGTTAGGGAAAATTTTACGCGAGCAACGCAATAAACTGACGAATATCGACAAAATAAATCAGCAAGATGATATTCAAAGTGATACGGCAAAAGCCAGCTTAGCGGAATTTAAACTGGAGAGCAGACTAAAGCAACTGGTTGATATTGATGCAGAATTGCAAAAAATGATGACAGCA
Source organism: uncultured Methylomonas sp. (assembly GCA_936941155.1). GTDB lineage: Bacteria > Pseudomonadota > Gammaproteobacteria > Methylococcales > Methylomonadaceae > CAIQWF01. The sequence continues at coordinate 19,028 of CAKZJE010000046.1, read as the reverse complement.
CAGGTGCAAACTACGCTCAATCAAGATACGCGCAGCCATATCGAATCAGAATTGCATTTGTTGTTGAATGAACAAAAAGACTTACTCAACAAACTGACCAAAATTTACGCCAGTTATTTGCGCAGCTTAGGCGATTATGATTTTGCCAAACAACAATTGATAAAACAGGCGACCAAATACGCTTTATATTTGGATGAAAGGTTATTGTGGGTTCCTAGCTCTGAGGCGATTAATGCAGCGTATTTTGTGAATTTGTATGATGCCGTTAAATGGTTGATTTCATTTAATAACTGGAAAATGATGCTAGTTAATTTATTCAGTGGCTTATGGGAGCGTTATTTTCTTGCCTTGTTATCATTGCTGGCGATTTCATCGTTATTGCGTTATCGCGAGACTTTGCGCGAACAAATTACCCGCTGGGATGCAAAAATCGGCGGTTTATATCACGATAAGTTTTATTTTACCCCCTCCGCTTTAGCATACACTTTGATTATGTTATTGCCCGTGCCGTTAAGTTTGTGGATTTGCGGTGTGTTTTTAGAAAGCGCGACGCACCCTGCGGATTTTAGTTTGGCAGTGGCAAAAGGTTTGCAAGCAATGGTGATTCCGCTATTTTTTCTGCAATTGTTTTATTCCTTGTTTGCGCCAAACGGGATTGTGACGAAACATTTTAATTGGCAGCAAGACACCACTTGTTTGCTGCATCGACAAATTGCTTGGGTGCGTTCTGTGATTTTGCCCAGTATTTTTTTGATGAATATGGCAAATGCCTCGCAAAATACGTTGCACAGTGACAGCTTAGGGCGACTTGCGCTGATTGCGATTATGCTAGTGGTGATGATGGCGTTAGCGAAAATTTTGCAGCCGGAACGCGGCGTTTTGAAATCGCTGAATGCCACAAAACCAGAATCATGGATTGCACGGTTGCGCTATGTTTGGTACGGCGGAGTGATTGTTGCACCGTTGATGATTATTGGCTTTGCGTTGACTGGCTATTATTTAAGCGCGTTGGAATTGGAGCAAAAACTGATTTTAACCCTGCGTTTGGGTTTTGTGATGATTATTGTCTATGAGCTGGTGTTGCGCTGGCTCACGGTGGTGAATCGGCAATTAGCCTTAAAAAATTCGCAGCAAAAACGCAAAGCCGCCCAGCTAAATACGCAACATCCTTTCAGCGAAACGGCTGAGAATCAAGAGGTGTTGCTGCTGGATATTCCCAAAATCAATCAACAAACTACCAAGCTACTCAACGTGTTTATTGTGATGAGTTTGTTTGCCGGAATTTGGATGATTTGGAAAAATATTTTGCCGGCGTTTTCGTTTTTGGATCAAATTGTGTTGTGGGAACATCTTGTCTCAGTTGATAAGCAAGAAGTTTCGCAATCGATTACGCTGGGCAATTTATTACTATCAGGTATTGATTTGTTTGTGATTTTAATCGCGGTGAATAATTTGCCCGGTTTGTTAGAAGTGTTGATTTTACGGCGATTTTCATTTCAACAAGGCAGCCGCTATGCGATTAATCAATTAAGTCGTTATGTGTTAATTGCGATTGGCACAATTTGCATTGCGAATGAACTGGGCGGGAGTTGGTCGCAAGTGCAATGGCTGATTGCCGCGCTCAGCGTGGGATTGGGGTTTGGTCTGCAAGAAATTTTTGCCAATTTAGTCTCAGGGATTATTTTATTGTTTGAACGTCCGATTAGGGTGGGCGATACCGTGACAATTGGCGATATTAGCGGCAAAGTGAGTCAAATTCAGATGCGTGCCACGCATATTGTGGATGCGGATGAAAAAGAACTCATTGTGCCGAACAAAAGTTTTATTACCGACAAATTGGTGAATTGGGCGTTAAGCAGTCAAATCACCGGCTTAGTAATTCCGTTAGGAATTAGCTATGGTTCAGATGTTGATTTTGCACATAAAGTAATTACCGATACCGTGTTGAATACGCCCTGTGTGCTTGCTGAGCCAAAACCTTCGGTGTATTTTGTTAAGTTTGGCGAAAGTGCCTTAGAGTTTTCGATTCGGGTGTATGTGAGCGAGTTAAGCCATCGAATGCCCGTCACGCATGACTTACATTTGCGGCTGTATAAAGCGTTAATAGAACACAATATTGAAATCGCAGTGCCGCAGCGTGAAGTGCATATTCGGCAAGAGCATGTGAGTTTAGCAAAGTAATCCATATAAATGATTGTCATTAAATTAAGAAATCATTATTTTTCAATAAGATATTTGTAGGGTGGGCACGCTTTTTTGCCCACCATTTTGCGAATACAAAAAATCAGTGCAAACTATTTTTTCAAAGAATCTGAATAATTTGTTTTGGTGGGCAAAAAAGCGTGCCCACCCTACGGAATAATATTTTGATTATTAAGAGCTTAGAAAATAAAGTGTTTTTGCCAAATTGTCGTATAGGATAAAAACAGCTTCACTTTAAAAAACTGGCTAAACTTAAAGGAAGTTATTAGACTGTGAAATAAATCACACAATGAAACCTCGCCGACAGGCTTTGCAACTTACAAATAGAAAGAAATTAGGAAATTCATAATGCTTCCGGCAGATAAAAATCCCTTTGAATCCAGCCCCATCAGTTATGACGCTCACGCCGCACTGGAGTTTTTTAAATTGTTTGGCAAATTAGAATCTGCCAATGAGGGCGAAACTTTTTTTGAAATAGGACAAAAAGCGAGTTTTTTTTCGTTTCAATCAAACAAAATGTATTTGTTGCTCAATGGCAGAGTCACCATTCAAACGGCATATCAAAATCTTGATGACATTATTCCCGGTCAAATTTTTGGTGAGTTCACACCTATTAGTTCAATTAACACCATTGCGATGGCAAAAGAGCCTTGCAAATTTATTTCACTCAATGAAAGCCAACTGTTAAAAGGACTGCAAAAGAAACCAGAATTTACTCTGATGTTGATGGGGCTTTTTATTCGCTCTCTACGAAGAGACACACCTGCGCAAACAGCAACAACTGCACAGACAAGCAATAGCAGTGCAAATAGCAGCGCATTAACGCCGAAAATGCTGCACGAATTGGTGAAAAAATTAGGCACATCTGCGGTGATGGAAGTGCCGCCGCAGCGTGTGTTGTTTAAAGAAGGTGGCACTGCAATGTTGATGTATGTGATTTTGGAAGGTTACATCATCACAACAGTGGGCGGCAAACAAGTAGGGCGCAGTGGCGCAGGTGCGGTGATTGGTGAAATTGCTCTAGTTGATCAAAAACCACGCACTGCCAGTGTGACAGCGGAAACGCACTGTTCTTTGTTGTCGCTGAATCGGCAAAAATTGCTGGAGCTGATTGAAACACTTCCGGCTTTTGGCATTGCGCTGGTGCGGGTTTTATCCTCACGCGCGTGTTTAGGAAATACGACGGTTGTTAAAGCGGATGATGATTGGGATTGGTAACAGCACCCAATCTTTAATCAGGTAGAGGCGCGATTCATCGGGTCTCTACAATGATATTAATAGCCGCTGTTACGAAAAAATATACGAAAATTTTTCAAGACGACTGGTCGTCTTTATAAAATTTTAGGTAGCGGCAATAATCGACATGTTGTAGAGACGCAAACAATGTGCCTCTACGCATATTTAAGTAATTAAAAAAAAGTTTTTCGGTATGCTGGAGTGCAAGCTTTGCTTGCAATGTCAGGCATAGCCTAACATCCAAAGTATATTTTCTAAAGTTAAAAACATCCCATATTTAATTGCAAATATTCAACAACTTTGGCATCAATAAAAGTAAATGAAACAATAAAACCTAATTCACTTTGTTTAATCACTTTTGCATAAATCTCCTCTTGTTTGTGTAAGCTATCAATATTCAATAAAGTGATTTTTAAATTACTCAAACAACTCACCGGAATTTCAGATTTAATTTCAGCTTTAATATCATCACCATTTTTTGAAAAACTCACAATTTCAGCTGTGTGCGAAATATCAGAAACATTTTTCCCCTCGATTAAAGTAAATAACACGCTCACCGAATCAATTAAGGTAATTAATTTATCTTTTTGTTTTTCAGGTAAAAATAAATTAAATTCGCCATAAATTCCGCCTACTTCATAAATAGTAATTGGTTTTTTAACCCCTTTAGGCGACACTTGCATTTGCCCATCAATTCGCAATACATCACCGCATTCGTTTAAAGTTTCTTCAGAAATAAAAATTTGCCCGCCGGTAGTATAGGATTCAATTCGCGAAGTTAAATTCACATTTCTTCCCACAATTCCATATTTAGCGCGTTTTTCAGAGCCGATATTTCCCACAACGGCATCACCAGTATTAATTCCAATCCCCATTCCCACTTCAGGAAAATGATGCGCCTTATTCCATTGATTCACTCTCTGCATTGCCAATTGCATTTCGATTGCACACGCCACAGCTCGCAGTGCATCATTTTCGCGTGCAACAGGCGCACCAAAAATCGCTAAAATAGCATCGCCAATAAACTCATCAATTGTGCCATGATATTTTTGCAATAATTCCGTCATTACGGCTAAGTAATTGTTAATAATCGATAATACTGATTCTGCGGGTAAACGTTCACTTAATGCCGTAAAGCCGCGCAAATCCGTCATCATAATTGAAATAGTGCGACTTTCACCGCCTAATTTCATGCCTTCCGGCGATTCTAAAATACTATTAACTATTTCATCGGACAAATAACGACCAAATGTTTTACGAATAAACATGCTTTGCGATTTTAATAGCTTTTGCATATCTGTTAATTCTTGAATTGTATTATTCAGCTGAATAGAATTAATATAACTGCGCGAATGATATTGAATTCGGCTAATTAATTCTATTTTATCCATCTCCTTTTCCATATAATCATTTGCGCCTAAAGCAAATGCTTTTGCTTTTACAGAAGCATCTCTAATACCGGAAAGCACAATAATTGGCATTTCTTTGGTAAAATCATCTTTTCTAAAAATACCGAGTAGTTCCAGCCCTGACATATTCGGCATTTCTAAATCCATTAATACAATGGTTGGATTATATTTTTTTGCCAATTCCAAAGCTTGCAGTGGATCATTGCAAAAATACATCTGAATATTTTTTTCGCTGCTTAATAATTGCTGAAACGAAGCACAAATAAATTTTGAATCGTCTATCATTAGCAATCTGACATTGATATTAACAATATCAGTATGGTAAGTTAATTTATCACTAAGTTGTTGAATTTTGCTGCGATTATTTGACACATAAGAGTTTATTTTATTCAGCAATTCATTATTATTAGTGCTGTTGACAATAAACTCATTTGCCCCGGCTGCTAATGACTTATTTCTAAGGTTTTCATCATCATAAGGTGCAAAAACAACAATCGGAGTATTTTTTATTAAAAAGTGGTCTCTAATTTTTTCTATCAAATAAAACCAATCATTAATATCAAATAAATTTAAAAAGATGACATTAGGTTGATATTTTTCTATGGCATCAATCACCGTATTTGCATGAAGCGAATATTCAAAAACAATATTGTTTTGTTGGCTTAATATTTTTTGCGTAATTAAACAGGAAATTCTGGAAGGGTCTGCCAAAAATATTTTATAGCTTTCAATGGGTTTTTCTAATAAATTGGTATTATTAATCCGTTGGGTATGTAAAAAGCGTTTTGCATAATATAAAACGCGAGCGACTAATTCTTGATGGTCAATATCTTTATATAGAAAATCATTTGCGCCTAACGAAAGCAGTTTGCTTTTGGTATTAATATCGCGCTCACCCGAAAATATTAACACTGGAATATCTTTTATATCAGGATGATTTCGGTATTCAGTCACTAATTGAAAACCATCTTTTTGCGGCATATATAAATCTTGAATAATCACGCTGGGTTTATAGATTTCAATTTCGGCAATGGCTTTTTCAGCATGAAAACAATATTTAAAAGTAACTTGTTCTGTTGAAAATAATTTATTAATTTGCAAACAAATAGATTTTGTATCATCTACCATCAGAATTTTGGGAGAGTTTTCAAGATTAAGTTGCGTCATAATATTAATATCAAAATTTAAAAATCAAAAGATTGAGCGCGTTTTACAAAACCCAAAAAACCATGCTCTTGATAATCAGGTAATAATGCAGAATGATAACCATACAGCCACATTTTATTTTTAATGGAAAGTGGCAAGTGTTTAAGATCTGCAAAGTTTGCGTGTACTGTGGTGGGGTATTCATTTAATTCACAGTCTTGAAAAATAATATCGGCTTTTTCATAATAAGGCTGCAATTGTGTTAAACAGAGTTGTGTATCGCTGGTAAAAAAAATATTTACCCCATTTATTTGAAAAAATAAGCCATAGCAGGGCATGATATAAAAGCCATTATTAATATGAATCACTTTTACTAATTCAAACTGAATATTTTGCCATTGAAAACAGTTATTGTTTTTGCTAATTGCCTGTATATTAAAATAATCATCTATCGTCATTAAATTATTTTGAACTGAACGCAATCCTGCTGATAAGCTATTTTCCCAAAGTTCTTGAGCAATATCTTTACTTAAATATAAATTAGGGATTGTGCAATTGGGGGTAAACTTTCTGGCGAATGCAATATATTCTAAACCGCCGACATGATCTGCGTGTAAATGACTAATATAAATATCAGTAATATCTTGATAAGATAAACCCGCGTCATATAATGAAAAGCGAATATCTGAACCACAATCAATTAATAACTTATTGTTGTTTTCATCAATAATAAGTATATTTGATTGGTAATTGTCAGTACCTACGGTAAATGCAGAACCAGAGCCTAAAAATAATAATTGGGTCATATCATTGTACTGTTCAGATAAAGGTAAAGGATTAAAAAACCTCTGAAGTTTTAAAGTTTTAAAGCTTTCAGAGGTTTTAGGCGATTTATTTTGGACTAAAAAACGCAGCTAATGCCATGCCACGATCAGCAGCCACTTTTTGCACCGCAGGGCGTGTTTCCAGCAACTGCATATAGCTGGCTATTTCAGGAAAATGCGCTGCAACCATATCTGCACCATAAATTTTTTGGCTGGTTAAACTGATCATAAAAAAATGCAGCCATGCCACGCAATCTGCGGCAGTGTAAGTGTCGCCTGCGATAAATGGGGAAAACTTCGCCAATCGTGCTAAGCCGTTTAAGCCAATTTCTAAGCGTTCTTTGACTTCTGCTTTGGTTTCATCTGAAACTGTGCCGCCAAAAAAAGCTTCTTTATATAAACGCCGCGCCGGTAATTCAATATTTAATTCTAAATGTTGAATTAATTCACGGCATTTAGCGCGTTCAAAACTATTGGCTGGATAAAGCGGTTTTTCTGGATAAGCTTCTTCTAAATATTCCAAAATCACTTGTGATTCAGATAAATTGCCTATTTCTGTTTCAATAAAAGGAATTTTGCCTAATGGAGAACGTTTTAATAAAGCTTCATCTTGTGATGGCAGTAAATATTCTTCGGTGAAATCAATGCCTTTTTCCAGTAAAACTAATTTCGTTTTATTGTAATAATTGCTGACACCAAAGCCGCATAAATTAATCATGGTGATTTTCCTTTTATTTAAGAGTGTGAGTGGAGATTAAAAAAGTATTTTCAGGTATAAAAACCTTTCAGGTCTTAGAGACCTGAAAGGTTTGGGTGATAAAAATTTTATACAGTGACTTAAATATTTCCAGTTAATTTTAAAACAAAATAAACAATAATAGGTAGGCTAGAAAAATAACCTAGTCTTACTGATAACGGAATATGATAAATTAAAATAACTTTTTTGAAAGGAAATGCTAATAATGGTTGATCTAAATTATAACTAAATAATTTTAAATAATAATAAAGCTGTTCAGCTAAATTGCCTACAATACCCACGCCAAAAACTAAAGCAATAAAGAAATAAGTAATAGACAATTGGATAAATAAAAATTTGGCGAAACACGCGCTTAATAATAAGACTCCAACCCAACCTGTGCCTAAAATAATATTTACGCCTTTAATGGTAAATTTTGAGTTTTTAATGGATTCATTATATGTCCATAATGATTTGGTTAAATATTCAAAAGTTAGTCCAACGATATAAAGTGAAATCACTAAAATAATGGAATATTGCGTGTAAAAAATATTGCCGATTAATCCTGCGAAAAATAACAATAAAACATCGCGTTCTAATGGTACAAATAATCCTTTATGAGAAGTTTCATCAGAGGTCATAGTTGTTTCCTGATTGTTTTGAAAGTTAGAAACAAGGGTTGAAATTTCAGGATGTAAAGTTTGATGCCAAGTGGTATTTAGCGTGACGATAATTTTAACAGTTTCATAAACAATCACGGTCATATAAGAAACTGCCATCCAAACGATGACCGCTTCTACAGGTAAATTCGTCCATGCGTCAATATAAATTCCTAACATGCGTTCATCTTGATAATTCCACCATTGATAAGGGCTGGCTAATGTCACTTCCCATAATAAAGAAATAAGTAAAATTAAAAAGAAGGTAAAGCTTAAGGCACGCCAATTAATAAAGTTTTCTACAGTGGGGAGTAATAGCATACTCGGAATAATTGAGCAGACGACTAAAAAGATAAAATAACTAGGAAAACCGCTGCCGCCAAAGAGCAGTTTAAAGACAATTGCCAGACCTATTAAAATTAATCCGACTTTTAATGAAAAGGGATGAAATTGAATCACATGGGTAATTTTATTTTCATTTACGCTTTTTGTGTAGTCGGGCAAATTATATGCGCCTAACCAATATTCATCACACCAAATATAAAGTAATAAGGTGGCTAAAAATCCTGAAACGTAGAAGATAAATTCTTCAATGGGCACACTGCCACCTACAACGGGAATCATAATCGGCAAATGTGCGTTGTAATTATTAAAGGTAAAAAATTTGGCAGCAAATAATATATCTAACCCGAAACCAAGCAGGGTTAAGACAATAACAGTGATATAAAAAGATTTGCGTTGGAATGGATAGTCTGGATGGCGCAAAAACCATTGCGCTAATATTAAAGTGGGAATAATAAACAGGGCTAAACTAAAGGTGTACCCTAACGGAGATGGATTGCTGCTGATGCTGACTAGGCTTTGGGGAACGCGAATGGTGGAAAGCGCGACGATAGCTGGCAATAATATGGCGATGATAATGCCTAAGCATACTTTTGCATCCTTAGCGGGTGTTGCGGTATTTTGTGGTAATGACATAAAAACCTCTGCTTTTTTGAAATAAGGAAAATATTTCAACTAAATTTTTTAAGGTGTTTTTCTTATTTTGATAAAGTCTTTGTAAATTAATAGGTTATTAATAATGTACAAACAAATTCTGCTTAAAAAGTTATATTGAAATAACCTAATTTAGTTTATTATGTTCTACACTAAAAAGCGAAAATGTATCAATAATTTCTGTAAAAATAAGTTGTTAGGATTAACTATGTTAAACGTGAAAAGCCGATTGTTAGTGTCGATTATTTGTTGTTTGTATGGTGGGTATGTTGCAGCAGTAGAAGATGACGCTAATCAATTAGACAAAGAGTTAGCTTATCTACGCGCAGAAAGTTATGTGTATTCGGCTGGAAAAAAACAGCAGAAAATTTCTGAGGTGGCTGGAGCTGCTTTTGTGATTAGCCAAGAAGATATTAAGCATTCAGGCGCAACAACGATTGCGGATGCGTTGCGTTTAGCTCCCGGTGTGCAGGTGGCGCGTTATAGCTCTCATGCGTGGGCGATTACCATGCGCGGTTTTAATAGCTTTTTTTCAGCCAATTTGTTGGTAATGATTGATGGGCGCAGTGTGTACAACACTGAGTTTTCGGGCGTGTATTGGGATATTACCGATACGATGCTGGCAGATATTGAGCGGATTGAAGTGGTACGCGGCCCTGGTGGAACGTTGTGGGGGGCAAATGCGGTGAATGGTGTGATTAATATCATCACCAAAAAAGCGAAAGACACGCAAGGTGGCTTGTTAGTTGCCAGAGCGGGTAATGAAGAAAAGGGCGAAATCAATTTGCGTTATGGTGGTGTGATTGATGAGGCGAGTAATACATATTACCGCGTGTATACCAAAAATTTAGCGCGGGATTCGCAAAAATTTGATAACGGTCGTGATGATCATTGGTCAAAGCATCAATTAGGTTTTAAAGTGGAAGGCGAGGCGGATGAGGCAAAATCACAATGGATAGTGCAAGGCGATGCGTATTCTGAAAATTTGCATGAGACTGCTTTGCCGACTACCACCCCCACCTATGTTGAGGGGGCAAATGTTTTAACACGCTTGACTAAAAAGTTTTCAGTGGATTCTGAGTTGCGGTTGCAAGCTTATTTTGATTATGCACAACGTAATGCACCGACTATTAAACTAACAGATACCACTGTGGATTTAGAAGCACAACATCGCTATCGTTTTACCGAAACTAACGAATTTATGTGGGGATTGGGTTATCGCACTCGCGAAAATAAAAGTGCTTATAAAATAGCGGGGTCTTTTTATGATCCTTTAACCCGCAGAGAGCATTTGTTCAGTGCGTTTTTGCAAGATGAAATTGCGTTGATTCCAAAAACTTTGCGTTTAACGCTGGGTTCAAAATTTGAGCATAATGTTTATACCGGTTTTGAAGTTCAACCAAGTGCGCGTTTATTGTGGTCAGTGAATGAAAACAGCAGTGTGTGGGCTTCGGTTTCCAGAGCTGTGCGTACTCCTTCGCGCTTAGAATCGGATGTATCGCTGAAAGGTGCATTACCTGCGCAACCGATTCCTGTTGCCCCTGGAGTTACCGTGAATGTGCCTTTTTCATTTTATGGTGTGGGAAATAAAAACTTAAAAGCTGAAAAGACACTGGCTTACGAATTGGGTTTTCGGCAACAATTAACGCCTTCCTTTAGCTATGATGTTTCAGGATTCTACAATCACTATCGGCATTTAAGAGGTTCAAATCCGCAAGTGAGTTTTGTGCCTGATCCTACCAGCCCTATAGGTGTTGCCGGTGTCGTTAATACTCAAGGTCTGAATAATATGCGCGGCAATGGTTATGGTGTGGAGTTGTCCTCTACTTGGAAACCGTTTGATTGGTGGCAATTAAAATCTTCATACACCTATACCAAAATCAATTTGCGCCTTGATCAAAATGCACAAGGTACTGAAGTCGATATGCAAAATCGCAATCCGCGCCATCAAGTTTCGCTGTTTTCTAATATGGCATTTTCAGACAATTGGGGCTTAGATTTATGGTTGCGATATACCGATAAAATAAATACGAAAACAATTACGCCGGTCAATGCGTATATGGCGTTAGATATGCGGGTGTTTTGGCAGCCGATTAAACAAGTGGAATTGTCCTTGGTTGGGCAAAATTTAATTGCAGATACGCATTATGAATTTCCGCAAGACCCTTTTAATCCTACTCGCAGCGCGATAGAAAAAGCGTTTTATGGGCAAGTGAGCTGGAAGTTTTAGCAAGCACTTTAACAAAGTTTTTGTCACATAAAAACCTGTCAGGTGTTTGAATATCTGACAGGTTTTTATGTTTTTGAAATTACAAAAAATGATTGATCATTTTTAAACCTTGAAGCGGCAATTGCACAAAATTCTACAGACAATTTTTTTTACACCGCTTGATAGTATTGTTGACACAATGAGAGGTTAGGTTTATTAGCATTTACATACGATTTACAGCTTTGAAAAATAAGAGTTGCGAAATATTTAGTAGCCGGGAGTTTTTATGTTGAACAGTTATAAGAGGTTGTCGCTAATCGTATGCGCCATATTCTTTAGCTTGAACTGTTATGCAGGAAAAGATTGTGGGGTTGATGAGGCGAAACAAAAACTTGATATGGCTGCGCTAACCACGATGTCATTTAATGAAGTGATGGGCTTAAGTTTTACGACTTCAGCCAATAAAAAAGTGCAATGCGTGAAAGACTCCGCAACGGCAGCTTTTGTGATTTCAAACAAAGACATTAAGCGTTCTGGCGTAACCACGATTGCCGATGCGTTGCGATTAGCTCCGGGTGTGCAAGTGGCGCGTTATAGCTCGCATTCTTATGCTATTACCATGCGCGGTTTTAATGGAGCTTTTGCTTCCAATTTATTGGTGATGATTGATGGACGCAGTGTCTATAACACTGAGTTTTCCGGCGTTTTTTGGGATATTGCCGACACGATGCTCGCCGATATTGAACGTATTGAAGTTATACGCGGCCCCGGTGGAACTTTGTGGGGCGCAAATGCGGTGAATGGTGTGATTAATGTGATCACTAAAAAAGCCAAAGAGACGCAAGGTGCATTGCTTGTTGCTAGGGCAGGGGATGAGGAAAAAGGCGGGCTTGATTTACGTTATGGCGGTGTGATTGATGCTGCCAGCAACACTTATTACCGTGTTTATGCAAAAAACTTAGCGCGTGATGCGCAAAAAACCGACAGTGGCAGCAATGATCGTTGGTCAAAACACCAACTGGGTTTTAAGATTGAAGGCGCACCTGATGAAGACAGAGTTTGGACAGTGCAAGGTGATACTTACGCTGAAAATCTGCATGAAGGCGTTGCACCACTAAACACACCGACTCACGCAGAAGGCGCAAATTTATTAGCGCGAATCACGCAAAAGTTTTCTGAAAACTCTGAGCTGAAAGTGCAAGCTTATTATGATTATTCTTTGCGCAATGCCGCACCGATTAAAATTGCGGACAATATTTTTGATTTAGATATTCAACATCGTCATCGTTTTAGTGAAAGCAATGAGTTTATGTGGGGCGTAGGTTATCGCACCCGCGAAAACACCAGTCAGTACAAAGTATCAGGCGCGTCCTATAATCCGCCAACCCGCAGAGATCATTTATTTAGCGCGTTTTTGCAAGATGAATATGCGTTAGTTCCTGAGACTTTGCGCTTAACGCTGGGGGCAAAATTTGAACATAACTCTTACACCGGTTTTGAAGTTCAGCCGAATGCAAGATTATTATGGACGCTAGATACTGAAACCAGTGCGTGGGCTGCCTTTTCGCGCTCGGTACGAATTCCTTCGCGGATAGAACAAGATTTATCAATTACGTTGCCACTGCAAAGCCCCGTTCCGCCCGTGCCTTTTAGAGTTGAAGGCAAGGGCAATAAATCCTTAAAAGCCGAAAGCACGCTGTCGTATGAAATGGGATTTCGCCAGCAAATTACCCCGCGTTTTGAATACGACATTGCAGGATTTTACAATCATTACAGCAAATTACGCGGCTCAAATCCTACGGTTGCTTTTGTGCCTGATGCCAGTAGTCCCGTTGGCGTTGCTGGAGTGGTGTCTTCGCAAGCCTTGAATAATATGTATGGCAATGGTTATGGCGTGGAAGTTGCGACAACCTGGAAACCGTTTGATTGGTGGCAATTAAAAACCGCCTACACATATACAAAAATTAATTTGCGCCTGAAAAACAATCCACCAGCCCCTGAGCAGGATTTAGAAAATCACAATCCGCGTCATCAGGTTTCCTTATTTTCCAATATGGAATTTGAAAGTAAGTATGGGCTGGATCTGTGGTTGCGCTACACCGATAAATTAGCAACCCTCAATACAACACCTGTGAATGCTTATTTGGCTTTAGATATGCGGGTTTTTTGGCGACCTAGTAAAGAACTAGAGTTTTCTGTGGTTGGACAAAATTTAATTGCCAATACGCATTATGAATTTATCCAAGAAAGCACCAACCCAACACATAGTGCGATACAAAAATCGTTTTATGGGCAAGTCAGTTGGGCGTTTTAAGGGGATTTCTCAATTATGAACACATTACATTGCGACTATTTTCCGCCATTGCCAGCGCGTTGGCATTGCCCTACTTGCAAAGTCAATCTTTCTACGCCGTGTATTAAAGCGAGAAATAATGACTGGGATCCTGTGCCTGAGCATCGCTGTCCAATTTGTTTAGGGAAAGTTGAATCGCTTGGCGTAACGCATTCTATTCCACCGTTTTGGACGCGGATTCCGCAGTTTTTGACCTATCCAGCAAGATTAGAAGCAATGGTGTATTTAATCATTGCCGCACTGCTGATTTTTCTGCCCTCGTTCACCATCAACGTGCCACTCTACCCAGTCCCTGTGTTTAAATTATTAATGATGGGACTGATTTTACCAATCAGTGTTGGCATGTTGCTGTTGTACGCATTCAATTGTTTAAACTACACAGCGAAAGGCAATTTGATTGCACCAAATGTTGCGCTAGACAATTATTCTTTTATAGATATTAGCTTGGTGGTAAAACAACTATCAATATGGCTTGTTTCTATCGTATTGATTAAATTAACAGTTTTTATGGCAGCGTTTGCAGTCAGTATCACTACAATCGTCTTATTACTAGGATTGCCTGCCTCAACAATCGTTTTGGCAATGACAGGCTCAATCCAAAGAGCCACTAATCCGCGCGATATTGCAAAAGTGATTAAAACTATTGGCTGGCGTTATTTGATTTTGCAGAGTTTATTGACCTTAATGCTTGTTTTTCAGATTTTTTTGCATTCGCTGAGTGTTGTTTATATTTATGATTTTTTCCTATTGCCGATTAACGTTTTTGTAGAGGGATATTTGACCCTCAGCCTTTTTGCAATGATGGGATACGTTATGTATCAATACCATGAATCATTCGGCTTAAAAGGTGTGCATGAGTTTACGGAACACACCAACAAAGTCATTCCTGAGCTGTCACCCGACCCGTTTATGAACGAAATCACGATTTTATTACGCGAAGAGCAGCCCGATATAGCCATTAAGCGTTTAAAAGCAAAAATTTATGACACGGGGCAGTTAAATTATTGCGAAAGATTAAACCAAATTTTGCAAACAGCAGGCTACGAAGAGGAATTATTGCAAAACAGCCCTATTTATATTGACGCAATTTTTAGAAGTAAAGAAAGTGAAAACAAGAAGTTGCAAATGGCAGCCGCTTCTTATCAAGCATGTTTGCGGATAAAACCTGATTTTTTTTATCCGCGAGCCGATTTGGTTTTCAATTTAGCGCACTATGCAAATGACCATGCAAAGCACAGCCTAACGCGTGGTCTATTGCTTGATTTTCATCTGCATTTTCCTGACAGTAAATTAATTCCGCAGGCGTATTTTTTGTTGGCAACCACCTTAGTTGACCATTTAGGCGATGATAAAACAGCAACGCAGGTTCTGTTGTTTGTGCAAGAAAAATATCCTGAGCATCAACTGATGCCGCTGATAGAAGAGTATTTGCAGCTGGCACAGCATTTACAAAAGTGATTGCGAGCAGTTGTTAATCTGAAAGCTAGAGTTTAAAACAGCTTTTGGAGTGGAAATACTTTGCAAAATTTTAAAGACGACTGGTCGTCTTGTGAATTTTTAGAAGATTAAAGCCTTTGCACAATTGACAGAATTTCACACTTGCGCAGATTAAAAGTTTAACCAATCAGGATTGTGATGATGAGTGTGGGAGGTGACAGTGGCGTTTTTTGGGGCGGCAGGATAATTTTTGCGGCAGCGGCTGTCAGAAGCTTATCAACATTTTACGATACAATAATCCCAATTTAGATGAGAGGAAAAATAATGGCGGCAAAATATTTTAATCCCTACACCGATTTTGGTTTTAAAAAATTATTTGGCGAGGAAGGCAGTAAAGATTTATTAATTGATTTTTTGAATCAATTATTGCCTTTTTGTCACCAAATAGCAGAGCTTACTTTTAAAAATACGGAAAATCTATCAGATACCAAGTCAGAGCGTAAAGCTATTTTTGATATTTATTGCGAAAGTAAAACGGGTGAAAAATTTATTGTCGAAATGCAAAAAGCCAAAATGGAATTTTTTAAAGACCGCGCTTTATTTTATTCCATGTTTCCGATTCGTGAGCAAGCGCAAAAAGGTGAGTGGGATTTTAAATTATTACCGATTTATTTTATTGCGGTTTTAGATTTTGAATATGATGAAAAGGATAAATATCGTAAATTTATGCGCGATGTTTATTTGAAGGATCAGGACGGAGATATTTTTTATGAAAAATTGCATTTTAAATTTTTACAAATGCCGTTATTTAATAAAAAAGAATATGAGTTGGAGAATCGTTTTGAGAAATGGATTTATTTTTTAAAAAATCTGGAAAGTTTTGACCATATTCCGGCAATTTTAAATGAGCCAATTTTTCAAAAAGGGTTTGAAATTGCAGAAATTTCGCATTTAACTTCTGTACAATATGAGCAATATCAGAAAAGTTTAATTCAATATTGGGATGTGAAAAATGTGACAGATACTGCTTTTAAAGATGGAAAAGTTGAGGGAAAAATTGAAGAAAAAGAGGCAATTGCTAGAGTGATGTTATTGGACAATGAATCGCTTGATAAAATTATGAGATATACGCAGTTGTCAATTATTCAGATTGAGGCATTGAAAAATCTTAAGGATTGATAATGAACTTTTTACGTCCGGTTTATACCGAATATTTGTTTAAGCAGTTACAAAAGCAGTCGTTGAATGTTTCCGGTGCAGCCGGACAGGGGCGCGAGCGGTTGTTGGTTGATTTGCAGGAATTAGCCAAGCCAGCGGGAATTCTGGTTTTGTCGGCAAATATGAAAGCCTTTGCGGAAAATTACGCGGGTTTTATCAAGGATTTAACCCGCCAGCTTGCCAGTCAGTTGCAGATTGAGAGTTCTACCTTGAGTTTGGAGCAGTTGTTAGACTGTCCGCAGCCGAAAACGGTGTGGATTTTGTTGGATCATTTTGATGCGGTTTTGGATAGAACCGAGTTAGACCCGCAGTTTGGGATTGCGTTTTTTGACCAGTTGAACGCGCTGAAAAATCGCCCACGTTGTTTTTTGTTGTGTGTGACGCAAAAGCCTTATCAGAAATATCATCTTTATGCGGAACAGATTCATCGCTTGTCGCGGTTGAATTTAGGTGTTGATAAGCTGACTGCATTGACGCGGGATGAGTGTGAGCAGGAGTTGCAGCGGCGGGCTTTGGGTTTGCCGAATGAGCATTTTTGGTTGTTGCCTCCGGCGGGTTTATTAGCATTCTTTTTTCTGTCTAAACTATGTGTTATGGTTTGAGAAACATTATTTTAAAAAAGGAAAAAATTAAATGCCAAACTTCATAGCAATAAAAATTCATTACGATCATCGTCAATCGCTTCAGCGACATTTAAAATATTCAAAACTACCTACAGCGGATGAATATAACGAATATTTAGAGTTATACAACGATGGTGTTGGCGGACAAGGATTCCACGAGTGCCTGAACTTTGCTATTTCTGATGGTGTGGTAAAAATGTATTTACCACCAACCTGTTTGCCAGCGCAAGAAAGACTAGACGATGAATTTGTTATTTTTTCTTTTACATACAAAGGTGATAGAGAAATGCCAGCCCGAATTGTTGGAGTTCATGCTGGTGCAAAAATACTAAATCGTGATGGAGTTTCAAGAACTGAAATAGAAGCGGTAGACGGAATTGATGAACCTTTCTCTTACCATGCCGAATCGCCAGAAAATCTAGCTACTCTGTTTACACCGCCAATAGACTATGATTTTAAAGTTGGTATACATACACCAAGGTATAAAAACTGGGGCAATGGATTAAGAAATATTGAGGAGGATCATGCAAGAAATATAATTTTAAATGCTTTCAATTTAGAGACAGTGAAAGTATTCAAAACCAGCGGTATCTTAGAGAAAAAAAACACTGAAAAATTAGAAAAATGCTGAAAAAAACGTTTTTTCAACACTTTTTACGCATATTTTAGGTTTCTTGTTCCCTTTTCTTGGCATTGGACACAATAATCCCGCAATCGCTCCACACCAAGCAAAGTCAGCACACGACTGAAGTTATACCCCAGCACCATCAAGCTAAATTCACCGCGACATTTTTCTAAACCACGCATCAAAAAATGCTGTAATCCGGCTCGGTTTTTTAGCGTACCAAACGGATGTTCTGCCAATGTTGCACGTTTTTTCATCGCATCGGGGCGTTGTTTCATCCTTTGTTTATGGCGTTCGATAACCGCTTCGTGCTCCCAACGGTCTATCGTTCTGACGCTGGATTTTTCGGATAAACACTAGACATCTTTCCTAAATAACACAGTCATATCTCAGATTTACCAAAGCAGCAACTAAACGCCAAGTTAAAGAATAATTCTTATGCTTGCCACGATAAACCTCTTTAACAATACGAAAGACCTTACAACGTCGATTAACGTTTTCGATAAAAATGCGTTGTTTGGAAAGAGCCTTGTTATGAGCCTTCTGCTCTGCTGTCAAAGCGCATCCCTTTTTCTTTTTATGCGGTAGATTTGTGTTTTTATGAAGCTTTTGAAGACCTTGGTATCCTGAATCAGCCAAAAGTAACGATTTTGGGTGAATGAACAACCGATTTATTTTAAAGACAGAGAAATCATGTTGTCTGCCTTTTCCGCAGATGACGGACATAATCGTTAGCGTGAGCGCACAAATAATGAGTTGAGCCTTGATCGTGTGTCTGCTTTTCTTGCCTGAAAAAAAGTCTTTTTGATGCTTAACAGGTCGCTCAATAGGCTGTTCTGAAACATCAATAATCAGAGTGTTCGGAGGATTGTTGATAAGCTCTTTACGGTTAGGTAAGGTTTTCACTTCGGCTACAATTCGTGCATAACGAGAATAAATTTTCTGGCAGTAAGATTCGCTAATACCAAAAACAGAGCAGAGATTATTAAAAGTCGGATAATGTCTCATGTAATATAAAGTCAATAAAATACAGTCTGTTATAAATATTTTTTCGGGTTTTCTGCCTCGTTTTGTTAGGGGGTTAATAGCTTTTTGCGAGTTTTTGTAATCCTCTACTTTACAGCGCAAATGTTCAAAGTTTTCCTTCGATATTCCGGTGAGTCGTTTAAACTTATTCGGGGTGAGTGATTGTAATTGGTTAAAAGGTTTCAAGTTTTTAGCTGCTCTTGATTTAATTTTCTCCCATTATAGCTAACTGATTATTTAGGAAAGATGTCTACTGTTCACGCAACGGACAACCGCTACAATCACCGGCTTGACTTTGGTAGCGCGAGAACGTTTTATTGCCCTTTTTG
>CAKZJE010000045.1 GCA_936941155.1 uncultured Methylomonas sp. | reverse complement strand
AACCTACAAAAACTCTTTATTATCAATGATTTCATTATAAAAACTGTCAAGCTATTTTGTGTAGATACCTATGCCTTAAAGGGCTGGCAGTCATTGAATTTACAGGAACAATAGCAAATGATTCGAGTTGTAGTCTGTTCCTATCCCGGGATTTTTTCGGACACGGTGATTAAAGTATTGCAACAAAATCAAGCGATTAAAGTCGTTGCTTTAGTGCATTCGCAACGGATTTTTTCAGCAAATG
Organism: uncultured Methylomonas sp.; assembly: GCA_936941155.1. Classification (GTDB taxonomy): domain Bacteria; phylum Pseudomonadota; class Gammaproteobacteria; order Methylococcales; family Methylomonadaceae; genus CAIQWF01. The sequence goes on along the minus strand of CAKZJE010000045.1, from coordinate 73,026 downwards.
AAAACTGGTTTGCAGCGGCTATGCGGATGATTAACACCTCAGGAATTGACTACGCACTGTTACAATTTTGGCAAACGGATGTTTATTTATTGTTGAAAAAATTGTTTAGCTCTAAAAAATCCCATGCAGAGATACCGATTTATGCGACAAAACAAATCAATTCTCAGGCGGGATTGGTGTTTTTAAAAAACTTACAGCCTGATGTGATTTTACTTGCCAATTTTAATCAAAAAGTTTCACCCGCACTGATTGGCATTCCCGCGCTTGCTTGTTTAAATATCCATCCTTCCTTGTTGCCAGATTTTAAAGGTGTTGACCCCGTATTTGCCGCCTTATATGCAAATCAAACAAGGTTAGGAGTTAGTGTGCATCGTGTGGATGAAAATTTTGATACGGGCGAAATTTTTGCACAAACGCAATTAGTCAGCGACAAATACGCTAGTGTGTTTTATCATCACTGGCAACTGTTTCAGCAAGGTGCGGAATTGGCGGTGAGTGTTATTGAGCAATTGCCGCAAAATGTTGTTGGAAAGGCACAAAATAGCACAGGCAGTTACGATTCTTGGCCAACCAAAGCAAAAATCAAAGCATTTAAACAACGCGGCGGTCATTTAATTAAATATAAGCAATACATGAATGCCGTAAAAACTTTGCTTTGATAATCGGTCATTTTTTTTCAAATAACTCAACATTATTATGAGCCGCAAAAATCGCCCGTATTTGTTTTACGACACCACAAGCTCCGTATGCAGTGATTGTTTGCGTCCTGTGGAAGCAAAAATTCTGTTCAAAGAAAATAATGTGTATATGGATAAATGGTGTCCGGCACATGGCACAGAGCGCGTTCTTATCAGTGATGATGTGGATTATTACCGGTTGTGTCGCGAGGTGTATGTAAAGCCGCCAGAAATGCCGGAGCGTTTTAATACGGCTATGCAATATGGCTGTCCTTATGATTGCGGGTTGTGCCCAGACCACATGCAGCATTCTTGTGTGAGTGTGGTGGAAATTACGCAACGGTGTAATTTAAGTTGTCCAGTTTGTTACGCCGAATCTTCGCCTAGTCACGGTCGTCATGCAACGCTTGCCGAAGTTATCGCGATGTTAGATACTGTGGTAGCGAATGAGGGCGAACCGGATGTTGTGCAAATTTCCGGTGGTGAGCCAACCATTCATCCTGAGTTTTTTGCGATTTTAGACGCAGTGCGTGAGCGTCCGATTCGGCATTTAATGATTAATACCAATGGCTTACGAATAGCGCAAGAGCCTGAGTTTGCAGCGCGGTTGAGTGAATACAAGCCCGGTTTAGAAATTTATCTGCAATTTGATTCTTTAGATGACTCTGTTTTGCAAAACTTACGCGGTGCAAATCTTGCTGCGATTCATCAAGCGGCTTTAAAACATTTAGACGCGCATAATATTTCTACCACGTTGGTGATGACGGTTAAGCGCGGCGTGAATGATGAAGAAATCGGCGCGGTGATTCAACACGCTTTGCAATGGCAATGTGTGCGGGGGGTGACGTTGCAACCAGTGCAAGATGCCGGACGTGTCGAGGATTTTTCTAAACAGCATCGTTTAACCGTTAGTGAAATTCGCCGCCGCATTGCGGAGCAATCGAATTTATTTAGTTTAGATGATATTGTGCCAGTGCCTTGTAATCCTGATACGCTGGCAATGGCTTACGCATTAAAGCGCGATAACGAAACTTTGCCGCTGACACGTTGGTTAAAACCTGCGGATTTAATTGACGGCACAAAAAATACGATTGCCTTTGAAGAAGATTCTACTGTAAAAAATCGCTTGTTTAAGTTGTTTGCGACTAATTTATCGCCAAGTAATCAAGCGCAATGCTTGTCGGAATTATTGTGCTGTCTACCACAAATTGCTGCTGAAGGACTTAATTACGAAAATGTGTTTCGGGTGCTGATTGTGCAGTTTATGGATGCGCATAATCTTGATATTCGCGCTTTAAAAAAGTCTTGTGTTCATATTGCGCAAGCGAATGGAACATTGATTCCATTTGAGGCATTTAATTTATTTTATCGGGGCGATCGTGCTGAGCTAACAGAGACTATCCGTCAAGAAATTGTTGCGTGGACAACACAAAGACAAGCAATTAAGTTGCGTAATTACAAAAAAGATAGTAAAAAACAGTAGTAATTAGATGCCTTCTATAGTAGATTTTACACATACAATTCTCAATTGAGCGAAACATTGAGAATTAGTAGTGCTATACTAAACTATAAGACTATGATAATCACGGAGGTTTGCAGCATCATTTTGTAAGTCGTCATAGTCATACTTTCATACAAACTATATTATAATGTTACGGACTTCATTATTGTATCAAGGACTTCTTGTGTTGTTCTGTTTGTAGAAAGTTATGAGTTAATCATTTTTTAAGCTAGTAATAATTTTGGAGAAATTCATGAAAATAAAGAAAAATCATCTATTGACAATGGCTATTATGTCATTGTTAGGCGTTAATCAATCGGCGATGGCGGCAATTTCGTCTGTTATGACACTTAACGGTGTTACGCGGACCGTCGAGTTTGCTAGCCAAGCGCAATTAGACGGCATAGTGAACGCTACTGCGCCACTTGCTGACCAATTAGCATTTGCCAATCTATTTTCCAATCCTACACCACCTTCAAGTTCTGCTGGTTTAGTCAGTACTTCAAATGTTTGCCCTGATGGCGGCACGACTTGTGCTAACCCAGTTCCTGTGACTCTGGTTAATACGTCGGTTGCAGGTACTCCTACTGCGGGTACATTTGCTGTTGCAATTCCTCAAAAAGACCCTGCTACTGGTCTGATAACTACTCAGTTTGTCACTGCAACTAAATCTGGTACAGGAGCAACGGCGATTTCAGCAACTGCTTTAGCCGCTGAATATGTAAAAGTTGCAACAACTCCTGGCTATACACCAGACCCTGCTTTAGCTGCGGCGCTAGCTACCAATGTTAAACTGGGAGCAACTGCAGCAGTGGTTACAGAAGCCAGTAAATTAATTAATGCTGCTGTAGCGGTTGCCCCAGCTGCACCGGTTGTTTTACCAACAACAGGTGCTATCACAGATGCTAGCATTAAGACTGTTACTGACCCGGTTGCACTTGTTCAAGCGCAAATCCAACAAGAACTAGCAAAAACAGCACAGACTAGTGCTGCTTTGGTAGCTGCAACGCCGACTCCTGCAGTAATTGCTACACCTGCTGGAGCAATTTCTAATGTTGCTGTTGATCCTGCCATACAGGTGCAATCAGCGCAAACACAACTAGCAGCGACTAAAACAGTTGCTGCAACAATATTAGCTGGAACAGATACAGTAGCTAAAGCAGCGGTAGCAGCAGAACAATTAGTTGCTGCTCAGGCTATTGTGGCAGCTGCAACGGCAGCGGGTGATACAGCAGCAGCGACTGCTGCGGGCAATGAGGTAACAGCCGCACAAACGCTGGTAAATAACAATCCTGCTTTTGGTGCAGCAGCCATTGCAGCACAAGCAGCAGTTGCAACAGCACAAACAGCTTTAACTACCGCAAACACAGATTATACTACTGCGGTTGCTGCATTAACGCCTGCGCAACAAGCTGACTTAGCTGCTTTGCAAGCGGGTACTCTTACAGGTGCTGCAAAAGCAGCAGCTCAAAAAAGTTTGGCATCATTAGTGCCAGCTGTTCAAGCTCAAGTCGCTGCACAAAACACTTTAATTGCTAAGCAAACTGCGTTTGTTGCAGCTTTAAAAGCAGATCCTAATGGAGCGGCAGCACTAGTTACAGCACAATCAGATCTTGGAGCACCAGCTACGGCAACTACTCCAGCTACCGGAATGTATGCAGCACTTGCAGGTCTTAAAACAGTCATCGCTGCGATAGTTCCAATTGATGCAGCAGTGGTTGCGGCAGCTGCAAAAGTAGAAACAGATAAAGTTCGTTCAGTGTTTGCAGCTGCGGATGTTGCTGGTGCTCTTGATGCAGAAACAAGATTGAATGCAGCGGCACAAGCTGGCGATGCGGCTTTAGCAGCAGTCGAAGCTCAAAATCTTGCTGGCGAGTTGGCAAAAATTAAAACCACTCAATTCCAAGCTAGAAATAACAGCACAAGTGGTATTGCTGGAAACCCAGCGAGTAACATGAACATGACCATTGATGGCGCGTTCAATCAAGTGGCTGATTTTGGTGGTACAAGTGAAGCAAGCAAAGCTAATGTGAGCGGTGCATCTGCTGATATTGGTGGCGTTAGTACTAGTGTAGGTGTTGGTTTACAATACGGTTACTATGATATTGGCGGCAAATCAGTGAATACTGTGACTATGCCATTAAGTGTAACAGCTAAATTTAACCCTAAACACCAATTAACATTGTCTGTGCCTTTGTCATACATTCAAACACAAAGTCAAGCTGATGCTTATCAAGTGGGTGTAACAGCAGCGTACAAATACAATGTAAGTGATAACTGGTCTTTAACTCCTTCAGCAAGCTATTCTTATCGTAGCTTTGATAACAGTCAAAACCAATACTGGAATCCAAACACTAGCACTTCTTTAGTGGGTGGTTCTATTACCAGTAAATACACTTGGAATTTCAATGATGTTGGTGTGTCTTTAATCAATATGATTGGACATTATCAAACATTGGATTCAGAAAAAAATGCGACTGCTAATGTGAACATTACAGGCTTAGGTAATTTCGTTGGGTCTTCTGTATCTAACAATGGCATTGCTAGCTATGTTGTGAAAAACGGTTTACACGCAACTAAAATGTTTGGTAGTTTCAAACTAGGTGCTTACTTCACTGATACTGAATATTTTGGTACAGACTTGTATTTCAACCAACTTAACGAATTCGGTTTCTCTTTGAAACCAGTGAATGCAGGCAAAATGTTGGATGCGTTGTCTATTGATGCTAACTACTTGTTCAGCATTGGTGGAAAACACAGCAGCGAGTTAGACGGCTTTAGATTAAACTTAGGCTACAAATTCTAAATTGCTTTGTAGAGACATTGCTGTGCAACGTCTCTACTTTGCCTGTTGGAAATAAAAACCGCTTATGAGAAATTATAAGCGGTTTTTTTGTATGTGTCGTTTTAACGAGCTGTTTTTAAAAACACTAATAATTTTGCGGTAACAATGCATTAGCTCTACTTAGTTGTTGCAAGCTTTGTCTCGATTCCTTCAAAAAAGAATAAAACAATCAGGAAAAAAATATGAATATAAAAAAAAATCACCTATTAAAAATGGCAATCATGTCACTTTTAGGAATGAGTCAATCAGCAGAAGCTGTACTTTATGCACCGACAACTTTGCCTGATGGTGCTGGAGGGTTTGTATCACGCGTTATTGAATATACTGACGAAGCACAGCAAAATCTATTTGCTACGGATTTAGGATTGGGAGTAAGTTTGTTAAACCAGCTTGTTCCAAATGCAACAACCGCTATTGGCATGGTCACTGGTTCTAACGTTAATGGCTCATTAGTCTCTATTATTAATATTAGTTCAGGAAAAGTTGCTATTGCTCAGCCGCAGCCGAATGGAACAACTACTTTTGTAACTGTTGCTGGTGGCACAAATACAAATGGCGGTAAAATTTCCGCATTGGCGATGGCTCAAGAATATCTGAAAGTTACTAGTAGCTCAGGCTACACACCTAACCCAAAATATGCAGTGGCTTTGCCAACAGCTGTTTCCATAGGGGCAACGCCTGATACAATCACTTTAATTAACGCATCATTAGCAGGGCTTGCTTCTGCAGTTCAAAAAGAAGCGAAAAGAATATCTTCTGTTGATACAACTGCACATACAGCAACTTTTGATGTTTTAACAGATCCAAAAGCAATTATAGAATCTCAAGTTTCAACTCAGTCATTTTCCAGTACTTTAAACGCAGCCGTAGCGACCACACCATCTTCGTTAACTTTAGCGTCAACCGCAACTGGAGCTATAGTTAGCGTAACGCAATCAGCTGTTGTTAAATTAGCAGCGGCAAAAACTAATGCAGTATCTAGTCAATCGGTTACAGCAGCAATTCTTTCGGGTACAACAGTTATTCCCGGTGTAAATCCGGCTGTAGCAAGAGCGAGTGCTGCAGAAATTAATACGGCATCCAGTATTGGTTTGCTCTCAGCATTGACAGCTCCCTCTCTTGCAACAGAGGCTGCGAATGTGGGAGTTACGCTACCAACAGTGGCAGACTTAGCTATCGCTACAGCTTCTGTAGCTAATGCAACGCTTAGCTTGCAACAACAAACAACAGCCTTAAGTGCCGCTTTACCAGCAACAGACCCTGCGGTAATTGCAGCACAAGCGCAATTGATTGCTTTAGCGTCACAATCAGCAACAGTACAAGTTGTAGCTGCGACAGCTATTGCAACAGTTCCAGGCGCAACGTTGACGCAAATTACAGATGCAGCAGCCGCAATTGCGACAGCGAATGCAACATTGACAGCAGCAGGTGGTGCATTAACACCTGCTCAAATACAAGCGGCTGCAGATGCACAGGCAGCATTAAATACAGCTCAAAATACAATTGTTAATGCTCTTTCAGGTCCCGCACAAACAGCTGCACAAGCCTTAATTAATCAAACAACAGTTGTTAATGCTAACGCTGTAGCTATTGTTAATGCACAAACAAAAGCAGCAGCATTAAATGCTGCAAAAACGGCATTTGATGCTGCACTTACAGGCACGGACTTAGGGCAAAAAGCAGCTACATTAGCTGCTTATCAATCTGCTGCAACTGCAAGTCAAGCTGCCGCAGCCGCAGGAAAAACTGCAGCAGATGCTATTGTCACTGCTAAATTAGTGTATAGAGATGCTCAAGCAGCTTACGTTACTGCTTTAACAACAGCCGGAGATCCTAATCTTGCAGCAGAACAAGCAAAACTAGATACTGCAAACACTGATCTTGCAACTGCACAAGCCGACGCAGCGACAGCAGCAACGGTAGTAACTGATGCGAGTGCTGCATTAGCAACTATTGCGACAAATACTACAGCGGGCGGTATTTGGGCATTTCCATCAGGAGCAACCATTGCAGCACAAGCAGCTGTTGCAACAGCACAAACTGCGGTAACTGCTGCAAATACAGCTTACACTAATGCGGTTGCAGCATTAACGCCTGCACAAAAAGCTGACTTAGCTGCTTTGCAAGCAGGTACTCTTACAGGTGCTGCAAAAGCAGCAGCTCAAAAAAGTTTGGCATCATTAGTGCCACTTGTCCAAGCTCAAGTCACAGCGCAAACTGCTTTAATTGCTAAGCAAATTACTTTTGTTGCAGCTTTAAAAGCAGATCCTAATGGAGCGGCAGCACTAGCTACAGCGCAATCAGATCTTACAGCAATGACCACAGCTCTTGCTGGTCTTAAAACAGTCATCGCTGCGATAGTTCCAATTGATGCAGCAGTGGTTGCAGCAGCTGCAAAAGTAGAAACAGATAAAGTTCGTTCAGTGTTTGCAGCTGCGGATGTTGCTGGTGTTCTTGATGCAGAAACAAGATTGAACGCAGCGGCACAAGCTGGCGATGCGGCTTTAGCAGCAGTCGAAGCTCAAAATCTTGCTGGCGAGTTGGCAAAAATTAAAACCACTCAATTCCAAGCTAGAAATAACAGCACAAGTGGTATTGCTGGAAACCCAGCGAGTAACATGAACATGACCATTGATGGCGCGTTCAATCAAGTGGCTGATTTTGGTGGTACAAGTGAAGCAAGCAAAGCTAATGTGAGCGGTGCATCTGCTGATATTGGTGGCGTTAGTACTAGTGTAGGTGTTGGTTTACAATACGGTTACTATGATATTGGCGGCAAATCAGTGAATACTGTGACTATGCCATTAAGTGTAACAGCTAAATTTAACCCTAAACACCAATTAACATTGTCTGTGCCTTTGTCATACATTCAAACACAAAGTCAAGCTGATGCTTATCAAGTGGGTGTAACAGCAGCGTACAAATACAATGTAAGTGATAACTGGTCTTTAACTCCTTCAGCAAGCTATTCTTATCGTAGCTTTGATAACAGTCAAAACCAATACTGGAATCCAAACACTAGCACTTCTTTAGTGGGTGGTTCTATTACCAGTAAATACACTTGGAATTTCAATGATGTTGGTGTGTCTTTAATCAATATGATTGGACATTATCAAACATTGGATTCAGAAAAAAATGCGACTGCTAATGTGAACATTACAGGCTTAGGTAATTTCGTTGGGTCTTCTGTATCTAACAATGGCATTGCTAGCTATGTTGTGAAAAACGGTTTACACGCAACTAAAATGTTTGGTAGTTTCAAACTAGGTGCTTACTTCACTGATACTGAATATTTTGGTACAGACTTGTATTTCAACCAACTTAACGAATTCGGTTTCTCTTTGAAACCAGTGAATGCAGGTAAAATGTTGGATGCGTTGTCTATTGATGCGAACTACTTGTTCAGCATTGGTGGAAAACACAGCAGCGAGTTAGACGGTTTTAGATTGAACTTAGGTTACAAGTTCTAAATAGCTTTGTAGAGACGTTGCCGTGCAGCGTCTCTACAGGTTAAAAACTGTAGTTAAAAAAAACCGCCTGTGAGAAATCACTGGCGGTTTTTTTATGTCAGATTATCTTGAAAAGTCTAACTCAGATAATCATCTGCAACTTAATGCTTAAATTTAATTGGCAGGCAAGTTTCGTAACTGATTCACCAGCCACCGCGCCTCACTTTCTGTTAAAAACTTTTTCCAAGGCGGCATCGCCGTGCCTTTACGTCCTTCCAAAATAGTAGTTACTAAAAAATCATCGCTTTTGCCTTCTAAAGCTTGCGGAGTCAACGCAGAACCCAAACCACCTTGCAAAGTTAAACCATGACACGCGCCGCAATCATGCTCAAGGATATTGCGTAATTCGTGTTGGCGTTCTGTAGAAGGAAACTCGGCGAGAGCGGCGGGAATCGACACTGTTAAAACAAGAAAAAATCGCCACATAATCTATAAAATAAATAAACCTTTCAGATTATAAAAACCTGAAAGGTTTGGGTTTTAGGATAAAACGACAGGATTTAAGGTTTCAGTTTGCTGTAATAAGCCACTAAATCATCAATGTCGTTATCACGCAACGAACCTGCGATAGCATTCATAATCTCAGAAACGCGCTTTTTACTGCGATATTGTTTCAACGCCTCTTTCAAATATGCCGCATCGCGTCCAGCTAAAGACGGAAATGGCGCACCCGCAGCTGGCTTATGAATACCATGACATTGGGCACACACATTGGCAGCGCGGTCTTGTCCTGCAAACAAATTTGCCGCTTGCAAACTACCGCTAACACTTAAAGCCACTAGCACTAAAGGGAAAAAAATAGTCGCTTTCATTTATTTCACCATCTCATCAGGCAATAAGCCGCGAGTCATGTATTTAACTCGACCATGCGAAAAAATTCCCGCAGGACTTTCCATAGGGATTGACGCGACTTTTTTCAGGCTGACAGAATCATAAACCACGACTTCATCACCACTATAACCCGCGCTGATGTACAAGAACTTACCGTCCGCGCTGTATTCAGGGAAATACGCATGACCGCCCACGTCCAAAGTTTTCACAACTTCTAACGTTTTCTTATCAATCAACTGCACAGCACGAGCGCGGCGATCTTTGGAAATAATATCCACAGCCACATAAGGCGCATTTGCGTGAGCTGCGGGCGATTCTGTGCCGCCTAATACGGGAATTTGTTTCACGACTTCCATTTTGTCCAAATCCCAAACACTGACGACAGTTTTATCGCAAGAACCGAAGTTTGTACCAAATCCTAAAGTGCGACCATCCACTTTCACCGCTGCGCCACCGCCTAAATGTGGCACACAGCCTGCATCCAGTTTTTTAATAATTTTCCGTTCTTGCAAATCAATCGCAGTCACTTTGCTATCGTCATAAGCTGCAATCATCAATTTACGACCTTTATGTGTCAAAAACGCATCATGCAAATGCCGACCCACATCGGTAATTTTGGTGACAGGAAAATCACCTTTTAAATCCACCACCCAGACCTGTCCGGCATTTTCCAACGCAATGGCAAAAATATCTGCAAACGGTGTGCCGATAATCATCCCAGAATCCGACGAAACCATTTTGCCATCAGGATCAACGCCTTCCAATTCAAAAGTTTTCAATGGCTCTAAGGTATTCGCATCCAAAATCACTGCATTATGTGGCACAAAAGACCCCGCCATAATGTATTTACCATCACGCGACACGCCTAAGCCGGGGCCGTTGTAACCGGTCTTAATGCTGCGCACGGCTTGCATGGTATATAAATCGACTTTAAAAATTTCAGCAGTGTCAGTTTTAATATACGCCCAACGTTGATTAACCGGATTGTAATCAATGATATGCGCTGCTGTGCCGGTTTTGATTTCACCGATTTTTTGATGAGTTTTGCTGTTGATAAAAACGGCTTTTGAACCTTCGCCGCGTCCGTATTTGCCACGCGCTGCCACGCCGATTAAATCATCTAAACTACCCAGTTGATAAGTGGGTTTAGTGGGCAATTTACTTTCATCCGCATAAATTTTTAACGATGCTTTCATATCGTTAATCGTCCATGCGGGATTTGGCAATTTTGGCGTAGTTTGCAGATGTTGCACTAAGGCGCGAATTTCCGTATCGGACAATTTGCCATAAAACGGGGGCATTAACGTATCAAAACTGCCTGTCATTATGATGGTGCGCAATGCGGTCGGGCTGCGACCTTTTAAAGTGGCGGCATTTAAAGCCGGCGCAATAAAACCGCCATGATCTGAACCATGACAACTCGCGCAGTTTTCTTCAAACAATTTATGCGCATTCACCCCTTCGTGCGCTTTTTGCGTGTCTTTTGCCTCATGGTCAGCCGCATAAAGATTGCTGGCGGTTAAAAGTAAACTAATTGCGCTGCTTAAAATAGTTTGGTTAATTGTTTTTTTTATTATTTTCATTATTGGCTCTCGTAACCTGTAATTATTGTGTAGGTGTTTTTCAATTAAACCACAAAATATAATTTAGGGCAGCTTTCTTAAAGCGTAAAAAAAAGACCGACGGCGAACCGTCGGTGAAAATTACTCTCTGGAAGATGTAATTACTTAGAAACGTGACCACAATAATCACGGTATCGCTTAGCCTTTACCAGGCAACATGCCAACTGTGCCGGGCTTAATCCGTTTGCATTCCACCACCACATCTTCGATATGACATTGAAACTTACCTTTGTTCTCTACCGAACTGCACTCATTGCAAACTAATTTGCCATTGTCTTTGATTTGCTCAACATGCCAACCGTAGCCTTGTGTTTGGCAAAACTTTTTTGCATAAATTGTTAGTTTATAAGACTTTTCTGCCTCAGCACTGGCTTTTTCTTTGCTATCGCAATGCCGCAACGGCAAAGTATTCGCCATTAATTCGCGATAAATATATTCTGTAGCGAAGCTGTTTGCCGAAACTATCGCCAAAATTGCGCCTAAACCGATTAAATTAAATTTCATACTATTCACCCCAATAGCCACTCAAAAATCATCGGAAAATAATCACGATGATGAAAGTTCATTATTATTTTTATGATGGGTTTTATTCTGTGGTTGAAATAACCCGAATATTCATTTGTGCCGCTTCTTCTTCAAGTTGTTGTTTTATCGGTGCAAATTTTTCATTTTCAGAAATTTTTACCGCAACAATCACCGCAACGCTAATGAGTGCAACGCCTGCAATATAAAAAACGGAATAATCTTTTTTTTGTTCTTCAGACATAGTAAGCCACCTGTTATGATTTTTATAATAGTGAATCGCCACTATAAAAGAAAAACAAATACGCTGCAATCAATATCGAATCAATATTAGTTTTCTGAAAAAGGGGAGGTTAAATGACGGTATGCTCTTGGCAGATTTTTTCGCTATCGGCGGTGGAGAGATTTTCTTTGGTTAAATTGCAAAAACCGCCTTTTGCCTTAGGATTAAAGTGATGGCAGGATTTACACAAGCCAAAAGATTGTGATTTATTCGCGGTTTGTAAGGCATGTAATGCTTGAAGAAAAAAATCACCGTCTGTGTTTTCAGGATTTTTTTGCTGCAAGATTTGCGAAGCGAGGGTAAATAAATCCAGTGGTTTTACTTGCGTTAACAGTTTTTTACCCGCAGGCAAAATCTTCAAATGCACCACACGTTTATCGTGCTCATCTTGAGTTTTGCTCACCAACAATTTTTTTTCTAACAATTGCAAGGTTTGCGAAACAGTGCCGCGCGTCATCCCCAAATAATTGGTTAAGGCAGCAGGCGTATCGCTGTATTTATTGCAGATGTTCAAATAATCTAAAATTTGCAAATGCACGGGCTGCAAGCTAAATTCCGCGCATCTTTTGCGCTCTTCTGCCCGCATTAACGCAACAATCCGTTCAAGAGGGTCAAATATATTAGCTGTTTTCATAATCTGTCTGGCAAAGGGTGGTACAACGGGGAAGTATTTAAGAAATGCTTAAATTTGTCACTTGCGCACCAGAAAAAGTGCAACTGCAAGTTGAAGTGGTTATTTTATATCAAAAAAAGTGATTTTGGGTAAGACAAATCCACTCGGTATTTTGCGATTTTCTATCACTAATGCGCCATAAAAATCACCCGTTAAAGGCAAATCAAATAATTGCCAATCGCAAGGCTTGCCGTAAATTTTCGGCAGGCGCGTAAAACGAGGTGAGGTTTCTACCGCAATCACACATTGTTCTAAACCCAGTGCGATACCACGTCCGACGGCTTTTACAAACGCTTCTTTGCGTGTCCAAAAACGGTAAAATTCAGCTTTTTTTTCAGTTTCCGCTACAGCATTCCAATATTTTATTTCTTCGCTCGCGAAACATTTTTCGACCAGTGCAGAAAAATCATGCCTGTGTGGTTTTGCTTGTTCAATATCAATACCCACTGCACCGATTTGGCTAATCGCGATTAACAAAGTTTCCGCACTGTGGGAAATATTAAAATGAATTTCAGGATAATCAACAAGATAAGGCTTGCCATGCGTGGTTTTTGCCAGATTGATTTTATCGCTAGGTTGCTGCAAATAGTCCGCTAAAATCTGTCGCACGCCAACCCGTACCGTAAGATGTTGTTTTTTCAATGATTCATTGCGAATTGTTTGTGCAAAATCCTGTTCCCCTACGGATAAAATTTCATACAACTCAGAGGCGATAGGGCGTTGTAAATCTATTTGATAAAGTTTCAATAGTTGCTGGTTACACTCTGCTATCATTGATATATCTGGATTTGACCATAAAAGTCATATTGTAGGGTGGGCACGCTTTTTTGCCCACCTAAAAAACAAAAACTTAATCTGTTTGAAATAAAAGGCTTTTGTTTAATATGGCTGAAACGGTGGGCAAAAAAACGTGCCGACCTTACGAATATCTTATGCAAAATAATAAAACAACATGACCCAACCCAGCCCAAAAAAGAAAATCGTGATTCGCAGCGTTGAGAATATCAGCGCGGAATTAGTTGGATTACATCCCATTTTGCAGCGTATTTTCAGTGCGCGACATATCACAACCTTAGCCGATTTAGAACGCGGGTTAACGCATTTGCCGTCGCCTTGGCTGTTAGCCGGCATGGAGGAAATGGTCGGTTTTTTAATCACCGCCATAGAACAGCAACAAAAAATTGTTATCGTGGCAGATTATGATGCCGATGGTGCGACTAGCTGTGCGGTGGCGGTGCGTGGCTTGACCATGCTAGGTGCGAGTCGAGTCGAGTTTGTAGTGCCGAATCGTTTTAAGTACAACTACGGCTTAACGCCGGAAATTGTCGCGCTGGTGAAAGAATTGCATTCAGATGTGCAGATTATTCTCACGGTGGATAATGGCACATCCGATACCGACGGCATTAACGCGGCAAATCAATTGGGGATTTGCGTGCTGGTGACAGATCATCATTTGCCGCATCGACAACTGCCCAACGCCGCAGCCATTGTGAATCCAAATCTGCATCACTGTAAATTCCCCAGCGGCAATTTAGCCGGCTGCGGGGTGATTTTTTATGTACTGATGGCGTTAAGAACGCGCTTGCGAGAACGCGATTTTTTCAAACAACAAGCAGAACCGAATCTGGCAGAATTATTAGATTATGTCGCGCTGGGCACGGTGGCGGATGTCGTGATTTTAGATCAGATTAATCGCGCTTTGGTGCATCAAGGTTTGCTGCGGATTCGTAAAGGTTTGGCACATGCCGGCATCAACGCTTTAATCAAAATCGCCGCCCGCAATCCGCAAATGTTATTGAGCAGTGATTTAGGTTTTTCGATTGCTCCGCGCCTGAATGCTGCGGGACGGATGAATGATATGTCGTTGGGTATTCAGTGTTTATTGGCTGATAACGAAGCGCAAGCAACCCCTTTAGCGGAAAAATTGGACGCACTCAATCGTGAGCGCAAAGAAGTTGAAGAACAAATGAAACACGAGGCGTTTTTGTTGTTAGATCAAAAGTGGATTGATGAAAAACATTTGTTATCGGGCGTGTGTTTGTACGATGAAAACTGGCATCAGGGAGTGATTGGGATTTTGGCTTCGCGCTTAAAAGATAAATTACATCGTCCGGTGATTGCGTTTGCGCCTTCTGGAACGGGCGAAATCAAAGGCTCAGCACGGTCGATTCCCGGTGTGCATATTCGTGATGTGTTAAGTGATATTGCGGCGGCGCATCCCAAATTATTAACCAAATTCGGTGGTCATGCGATGGCGGCGGGGTTAAGTTTACAAATGCACGACTTTCCGCCGTTTGCGCTGGCATTTGATGAAATGGTGGCAAAACAGTTGCAACACATGGATTTGCAAGAACAGATTTTAACCGACGGTGAATTGTCAGAAACTGATTTTAATTTGGAATTTGCGCAATTATTACAAAATGCAGCAACGTGGGGGCAAGGTTTTCCTGAGCCTGTGTTCAACGGTGTGTTTGATGTGATTCAAGCGCGGGTTGTGGGCAAACAGCATTTAAAATTGGTGTTGCGCTTGCCGTTTACTAATTCGCTGATTGATGCGATTGCGTTTTTTGTGGAACAGCCGGATTCTTGGTTGAAAGCGCAGCAAATTCAGATGGTGTATAAATTGGATGTGAATGAATACAAAGGGCAGCGCAGTGTGCAGCTGCAAGTGCAGTATTTAGAACGGATTCATTAATGACCATTTCACGATTGCCAGTCCTTTAAAAACTGGCAGTCGTCAAAGCGACGTTTTTTTAACAATAGTATTTCTATCTTTTCATGCCTCACAGCGAAATTCTTTTGCATCATCTGAATAATTTTATTCTCCAAAACCATCAAGCTGGACTATTGCTGAGCGTTGCGTTGCTGATGGCAATGTTGTTATGGCATTGGCAACCACAAGATCGCAAACCTGTCGCAACTGTTTTAACTTTTTTCGCGCTGGCATTATCCGGCGTAATTATTAGCACTGTGCTGACTGCGCTTGGCATAAAAACCATCACCAAAGAGCTGTATGAAATCAGTATTTTTGTTGGCGGCATGGCAAGTATTCGTTTGTTTGGAATGTTCTTATTCCGATTAGTTTTGCCGTTATGCCGCATCAGTTTGATGCGGATTTTGGAAGATTTAGTCGAATTTGCAGGCTATTGCGCTTGGCTGATGATGTATTTGCATCAAGCTGGATTGGATTTATCGGGCATTATCACAACCTCGGCTTTAATGACTGCGGTGCTGGCGATTTCCATGCAAGACACCTTGGGCAATATTCTCGGTGGTTTAGCGTTGCAATTGGACAGCTCCATCAAAGTGGGCGATTGGATTAAAGTTGATGAAGTCACGGGACAAATTATTAATATTCGCTGGCGATACACGGCGATAGAAACTCGCAATTGGGAAACCATTATTATTCCTAATAGCTTGTTAATGAAAGGAAAATTCGCAGTTTTAGGACGCAGGCACGACCAGCCATTGCAATGGGTGCGGTGGGTTTATTTTGAGATAGGTTATGAATACTCTAGCAGCCATGTGATAGAAATTGCGGAAAACGCGGTGCGCAACGGACATATTCCGCATGTTTCTGATGAGCCGCCAGCCTATTGTTATTTAATGGATTTTGGTGCAAGCGCGGTGCGATATGCTATTCGCTACCATCTGCAAGAAATTGAAATAGATGACGGCACCGATTCAAAAATTCGATTGCGGGTTTATATGGCATTGCAACGGGCGGGTATTGATTTTCCTTATCCGCAATATCATGTGCAATTAACCCAAAAAGATGCTCAATACGAACAAGACAAGCAAATGCGGCGCATTCAACAACAATTGGAAGCGTTGCGGCACGTTGATTTATTTAATAGTTTGCATGATGACGAGCTGATTAAAATTGCTGAACAACTGGTTTACGCGCCATTTGTGCAAGGTGAAATTATGATGAAGCAGGGCGCAATTGCACATTGGCTGTATATTATTATCAGCGGTATCGCCGACGTGTTTTTGGAGTTGTCAGACGGCGAGCGGCGCAAAATTGGCTCGGTGCAAGGGGGAAGTTTGTTAGGCGAAATGGGCTTGATGACAGGCGATCCACGCAGTGCCACGGTGATTGCGCAATCGGAAGTGTTGGCGTATCGTTTGGATAAATCGTCGTTTCAGAAGATTTTGGATGACCGTCCAGAATTGGCGGTGGAGATTAGTAATTTGCTGGTGAGTCGGCGATTTAGTCTGGATAGTTTTCAGCAGCAATTGGATAGTGAATCTGTTGCACAGCTGATGTCTCAGCAGCAAAATAGGTTTTTAGAACAGATTCGGAATTTTTTTGGTTTGGGTAAGTAATATGGAGTACAAAACATGTTTTGTACTCCAGCTTTTAACTATAACTATTTGATATATAGGTGCTTTATTAAAAAGTCTATGATGCTTCTTTGCCGATGGTGACGACTTCAATCAATTCAATCATCGCCTCATCCGATTTAGGAGGCGCAAACACCGTCGCATCGTAATCTTGCAGATACGCACATTCGTGTTTTTCGATAGCCTGAATCAAAACTTGCAAACGTTTACCTTTGATTTTCACCTGCATAAAACTGTAGGTCAGTATCAAACCTGTGCCATGCAAACCGTCATAGCAGACATCCTGCAAATAATTATAAGAAGGGGCGTGGGTTGATGCCGCAGCACGACGAATCTGCAAGCGCGTTGATTTTTCGGTTTTTTCAATTAACGCAAACGCACGGTATTCATGCAGAATTTCTTTGCTATTGCGTTCTTTTTGATCGGAAACTTCATGCGCAAGCATTTGCGCTTTTTGAAACCGCGCTAAAGGGTCATTCATAATATCGCCTAGGGTGGCTCACATAAAAAAACAAAAGTAAAACAATGTGAGCTGTGTTTACCAATGGCGAATTTCTCGATAGCGTTTTTAAATCAACTTCGGAGTGCAAGCTTTGCTTGCTTGTTTCCTAACGTATTGATTGGCAAGCAGAGCTTGCACTCCAGATTTAATCAGCAAAAAAACGACTTAATACTTTTATCATATATCCATGATCCAACACGCCCGCGCTTTCGCGAATGCTGTGCATTGCCCACATCGGATTGCCGACATCAACGGTTCTGATGCCGAGTTTGGTTGAAATCAACGGGCCAATTGTGCTGCCGCAAGGCAAATCGCAGCGGTGCGAATAACTTTGATAGGGTACATCCGCTTGTTTGCAATAATCTATAAACATCGCAGCGGAAATGCTTTCAGTGCTATAGCGTTGATTTGCATTGAATTTTACTACCACGCCTTGATTAACCAACACTTTATGGCTGGCATCATAAGCGGCAGGAAAATTAGGATGATACGCATGAGCCATGTCCGCGCTAATCATAAAACTGTGTGCAAGGCTGCGTTGATAAGCTTCGCGGTTGTGCTGTGTGGCGCAGGCAATTCGCTCTAACACATCACTCAAAAAACTACCCGCCGCGCCTTTTGTGCTTTCACTACCCACTTCTTCATGGTCAAAAAACGCACAGACTAAAGTTTTATCAGAATTTAAGCTGGTTTCCGCTAATAACGCAGTTAATCCTGCATGACAAGAGGCTAAATTATCTAATTGGCTGTCGGTGTAAAATTCTTGTTCCGCGCCCCAAAACGCGCCTTTTTGTGTGTCATAAACCGCTAAATCGTAGTTTAAAATTTGCTCAGCGGATAAATCGGCTTTTGCAGCTAACAGATGATGAAAATAGTCAGCCGGCAATTGTTGCGTGGCAGCGGCTAAAATTAACGGCAATTCGTTTTGTTTATGCAGTTTTAAGCCGTCTTCATTCACGCCGCGATTCATGTGAATGGCTAAGTTTGGCAAACGCAATAACGGTTTTTCAAATTTTACAAAGCGACTGGCGATATTGCCGTTTTCAGTTTTATAACTAATTCGACCCGCTAAACTCAAATCGCGGTCTGCAAAAGTGGCCAAAATCGCGCCGCCATAAATTTCAACATTTAAGCGTAATAAACCGTTATCTTGCAGTGCGGCGTTGGCTTTAATGCGTAAGCCGGGTGAATCGGTGTGTGCGCCAATGATTTTAAAACCAGTATCGTGCAACGGTTGTTTGCCAACGATAAAGGCAATAATTGAGGAGTCGTCGCGAATCACATAATAACGCCCGTTAGCTTTTAATGACCATGTTTGCGTTTCGAGCAGTTTTTCAAATTGCTGTGCGGATAAGGTTTTTTCAACGGTTTCTACTGCGTGCCAAGGGCTGGGGCTGGCATCAATAAAATCGAGAAGATTTTGAACGTGTTGTTGTGGATTCATGGATTTCAATCGAAAATAGAAAAGGAAAACGGCTTAATTCAAGCTAGAAAATTAGGCGGCTTGCAATTGCAATTGACAGTTTTTTAAGATTGCGCACAGCATTGCAAATAAAGCATCTAATTGATAAACATTACCATTTTGTTGATATTTAAAAAAAACACTGTTTTGTAAGCTGGCAAATTCCCAAAATTTACCATTAGAAACAATCCCGAAAACTTGGATGGCAGGATTTTCATTTAATTGTGTGGCTGTGTACATTTCTGCTGCGCATTGTCCCCAACCGGCTGAAAAATCATCTTTTTTCGCTTCCACAATCGCCACAAACGGTTTATCCATCACGACTTTGCCTAAGGAGGATTTTTTTGCAAATAAATAATCCGGTATGCCCGATAATTTATTATTAAATTCAATCGCTTGATGACTCCACAGCATTAAGTCGTGAATAAAAGGTTTCCAAGCTGTTTTGAGAATCGGAAAAATCAGCGTTTCGCAAAGCATCGCTTCACTGCTGTCGTAGGCTAATTCGGTTAAATTAAAAGTAATTTCGCTTGCTAAAGATGGCGGTGCGAGTAAGTTTTCGTCGTAATCTAAAGCTTGTTCTTGATAGTGTAAGGAAAACTCTTTTAGAACAGTCGCTAAATTTTTGTATTCTGTAAATGCCATGATTTAGATCAATTAGCGAGTAATGGAGTTAGGACTGGCAGTCCTTGAAGGACTGCCAGTCCTGATAGCTAAGTTTTAAGAAAGTTTTTTGTATTTAATCCGGCGTGGATTATCTGCATCCGTGCCTAAACGTCTGTGACGGTCTTCTTCATAATCGGCATAGTTGCCTTCAAACCAAACCACTTCACTATCGCCTTCAAATGCCAGCATGTGCGTGGCAATTCGGTCTAAGAACCAGCGGTCATGTGAAATCACCACAGCGCAACCGGGGAAAGACAATAGCGCGTCTTCCAACGCCCGCAAAGTTTCCACGTCTAAATCGTTGGTCGGTTCGTCAAGTAACAACACGTTGCCGCCTTGTTTCAGCAATTTTGCCAAATGCACACGATTGCGTTCTCCACCTGATAAATCGCCGATGCGTTTTTGTTGATCGCCGCCTTTAAAGTTAAAGCGTCCAACATAAGAGCGTGATGGCGTTTGATAATTGCCGACTGTCACCATATCTAAGCCGTCAGAAATTTCTTCCCACACGGTTTTATTGTCGTCCATATCGTCGCGCAATTGGTCAACGTAAGACAGTTTCACAGTTTCGCCTAAGCGCATTGTGCCGCTATCAGTCGGTTCAAAACCTGCCATCATTTTAAACAAGGTGGTTTTACCCGCGCCATTTGGCCCAATAATGCCCACAATGCCGCCTTGTGGCAATTTAAAGCTGAGGTTTTCAATTAACACGCGATCGCCAAAGCTTTTCTTCACGTTATCCGCGTGAATCACCACATCGCCCAAACGAGGCCCTGGTGGAATATACAATTCTTGCGTTTCGTTACGTTTTTGCACTTCAGTTGAAGAAAGTTCTTCAAAACGAGCCAAACGCGCTTTACTTTTCGCGTGCCGACCTTTCGGATTGGAGCGCACCCATTCCAACTCTTCTTTCATGGCTTTTTGGCGGGAAGATTCTTGTTTTTCTTCCAACGCTAAACGTTTTTCTTTTTGCTCTAACCAGTTGGAATAATTGCCTTCCCAAGGAATACCCATCCCTCTATCCAGTTCTAAAATCCAGCCAGCCACGTTATCTAAGAAATATCTATCATGCGTAACCGCAACCACTGTGCCGGGGTAGTCATGTAAGAAACGCTCCAACCATGCGACCGATTCAGCATCCAAATGGTTAGTCGGCTCGTCCAATAACAACATATCTGGATTCGACAGCAACAAACGGCACAAAGCGACGCGGCGTTTTTCTCCACCGGATAATTTGCTTACATCCGCATCCCAATCGGGCAAGCGCAACGCATCGGCGGCGACTTCTAAGCGGCGGTCTAAATTATGTCCATCACAGGCATTGATTTCATCTTCAAGGCGGGCTTGATCGGCGGCAAGTTTGTCAAAATCAGCATCAGGGTCTGCATAAGCGGCATACACGGCATCAAGTTTTGCCAACATGGCTTTCACCTCGGCAACGGCTTCTTCCACATTACCACGCACGGTTTTATTCGCATCAAGCTGTGGTTCTTGCGAGAGATAACCAATATTCGTGCCTTTCAGCGGAATCGCTTCGCCTTCAATTTCTTTGTCGATGCCTGCCATAATTTTCAGCAGGGTTGATTTTCCTGAGCCGTTTAAACCAAGAACGCCGATTTTCGCGCCTGGAAAAAAGGAAAGGGAGATGTTTTTTAGAATGTATTTTTTCGGTGGCACAATTTTGCCGACCCGATTCATAGAATAAATGTACTGCGCCATGATTTTCTCAACAGTTGATGGAAAGAGCTATTATTCCACGTTCTGTGGTTGAGTTTAATGATTAAGTAAAATTTGTTTCTTCTAACTTGCGCAGTAATTGTTCAAATTCTTTCACGGGTAGCGGTTTGCTGAATAAATAACCTTGATAGTTATGACAACCGTGTGCAGCGAGAAACTCGCGTTGCAGCTCTGTTTCCACACCTTCAGCGATGACTTCCATCTCAAGACTTTCGCCCAGCGCGATAATAGTGCGAATAATCGCAGCATCATTGGAGTTAGTTAGCGCGTCTCGGACAAAGGATTGATCAATTTTTAATTGATTTAACGGTAAGCGTTTTAAGTAAGTGAGAGAAGAAAAACCTGTGCCAAAATCATCCAAGGAAAATTTGACTCCTGTGTTTTTCAGCGCGTTCATTTTCTCAATAATATCATCCACATTGTTGACTAACATGCTTTCAGTCAGTTCCAATTTCAGTCGGTCTGGATTAGCTCCGCTTTCTTTTAAGATGTCCAACACTTGCTCGACAAAACTTTGTTGACCAAATTGTTTGGCACTCACATTCACGGCAATGACTAAATTTTGCGTGTGTGGATTATCTTCCCACACTTTGAGCTGAGCGCAGGCGGTTTCTAAAACCCATTGTCCAATCGGCAAAATTAAGCCTGTTTCTTCTGCCAAGGGAATAAAAGAGGCAGGGGAAATCAGTCCGTGTTCTGGATGAAGCCAACGGATTAAGGATTCCGCACCTGTGGCTTTGCCTTGTTCATTGACTTGCACTTGATAATACAATTGATATTGTTCATGCAGGGCTTTGTGCATCCATGCTTCCAATTGCACGCGATATTCCAGTGTGGCTTGCACGGTGGAATCAAAAAAACAAATGCTGTTGCTGCCATTTTGTTTGGCTTGGTGCATGGCAATATCGGCATGTTTAATCAGTTCATCCACAGAAAGTTCATTGCCACAAAATAAGGTGATGCCAATGCAAGCGGAGCAGCGATATTCATAGTTTTGCAGATTAAAAGGCTGATTAATGCTTGCCAGCACTCGTTTAGCCACAGACTCTGCATGTAAAGCAGCTAAGTCGGTTGCTTCTTTTAAACCATCTAACACCAACACAAACTCATCGCTACCGATGCGAGCCACCGTATCATCTTTATGCACAATTTCTTGCAGATGCTGAGTGACCTCAACCAACAGCAAATCGCCCATACCATGACCTTTTGATTCGTTTAGCGTTCTAAAATTATCTAAATTGATAAATAAAATTGCACCGTGTCGTTTTTTGAGAGCGCGAGAAATTAAGGTGTGTTGTAACCTATCCAACATCAGGCGGCGATTAGGCAGGCGCGTGAGCGGGTCGTAATAGGCAAGGTCAAAAATGGTTTCTTCGGCTTTTTTACGCGCTGTGATGTCTTGTACTGTGCCAATGATTTTTACGGGATTGCCATTGCTATCGGTTTCTAAGATGGCGTTGCCCAGCAACCAACGATAATCACCGTTAATGGGGCGAGTACGGAACTCAAGTGAGGCAGGTTGTTTGCCCGACCGACAAGCCGCTGACCAATCCTGCATTCGCAAAACGTCATCAGGATGGAGTAACTCAAGAAATTGCTTGTGAGAAGGCGTTTTATCTGTGGAGGGTGACAGACCATAAAGACGAAATGTTTCTTCACTCCAAGTGACTGTTTTTTCAAGGATATTTATCACCCAGCTGCCAACGTGAGCAATGCCTTGTGAATCTGCGAGTAACCGCTGTTTTTCATACAAGGCTTTTTCAGTTTCTTTGATGTCGTGAATATCTGTGCAAGTCCCAAACCATTTATAAACATTGCCGTGTTCATCGAAAACTGGCACGCCACGATCTAACCACCAACGATAAACCCCATCACGGCTACATATCCGGCATTCAAATGAATAACTGGTTTTGTTGTTTAACGCATGTTGCCAAGCTTGCCACGCCCCTTGTTGGTCATCAGGATGAATACATTTGTACCAGTTATTCCGATAACTTTCTTCAAGACTAAGCCCTGTATAATCTACCCATTGTTGATTTAAATAAAAACACTCTCCTTTTATGTTAGCAATCCAAACAATTTGCGGCATTGAGTCGGCAAGTAAGCGAAATTCTTTTTCACTGGCAATCAGCGCGTTTTCTATATTTTTCTGTTCAGTAATATCACGCGCTGTGACCACTGAACCTACGATTGCGCCATTGCTGTTACGAATGGGCGCGTAGTTGTAACTGCCTATCCACGATTCGTTTGTATCTTTGCGTTGCAAAATAAACTCAACGTTGGTGGCTTTTTCGCCGCGTAGTGCGCGTGGTATCGCCCATTGTTGCAAGGGCAGAAGTTCACCCTTTATGTTACGCACATTAAAAATGGTTGGATATTCAGCTAATGTGGTAGCGCATTCCTCTTTGTTTTTGAATTTATGGAACGTTGCAAAAGCGTCATTAAATTCAATAAGTTGTCCTTCACAATCTGAAATAAACACGGCGTTATTCATGCTATCAAGCGCGGCTTCTAATTTTGCCTTGCTGGAAAGAATCTCTTCTGCCGCTTTTTTGCTTTGCGTAATATCACGCGCTGTGACCACTGAGCCGATAATCTCACCATCAGTATTGCGAATCGGCGCGTAGTTATAACTGCCAATCCATGTTTCGCCAGTGTCTATGCGTTTTAAAAAGAATTCGAGTCCTGTACCTTCTTCACCTCGCAAAGCTCTAGGCACAGTTCTTTGCTCCAGCGGCACAAATTCGCCAGTGCTTGAGTAAACCTCAATGAAATTAGGATAGTAAGCCAGTATTTTGGGACATTCCGCTTTATTTTTAAACTTGTGGAAGGTGGCGAAAGCTTCATTAAATTCTATGAAATGCCCCTCCGTATCAGAAATAAACACGGCATCGCTCATGCTGTCGAGAGCGGCTTTTAATTTGGCTTGGCTTGCGTAAATGATAGCATCTTGTTTTTTATGTTCTGTGATGTCGGTAGAAATGCCGCAAAGTCCATAAATAGTGCCGTTTGTATCACGCATTGGAATTTTGGTAGCAAAGTATTGACCTACTTTATGTGATTTGAGGGTTATCCCTTCCTCGTCATAGGAAACTGCTTTGCCATGCAAAAGCACGATGCGGTCATGCTCTTGAATCACTGCGGCAAGATTTGGCTCAAATAAATCAGCGTCTGTGAGTCCTATCACTTCTTCTATCGGCAATTCCCACAACTCTAAGCACAAGCGATTGACAAAGGTATAGCGTCCTTGGCAATCTTTCAGATAAATATAAGCATTGACGTTTTCCATGATGGTTGCCAGCTTAAACTCACTTTCCACCAATTGCTGTTCGGCAATTTTGCGCTCGGTGATGTCGGTGATTGTGCCAATCCATTCGGTAATTAACGTTTGTTGGTTTTGAATGGGAACGCCTTGAACTTGCAACCACCGCCAGTTTCCATCTTGACGGCGCACCCGATATTCTGCCGTAATGGGCTCGGTCGAAAGTAAAATATGTGAGCAAGTGCGCTCTGCAATCCGGCGATCTTCTTCATGTACGGCACTTAACCAGCCCATGCCATTGTTTGCGGTGTGTTCTTGTTCAGTTTGTCCGGTAAATTCATACCACCATGAGGGGTTTACTAAATGAATGCGGTTTGTCGGTGTATTATCCACTTGATAACGCCAGATGGATTGGCTGGACATGCTGACAAAGGTGCGAAACACAAATTCATTGTGGCGCAATTCAGATTCTATTTTTTTGCAGATGCTGATGTCGCGGATAGTGGCAACAAAAAAAGGCTGGTTGTGTTCGGTGAGGGAGAGGAGGGTTAATTCAATTGGAAACTCTTTGCCGTTTTGATTTATGCCGATAATTTCTAAATGCTTGCCGAGAATCGTTTGTTTGCCCGATTCGATAAATTCTGCAATTCCGGCGCGATGAATGTCGCGATAAGAAGGCGGAAAAATCAGCTCTGTGATTTCACAGCCTATGACTTGAGCTAATGAATAGCCAAAAATAATTTCTGCTTGCCGATTCCATGTCAGAATTTTGCCGGCTGGGTCAAAACTAATCACCGCATCAGGTGCAGCGTCGGTCAATGCTTGTGTAAGATTCAGAGCGTTATGTCGGTTGGCTTGCGCTGCCAGAAGGTTTTTATGCCAACTTTGGAGTAATAAATACAGCAAACCAGTGCTGAGGATGATAAAACCCCATTCTTTTCCCAACGTCAATTGCGATTGCAAAACCGTGTTATCAAGATTAAAAGCCAATAAATAATCAAACGCGACTACCCATAACGCTGAAAAAGCGACATACAGTAAAGCAATTTTAAGAGGGGTAAGATGTTTAGCCATAATTTTTTAGCAAGCGGCGGCATTTATTATTTTTTTAATCTAAGCACTTCATAATCTCACGGTGATTAAAGTAGGTGCGAATTTATTCGCATTGTTCGGATAAATCCGAACCTACCGCCATTTATTTAGGAGAAAGTTATTATTAATCAAAGATTTGTTTCGTAGGGTGGGCAAAAAAGCGTGCCCGCCCTACAAATATCTCAATGAAAAAAACGATTATTTACTCATTTAATGTAGGTGCGGATTTATCCGCACAGTGCGAATGAATTCGCACCTACTTAATGGCGGCGATTCCATAACCTGCAAACGGTTTAGTGCTCCTTACAGAATTTTTCTAGCTCGCAAAGTTTGCCAAAGTTGATAAACCAGCGGCGCAATGGATAGCACTGTAATCGCTAAAATCACTAACTCAAAATTTTTCTTCATTATTTCCATATTGCCAAACTGATAGCCTAACATCAGTAAACCACCTACCCACAACAATGCGCCACTGATGCAAAAGCCAATAAAGCGCGGATATTTCATTGCTCCAGCTCCAGCGACAAACGGTGCAACTGTGCGGATTAGTGGAATAAAACGTGCCATAATCACGGTTCTGCCGCCGTACTTGTCATAATAAGCTTCGGTATGCTCAATATATTCATGTTTTAAAAAACCAATCCGTTGCCGTGCTTTTATTTGCGTGCCTAAAAACTTTCCCACAAAATAATTCACGTTATCGCCTAACAAAGCGGCAGTAATCAAGAGCGGAATTAAAATCGTAATATCAAGTTCACCGGTGCTGGCTGTTAGTGCGCCTACGGCAAACAGCAACGAGTCGCCCGGCAAAAAAGGAAAAATCACTAAGCCTGTTTCGCAAAAAATAATTAAAAATAAAATGACATAAGTTTGCGTGCCGTATTCTGCCAAAATCGCGGTTAGATAGTCATTTAAGTGCAATAAAATCTGAATAATGTTGGGTGAATGTTCCATAAAATTTTAGCGGGTGAGTGGAAGAAAGTTTTTGTCTTAATCTTATCGTAGAGTTGCGATTAATCGCGATTCTACATCATTAATTGAAGATAAGTTTTGTGCAATAAAACGACTTCCAGTCCTTTGAGGCGTAAGTATCTACACAAGTTTTTAACATCAATTTTATTAAAAATTATTGATAATAAAGAATTATTTGTAGGCTGGGTTAGATTCTTGAGCGACAGCGAAATAATCGTAACCCAGCATTCAGCGTTTTAAAACACCCGCTGCTGGGTTACGCTCTTTTTTCTATCGAAAAAAGCAGCTAACCCAGCTTACATATCAATGTATAGTATTGATATAAAATAACTTTTTAGTTTAAAGATGTGTAGATACCTATGCCTTTGAGGACTGGAAGTCGTCGTTAGGTTTAATACCTGAAAGTTTTTATGAACTTAGTTTGCAATCGGCAAACATATCCAATTCAGAATTATAAACGCTGCTTGTGACATCCATGAGACCTAATAAGGAATGAAACAGATTGTCGTGGCCATACGCGGTGTTTTGATGCTGCTGCAAACAGGTTGAATTAATGGGTATTTAAAGCGAAACAGGCTGAAAAATAGGGTGAGGGATTTCAGATGTTTCATTAAATGCGAGGATTTTATAAAAAGTGTTAGCGTTGTGAGAGGATGAAAGAGGTTTATTTGAGCACAAAAAATAGGAAAATCGCTGAAATTTTTAAAAACGACCGGTCGTCTTGAAAAATTTCGCAGTAACGTATTTTCGAATGATGTGGCGGAAATTCATTCGCCTTGGGCGATTAAAATCGCCCATACAGAAGTCATCATAAAAACTCAGGGAAGTGATTATTGACCGAATTATTTATATTTTACTTCCATACCCGAAATGGCTGAAAACCGTTGCAAACGCACTAACAATTCATCGCTAACATGCACTTTCCATTCATCCCCTAACACCAAATTTGCCACTGCATTCGCGGACACATAGCGCATAATTAAGCGGCATTCTCCCCCCCGAAACGGCACTAGAATTTCTCGCAAGGTTTGCATAAACTCCAAGGTTGAACACGAATTATGCTGCACAGACCATTCAAAAAATAAACCATTCGCAAACGTTGCCCGCGCTTGCTCAATGCCATACAGTTTTTTTGCTGTCATCCGCAATGCACCAGAAAAACTATTTTTTTCCAACGTGCCTTCCACAATCAACAAATTATCTTTAGACAAAAGATGGCGAGATTGCTCATAAACTTCACTGAAAATTGCCACATCTAAGCGTTCACTTCTGTCATCCAACATCGCAAAGCAGCGACCTTTATCGGCTTGCAATTTCATATCGACAATAAAACCTGCGATTTTCACTTCCATTTTGCCGCGTGTTTTATCCGCATCTTCAATCAACTTGGCAATTTTTCCCGAAGTGAAGTTTTTTAATTCCTGCTCATATTGATCTATCGGATGTCCGGTTAAATACAAACCTAAGGTGATTTTTTCAGCTTCCAGCCGTTCACGCATTGTCCAGGGTTCAACGTGAGTGATTTCAAACACCGGATCAGCGGTTTCGGCTTCTTCATCCATCATGCCAAAAAAATCATTTTGCCCAGTCGCAGCGGATTTGCCGTATTGTTCCGCCATCCGCAACGCTTCGGGTAATTGCGCAAACAATTTCGCTGGATTGTCATCTAAACTATCAAACGCGCCGGATTTAATCAGCGATTCCATCACGCGGCGATTGACTTTGCGATTCACCGTGCGTTTGCACAAATCATAAAAACTGGAAAAATCACCGTTTTCGCGCCGTTCCGCCAGCAAATCATCCAAAGCCGATTGCCCCGCGCCTTTAATCGCGCCTAGTCCATACACAATTTGCCCGACTTTGTTTACGGTAAATTGATGCTCAGAAAGGTTGACGTTAGGCGGGCAAACCGTGAGTTTCATTTGCCGACACTCTTCCACCAGCACCACAATTTTATCGGTGTTATCCATATCGGCAGACAAAACAGCTGCCATAAATTCCGCCGGATAATGGGCTTTTAGCCACGCGGTTTGATAGGCGACTAAAGCATAAGCAGCAGAGTGACTTTTATTAAAACCATACCCCGCGAATTTCTCCATCAAATCGAAAATATAATTCGCGACTTTTTCATCAATTTGATTTTGGATTGAGCCAGATAAAAATTTATCGCGCTCTTTTGCCATTTCATCGGGTTTCTTTTTGCCCATGCAATTATGGGCAATAAAATCATTGGCAATAAAGTTATGTGTCTCTGGAATAGTTAAATCAAAAACATTTTCTTCACCAATATATTCAATGCTAACAATCTTATCCCAAAAGACTTCCGAATCTGCAATGGCTTTTAATTTTGAATCGCTCAATGCTTGGGAAAAATAATGAACTCGGTGACGTGATAATTCACGGCGTGGCGTTTTAAAATTCAAGCCACTCGACATTGTGCCTTTTGGCATTGCCATTGCTGCATCAATTTCTGCCCATGTCATACCACTCACTTGTTTTGATTCGGCAATTAAATGAGTGACTGCACAAGGCAATTGATGTTTGGATTGATTTTTTAGTTTAACGCTAACACGTTCATAACAAAGCTGTGCTTTTCGCGCTTTATCTAGGCTTAAAAACGGCGTAATTATTTGATGAAACTTTAAAAAATCCTCACGTCCTGTAATTTGCACACGATAAGAAATATGCGGCTGGTTTTTATAGGTTATTTTTTTGATATTAAATAAACCAACAATTCCTAAGCGTAATAATAAATGCTGTAATTGTTCAATTAATAAACGCGAAGTCGAAGTATAATCCGTATGTCCAATTCCAGTATCAAAACTGCCATCCGTTGACCACAAAATACCTAAAAATAACGCTAATTGTTTTGCTGATAATTGATAAACCCATGCCGGAATTTCTTTATCATTTGAATGAGCGCGTTTAATATGGCTATCAATCCATTGATTAAATTCAGTGATAAATCCAATCCGAGCATAAGTGACTGTTTTTTTATTCGGATGATATTGATAATCTAAAGGTGCAGGTTTTCCAAACAATTCAACTGCACATTGATTAAAATCTGCAATTAAATCATCATCACTATTGCAAAAATAACTATGCGATGGTTTTTTAGTGGATAAATGACCATCACCTATTAAATAAGCGGTTAATTTAATTTGTGCATCAGAAATAGAACTTGCATGTTCAATCGGCAATTGTTTTGCTAAACCAATACTATCACCAACAGAAAAATTTTCTAATACTTGCCAGCCTTGTATCGTATAAAACAGATGGTCAGCGGTTGCTCGAATTTTTCGATGGGTTTTAGTCGTAATTTCCCAAACTTGACGTACACCGTTTGGATAAATCGCGGTAATCGGTTGAGTGACGATTTTTTGACTATTTAAATCTAATGAAAAAACCTTGCGTCCTAGCCAATAGTTTGGATTATCAGCAATTTCTTGCAAGCTGACGAGTTGACCACTCGCCACATCCAACACTTGCGTTGAACCGCTTAAACAACGCCGCAGCATATCCGCGCCGCCTAGCGTGTAGCCCGCCATTTCACGGGCGATTTGCATCACCTGCTCTTGATAGAGAATCACGCCGTTAGTGGGTTTTAACACCGGAATTAATAACGGATGCGCGTATTCAGCGGCTTGCTGACCGTGTTTCACTTTCACATAATCATCCACCATTCCCGATTCCAATGGGCCCGGACGATATAACGCCACCAGCGCGATGATGTCATCAAAACAGTCCGGCTTTAAGCGGCTGATGAGTTCTTTCATGCCGCGCGATTCCAACTGAAACACGGCGGTGGTTTGCGCATTTTGCAGCAATTTATAGGAATCAGCATCATCGCGCGGAATTTGCGCAATATCGACTTCTGCCTTACCTTGGCTGCGTTTCTTCTTATTAATGGTCTGCAACGCCCAATCAATAATGGTCAGAGTGCGCAAGCCTAAAAAGTCGAACTTCACCAAACCGACCGCTTCAACGTCATCTTTGTCGAATTGTGTGACTAGATTATTTCCCGCCTCATCACAATAAAGTGGGGAAAAATCGGTCAATTTTGTCGGTGAAATCACCACGCCACCCGCGTGTTTTCCGGCATTTCTGACCACACCTTCCAACGATAATGCCATATTAATCAGATTCTTAACTTCGTCATCCGATTCATACAGCCCGCGCAATTCCGAGCTGTCTTTTAAGGCTTTATCGAGCGTCATGCCAATTTCAAACGGAATCAATTTTGCCAATCTATCCACAAAACCATAACCGTGATTTAGTACGCGCCCCACGTCACGGATGACCGCTTTTGCTGCCATCGAACCGTAAGTGATGATTTGCGACACCCGATTGCGCCCATATCGCCGCGCTACATAATCAATCACCTCGTCGCGTCTGTCCATGCAGAAGTCAATATCAAAGTCAGGCATCGAAACCCGTTCAGGATTCAAAAATCGCTCGAACAGCAATTCAAATTCTAACGGGTCTAAGTCAGTGATTTTTAACACATAAGCGACCAAAGAACCTGCACCCGAACCCCGACCGGGCCCGACTGGAATCGCGTGATTTTTCGCCCATTGAATAAAGTCCGCCACAATCATAAAGTAGCCGGGGAAACCCATTTGGCAAATCACGTTCAGTTCAATTTCTAAGCGTTGATCGTAAGCGATACGGTTTTCTGCAAACGTGCCTTTGCCAATCGGCGGATGTTCAATCAAGCGTTCCTCTAACCCTTGTTTGGAAGCTTGGCGAAAATGTTGCTCTAAAGTAATGCCTTCGGGAACAGGAAAATCGGGGAGATAATTTTCGCCCAGCGTGAGTTGCAGATTGCAACGTTTAGCGATTTCCACCGTGTTTGCTAACGCTTCGGGAATGTCGGCAAACAACGCCTGCATTTCTTCGCTGCTGCGCAAATATTGCTGCTCGGTGTAATTTTTTGGGCGGCGCGAATCATCTAACACCCGTCCCTGATTGATGCAAACTCGCACTTCATGCGCGGCAAAATCTTTTTTATCCAAAAAGCGCACGTCATTGGTGGCGACAACAGGTAAATCCAAATCTATTGCTAATTGAATCGCGGCGTGGATATAACGTTCTTCATCGAGTTTGCCAACGCGCTGAATTTCTAAATAAAAACTGTCTTTGAAAACACTTGCCCATTTTTGCGCTTTTTCAACCGCAATAGCTGGTTTTCCTGCGATTAATGCGCGTCCGACTTCACCTTGCATTGCACCGGATAAAGCAATCAATCCGACGTGATTTTCCTCAATCCATTCCGCTTTTAAAATCGGAATGCCTAAATGTTGCCCCTCTTGATAAGCTTTGGAAATTAACTCGGTCAAGCTGACGTAGCCGACTTTATTATTCACCAACAGCGTCAAATGATACGGATTACTGGGGTCTTCAGGGTTGAAAATGTAAACATCAGAGCCGGCAATCGCTTTAATGCCCGCGCCGAGTGTGGCTTTGTAAAATTTCACCAGCGAGAATAAATTGCCTTGTTCGGTGATCGCCACCGCTGGCATGTTGAGTTCTGTCAGGCGTTTAACCAGAGGCTTGATTTTGACGATGCCGTCAACAAGGGAGAATTCGCTGTGTAGGCGCAGGTGGATAAAAGATGGTTGCATGAGTGGTTAGGATTAATAATGCAATAAATGATATGACGTTTTTATTTCTGTTCAGGATAAATCAATTTCTCAGTTTCAAAACCCAACGCTTTCGCTTTAGCAATCAAATCAGCCTGAATTTGCGGCTTTAAATGCGGCGTTCTGGCTAAAATCCACAAATACGATTTATCCGAGCTGGTCACTAAGGAATATTGATAATCCTTTTTATCCAATTCAATCACAATATACGAACCATAAAACGGGCGAAAAAACGACACTTTCAAATAACCCACATCCGGTTGTTGCATAAAATACGCCCAGCCTTCCGCCTCTTTCCATTCCTGTTTTGCAGTTAAAAAACCGCGATTAATCACTTTTACGCTACCATCTTCACGCAGACTGTATTCGGCTGATATTTGGTTTAAACCGCGCTCAAACGAATGGTCTAATCTGGCAATTTCATACCATTTACCCAAATAATTGTTTAATTGAAATCCCGTCACAGGCTGAATATTTTCAGGAATTCCTGTGCAACCGCTGATTATTAACAGCAACATTGCCAAAATTTTTTTCATCACCGCATCCTTTTAAAATTTAACATCACACAAAAAACCGTCTCAGCTTAATCTGTGCTACAACAGATGTCGACAGTATTTGGCAGGCTTTAACCATCGGAGTGAAACATCATGAATATTCTTATCACAGGCGGCACAGGCTTTATTGGCAGCGCATTAACCAAAACACTTATCAAACAAGGCGAAACAGTCACGGTGCTGAGTCGCAACCCCTCGCAAGTTGCCAGCATTTGCGGTGAACAGGTGAAAGCGTTAGGCAGTTTGCACGAATTGAAACCGGACGATAGCTTTGATGTGATTATAAATTTGGCTGGCGCAGGGATTTTTGATGCTCGTTGGACTCAAGCGCGAAAACAATTGTTGCGTGATAGCCGGATTGGTTTAACCCAGCAATTATTCAGCGCGATAGAACAAATGGCAGTGAAACCGGAATTGTTAATCAGCGGTTCTGCGATTGGTTTTTATGGCAATCAAGCTGATACGCCGCTCACCGAGCAATCCACGCCGATCACTGATTTTTCGCAAAAATTATGTGCGGATTGGGAAAATGCCGCTTTGCAAGCGCAAGATTTAGGTGTGCGGGTTTGTGTGATTCGCACAGGGTTGGTGTTGGCGAAGGGCGGCGGATTGATGCAGCGGATGCTGTTGCCGTTCAAACTGGGTTTAGGTGGACGGTTGGGCGACGGCTTGCAATGGATGTCGTGGATACATCGTGAGGACTGGATTAAGATTGCATTGACGATGATGGCGGATAAAACGATGTCGGGGGCTTATAACGCGACTGCGCCGAATCCGGTGACGAATCGTGAGTTTACGCAAACGTTGGCGCGTTGTTTAAAGCGTCCGGCGTTGTTGCCGATGCCGAGCGGCGTGTTGCAGGTGTTGTTGGGGGAAATGGCGGAGTTGGTGTTGGGTAGTCAGCGCGTGTTGCCTGAGCGATTGTTGGCGCAAGGTTTTCAGTTTGAGTATTTGCAATTGGAAAAGGCTTTGCAGCAGATATTAGTTAGTTCAGATTAGTGCGAATTAAAGTGGAGTTTGCGCTGTTATTTCGTTAGAGTTAAGCGTAAAATCAGTAGCGTTTATATGGTTTTAGCTCAAATTGATAAGCATCATGTTGTGGTATGATGAGATTTGAGTTTAGGTTATATAAACATCATTTAATTAGCTATTTACTTAATGTGTAAGTAAATATTTTTATGAAAAACTAATTAGATATATAAAGCATATCATTTTATGTTTGTTGGGGTCTAATAAGAAGTTAGGCATCATAGAAGTATACAAAGAGAGGTATTTGAAAATGAGTAATCTAATGAAAAATCTTGGGGCAATGTTATTTCTAATACTATTAGGTGTGAGTATTTTTTCATCTCAATGCTTGGCTGGAGTTGATCTAATGATTTCAGGAAAATATACTTTTCCAAAGGTCGGTTGTTCGGGAGATACTAATGATTGGGTTTTTATAAAGTTTCCTAAAGCCTTTAGTAGTACTCCTACAGTTATTGTGACACAAGAAGTGCCTCCTTTTAATCCTGAATACGGCGATTCATATCTCATCATTAAAGGGATAACAAAATTAGGATTCGATGTGCAAAGGAGAAGTGTAGGAAATAATGTGTGCAACGAAGTAGGCACTGTAAATTATATAGCTATAGGTAGCTAAATATAACGCGATAAGCCGTTCATGCATCAATTTATCGACTTGCTATAAAGCTCGATAGGATGCGCTGAACGAAGAGAAGCGCATCACAGATAAAACAAAAACCGCCTTTTTGGAAACTTAAGGGCGGTTTTTTTGTGCCTGTTGTCTGAATCAGGATTTTCAAGATGATAGGATTATCAGGATAAAAAATCTTGTAAATCCTCAAATCCTGTCAATCCTAATTCAGACAACTAAATTTGCCGCTACCCTTTATTTGTAGCCCTGAAGAACTATTAGGAGAAGATGATGCAAACTTTAATGACTGATGAGATTATCGAAGAAATTCATGTAATTAGGGATGAACACGCCAGAAGTTTTGATTTTAATATTCAACGCATCATTGCTGATTTGAAAAAATCCGAGCAAATGCACACTGAACAAGGTTGGCTCATTACAAGCGCGACAAAATCAGTTTCTAAACCTGTGTTTCAACGAATTCAAATTTCTCCTCTTGCTAATGAAGCCAGTGTTTAAGCACTTCATAGATAAAACAAAACCGCCCTTTTTTAAAACGTAAGGGCGGTTTTTTTGTGCTTGTTGTCTGAATCCGACAACCAAAATGAGAAAATTATCAGAATAAAAGTTTGGTCAATTCTAAAATTCTGAAAATTATGATTAAGCCCCGTAAATTTTCGGTTAAAACAGTCATTTTTTAAGCACAATCACCGTATCAAGATAATCTTGAAAAATCGCATCATAAGTCACAATCTGTAACGCTTCATATTTGGATTGGGCGATAAGCAAGCGGTCAAAGGGGTCTTTGTGATGATGCGCTAACTCTAGCACGGTTTGCGCATGAAAAGCGGTGATATTCAGCCATTGAAAACCTTGCGCTTCAATATCTGCGGCAATAGCCAGCGAAGGCAGAGGCATTTTACCTAACCCATTTTTAATCGCCATTTCCCATACTGAAACAGCACTAACGATTGCACCCTCGGTTTGAATCCGACTAATCCAATACGGATCATTGATTTCCTCCATCAGCCAATCATAGACAATACAAGTATCAAGCAGTAAAGCCATTGTTTTCACCGTTAAAAAGTTGTGCTATTTCGCTATTGATTTCAACACTGTTCCAATCGGTGCTGTAAGGGACTTTACCTTTCCAACTGCCAGGAGCGGCAATTTTAGGGGCGGTATATTTAATAATTTTGGCAACAGGAATGCCGTTGCGGGCAATAATGACTTCTTCATTGCGTTCTACGGCGACAATCAGATTGGAGAGGCGGTTTTTAGC
Organism: uncultured Methylomonas sp.; assembly: GCA_936941155.1. GTDB lineage: Bacteria > Pseudomonadota > Gammaproteobacteria > Methylococcales > Methylomonadaceae > CAIQWF01. Next base: position 37,409 of record CAKZJE010000045.1, on the reverse strand, counting down.
CTCTAGCATATTGACTTGCATTATAAGATTCTCGTTATTGGCTAAGGTTAGCCAAGTGTATCGAATCAAACGAGTTTGTCAAAGAAATTGACGCAAGGTTTTCAGCTCGAAAGGAAACCCATCACGGATAAAACAAAAACCGCCTTTTTTTAAAACTTAACGGCGGTTTTTTTGTGCCTGTTGTCTGAATCAGGATTTTCAAGATGATAGGATTATCAGGATAAAAATCTTGTAAATCCTCAAATCCTGTCAATCCTGATTCAGACCAATAAATTCACACAGCCGGTTCAGCATGAAGCTTAATCCCAAGAGCTTTAATCACTTTAAAAACGGTATCAAAACGCGGTTTCGCACCTTCTGAAAGAGCTTTATATAAGCTCTCGCGCCCCAGTCCTGAGTCTTTCGCAACTTTTGTCATGCCTTTTGCTTTAGCGATGTAACCTAGGGCGCGAATTAGCTCATCGCTGTCGCCGTCTTCTAGCACTTGCGATAGGTATTCGCTAATCATTTCATCGCTATCAAGCAAAGCGACCATATCGAAAGGGAGTAATTTTTCAACTTGCGTTGTCATGATTTATACCTCATTTGCCAGTTTTATTGCGCGGTTGATGTCAGCCTGTTGTGTCGATTTATCACCGCCCGCTAAAAGAATCACCATTAAGCCACTGCGAATTGTGAAATAAACCCGATAGCCAGCACCCACATCAATCCGCATTTCAGATATGCCACTACCCGCAGACTTGGTGTCGCCCAAATTGCCGTTTTCCGCACGTTCGATGCGTCGCGCAATAGCTGATTTTGCGCGTAAATCACGCAAAGTAGAATGCCAGTTAGCAAAGCTTTCAGTTTGTTCAATGATGTATTTCATAGTGTTAATTGTATCCAAGCTAATACATTCTAGCTATAAAAAATTGCCAGCTTCCGAAAATATAAAAACCGCCCTTTTGGAAACTTAAGGGCGGTTTTTTGTGCCTGTTGTCTGAATCAGGATTTTCAAGATGATAGGATTATCAGGATAAAAATCTTGTAAATCTTCAAATCCTGTCAATCCTGATTCAGACAAAACTTAACGGCGGTTTTTTGTGTGCGTGATAAAATTATTCCTCGAATTGTGATGCAAAAATAAATCAGGATTTTTATGCCTAAAAAGATACGCGAATTGCTCAGTGAATTGGAAAAATCGGGCTTTGTAAATCGTGGTGGCAAGGGCAGTCACAGAAACTATGAACATCCCGATGGGCATAGAATTACCGTTTCAGGAAAACTGAGTGATGATGCTAAACCTTATCAAGAAAAGCTGGTTAAACAAAAAGTGCAAGAGGCTGCAAAATGATAAAAGAAAGTGATAGATATTTAAAAGTGGTGGAATGGTCTGAAGCCGATGATTGCTACTTGGGTTCTGCGCCAGGCTTGATTGAACATTGTTGTCACGGTACTGATGAAAAAAAAGTGTTTCAGGAGTTATGTATTATTATTGATGAGTGGATTGAATTATTACACCAACAAAATAAAGAATTACCGCCGCCTTGCAAAATAACCTATCAACCGGAAGTCAATTTACCCATCTTGCCTTTATTTGCTTAACTGCAAAATGTGCTGAACGAAAGGAAGCACATCACGGATAAAACAAAAACCGCCCTTTTGGAAACTTAAGAGCGGTTTTTTTGTGCCTGTTGTCTGAATCCGAAGTTTCTATCAAAAAATATTTTTAAATTAAGATTAGATAATTGACCTTGTTGTGATTTCCACCTAAACTAAGATTATTGTTCTAATCTTAGTTTAGGTGATAGCTATGCTAGAAATATCAGAAAAAGATATTGTCAAAAGACTCAACTTTGACAACCCTTGGTGGGAGACTGGGGTATCAGGAAAGATTGCGTTTGAAAGTAATCCACGTCGTAAATACTTTGAGAGTTTCCAAAAAGCTATCACTGATATGACAGTTCGTCGAGCAATAGTGCTGATGGGACCTCGTCGAATTGGGAAAACTGTGATGGTTTATCATTCCATTCGAGCATTGCTTGATAGTGATGTTTCTCCTCATGCAATTCTTTATATTTCACTCGAAACACCAATTTATACTGGACTATCACTTGAGGCAATTCTAGGTTTTTTTCAAGAGTTGTTTCAGCATAAGCGCGATTCAAATCTTTATGTATTTTTTGATGAAATTCAATATTTAAAAAACTGGGAAGTTCATTTAAAGTCATTGGTAGATTCATATCCAGATTATAGATTTGTTGCTACTGGTTCAGCAGCTGCAGCTCTACGGCTAAAAAGCAATGAATCTGGAGCGGGTCGGTTTAGCAATTATGTGTTGCCGCCGCTCACCTTTGCCGAATATTTGATGTTTATTGGCAAAGATGATGAGCTGATTGAACTGCAGGTCAATGAAGGCAAAAGAAATTATTTCGCTAAAGACATAACCGAGCTTAACAAAGAATTTATTAATTATTTGAATTACGGAGGTTATCCAGAAGCGGTGTTCTCGGAAACTATTCGAAAAGACCCAGGTCAATACATCAAGAGCGATATTATTGATAAAGTTTTGTTGCGTGATTTACCTAGTCTCTATGGTATTAGTGATATTCAAGAATTAAACCGCCTTTTTACCACACTTGCTTATAACACTGGAAATGAGGTTAGTCTTGATGGGCTGTCAAAATCATCGGGTGTTGCGAAGAATACAATCAAACGATACCTTGAATATCTGGAGGCCGCTTTTTTAATTAAGCGAGTCGAGAGAATAGACCATAATGCCAGACGATTTGAGCGTGCCATGTGCTTCAAAGTTTATTTGACCAATCCTTCAATGCGAGCAGCACTGTTTGGTCAACTAGAAAGTGAATCAGAGGCAATTGGAAACCTTATCGAAACAGCGATATTCAGCCAATGGCAGCATAATCAGCAAGTTGAACTCTATTATGCAAGATGGAAAACTGGTGAGATAGATATTGTTCATTTGGCGCTTGAAGATCAAAAGCCGATATGGGCTGTTGAGGTAAAATGGAGTGATTTGCCTTATAGAAATCATGATAATTTAGATAACTGTGTGGTTTTTGTTGAAAAAAATCCAAATATCAGCCAACCAATTCTTATAACGAGCCGAACTATATCGGATAAAAAAATCGTTTACAGAAAAGTACAATTTAACTTTAAACCTGCAAGTTTGTATGCTTACACTCTAGGTGCAAATATTTTGCGGAATGTAAATTGGCTGGAGTAATAGTTCGATAAGCAGTGCTGAACGAAAGGAAGCGCATCATCAATAAAACAAAAAACGCTTTTTGGAAACTTAAGGGCGGTTTTTTGCGCCTGTTGTCTGAACCAGGATTTTCAAGATGATAGGATTATCAGGATAAAAATCTTGTAAATCTTCAAATCCTGTCAATCCTGATTCAGACAAAACTTAACGGCGGTTTTTTGTGTGCGTGATAAAATTATTCCTCGAATTGTGATGCAAAAATAAATCAGGATTTTTATGCCTAAAAAGATACGCGAATTGCTCAGTGAATTGGAAAAATCGGGCTTTGTAAATCGTGGTGGCAAGGGCAGTCACAGAAACTATGAACATCCCGATGGGCATAGAATTACCGTTTCAGGAAAACTGAGTGATGATGCTAAACCTTATCAAGAAAAGCTGGTTAAACAAAAAGTGCAAGAGGCTGCAAAATGATAAAAGAAAGTGATAGATATTTAAAAGTGGTGGAATGGTCTGAAGCCGATGATTGCTACTTGGGTTCTGCGCCAGGCTTGATTGAACATTGTTGTCACGGTACTGATGAAAAAAAAGTGTTTCAGGAGTTATGTATTATTATTGATGAGTGGATTGAATTATTACACCAACAAAATAAAGAATTACCGCCGCCTTGCAAAATAACCTATCAACCAGAAGTCAATTTACCCATCTCGCCTTTATTCGCTTAGCTGCAAAATGTGCTGAACGAAAGGAAGCACATCATCAATAAAACCAAAACTGCCCTTTTGGAAACTTAAGGGCGGTTTTTTTATGCCTTATTATTTTCCTGAAATTTTTCAAGACGACTGGTCGTATTTAAAAAAATCGTCAATTTTGAATTTGAAAATCTAGATTTAAACAAAATTTGAGCGCATCTGAACTGGCGTTTCTAACGAGCAGAAACTGGTATGTTGATGTGATGGGTATACAATGGGTATGTAACTTTGACTTACTTTGTTGGGTATTTTTATGCACATTGATCCATTCACTGCTCTTATTTTTAATACAGTTGCTGCATTTTTAATGAGTGCTGGCTTGTTCTCCGTATCGCGGGGTTATTTAGGCGAAGTTAAAGGTCTGTGTCGCTGGGCTATGGCTTTGCTGTTACTAGGAATAGGCTGTATTTTTGCCGCACTAACCCATGCTTTTCCGATTCTTTTCGAATTCGGAGTAGGTTTTACTTTAAATCTACTGGCATTGGCCTTTTTTTTCCATGCCTTGGTGGAATTTAAAGGTATAAATACTTCTGTACGATGGGTGTCTTGGTTCGTTGTTGTTGTTGTTGTCATCCACGCTGCTGTTTTTCAAATCACGCACAGTCTGGCTGCTAAAGTCGTTATTGCGGCAAGCAGTAATATGGCACTAATGCTTGCCAATGGCTTTGTGTTATTGGTAGGCGAGCAAAAAAAAATCCCTATCAGCCATAAATTTACTGGCTATATTTTTGTATGCTGTGCTTGCGTCTTAGCAGGGCGAGTTTTTTATTATGGTGTCTGGAATACACAACCCCTACTAGACCTTTTCAAACCTACTATCATTCAAGATATATCCACTCTATCCATTTATATCAGCGAGATAATCACCTCTTTTGGCTTCTTGCTGATGTGCAACGATAAGTATTTTAGCGAACGCAAACAAGCAGAAATAGAACTCAGCATTGCTGCTACGGTTTTTGAATCACAGGAAGGTATGTTTATCACTAATATTAATTGGGAGATTATTAAAGTCAATCACGCTTTTACAGCAATTACGGGTTATAGCGCGGCTGATGTCATTGGACAAACGCCCCGTTTATTGAACTCAGGGCGACATGATAAGGCTTTTTATCTGCAAATATGGCAAACCATTAATGAAACCGATGTGTGGCGAGGTGAAATCTGGAATCGACGCAAAAATGGCGAAATCTATCCAGAACAGAAAAGCATCACTGCCGTGAGAGCGGGTAAAGACAATCTGATTACCCATTATGTGGCAACTTTTACCGATATTACCGAGCGCAAAGCCGCCGAAGAGGAAATTAGACAACTGGCTTTTTTTGATCCACTCACAGGCTTACCCAATCGGCGGAAATTATTGGATAGATTGGAATATGCCGTCGCATTGAATTATCGCGCGAAAAGGCGATTCGCAGTCTTTATGATGGATTTAGATAAATTCAAAGCCGTGAATGATAAGCTAGGACACGCTGCCGGTGATGAATTACTTAAACAAGTTGGAGCAAGAATTATTGCCTGTTTACGCAATAGTGACATGGTGGCGCGTTTAGGCGGTGATGAATTTGTGCTGGTGTTAGAAAACCTGAAAATTCCCGAAGCTGCTGACATAATTGCCTCAAAAGTGATAGCCGAGTTAACCAAGCCATTTCAATTGTCCGAAAATAACACTGTGCAAATTGGTGCGAGTATTGGCATCAGTATTTACCCTCAACATGGTAATACGCCTGAAATGCTTATGGATCATGCAGATACCGCGCTTTATCAAGCTAAAGCTAACGGACGCGGGTGTTTTGCTTATTACCGCAGCAACTAGTCCGTATGGAATGAACATAGCCTGGTAGGGTGGGCACGCTGTTCATGCCCACCGATTTATCCACCGCTCAAAAGGTGGGCAAAAAAGCGTGCCCACCCTACGAAAATGCACATCATGGATAAAACAAAAACCGCCTTTTGGAAAACTCAAGGGCGGTTTTTTTGTGCCTTATTATTTTGAGTCGAAATTTTTGCTGGTTTGAATTGCATCACAGTAGCTTAAAAAATCCGCTAAATTTTCAACATTGATTGATTTTTTTAGCAGCTGCGGCAAAACGTGCTCGTTTAAACCAAACAAACTGCTTTTTTGCGCTATAGTCAACTGACCAAAACGAGTTTCCAACACCAAAACAAGCGCGTTTAATTCCCCTTCTTTTTTTCCCTCTTCTTTGCCTTCTTTCTTGCCTTTTTTCTTGCCTTCTTGCATACCTTTAATAAAAAAACTTTGCGCGTAAGGTTCTAAGTTAGAATCTATCATGGTTTTAATCTCCTCTTTGGAATGGTAAACACGCTCTAGCAGCCGATAATCATCCAGCGATTTTTTACCGCGTAACGTTAATTGTTCAAACCAGTTTAACAAAATTGAAATGGCTTGTTTATCTTCTTGGCGGTCAAATAACTGTAACAACTGTTGCGCAATAAGGCTTGTATTTTCATTATTTTCTGCCAAAAACAATGTCGAAACCAAGTTGCTGATTTTTAATAATGTTTCACTGTCATATTCATTTTCAGCAATTTTAAAATAGTGCAGGGCGGGTGCGTATTGGTGCAGTAAATCCGGTTGTTCGAGCAAGTCTTTAAAATCGGTTGCGGCTGTCCATTTTTGATTGCCGTTGTACAACACTAATGGAAATATCGGCGGTAACAGATTGGTTTTTTTATCCACCTCTACATAGTCCATGTAAAAGTTACTAATGTAATTCAGCATTCGCAAGGCCATGTACCAGACGACTGTCGATTGAAACTCTAACAGCAAATAAATATAGGCTTCTTTATTTTTAAATTTCACTTTGTAGATAATGTCGCTTTCGGTTTCTTTGTAATGCGCCGAGACAAACGATTTGTCTATTTTTTGGCAGTCGCTAAAATCAATGTCTTTCACCCAATCTTCAGTCACAAATGTTTCAATTAGTTCACGGAATAGCTGCTGATTGGAAAATAGTCGTTTGTAGCCTTTGTCGTGTATTTTTTCTGTCATCGCTTTGCAAGTTTGCAAATTAAAATTTTTGAATAAAAACAGTATTTTAAGGCGTTTTTTAGACTTATCCAAATTATTGCGAATTTTAGGTGGTTTTGATTAAAGCGTGGTGGATGCGGTTACAAGATAATAGAGTTTGCTCTGTTTTTTCGTTAGAGTTGGGGATACAATCAGCGGCGTTTAAATGCTTTTTGGCTCAAAAGTTAAAAAAGCACCTAGATTTAGCAGAAGTTACGCGGCAGTTAACCAAGATGTGGCGATGAATTAAAAATCTTTGTCACAATTAAACTTATTGATACAGGATTATAAAATGGCAAGAAAAACAATCGTTTTTGAAGCAACTACCCCAGATGGACAGAAGAGTCTTTATGTTGCTCCAACTAAAGCGCAGTTAAAAAAAGCTTTAGAGACTGATAATGTGAAGATTGAGATAAAATCTTTGGGGCAACATGAAGTTAATGTTATCCCTGATTCAGAGGGAGAAAATAAAGCAGAATTTGATATTAAATTAAATGATTCAGAATCTCTTACCATTTCTCCGAGTAGCGGTCTTGGATATAAGTTTCTTCGTGATAAATTTCAGCCTCAAGTTGATAAACTAGAATCTGAACTAATTAATGAACGTACATGAAGTAACGTTGACAACTTTATACCAAGAGGCTTTTACAATAAAAGCTTTATAAAGCCATGTTTACAGAAGGAGTAGAAGTATGTGGTATTTTAAATTACTTATAAATTGTTTTTCATTTAAAGGAAGAGCTTCGGGGAAAGAGCTGTTTTTTACGTTTTCGATCCTGTTTATGGGCATTCGACTTCTTGAGTTTTCTTTCATTTTTCTATTTATTTATTTTATCGTAGCTTTTTCAGCACTAGTTCGAAGACTTCATGATTTAAATTTCAGTGGTTGGATGAGCTTAATTGTACTGATTCCTGGTATTGATATGTGGTTTTTGGGTGTGCTTTTGTTTGCGGACAGTAATTCTGATCCAAATAAATATGGCATAAGTCCTAAAGCTCGGTTAGAACAACCACCAAGCATAGGAGTTCTAGTTCTATTGTTTGCTATTTGCGCATTTGTAGGAATTAATAACTACCTTCAAAGTGAGAAACAAGATGCAAAGGATAGAGCTTGCGCTGCAAATTTCGAAAATCGAAAAGGAATGATACAGTCGTATACCAACTGTTTTTAACTCGTAACTTGTAAGCTGCTAAACGAGAGAAAGCAAATGACGGATAAAACAAAAACCGCCCTTTTGGAAACGTAAGTGCAGTAGGGCGCAATAGTGAAACGTATTGCGCCGAATGTTTTATAACCACCATGCGGCGTATTACGCTATCGCTAATACGCCCTACAATTACATCAGCCTACAAAATAAAACCGCCCTTTTGGAAACTTAAGGGCGTTTTTTTGTGCCTGTTGTCTGTTGTCCCCTGTTGTCTGAATCAGGATTTTCAAGATGATAGGATTATCAGGATAAAAAATCTTGTAAATTCTCAAATCCTGTTAATCCTGATTCAGACAACTAAATTCGCCGTTCTTGGCAAAACTTAAGTTTTTTGTGTACTATTATTTTGAACCGAAATTTTTAAAGACGACTGGTCGTCTTGAAAAAATTCGTCAAATTTAAATCTGAAACTTCGGATTTTCTGAGATGAAAGGGCGGGTAAAACAGCATACCCGCCCCACAATCAAATTTTAAACTTCGTGATAAATTTCCGCGCCTTCTTTTAAGAATTCCTGCGATTTTTCATCCATCCCGATTTTCAATGCCTCTGCTTCATCCGCAATGCCTTTTTCCGCCGCATAATTGCGCACATCTTGGCTAATTTTCATAGAACAGAAATGCGGGCCGCACATCGAACAGAAATGCGCCACTTTTGCAGATTCTTTCGGCAAGGTTTCATCATGGAATTCACGCGCTTTCTCAGGGTCTAAACCGATATTAAATTGATCTTCCCAACGGAATTCAAATCGCGCCTTACTCATCGCATTATCACGCGCTTGCGCACCCGGATGACCTTTTGCCAAATCCGCCGCGTGAGCTGCAATTTTGTAGGTCACAATCCCTTCACGCACGTCTTGTTTATTCGGCAAGCCTAAATGCTCTTTTTGGGTGACATAACACAGCATCGCGCAACCGTACCAGCCGATATTTGCCGCGCCAATCGCCGAAGTAATATGGTCATAACCTGGGGCAATATCGGTGGTGAGAGGCCCTAAGGTGTAAAAAGGAGCTTCGCCGCATTCTTCAAGCTGTTTCTCCATATTGACTTTAATCATGTGCAAAGGAACGTGTCCGGGGCCTTCAATCATGGTTTGAACGTCATGTTTCCAGGCGATTTTGGTCAATTCGCCTAAGGTTTCCAATTCACCGAATTGCGCCGCGTCATTTGCATCATAGATAGAACCAGGACGCAAACCATCACCTAACGAAAAAGATACGTCGTAGGCTTTCATAATTTCGCAAATTTCTTCAAAGTGCGTATATAAAAAGCTCTCTGTGTGATGCGCTAAACACCATTTCGCCATGATTGAGCCACCGCGCGACACGATGCCGGTCATCCGTTTCGCAGTTAATGGCACATGATGCAAACGCACGCCCGCATGAATGGTGAAATAATCCACGCCTTGCTCGGCTTGCTCGATTAACGTATCGCGGAAAATTTCCCACGTTAAATCTTCGGCTTTGCCGTTGACTTTTTCCAACGCTTGATAAATTGGCACAGTGCCAATCGGCACCGGCGAATTGCGCAAAATCCATTCGCGGGTTTCGTGAATATTTTTGCCGGTCGACAAATCCATAATCGTGTCGCCGCCCCAACGAATACCCCACAGCATTTTTTCCACTTCTTCTTCAATCGAAGAGGTGACCGCAGAATTGCCTAAATTGCCGTTAATTTTCACCAAAAAATTGCGCCCGATAATCATCGGTTCAAGTTCTGGGTGATTGATATTGCAGGGAATAATCGCGCGACCACGAGCCACTTCGGAACGCACAAATTCTGGCGTAATCAGATCAGGAATAGACGCACCAAACGAATCGCCCGGATGCTGGTCTTTCCACAAATGCTTCATTTCTTCCATTTTTTGATTTTCACGAATCGCAATAAATTCCATTTCCGGCGTGATGATGCCTTGGCGTGCGTAGTGCATTTGCGACACATTTTTGCCCGCTTTGGCTTTGCGCGGTTTGCGAATGTGTTCAAAACGTAAATCAGCAGTTTTGGGGTCGTGCAGGCGTTGTTTGCCAAATTCTGAACTTGGTTCTGGCAATTCTTCGGTGTCGTCACGTTCTAAAATCCACGCCGCCCGCAATGCTTTTAAGCCTTTTTTCAAATCCACTTCCACATTCGGGTCGGTATAAACGCCTGATGTATCGTAAACATAAATCGGAGGGTTTTTTTCGGCTACGCCAAAATGCACCGGTGTATCAGAGAGCGTAATTTTGCGCATCGGCACTTGAATATCAGGGCGGCTGCCTTGCACATAAATCTTTTCTGAGGCGGGGTAAGAGTCAATCTTAATAGAGCTGGTTTCTTCAGCAGCGGGAATTTCTTTTAGAACAGCATTCATAGCTTATCTCCTTAAATTTTAAAAAAATACGGCTCAAGGAGATAGAGGGCTTTCCTACGCCGGAATTACCCGGAATCAGGTTCAAAGGGTTCGTCTCAGCCTTATTTTAGATAGATAAAGCACCCCTAGCCTTGGCAAGTAGGTTCTTAAACTAAAGGATAATCCGTAATATTGCAAGTTTGTCTGCAAAGCTTGCCGATTTATTACTTTTAAATGACAGTTTTTTTTTGCCCAGTTTGCCTTATACCCAAAATCATCATAAACGGGCGAAAACACTAGGATTTCGTTGTTTTTTATCTGTAGTTTGTTGTTAATAAGAGACAATGCTTTTGCTTTTTTTTGATACTAAAAACGGGCTAAAAACTTGGTAGTTGTAACTCATTGAAATATAATCAATCTCAGTACATGAAGAAGTCACTAAGCAAAAGCGGTGTTAAAAGCTGCTTTTATTCAGTATCCGCGCCAAACTCAGTTAGAGATGTAATGTGACTATGGCAACGGTATTGAAATAAGCGTGCAGTGCTTCAAATGATTGTCTTGCTTTGTTTTTATAAGCAAAAAGATGCAAACTACAGGTTCGCCAAATAATAGAACTTCTGGGGTATGCGTTGGCAGTCACGCGAAAATTGCACTTTTCTTTTTGCGGGAGTTTTAGGTGTTGTTTGCCAAAAAACGAGCGCAAAATCAATCAATGAGTTCGTAGGTCATCTCATGCTAAAAAAAATACGTAGTGTTGAAATTTATGTTGTCTGTAGTTTACTTTTGGTAACGGCAACGCAAGCTCTAGCGATAGAAACAGGTGTAGCCAGTTACTATGCAGATAGATTCCAGGGTCGAAAAACCGCAAGCGGCGAAAAATATGATAGGAATAAATTAACCGCAGCGCACAGAACCTTACCGATTGGTTCAAAAATTGAAGTAAAAAACTTAAAAAACCAAAGCTCTGTGATTGTCACTATCAATGACAGAGGCCCTTACATCGGTGGTCGCAAACTTGATTTGTCTTATGCCGCTGCGAAAGAACTAGGGTTAGTCGGATCGGGCACAGCGCATGTGACGTTTAATTTGGTTAAACCAGAAGCAGACGATGATTTTGAAAAAGTAATTCCTCTTGAATACAGTCCGGGAGTGTTAGGGCTAGCAAAGTCTGAGGAAGAAGTCATTGAAGCGGAAGAAGAATTAGCAAGTTCCGGCGAAGCAGTGGCGAAACCTGCTGCGGTTGCCGTCGTGGAAGAGGCTAAAGTCGAGCATCCGCATAAGGCTAAAAAAGCAGTTGAAAAAACTGAAAAGGTAGTCGCAAAAACTGAAAAAGTAGTCGCAAAAACTGAAAAAACAGTCGAAAAGCATGAAAAGCATGAAAAACACAGCGATGTGAGTAAAGAAAAAGAACATGCTGTTCATGCGGAGAAAAAATCTGAAACGCATCATCAGCATAAAGCCGATGCAAAAGTTAAACATATCGCTAAATCTGAAAAAGATTCGGGCAAGTCTAAAAAGAAGGCTTGATTCTAAATAGCGTGTGAGTTTAAGTTTTAGCTTTTCAAGCGACATAAAAAAACCGCTCTTATGGCAACGTAAGAGCGGTTTTTTGTTTTCAGGGCGAATGAATTCGCCCCTACATCAATATTTAAAAAAAATCGGGATGTTGTTTTTAGCTGAGTTTTAAACCCGAATTTGCCCGTGCGCTTGTCCAAAATTAATACTAATTCCTGCACTTAAGGTGATGCTTTGTCCTGATGCAATTGTTTTCATTGTGCCGTCATCTTGCGTAACCGTCCAAGTGTCAGCGGAAAGGTTTTTTAAGCCCCAAATATTTGGGTTTTGTGGGTGTTGATTGACTTTTGCCACTGCATTGGAAAAATCATAATAACGCTGCGGGTTGGTATGGTGCGCAAATAATTCCGTATCGTGATTGAGCATCACAATCATGGCAATATTATTATGTTGCAACAAAATGCGGGGCGGCACTTGCAATGCCTCATTACACGACCAGCATTCGTTTAACTGCCCTTTATCTTTTAATAATTGCGCATCGTAAAAATTCTCCGCCGTACAATGACTGCAATACAGCAGCGAATCGCGTAATTTCACTAACGCTGCCCGCCATTCACTTTCGCGCACGCGCCCGTGTTGCGGATCGTGCAAACCGCTAGTAAACGCTTTGGTAAATAACTCTTTGATAAACTGCGGATAAATTGCCCAATAAATCTCTGCATTATCTTGATAGCCCGCTACGGGACGATTGCTGTCATTATTGGGATCAAAAATAAAAATCGGCTCGCGTCCATACAGTTTATTCATGGCTGGCAAATCAAAACATTTAATGTCCGCTTCTTTTTTTCCTTCCAAGGGATGATGCAGCATCAGCATATAAAATAGTAAGACCGCGAGCGAAAACAAATCACTTTCTGAACTGGGCGCGGCTGTGCCTAATACAATTTCAGGTGCCATAAAACGCGGTGTTCCCATCACACTGGCAGTTTTGGCGTTTTTGTTGGTTGTCACGTTGTCATTGTCACAAATCAAAATATGTCCCGTATCAGGGTCAATAAACACATTCCCAAAAGAAATATCTTGATAACACAAACCTTTGGCATGAAGTTGCGAAAAACTATCGGCCAATTCCATTGTCGCGGTAATTAAATGCCGAAAACTCGGTTCAGCCCGGCGCGTGATTAAATCCGCAATGCTTTTATAGTGCGCAGGACGCAGCGGCATAATATAGCCAAAACCTTTCACATCGGGGGAATGCGCCAAACTAATCGGCCATAAAAAGCGATCATTGGGAGCTTTTTTTTGAATTAATTCGGCCAATGCTTGTTGCTGTTCTGTGGTTGCTTGTGCAAAAAAATACCATTTCAAAGCCACATCTGTGCCGTTTAAATCGGCTTTATACACTTCGCCTTGACCGCCGCCGCCTAAGCATTCTTTTACGGTGCAGGTTAAGTTGTTGTTAAGTTGAATAATTTGGTTTAATTTAAGAAGTTGGTTCATTGGACATTCCGTGAAATACGCAGCGCGTATCAAAGTATTCAAAAAGGCAGAGAGTTTATTTATCTGCAAAAAATAAGGGAATGAGCTGCCTGACTCATTCCCTTGTTATCTCTTTCTAGCAATCTTAAAGCACTACCATCAAAAAAATGCGCTAAGTTTTATTTGATTTGAAAATATAAATTTAAAAGAAAACCGTAGAGACGCAAGATTTTGCGTCTCTACACGTTAGAAAAAATCGCTTACTTTATAGAAAACAATCTATTTTTGAGTTGATGCGATTTAACAGACTTGTTTTAACAAAGTATTCTTATATATCAAAGTGTTATAGTTCAAAAACTGGAGTGAAAAACAGGTTTTGCACTCCAGCAGATAATAAAATCAACAGTGAAAGTATTCGATTTTGGAGTCAAAATTCGCGACTTTTGACTCCGACAACGCATATAAATCAATGAGTTAAAAATAGAGATTTGATATGTTTTTAAATACTTTCACAGCCTCTAAACCGTAGAGACGCAAGATTTTGCGTCTCTACACGTTAGAAAAAATCGCTGATTCTACAAGAAAACAATTTATTTTTGAGTTGATACCGTTTAACAAATTAAGCACATGCTAATCTTTGCGGGTAAAACTTTTGATAGCTTCAACACTTGCAACTTGCTCAATCTCTTGCCGGCGTTCTCTTTGCCGCCGGCTGTCGGGTGCTTGAGACACTCCATTTTTTTTGCGCGGGTCATTGGCAACTCTGCGAATATAATATTGACGAACTTCAATATAGTTACCGTTAAAGCGAGTGCGATTTAATTTTTTTATCACGCGCTCGGCAACGCTATCAGGCTCTATCGCAACCACGCCATGATAATCGGTCATATTGAGCTGTGGATTGCGGCGTACAATAATGGTGATTCTTTTAATTTCACCACTTCTTGAAAACAACCCTCCCTTAACGGTACTGGCGATAAATTTTTCTATATCAGCTTTACGAGCCCCTGTTGGAAGTCGTCTAAAAAAAACAAGCATAATGCTTCTCCTGCAAATAAATCATTCTGTGGTTTTCCTTATGTCAGTATTTGAGTACCTAAATTAATTAGGATTACCTAGCCTTTAAGGTCTGCCGTTGTTATATCATTAACTCAACAAAAGTTTCGCGCTTTTTTAAACCGGGCGGCTTTAAACTTTGATTACGATTAATTTGTTGCAGAAATTAACAGGATTATGAATTTTTTTCAAAAGAAATTATCCACCTAATAAATGTGTGACAATAAAATAATGATCTTCAAACAGCTTTTCTGGATTTATTTCACCCAGTGGCATCCAAAATGCTTTTTCCGCATCATCACTGCCTGTGACTTTCGGCAGATTTTCACACGCTGGCAACTCAATTAAAAACGCATGAGTAATAGTGCGTCCGCGTGCCGAGCGGTAAGGGTCATCAAAAATGTGCGAGCGTGTAATGCAACTACGCAACAGCGTTTCTGGAAGATTTAATTCTGTTTCTTCATGTAATTCACGAATGCAAGCGTCTTGCAATGATTCATATTGATCCAAAAAACCACCTGGCAATGCCGCTAATCCTTGTCCGGGGCGATTTTTGCGTTTGATTAACAAAATATGTCCAGATTGAATCACTACCGCATCGACTGTGACAAAAACAGGCGGATAAGGCGCAACTTGCCATTGTTTTTTATGCTCAATCACAAAGTTATGTTCCGCAAAAATATAATCATAAGCAGTTTGACTAAAGTTTTGCGCAAAAAATTGTTGTGTGCCTGTGGGCGCGTGGCGGCTAAAGACTTTCTGACTGTTTGCAAAGTTGTCGGCGTGGCTAAAATATTCGGTGCGCAATGCGGTGGCATTGGTATTTTCAACGCTATCAACGGCAATCGACTGCCATTGCGGAAACATGTTTAGATAAAAACCACTGTGATGTTTGCAATTGCCAAGCAATGCAATATTAGCTTGCGTATTGCAGGCTTGAGTGACGCTGCTGACAGCCTTTTGCACACTTTGCACCCACAAGGATTCATTATAAGGAGAGTCCATTAGTGGCAACAGGATAATTCTTTGCGCCTCTTCTTTGGAAAAAGAATTTAAAATCATGGCTTTGCGTTGCTCAAACGACCAAGGATTGCGATGCGATGGCGATAAATAAGCCGAGCCGCACAACACAATTATTTTTTCTGCGTGTGCCAAACCTTGCGTAATAACGTGATGATGTCCGTTGTGATAAGGCTGAAAGCGACCGATAAAGACGGCGAAATGATAAGTTTTCATCAAGAAATCTCCTTGTTTTAGTTTTGATTAGGAATGTGCATAAATCAACTTAAACCTCATCTAATTTGAGAAACGTAGTTTTTTGTTGAACCGTAGAGACGCAATATTTTGCGTCTCGCGCTTTTTAGCGCAACCCAAAAGATTATAGACTTATTTTAACCTTACTAATCAATCAGTTATAAAAAAATCAATTTGAAAAGTATTCTTTTAAACTGTTGATTTTATTATCTGCTGGAGTACAAAACATGTTTTGTACTCCAGTTTTTGAACTATAACAGTTTGATATATAAGAATACTTTGTTAAAACAAGTCTTATGATTAAACGAGACTTTACATGGAGAAACATTGCAATGCAGCCTTGCTACCGCTATTATCCAAAGCAAATAATTCAACAAATAACTCTCTTCTCACAACCACTTTAAAAGCGATTTTGACTGTTTTAAACTAAAGTTTTTAAAACATCTTGGCAAAATTTATTATGATGTGCGCATTGCATAGCGCACTTTTTTTGGAATAACGATGACCACTACAACAAAAATAATTGAAAAAAAACGTCCCGGCGGCGCATTGGCAACCCGCCCGCTGCATTTTATCTGGATTACTGATTGCTCAGGCTCAATGGCGGGAGACAAAATTCAATCCTTAAATCACGCAATTCGCGAAGCAATTCCTGCCATGCAAACCATTGCACAAGAAAACCCTTACGCAAATGTTTTAATTCGTGCGGTCAAATTCTCCGATGCTGCCCAATGGCATATTGAAGAACCCACGCCGGTTGCTGAATTCAAATGGGAAGATTTAGATGCTGACGGCTTAACCGATATGGGTAAAGCGATGTTATTGGTTGCTGGGCAATTGAAAATGCCACCCATGACAGATCGCGCGTTACCACCCGTGTTAGTGTTAATTTCAGATGGGCAACCGACTGATGATTTTGATGAAGGTTTAGCCAAATTAATGGAATTACCTTGGGGCAAAAAAGCTGTGCGAATTGGTATTGCGATTGGTGAGGATGCCGATCACGATGTGCTGGAAAAATTTATTAACAATCCCGATTTAAAACCACTGCAAGCCAATAATGCCGAACAATTAGTTCGCTACATTCGCTGGGTTTCCACCGCTGTTTTAAAATCCGCCTCCGCGCCTGCCAGCCAAGCGAAGCTAGAAACCGCAGGCAATGTGCCGATTCCACCTTTGCCACAAGTCACTATTGCTAACACCTTAGATGTGGCGGATGTATGGTAAGAAACTGGCAACTTATCAGCACCAGCGTGATAGGTGCATCGCATTTGCTGAAAGGAAAGCCGAATCAAGATGCGATTCGCCATTATCAAGGCGCGGGCGATTCGCTCACCGTGATGGCAGTGGCGGATGGTCATGGCGGAGAGAAATACACGCACAGTGATTTCGGCGCAAAGTTTGCTGTGAAAGCTGCAATTACGGTTTTAAAAGAAACTTTTAAAAATCAGGAAGATTTTTCCTTAAGTCAAATCAAACGCTTAAGCGAAGAAGATATTCCCAAAGCGATTGTGCGCAGTTGGCAGGAAAAAGTCGATGAGTATTGCCAAAAACAACCCATGTTGAATAACGACAACAAATATCGCTATTTTGGCTCAACGTTATTAGTCACGCTGATTTTGCCGCGCTGCATTGTGTATTGGCAATTAGGCGACGGCGATATTCTCACTGTTTCTGACAACCATAACGTAACACGTCCAATTCCCCCTGATAGTCGTTTGCTGGGTAATGAAACCACATCGTTGTGCGGCAAAAAACCTTGGCTGGATTTTCGCTGCTGTTTTCAGCCGATTACCGATAATCAGCCGCCGCGTTTTATTTTGCTGTCCAGCGATGGTTATAGCAATGCCTATTCCAGCAATGCAGATTTTCAGCAAACTGTGTTAGATATTGCAGAGTTTATGACAACCGAAGGGCAAGCGTGGGTGCGAGAACAATTGCCGGATTGGTTGGAAGAGGCTTCAAAACAAGGCAGCGGCGACGATATTAGTGTTGGGATTATGTTTCGGCAATGAAAAATTTCATTACGAAATACACTAAAACTCCTATATTACACATTCTATAAAGCTACTATGAAAATCAGAAAAATTAAAATTAAAAATTACAAAATATTCGATGATTTAGAGTTAGATTTTACTGATTCTGATGGTAAAGCTTTGGATACTATTGTACTAGCAGGTATTAATGGTTGTGGAAAAACATCTATTTTACAATTACTACAAACAATATTTTCTGTAAATTTTAATCGTTTCTGGAATTGGGACTTTTTAGCTTTGAAGATTGATAATGTCTTTTGTGAGGAACTTACAATTGAATTTGAAAGCTCTTTAGATTTTATCCAAAGTTTTAATACGTTACTTATTAGTGTATTAAATGAATTAATATTTAGTCCTGAGCAGCACACTAGAGAGAGTAATATAAAAAATATTTGCCCATTATTAGAAAGTGTTGTCTCAAAGCTATCAAATATTGAAGGAAAAAAAGGCGATATAAAAATCTTTAGTTTTTGCTATAAATCGCAAAAAAATAATGAAAAAATAGCTGTAAGTGAAAATGATTTTATTCCATTTGGAATTATTTCCGAAAACATTACTTCACAATATTTTGGTGCACTATATTTTGTAGCAAACTCATTTGAATTAAATAATGATTTGGAAAAAAAAATTCCTGATGAAAAAGATGGAATAGTTAAGCTTGTAGATATTTTTTCTCATAAGGAAGAAATTGAAGGATACCTTAAAGACTCTATAATAGATGCGGTTTTAAAGAATAGGGAAATATCTGCTCAAAATGCTATTAATAAAAAAGTTGAAGAAATTAACCAAATTTTAAAAAATATAAAAATTAATACAAAACTAATTGACATAACTTCTGAAAAGGTAATTTTTGAAAGCACTAATGGGAAAAAAATCTCTATAGATGATTTATCAAGCGGAGAAAAACAACTCTATTATAGGGCGGTGATGTTAAGTAAGTTAAATATAAAAGATAGTTTTATTTTAGTAGATGAACCTGAAACATCGTTACACCCAACATGGCAAAGAGAAATCATTAAACTCTACCAAAATGCTGGGGAAAACAATCAGGTTATTTTAGCTACTCATTCGCCTCATATTATTGCCTCTGTTAATCCAAAAAACCTTTTTGTTCTTTATTTTGACGAAAAAGCTAGAAAAATCAAGGTAATGAATATGGAAAAAGAACAAAAATATACTAAAGGTGTTGAGCCTAATAGAATATTAGCTGAAATTATGGGATATAAATTAAGAGATGAAGATACTCAAAATCGTATTGATGAAATAACGTTACTTTTTCGACAATCTCCCGCTGATATAGAAAAGATTGAGAAAAAGATAGAATTGCTCGCATACGATTTAGGTTTACATGACCCTGCAATTATGGGGATTAACAATCGTCTATTATTAATGAAAAGAAAACTTAATCAATAATGCGATATGTAAAAATAACTTCCAGATGTAAGGAGTTTGATGATTACATCAGTGAAAATACACATCTTCTTTCTAGTGAATGGGAAAGCTTACCAACTAAACCAATTCATGTAAAAACAGCTTTACATAATCGCTTATTAAAAAACCAACAAGGGCTTTGTATTTATTGTCAACGAAAACTTAAAGCAAAAAAAGTTCTATCAGACTTATCTACTGAGGAAATCCGCGAACTTAAAAAAGAAATTCGCAAATCCATGATAGAGCATATTCGTCCCAGAACTAAATATCCAGAGTTGACTTATGTTTTTTGTAATCTTTCTGTCGCTTGTAATAAAGAATATGATAAAACTGAATATTGTGAAGATGTAAAACATAGTGAATATACTGAAGCTCTTTTTTTGAATCCTCTCGAAGAGTCGAATATTGAACAATATTTCGGATATGACCAAGATGGAGCTGTTTTTCCAAAAGATAATAACGAGAAGGCATACTATATGATAAACGTTGTTTTAGATTTAAATAATGATGTTTTAAAATCTTTTCGAAGCTATTCTTTTCTTGATCATTCACAAAAAATTCTTAATGGTGAAATAACAAGAGCTGAATTGCTGGATGAGAAACAAGAGCAACTACCAGAGTTTTATTCTATGTTGAAATATTTACTTTAGATTTCAATACTCCTATGAAACTTCCTCAAGACCAAAATTTTGACACGCTGATTGATAAGTTTGCACAGCGTGTTTATGAAACTCGCAAAGGCGATTGGCGGCTGAAACTACTGAAAGAAGATTTGCAAGATTTCTATCAATCTCCAGACTCCTTAAATATTTGGGATGCAGGCTGCGGCTTTGCGCAAATCAGTTTATGGCTGGCAACGCAAGGTCATCAGCTCACCTTGTGCGATTTATCGGCAAAAATGTTAAACCACGCTCAGCAACTGTTCGCAGAGTCCAATTTAACCGGACAGTTTCATCATCAAGCCGCCCAAAATCTTGCCCCACAGCTACCTAAATTCGACTTAGTGTTATTTCATGCGGTTTTAGAATGGCTAGCACAGCCACTACCAAGTTTAGAAATTGTGTCAAATAACGTAAAAGTTGGCGGTTATCTTTCCTTGTTGTTTTATAATCGCAACGCGATGGTCTATACCAATACGCTAAAAGGAGATTGGCGATGGAAAAATCTACTCAACGATAGTTATATGGGCAAAGGTAGCAAATTAACGCCGCCAAATCCGCAGTATCCGCATGAAGTGCTTGAGCAATTACAAAACTTAGGTTTTAGCGTGACTGCGCACACCGGAATTCGCGTATTTCATGATTACCTGAGTAAAGACACGCTGCAACAAAGCTCAGAAAGCGAATTATTTGAATTAGAATATCGCTATTGCCGAATGCCAACCTATCGCGATATGGGACGTTATGTGCATTTACTCGCACGGCGCGAACATTAAAATATGCAACAGCTATTTTCATGTTGATATGTACACAAGCAAACGTATAATCAACAGCCCTTTTTTGTAGTGCATTATTCTTACAATTTAATCTGATAGCTGACAGCCCAAAATCCCCCTGTGATAAGTTTATTTATAATGACACAAAACTTGACTGTTTTACTTTATGTTCGCTTACTTGCCTATGTGTAATAATTTTCAGCGTTATCAGTTTGGAAGAACGCAGCTATGATGGAAGATTTAAAATACCTTTTAGTTAAATATTTTGAACATTTTTTTGTGTTGCTGATTTTAGCGGCCGCAACTTTGCTCAATTATTTTGTACGCTACAAAATCGCCTTTTTAAATTTTTATTTTCTGCCTATTATTTTGGCAGCTTATTACCTTGGAAGAAAACGTGCCATGCTGGGTGCGCTTTTATCCATCACCATCGTATTAATTTATGTGCTCTGGTATCCAGAAGTGTTTGTTTCAGCCAATTCTAACGGTGAAATTTATGTGCACTTAAGTATTTGGGGCGGCTTCTTAATTTTGGCGGGCGCGGTTGTTGGCAGCTTGCAAGAAAATCTTAACAAACAAATCTCCAATGCGAGGTTGCTTAATCAGCAATTAGAACAAAGCCAATCTGAATTAAATCATAGCAATGCGCTGTTGCGTGACAGCAATCAAAATCTGGAAAACCGCGTACAAGAACGCACACTAGAGCTACAACAATCCAAATTAGCGGTTGAAAACTTAAAAACAAAAGTCGAAAACGCGTTGTATAGCACAATGGATTCGACTGTGGTTAATTTGATGATTGAAGGGCGTTTGCGCAACGAAAAAAGACCGATGAGCGTGATGTTTGTCGATTTAGTCGGTTTTACTTCGTATTCAGAAAACATCCAGCCTGAAAATGTGGTGGCTGATTTAAATCAATATTTGCAAGATATGGAACCTATTATTCTTGCGTATCATGGTCATATTGATAAATACATGGGCGATGGCATTATGTGCGAATTTGGTGCACCACAAGAATTTGCGCAACACCGCTTAATGTCGGTGATTTGTGGATGGAAAATGCAAAAAGCCTTAACCGAGCATTCTCATCCTTGGCAGATGCGAGTAGGCATTGCATCGGGTTCAGCGATTGCAGGTTTAATTGGTTCACGCCGGCAAACTTATACCGCGATTGGCAATATTGTGAATTTAGCGGCACGCTTAGAACAAAATTGCACCCCCGGACGCATTCTAGTCGACCGCTATACACATGAAGAAATTCAAGCGTTTTTTGAAACCCGCAAATTGCGCGACTTATCCACACGCAAAGACCTTGATCTTGCCAAAGAACAAGAATTGTTTGAGCTAGGCTTAAAACTGAGTGAACAGCCAGATTGTGCAGAACTTCATTACCAGCTGGGGATGATTCACCTGCAAATTCAAGAGCCTATTGAAGCGTTAAGCTATTTTGAAAACGCCTTAAAGTTAGATCCTAAAAATGACCAGTTTAAAATTGCCTACGCCGAAGCAGGATTAAGTGTTAAAGAACACGATAACATCAGTGTTAAAGGAAAACGCAAGCGCGTGGAAGCCTTTGAAGTGCTTGGCATGAAAGATCCGTTAATGGATACTAAAAAAATTCCGCAAGCCTTATATGATCAATACAATTACATTGGTGATTTGATTAATATTCCAGACGATATTACTCTGCCATCTGAAGTGCTAGACGGCAGCGTTGGTCAATCGCGGGTTGTGGCTGCCTTGTCTTTTATCTTAGCGGACAATTTAGGCTTATCTGAAGTTGAAAAAATGGATACTTTACAAGCTGGGTTTTTAGCACATCTGGGTAAAGAATTAATATCTCCTTCGCTGCGCAATCGTCGTGGAGGATTGACTTACAATGAATTTGAGGTCACTCAGCAACATACCGAAGAGTCGTGCCGATTAATGCGAAAAATGGGATATAACAATCCGTCTGTGTTGAATTTAGTTAAATACCGACATGAGCATTACAAAGCGCGTAGCGGCTATCCCGGTGAGCTCAAAGGCGATGATATACCAATGGGATCGCGAATTATTGCAGTGGCAGCCGCTTATGATGCTCTGACTTCTTGGCGACCTTATCGTGACTCGTGGGAACGTCATGCCGCGTTAGGCGAAATCAGCCGCGAAGTTGAAAAAGGTATTTTCGATCCAACAGTTGTGGCAGTCTTAATTAAAGTTATCACTTAAAATCACTATCAACCTACTTTACAATGTGCAAAAAAGTAGGTTTAAACAAAACACCTCAGCGCAAATCAAGAGCACGAACTTAGTTGATGCAACAGCCTAATTTGCTCATTTTTATCTCTCACAATCACCGCCCTCAAAATCCATGAATTGCTTTAACCAATATGATTTTGACCCCACCTACGGTTATTCGCTAGAACAATTATTAAACGTCGCCCCCCCCGCGAAAGAACCTGCTGGCTTTGATCTGTTTTGGCAGAAGCGTTATCACAAAGCATTAACACTTAAGCCGCAAATCCATTTAAAAGAATGCTTTCAAACCGTTATGGATTGGCGGGTATTTGAAATCAGCTATGTTTCAACCGATGAATTTTTAATTCAAGGTTGGTTATTATTGCCCTGTTCTGGGGTTATTGAACGCGGCTTTATTATTGGGCACGGCTATGGCGGACGTGACGCACCGGATTTTCATCTTCCTTTTAAAAACTCTGTCTTACTGTTCCCCTGTTTTCGCGGACTATCGCGCAGCACACGCCCTGACATTTCCACGCAACCCTTTTGGCATATTCGCCATCACCTTAATAATGTCGATAACTATATTCTAGGCGGCTGCGTTGAAGATATTTGGTTAGCGGTCAGCTCCCTACTCCAGTTATATCCACATCTAACAGGACATTTAGGGTATTTAGGAATTAGCTTTGGCGGTGGTATTGGTGCGTTAGCATTAGCGTATGAAAAACGTATCAGCCGAGGACATTTAAATATTCCAACTTTCGGGCATCAATTATTACGTTTGCGCTTGAAAACGCGCGGCAGTGGTGATAGCGTGCAGCAGTTTTATTGTTGTCATAAAAAACAAACAGTACAAGTGTTACGCTATTACGATGCTGCAAGTGCTGCTAAGCGTATTAAAATTCCTATGCACTGCGTTTGCGCAAAATTTGATCCTTACGTTGCCCCGCCCGGACAATTTGCAATTTTTAATGCGCTAACTGGCAACAAGCAACTGTATGTATCAGACGCAGGTCATCATGCTTATCCGCTACAACAACAACAAGAACAGGAAACATTGAAAGAACTTGCCGATTTTTTTGAACCGCTCAGTCACAGGAGTTGAGCGTTAATAAACAAAATTAATTAAATTGGGGATACAACATGAATCGGGAATATCACAAATGGCACAGTTACCATTTGCAACGTGATATGGAATTATTAGTATTCGGGCATTCTGGCGCGAAAGTATTAGTTTTCCCCACACGTTGCGGACGGTTTTATGAATACGAAAAAATGGGCGTTATCAAAGCCTTAACAGCAAAAATTGAAGCCGGATTTTTACAGTTTTTTTGCGTTGACAGCATTGATGCCGAAGGGCTGTATTGTTCGCACATCCCGCCAAACCAGCGAATTGCGCGGCAACAAGCTTATGAAAAATACATTCTGCATGAAGTATTTCCATTTATTCATGCCAAAAACCCACACGACTGCCTTATTTCTCACGGCTCAAGTTTAGGTGCGTTTCATGCCGCAAACATGGTATTTCGCCATCCACAACACTTTAAAAAATTAGTCGCGTTTTCAGGGCGTTATGATTTAACCTTAAGTGTGGAATGTTTTTCAGACTTATTTGAAGGGTTTTATAACGAAGATATTTATTTTCATACGCCTACGCATTTTTTACCTAATTTAAACTGCGAACAGCAACTTGAACTCTTAAGGAAAATTGAAATCACCCTAGTGATTGGCAAAGAAGATCCGTTTTTAGAAAACAACAAACAACTGAGTTCGATTTTGGCAGAAAAAGATATTGCGCATCAGCTTATCCATTGGGATGGTCGCGCTCACAATAGTCATCACTGGAAAAAAATGGCTCCGCTTTATCTTTAATTTGTCTTTGAATAAGACTTCTTGTCTTTTATGACTTATACATAATTTACAGAGAAATTTCTCAAGACGACCAGTCGTCTTAATAAGTTTCGATTAAAAAAACAATAAGACATAAAAAAACCGCCTTAAGTTTCCCAAAAAGGCGGTTTTTATTTTATCCATGATGCGATTCCCTTCGCTCAACGCATCTATCGAGTTTTTAATACAAGAGGCGGCGGCGCAATACATTTTACTTTGTAGGGCAGGCACGCTTTTTTGCCCGGCATGATGTTTTTAATGTTACGTTGTTTGGTGTGAAAAACAGCGTGCACGCTCTTACCTAACTAAGGTTACCATTTGATATAGCGTTCAAAAACAGAGCCAAAATCATAGTTTTGAATCTCACTTCTGCGACTGTTGTAATGAGCTTCAACTTGAGTCACGGTTTGACTGATTAAATCGGGTAAAGATAAAACAACTTGTTCAGGTAAATCACGCAACACAAACATTTTATTAATTGCTTCGTAAGTGGTATTCAACGTGGTCATGTTTTTTTGAATGTCTTTACACTTTTCTGAAATGGTAAAAAGAGCTTTGTAGATAGCCTTAATCCGCTCTATTTCATTTTTATTAATATCAATAGATAGATCTTTTTCACCAATTTTAAACTTAATTTCGGCATCAAGGTCAACAGTTCCGGCAGTTTCAATCCGAACTCCGCTAATGGGATAGTGTTTATAAAGGTAACGATGTAAGGTTTTTTTCTTGCTCATGGCAAGATTTCCATCTAAATGGAGAAATGCTTTGTTAGTAAAACAGTATTCATCTGTTTTTGATTTGATGACCACAAATATTTTTTCCTGGTCTTCGGTAAAAACGTAGTCATCAACATCGGTTTTATCAAAATCTTTTCTGTCAATAATTTTGCCAATATCACTCAGTCCTAATACGTCTGAGGCTATATTCTTAAACATATTTTTCTCCTGTTACAAAATAATGGAGGTGCGTAGTTACGAAATATTAGTCAACAAACTCAGTATTTTGATTGGCTGCCGCGTAACGTTTCGTAAAACTGATCATTTTTTCACGCCTAAGTCTAGCAGATTAAAGTTATAAATCACTGTGGCGTAAAACAAAACGGCTTAAAACCTTTCGGCACACACAACAAAAACTGCGTTGGCTGGATACTATCAATCAACTTCATTCTCTTTCGGTGCAAGACTAACCAAGTTTGCATAACCTGATTCAAGCCTGCTGATTCCATCATTTGAAATATACCCCAATATTTTGCCTTTTTGTTTAAATTCTGCTTGGTATTGATCGAATTTTCGTTGTGCCGGAGCAGTTAAATTACTTCCGCCCATCAATATATGACCCGTAGATTTAGGATGTTTATGCACATCCGCAACAAACTTTTCGATGGTATCTGTTTGCAGCTTGCTTTGCGTTGTTTTTACGTCAACTCTTGATTCAATTGCTTTTTTCGACCGTTCCGTACTGCATTCATTCGTAGATTGCACAGTTCCTGCGGCAATGTGAAGTATCCGATTAAGAGACTGTTGTGACGACCTAATCATCAAATCCGCTCCCATATCGCTCTCATTCGTAATAGTCGGGCGCGTAAAATCGAAACCTTCTTCTTGAATTGCTATATCGGCAATGATTTTTATCACCCGCATTTCGCCATCTTTGCCTTTATTTGAACTCATGGCTCAGCCCAGCTTTAAAACAACATTGGGGTAATTTTCAAACTTTTCTTTTTTGAGCTTTATCACATGATACAGATTAGTGATGGTTCTGAAATCGTTGATTAAAGCAGAAATTTCATCGCGTATAACGAGACTTTTTACGTTATTTGCAGGCTCTGCGGTTAGAAACTTTATAAATTCAATTTCTAAAATAGACAAAACTTTATCCAATGATGAGTTTTCAAGACACTTCATGACTGAAGATGCTGTCGCTCCAACTTCCTCAAGAAGCGGCTTATCTTCCAGTAATCTTTGTTCTTCGATGGAGTTAATAACTTCTGGGGTGATGAATGCCGACTCAATAACGTGGCAATCATCTTCATAGAGATTGCCGTCTTCATCAGCTTGGTATTCGACTAATGATAAACTTTGTGACATTTTAGGTTATCCCTCTTTTTTCATTAAAAACAAAAACATCTTAGCTTGAAACAGACAATAAAGGAAAACTTGCTTCAATGCGATATTCTGAACCCGCGCAGGTTTGTTTGGAACTGTATAAATTAAAAAACGACCTTATCAATATCACGCGAACCGTGCATAATCCGCACAATCTCAACACCATTTTCCAACGGAAAATAAAAAATCACATAATTGCGCACCGGAAAACTGCGTAAATCCTGCAATAACTCATCGCGTTTTTTGCCTGAATAGGGCGACTGTGTCAAAAACAGACACTGTTCCAAAATAAAATCCAAAAAATTATCGGCATTTTTCGGATTATTTTGCGCGATATACCACCAAATTTCGTCTAAATCGGTTTCGGCTTGTGGGCGTTTTAACAACTGCGCCATTATTGAACCTTTTGCTGGGCTAATCGAATCCGTCCGCGTGTTTTTATTGCTTCAATATCCAAAGGCGTAGCTTCACCGCTATTGATACCTTGCTGAATTTCGTTGCGTAAATTTGTAATTTGCAACTCATAAAGCTGGTCGCGCTCTTCCAATAAATGCAACGCCTCTTGCAGAATCTCATTCACCGATTCATAAAGTCCGGTTGCCAATTTGTTTTGCAGCAACATTTCGTAATGGGAATTTAAGGTAATTTGCATCATAAAACCTCTCTGTCAAAAGGAAAACTCGCTTCAATGCGATATTCTGAACCCGCGCGGGTTTGTTTGGAACTGTATAAATGAAATTGCGCTATGCTGAAACTCTCGGTTTTGAATAACGCCTCCGCTTCCAAAAACTGCCCAACACTTTCATAAGGCGTGCGGTCTAATCGTGCCAGCGTCACATGCGGAATATATTTTTTTCGTTCCAACTCAATATCCATCGCCGCCACCGCTTTATAAACCTGTTTTTGCAATTTCTCTAAGGCAGAATTTTTTTCCACATTTGCAAATAACACGCGTGGATAACGATTTGAACCAAAATAATCCACGCCTTTTAACGCTAAATTCAGCGGCTCGGCATTGATTTCAGATAAGATTTCCAGCAATTCTGGCATTCGGCTTTT
Organism: uncultured Methylomonas sp.; assembly: GCA_936941155.1. Classification (GTDB taxonomy): domain Bacteria; phylum Pseudomonadota; class Gammaproteobacteria; order Methylococcales; family Methylomonadaceae; genus CAIQWF01. The sequence goes on along the minus strand of CAKZJE010000045.1, from coordinate 9,412 downwards.
ATCCAAATCACCGATAAAAACCAGCGTGATGTGCATTTGCGCACTCGTTTGCCAACGTGCACCCGAATAAGCGCGAGGCAGTTGCAAGAGTGATTGTTTGATTTCTTGAGGGAGGTCTAGAGCGAGAAATAAGCGCGGCATGATTTACAACAGCTTTTTGATGGGAGCGAAAGATTTTCGATGGAGCGGCGTAACACCGAGTTGTTGCAGTTTTTCCAGATGTGTTTTTGTGCCATAACCTTTGTGTTTGGCAATTTCATACCCTGGATAAAGTTGTTCTAACACCCACATTTCGTGGTCGCGATGCACTTTTGCCAAAATCGAAGCGGCAGAAATTTCGGCTTCAGTTAAATCGCCTTTGATAATAGTTTCGCCTGCGCAGTCTATCGGTGGATATTTGTTGCCATCCACTTTCACCCAATCAGGTTTGATTGGCAGAGCATTAAAAGCGCGTTGCATCGCGAGTAAGGAAGCTTGCAGAATATTAATCTGGTCAATTTCGCTCGGTTCAGCGCGTCCAATTGCCCACGCTAACGCATCGCGTTTGATAATTTGCGCCAGTTGTTCGCGGCGTTTTTCGGTGAGTTTTTTGGAATCGGTTAAACCAGCAATCGGTTTGGCAGGGTTTAAAATCACCGCCGCCGCAACCACTGAACCAATCAGCGTGCCGCGTCCGACTTCGTCAATGCCGGCGATGATGTGTGTGTTTATCGGAGGATACCGCGAGTGACATTACGCAAGAAACTGACCATCGTGGAAACCTCATCGCTTTCTCCGGCAAGGTCTTCGATTTCTTCAATCGCATCTTCTAAGCGCAAATTGCTTTTATAGAGAATTTTGTAGGCTTTGCGAATTTTGCGCACCACTTCAGGTGATACGCCATTACGCTCCATGCCAACGGAATTGATCCCATGAGGTCTAGTAGGTCGACCACCCACCATGACAAATGGTGGAATATCTTGCGTGACCGCGCTACCCATCGCAGAAAAACTGTATTCACCAATTTGGGTAAACTGATGCACTAAAGTAAATCCGCCTAAGATAGCGTTATTGCCCAAATGAACGTGACCTGCAAGTGATGCGCCATTTGCCATAATCACTTTATTGCCAACCACACAATCATGCGCGACATGCGTGTAAGCCATAAAAAGATTATCGTTACCGATTTTGGTGAGGCTGCGATCTTGCTGAGTGCCTCGGTGCATGGTGACAAATTCACGAATTGTGTTTCGGTCACCAATTTCCAACCGTGTCACTTCATTAGCATATTTGCGATCTTGCGGGTCTTCACCAATAGAGGAAAATTGATAAATTTGATTATCTTTTCCAATGGTAACAGGCCCTTTAATCACAACGTGAGGGCCTATCACTGTGCCGGAGTCAATTTGGACATCTGCACCAATGATAGAAAAAGGCCCAATGCGCACGTCATCGGCAATTTCGGCGTTAATATCAACAACTGCTTTAGAGTCAATCAAGATTAATCTACCGCTGCTGCACACATGATATTTGCACTGGCGACAAACTCACCGTCAACCTCAGCACGACACTCAAACGACCAAATATTTCGTTTACTTTTCAAATATTTAGCTTCTAGCATCAATTGATCCCCTGGAACAACAGGGCGTTTGAAACGAGCATTATCAATCCCAACCAGATAATACGTCATGCCTTTACCTAAATTAGGGTCGGTTTCTGAAGCCAATAAACCCGTCGCTTGTGCTAATGCTTCTAAAATCAAAACACCCGGCATAATCGGCATGTGCGGAAAATGTCCTTGGAAAAAAGGTTCGTTGTAAGTGACATTTTTCAGCCCTAGCAATCTAACACCCGGCTCACATTCAATCACTCGATCAAGCAACAAAAAAGGATATCTGTGGGGTAAAAACTCTTGTATTTGTAAAATATCTAACTTTACGGACATATTTAATAGTATGTGTAGGCCAAAAAAACGTATAAAAACAGCTCACATTCTGTGAGATTAAACGCATTAGTCTGTGAATTTTTCCAGTTTTTTCTGAACTCTGGCAGTCACATCGATTTCATCGTTGCTATAAATCACACCATCAGTCAACAATAAATCAAACCCTTCTTCTTTGGCTAATTCTTTAATCGCATCAATGATTCGACGTTGTAATTTTCCTAACTCTTCATTGCGACGGACATTAAAATCTTCGCTAAATTCTTTTTGCGCACGCATTGCATCACGTTTTTTTGCCATAATGTCTGCTTCTAGCTTTCTTTTAGCTGACTCGCCCATGACTCCTGCATCTTTATTGAATTTTTCTTCAAGTTTTGTGATTTCTTGATTTTGCGCTACCAGTTGTTTATCTCTAGGAGAAAACTCTTTTTCCAATCGTTGTTTAGCTTTTTCAGCTTGCGGTGCTTTTTCTAACACTTTAGGCACATTCACAAAACCTATTTTCAACTCCGCATAGCTTATATTTGCTGCAAACATAAGTGCTAAAAACAACGCTATTTTATTTTTCATAGTTACCATATCTCCAAGAATTATTAATCTTTTTTAAAAACAGCAAAACGCTATATCGTAAAAACCATGTGGCAATTATAGGTGAAAACGCCAGTCAACTAAAGAATCTTCGTTTAAAACGCTTGTCCAAAAGAAAACTGAAATGATTGCTGTCTATCATTTGTGTTGACATTTAAAGGGCGGGCAATACTAATTGCTAATGCACCAAAAGGTGAGAGCCATTCGCCTGACATTCCGACTGAATATTTTAAATCTTTGATGTTTAAACCATTACTGACTGTGCCCGCATCAAAAAAAGCACCTAAGCGCACTGATTTAGCATCTGCCACAAAAGGTACGGGGAAAAACAGCTCTGCATTTCCCAAAACTTTGCTTGAGCCACCAAAAGAGTTTAGGTTTGAATCGCGAGGGCCTAAGGTATTTGCTCTAAATCCACGCACCGAGCCTATACCACCTGCGTAGAAGTTTTCATAAAAAGGCAGACCCTTCGTATTGCCATAACCATCACCATAAGCAAATTCGCCATTTATTTTTAGCGTAAAGTCTTTGGCTATCGAGAAAAAGTGTTGTTGTTTATAGTCAACTTTGTAATAGGTTAAGTCACTGCCCGGCACTGTTCCTGAAGCAGAAAGTCTTTGTTGTCCACCTGAGCTTGGAAAAATGGCTTTATTCAGTGTATCGTGTGACCAGCCAAGCGAAGCATTTAATGTTGCATAAGTGCTGCCGTTCTCTAGGATAAAGTTTTTAATTTCAGTTGATGAATAATCACTGGTTTTGAGTTTTGTTTGGTTTAAATCAAGATTAAAACTGAGTCTATCGTTTTCATTCAGTGGAATACCAAAATTCAAACCCGTATTCATCACATCGGTTGAATAGTTAGAAAGGTTAGCGGCAGCAGCATCTCTTGCTAGATAGCCTATGTTATAGCCTAAACTTAAACCATCTAACGTGAAATACGGGTCAAAATATGCAAACCGATACTGCGTAGTAACGTTACTGTTGTTAAATGTAAAATCAACCCGCTTTCCTGAGCCAAACACGTTATCTTGCGAAACGTTGGCGTTAAAAATAATCCCTTGGTTTTGAGAATAACCCACGCCAGCCGTTAAGTTTCCAGATGCTTTTTCGGTCACTGTATAGTTGACATCAATTTGATCTGCACTACCCACTACAGGCGGCATTTCCACTGTGGTATTTTCAAAATATCCCAATCTATCCAGACGTGTTTTGGAACGTTCAATTTTTGAGTTAGAAGCCCAGCTTGATTCCATTTGCCGCATTTCGCGCCGCAACACCTCATCACGCGTTTTTGTGTTGCCGTGCATATTGATATGTCGAACATAAACGCGCTTGCCGGGATCTACGAAAAACGTAATATCAACCGTTTTTTGCTTCTCGTTAATGTCTGGAATCATATTCACGTTGGCAAATGAATAGCCCTCATCACCAAGCCTATCTGAAATATTTTTGGAAGTTTCTGTGGCGTTTTTACGCGAAAAATCTTCGCCGGGGCCAATTTTTACCAGTTTAATCAGCTCTTGTGGATCAACAACCAGATTTCCAGCTAATTTAACTTTTTCGACTGTGAAAATATCGCCTTCTTTAATATTGACGGTGACGTAAATTTCTTTTTTATCAGGAGTCATCGCAATTTGCGAAGATTCAATTGTAAAATTGATATAGCCTCTGTCCAAATAAAATGAACGCAACCGCTCTAAATCAGCACTGAGTTTTTGTTTAGAATATTGGTCGTTTTTTGTATAAAAAGACAATAAGTGCGAGGGGCTTAATTCAAAGTTTTTTAACAAAGCTTCAATTTCAAAACTTTTATTGCCAACGATATTAATATATTTAATTTTCGCGGCTTGTCCTTCGCTGAGCACAACTTGTAGCATCACACGATTTCGACTTAAGTCAGACACTTTTGTCTCAATTTTTAAGCCGTATTTGCCGTGACTAAAATATTGTCGTCTAAGTTCTTGTTCAACTTTATCTAAAACTTGCTGGTCAAAAACTTTCCCTTCAGACAATCCGATTTTTTTCAAAGCTTTCGTTAATTCGTCAGTGCTTAAGTCTTTATTGCCTTCAAAAGAGATTTTGGCAATCGAAGGACGTTCAACCACAGTGACTATTAAACTAGAACCGTCTCGTTCTAATTCCACATCTTTAAAAAAGCCGGTTTTAAATAACACGCGAATCGCTTCAGGAACTTTATCGGTAGAGAAGTTATCTCCCACACGCACTGGTAGGTAGTCATAGACCGTTCCTATCGGAGTTCTTTGTAAGCCTTTGACTTTAATATCTTGCACCACGAAACTTTCCGCAGCGTTAATCGTTGGCGAGAACAATAAGGTCGTCAATAATAATTGAGAAATGAATGGATTTTTCACAGAATTACCAGAAGGTGAAGCTCAAGCATACTAAAGATTAATAATTTGATTTGCATAGATTATATCATGGTATGAATTTTGTCGGATAAATTAGCACCAACAATATAGAGTTAAAATATTAAGCTCTTGCTATTGGAAAGGTCAAAATATCATCAATGCTGGCACTTTCATCTAACAGCATTAACAAGCGGTCTAGGCCTAGTGCCACGCCGCTGCAATCGGGTAATCCGGCTGATAAAGCGGCTAATAAATACTCATCTTTTTTAACTAGAGGCAATCCTTTTTGTTCGCGCTCTGCAATTTCCAAATCGAAACGTTGTTCTTGCTCACGACTATCTGCAAGTTCATAAAACCCATTGCCTAATTCAATTCCTTCTACAAAAACTTCAAATCTATCTGTGATAGCCGAATTTTCAGCATTGATTCTTGCCAGTGATGAAAGCAAAGCCGGATAACCATACACTAAACAAACACTTTGCAAGCCTAATTGCGGTTGAATTTTATGGCTAAAAATAAAATCTATCCATAATACATGGTCTTCGCCACACAAATCGACAGCTTCAGGAAAATCGTGCGCTATGGAATATGCTTGATAATCCGCCAGTGAAAAAATTAACGGATTTAAGCCTGTGGTTTGTAAAAATAAATCTACATAAGCTATTTTTTCAATCGTTTTTGCCGGAAAACGCGGCGCGAGAATGGTGCTGATAAGTTCTGCCACTTCGTCCATAAATTCGGGCAACTGAAAATCAACGCGATACCATTCCAGCATAGTGAATTCAGGATTATGAAATCGTCCTGACTCGCCATTTCTGAACGCTTTGCAAATTTGATAAATTGAACCACTGCCAGCGGCTAACAATCGTTTCATTGCAAATTCAGGCGAAGTTTGCAAAAACATCGGTTGCGGTTGTGGCAAAAAGCGATAGTCCGCACTAAAAAAATCTAATAGCGGGTCTGTGCCTGTGGTGTGGCACAACAGCGGCGTTTCAACTTCTAAAACATCGCGCTGCGCAAAAAATTGCCTGATAAAAGCCAATAATTGCGCCCGCAGACGCAATTGTGGAAGCCCACAAGTCGGTTGCCAATCAATTACTGACATTATTTAAAGTGTTAGTTTGGAGATTTTGAAATGACTGCCAGTCTGTTGAAAAACTGGCAGTGATACAGAGGATTATTCTTTGACGCGCGAAATGTATTCGCCAGTGCGGGTGTCAACGCGAATTAACTCGCCGATTTGCACGAATAAAGGCACACGAACCACTGCGCCAGTTTCTAACGTTGCAGGTTTGCCGCCGCCGCCAGAAGTGTCGCCTTTTAAGCCTGGGTCGGTTTCAGTAATCACTAAATCCACAAATTTAGGCGGAGTCACTGCTAATGGCACATCATTCCATAACGTTAATGTGCAAACATCTTGGTCTTTCAACCACTTAACCGCATCATCAACTACTGCCGCTGTTGCTTGATATTGTTCGTAACTGCCATCTGTCACCATAAAATGCCAAAATTCGCCATCGCTGTACAGATATTGCATATCTCTATCCACTACATCAGCACCTTCTACTGTGTCGCCCGATTTAAAAGTACGCTCAATCACCCGCCCAGTTTTTAGGTTTCTGATTTTAACCCGATTGAATGCCTGACCTTTACCCGGTTTGACAAACTCATTCTCAATAATTGCGCAAGGGTCTGAGTCTAAAATAATTTTTAAACCGGATTTAAATTCGTTGGTGCTAAAAGTAGCCATTTTTTCCTCAATGAAAACAAACAAAACAATAACCGACCATTATAATAGAGTGCGGAACTGATATAAACTAAATCCATTATTTTTAAATAGAAAAACCGTGAATCATCAAAACCTTTCTTGGCAGCAACAACTGAGCAACGCTTTTAGCAACATCACCGATCTTTGTGATTATCTTGAACTCAATCCCGCTGAAATTTTCTCAGCCAATGCCAGCGCAAACTTTCCTTTGCGTGTGCCACATAGTTTTGTAGCGCGTATGGAAAAAGGCAATCTAAACGATCCTTTGCTAAAACAAGTGCTGCCGATTGCTGATGAAATGCAAACGTTTCCGGGCTTTAGTGCAGACCCGGTTGGCGATTTAGCCGCGATTACCGAAGTGGGCGTGATTCATAAATATCACGGACGGGCGTTGTTTATTATGACCGGCAGTTGTGCGATTAATTGTCGTTATTGTTTTCGCAGAAATTTTCCCTATTCAGAATTTCAATTATCTAAGCAAAAACAACAACAAGCGATTGCGTATTTAAAAAATAATCCAGAAATCAGTGAAATTATTTTAAGTGGCGGCGATCCGTTGTTATTAAATGATCATAAACTCGCTGAACTGATTGCGCAGCTTGATGAAATCCCCCATTTAAAACGGATTCGGATTCACAGCCGTTTGCCCATTGTGTTGCCGGCGCGAATTACTTCGGAATTTATTGATGTTCTCAAGCAAAGCTCTAAACAAATGGTGTTAGTAGTGCATTGCAATCATGCGAATGAATTGAATGAAGAAGTGAAAACGGCTTGCGACAAAATTCGTGCAGCGGGAATTTCGTTGTTAAATCAAGCAGTTTTGCTGAAAGGTGTGAATGATTCTGCGGAAGCATTACACGCGTTGAGTGAGAAGTTATTTAGTTTTGGCATTTTGCCGTATTACCTGCATTTATTGGATAAAGCGCGGGGAACGGCGCATTTTGAAGTTTCAGAAGTTGATGCGATTGCGTTGATGCAGCAATTGCGCAATACCTTGCCCGGTTATTTAGTGCCTAAATTAGCCAGAGAAGAAGCGGGCGCGGCGGCAAAAACGCTAATTTTTTAGCCGCTTGGTTTCTTTTGAATGCGCAGTGAGTTCAGGCCTTGTCAACGCGCAAGGTATAACGATTTAAAGAACGCCCGTTAGTTTTCTGTTCTCTGCCGTGAAAAATCACGGTGACTGAATCCCCCAGCGCGGCGTTGTTTTGTTTCAGACTGTGGCGCAAATAACGATTTAAGGTAACGCTCACAATCGCACCGCTATCATTTTCTAAAAGCAGGTTTTGCTGTTCCTCATTAGCTGCATCATCAAAAACACTACCGCCTTGAATAATGCCTGTGATGCTATCGTCTGCCAAAGGTTGCCAGTAGGTGATTTTGTATGTTGCGGGTTGTTTTTCAGTCATTTAAAAGGAAGTTTGAATAGGAAACTATCAAGGGTTCAGCCGCTAAATAAGCCGGTGATGAGGCGAGTTTTTTGCTTGATATAACAGCTTTGAATAATCGTTGCGCTGTTATAGTTAAGGTTTTTTAGCGTTGATACACAACGTTGCTAGTAGATAGAGTATTTACACTGTAAAACGACTTCACGCTTTTTAACGGCAGGAAGTCGTTGTCAAATTTGATACCTGAAAATTTGTTTTTTATAAATCGCTCAAACCGGACAAGCCGTCAATTGACCAATTATCGAGATCAGCGACCCCTGCTATATCACTTTTGTTTTTATATTTAATATTACAAGCATAGCGTTTGGTCAGAGTTGCAGCATTCGCGGGTGTAATTTGAATATCTGCGTTAATCACATATTCATAATTGCCAATATCCCAAGAATTAATCGGCTCTTTTGGAAAAACCACTGAAAACTTTGAACCTAAATCTTTAACGATATAAGCGTTACACTGATTAAAAGCAAATCCTGTCATTTTTGTAGTAACAGGCGCTTGACTTCCCGGGTCACCTGAATCTTCAAGAAAAAGATCAGAAGCGGCAATTTTGTAAACCCAAGGCATGACTAACTTGCTTTGAAAGGCAAGAAGAGCGACTAACGTAATAACGAAAAGCGCGATTTTGAATCGTATATTCATAAGAAAAATAGAAGTATTCTGCGGGTTAAAGTGGTGATTCTATCAAAACTTGAAAAATAAAAAGCAAATTTAATCAAACAGGCAGTTTTGAGATTGCATTTTAGAAGGATAGACCTTACAAAAAATCATACATTGGTAGTGTTGCAAAAATCACTTTTTTTGTGCGATTCGTTGATTGGGCTTGTAGTAGCACGGATTGATTAAATAAATTCAAATTGATACTGAAATGATGTAACGGGATTTTGTAAAAAAACATGCAACAGTCTATAAACTTTTATCTCCGCATCAAAGGCAACAGGCTGGCAACTGTTCTTTTGACCTGAAATTGTTACTTGATGGCAGATGTTTGCAGAAAGCTTTTAAGCATTTGCCGCGTGTTGTTGAGAAAATTGGGTGGCTCGTCGTTTGACATGCCAGTATGCGCCGTTTAAATCTTGAAGATTTAGTGCATCGGCTGAAGTTGTCATGCGATGTTACACAACACAGATGAAAGAATCGGGAAAAATTTTCAAGCTATGTAAAGACGCAATATTTTGCATTTTTACAGCTTAGGAATGAGTACAAAATAAACTTGCATAAGTTGTTTCGTGTTTATTCTTTAACAGAAGAGACAGTGAAAGTATTCAAAACCAGCGGTATCTTAGAGAAAAAAAACACTGAAAAATTAGAAAAATGCTGAAAA
>CAKZJE010000044.1 GCA_936941155.1 uncultured Methylomonas sp. | reverse complement strand
TGACCGGATACTGCGACAAATTGGCTGTGTTTGTAACCTAGTGTGGTTAAATTCAATGTGCCAACATAAGCGTCAATGGCTCGCACCGTGTTGGTTAGGCTAACATAGTCCTCGACACGCAACGGGAGTATCATGTCTTGGTGTCGGTTGAGAGTGGGTTGGTAGCGGCGTGAATTCATGTGTGAGTGGTGCTTTCTACTTATGTTGTTATTATAACTTGTTCAAGAAGGATACTTTCACAGTCTCAGTAGCCTTTACAGAATGAATCTCGAAAAAACACAACAAAACCAAAACGTTTCGAGCATTCCCACTCAACCTCTTCTTACAGGCTATTCCTTGACTTGTGCATAGCTGATTTCTAAACAAGTCGCAACGCAACTACCCACATTTACTATCACCACAATTCAAGCAAGTCATACAGCCATCCATTAATACCAACGCTTTCGTATTGCATTTCCCACACAACATCGCTTGCGCAGGAAACACACCTTCCTCATCAATACTGGCAGTATCACTATGGCGAGCTTCAAACTCTTTGCGCTTCGCCGCTAAGAATTTTTTTTGATTATCATCCATTTCATCCACTTTCAACATGCCGCAAACACGCATGTGGATTTCAATCGCGCAGCCAATTTCAGCCACTAACGACGGCATAAACACCCCGCCTTTTTTAAAATAACCACCTTTCGGATCAAAAATACCTTTCAACTCTTCCACTAAAAAAGTAATGTCGCCGCTTTTGCGAAATATCGCACTAATAACGCGCGTTAATGCCGTTACCCATTGATAATGCTCCATATTTTTAGAGTTAATAAAAATCTCGTAAGGGCGACGCTCTTCGTATGCAGTGCCGGCATTCAAAACCATGTCATTGATAGTAATATACAAAGCGTGATCGGATTGCGGCGTTTTAATTTTATACGTTGACCCAAGCAACATCTCAGGACGTTCCATTTTTTCGTGCATACTTTCCACGTCATATTCTGGAGTAGAATCGTTTGCCTGTTCTGATTGTTTGTCCTCAGTAACAACTTTATAACTAATAATTTTTTTATCTATTTTTGTGGTCATGTTTTTTGACTGGATATTTTAAAAAACTGCCGGATGGCTAAAAGGTTATAAATGATTTATCCACCTTGGCTGCGATAAGTCATTTTTGCAAGCATCGTACTTGCTTTTACGGATAGGTCAAGAAAGAACTCGGTATTTTTGGAATTATCATGACTCTTTAATGCAGTCGAAAATTTGAAATAATCATGCAAAATCAATCCTTAATCAGTCTTGCCCCTGTTGCGGCAAGCGATGCAAAAATACTCATTTTAGGCTCAATGCCGGGTGAAAAATCTTTAGTGCAACAGCAATACTATGCACATCCACGCAATGCGTTTTGGAAAATCATCGCTACTTTATTCGATTTTAATCCCAATCTTGGTTATGCAAACAAACTACTGGCGTTAGAACAAAATCGTCTAGCATTATGGGATGTGATTGAAAGCTGTGAGCGCAAAGGCAGTCTCGATAGCCAAATTAATAACGCCTCAATTATCAGCAACAACTTTGCGTATTTCTTCAGCCAACATCCACAGATAAAACACATTTTTTGCAATGGCCGTTGCGCTTATCAAGAATATCAAAAGCGAGTTATTCCACATCTTGTTAAATCTTTACAATCGCTGCCATGTACGCGCCTGCCTTCTACAAGTCCAGCAATGGCAAGTTTATCGTTTGAACAAAAGCTGCTGGCTTGGACTGCTATCAAAGATGCGCTGAAGGATTAAGTCAACGGCAATTGAATAATAAAACCCGCTCCTTGCGTATAAAAACTATCAATCCAAATCAATCCGCCGTGCTCTTCAATGATTTTTTTCACAATCGCTAAGCCTAAACCCGTGCCGCGTGGTTTTGTGGTCATGTAAGGGTCAAAAATCTTTTCAATCTGTTCTGCATTAATCCCAGAGCCATGATCGTAAATTCCCAATTCAACATAATCAGCGTTATTTTTTTGCACGCGCGACAATTTAACTTCAATTAAACCGCCGTTTTCCATCGCTTCTTGCGCATTTTTCAATAAATTATGCAGCACTTGCCGCATACTCACCGGGTCTGCATAAACCATCACCGCACTGCCATTAAAATCACTGATAAAACTAATTTGAGTAGTCGTGTTGTTATAAAGCAGCAATAAATCTTGCACTAAATCCTGTAAATTCAAATGCTCTACTTGTTTTTTTGAAGGACGCGCATATTCGGCAAAATCATCCACCATCCGTTTCATTGCTTCCACTTGTTGCACAATCGTGCGTGTCGAGCGTTGCAAAATATCTGCTGATGCAGGGTCTAATTCTTTGGCTAATTTGTGCTGCAATCTTTCTGCTGCCAATTGAATCGGCGTAAGCGGATTTTTAATTTCATGCGCCAATCGCCGCGCTACTTCACCCCATGCAGAATTTTTTTGTGCTTGAATTAAATCTGTTAAATCATCAAACACCACCACCGCACCGACGCGCCCGCCTTCTTGCGAAAACAACGGCGTACCGCGACAAAGCAATTCTTGTCGCCCATTTGCACCTAAAAAAGCCACGCGCTGTTGCCAAATATCGTCGGCTTGTTCAATTAAACCCTGCATGGAATTAAATAAATCGCCCAATGAGGGGAACTCAAGTGCGAGCAATGTTAATGTTTTTCCAACAAAACAACTTTCCTGACAATGCAAAATTCGGTACGCCGCTTGATTGGTGGTGCGAATGGTAAAATCGGCTTCAAAACTCATTACGCCAGCGGTAACGTTGCCTAAAATAGATTCCAAATAAGAACGCTGCTCTTCTACTTCTAAACTTGCATGTTTTGCTTCATCGCGCGATTGGGCAATCCGCAACGTCATTTGGTTGAATGATTCAACTAAAAAACCCAAATCATCTTGCGACATCACCGGCAATTGCTGTGCATAATCCCCAGCCGCGACCGCTTTTGTACCTTTTACCAATTCTTTGACGGGGGCAACAATATTGCGAATGCTGATGAAAGCAACCCAAATTGCCGCCAATAAACTGAGCAGCAACACTAGCGATAAAGCCAATGAGAAACTAATTTTTAACGAGTCGCGTAAAAAGTGCATTTCATTGTATCGCTTTGAGGCAAATTCAATCGAATCGGCTAAATCCGCAATCCGAATCGGCACTTTATACAGCACTTGCAGATATTTAGGCGTGACATCAGGAATAATCATCACCACCCAAATCACCATCGTGTCATCTGGCAAAGTATCGAGAGCTATATAATTTTGTTCTTGTTTGAGTTGCGACCAAACATGATCATCCGGCTGTTTTGGAATAATGTCGGTGGGATTAACGCTGCTGAAAGCAATAATGCGTTTTTGACTGGAAAACAGTGTCATTTCTAATGCACCAGAGCTTTGCCGCATAAAGTCTAATTCAACCGTCGCTTGGCTGTCTGGCAAATTCTGCAAGGAATGGCTTAGTTGCTCAGTTTGAGTTAAATGCCAGTGCATTCGTTGTTCTAAGGAGGCTTGACTGAGCTCCAAAGCATCTTCCATTGCTCTGTCAATTTCCACGTTAAACCAACTATCAATATTTTTATGCAGAAATTGCACAGAAAAATAAAACACCAAGGTGGCAGGAGCTAACGCAATCACTACAAACAACGACACCATGCGCATCGTTAAGCTAGAGCCGGCTTCTTTTTTGCGGGTATGGCGAATCAAGGAATAAACATTCATTCCAACCAAACACAGCAAAACCACTGTGCCGACTGTGTTTATCAGCAATAACAGCGAGTAAATCTCACTTAAATGCGAGGATTCTTGCGTTGCTGAACTCATTAGCTGCAATGACAACAGAATCAGCCCAAATAAGGCTAAGATGAATAAATTCAGCGGATGTTTTATTGTTCTAATTGCCATAAATACCAGTCACTTGATAAATCCCAGTCCGCGCTAAGATAAGCAACAGGACGCAGCGGTGCGGGCAATTGCTCTTTGTTAAGTTTTAATTTGATTGCCACTTTATACCGCTTGTCTTTTTTCAGTGCCGAGACTTTCAGCACTTTTAATTCCCGAATCCGCGATAATGCGTCTAAGGCTTCTGACAATGAGGCGTATTTTTTGACCATGTTAGTGGAAATATTGCTAACGCTGTAAGTGTTCAACAGCGCGTGATAGCGAATCCGGTAGCGATAATTGATGTTTACTAGCGTTTTATCGTGAAAATAACGTTCTTGCTTCACTTGAATTTTTAAACACCAATTCAAAGGAATACTACTTTGAATGGCATCTTTTGCTACGGGACTTAAAATATGGTCAATATCAGCATCTAATAAATACCAGCCATCTTGTGAATATACACTGGCATCTTTAATTTGTGCTGAAAAGTCAGAAGCATACGTTTCAGTAGAAAAGAAGCCGCTTAATATCAACAAACAAAGGGGGAAAAAATAGGACTGCCAGTCCTTTAAAGGACTGGCAGTCCTTAGAACTTTTTTATTACTGTTTGCCCAAGCGTGCATAATAAAATCCATCCATATCGAATTCACCGGTTAGAATTTGTCTTCCCACAGGACGTTGTTCTCCCCAGTCGGCTTCAATAGGAATTTCAAAGCTATCAGGATGTGCGGCTAAAAAATCAGTGATTTGCAGTTCGTTTTCGGCTTTTAAAATGGAACAGGTGGCGTATAACAAAACGCCTCCTGATTTAAGCATTTGCCATGCAGCTTCTAAGATTTGCTTTTGTGTCTGCTGTAAAACGGCTATGTCGTCAGCACGGCGCAGGATTTTAATATCGGGATGACGGCGGATAACGCCTAATGCAGAACACGGTGCGTCGAGTAAAATTCGGTCGAATAACTGTCCATCCCACCATTGTTGTGGATTGCTTGCATCACCTGCAATTAGACCTTCCAGGTTTTTAAAACCTGGAAGGTCTAGGCGGTTTAAGTTTTCTCTGACACGTTGCAAGCGACTTTCATCAATATCAACAGCAATCAGTTCAGCAAGTTGCGGTTGCAATTCCAAAATCGCACAGGTTTTGCCTCCCGGAGCTGCACACATATCCAATACACGTTGTCCGGCTTGTAATTGCAGCAAAGATGCAGCGAATTGTGCTGCGGTATCTTGCACAGACACCCAGCCTTGCGCAAAGTGCGGTAAAGCATCAACCGAAACAGCTTGCTGCAATTGAATCGCTGTTGCGCTGATGGTCACAGGATGCGCCGCTATGCCACTTTCTATTAATAACTGGCAATATTCGGCTTGTGTGGTGCGGGTTAAATTAACCCGTAAGGTCATCGGTGCAGGTTGATTATTTTGCGCAATAACTTGCTTTGCTTGCTCATTCCAATCTTGGTGAATAGCATCCAACAACCAACGCGGATGGGATGTGCTGGCAAGAATATCGCTATCAACACGCAGGTCAATCGCTTGACTGTCACGCAAATATTGCCGCAAAACCGCGTTAATCACCGCCTTCGCCCACGTTTTTTTGCCCACAGCAGACACTGTTTCCGAAACAGCAGCATGAGACTTCACCCGCATATTCCGCAGTTGATATAAGCCAATTAAAATTAATGCTTTAATATCAATATCTTTGTTGCGAATAGGCTTGTCTAGCAATAAACCTAAAGCACATTCTAAACTTTGATAATCACGAATCACGCCGTAACACAACGCTTGGACAAAAGCGCGGTCTTTGGCTTCGCTGATGGTGGTTAAGTGGGAATCTAAAGCGGCAGTTAAAGATTGTCCGTCTTTTAAAACGCGGCATAAAATTTGTGCAGCGATAATTCTTAAGTTCATTGTAATAATTGAATTGGAGATGTTTTAAGCAAACATTCTGCTTTCAAATGTGCAAACTCATCACAGTTGAAAATAATATCCAGAATTTGTTTTGCATTTTCCATAAAGCGATTTGCTTGTTCTGCTGCTGTCAGGGTGCCAACAAAAAGCTCTAATATTGGCTTTCTTATGTGAATAGGATGCCACCGATTAATTTCTTTAGCCGATTTATCTTCAAGATGGTTAAGAAAATTCCAACCTTGATTTAACACGGATATTTCTTTAGATATTTTAGAAACAAATGATTGATAAGCGGCACTTGTGGGATAAATATTATGAAGGAGCTTATTAAAGCTAATAATGATAGAGAAATCAGGACTTTTTCTACCCAAAATATTTTTTACACAGTGGTCTGTACCATTCATCATAAAACCAATAAATACACCTGGTATCCACTCTTTAACTTCTCCGCCAAAAGTTTTTCTACCTAATAAATCAAAACCGATTCTCCCGTCGCTTCCTCGTACTGTTAAATCAGGTAAATCTGGAGCAGAGATAATATTTTTCCAATAAGCATCTCTTTTTACAGTGTTAAGTAAGCTATTAATTTGTGGGGTTAATTCAATACCTGAGTAATAAGATTGGATGGATTCATGGGAAATAGGTGCAGGTGGAGCCATGCCTTCATCTCGTAGGAGTTCTAAAAAGTCTTTGAAAATACAATGACCTTCAGTATTGTGTTGTTTCAACCAGTCAGTAATGAAACGATAAATATCCGACCAACATAAAGCTAAATCTGGATTTTGAACGTGTTGATTGGATGTGGCTGTGATTAAGATAATATGACTTTCGGTGTAGTTATTTTCAGCATACTGACGATAATTATCTAATTGGCTATTGTGTAATTTTGCCCACGCTTTATTTTCAAAAACTAAAGCCCTGCCATTTCCCATTTCACACAACATGTCTGGATAAAATCCGTTAAAGTTTTCTTGCGTTGACCAACTAAGCTGCTCAACATCTTTTGTTGCATGAGGTATTTTTTCTAAAAGATAAGACACAAAAACGGTGGAAAAATCAGGATAGCTTTTTAAAATCCACGCAAATGCTTCAGTAATAAAGTTTTCAAGAGGATCATGCCCTTCTCTTGGGCGATATTTTCTCAACGATGTGAGTAAATTGTGTTCCATGTTTTTCTCCTGAAAAAACTAACTGCCTAAATGAATTCCATCTACAGAATGCGCATTTAAAAACGCGCTAATATCCATCCGTTTGCCGCCCGGCAATTGCACTTCTAACAACCGCAATGTGCCAGAACCTGTACCAACATCTACATGTTTGCCATCGCTGTGAACTTCACCAGCGGCTAAATTCAGCGTGTTTTCCAGCAACATTGCCCGCCAAAT
The DNA here is from genome assembly GCA_936941155.1 of uncultured Methylomonas sp. GTDB lineage: Bacteria > Pseudomonadota > Gammaproteobacteria > Methylococcales > Methylomonadaceae > CAIQWF01. The sequence goes on along the minus strand of CAKZJE010000044.1, from coordinate 13,158 downwards.
TCGCATGACTTCGCCACGATACAAGGTTTGCGCCACCGGCCAAGCATTCAAACCGCGAATTTGTCTGTCTAACTCAACAGCCGATTTTGTCCAATCAATTTCTGCTTCCGCTTTTTCCAATTTATGCGCATAAGTAACTAACGCCTCATCTTGCACTTCCGCAACAACGGTATTATCGCAAATTTGCTGAATAACCTTTGCCAAACCTAACGCGCCTAAGTCTGACAATCTATCATGCAAATCGCTGGAAGTATCTTGCGCACCAATCGCCACATATTCTTTATGTAACATATCACCCGCATCGAGTTTTTTTATCACTCGCATGATGGTAACACCTGTTTCTGTATCCCCCGCCATCACCGCGCGATGAATCGGTGCTGCACCACGCCAACGCGGTAACAGTGAGCCATGAATATTGATACACCCCAAGCGCGGCGCGTCTATCACCGCTTGCGGCAAAATTAAACCATAAGCCACTACTACCATTAAATCCGCATCTAACGCTTGTAGTTGCTGTAAATCTACGGCATTTTTAAAGTTTTCCGGTTGATACACCGATAATCCAGCTGTCAATGCTAACGCTTTCACAGGACTCGGAGTCAATTTGCGCCCGCGCCCTGCCGGACGGTCTGGTTGGGTATAAACAGCGCAAACCTCATGTTCTGAATCTATCAGAATTTGCAAAGCAGGTACGGCAAACTCAGGCGTTCCGGCAAAAATAATTTTCATAAGTATTAATATTAAAAAACTAAGGGGATAACAAACGACTGCCAGTCCTTTAAAAGACTGGCAGTCGTGAACAGGTATTCTATTTCCCTTCCAAACGATGAATTTTTTCCAATTTAGATTTAATCCGCTGCCGTTTCAGTGAAGAAAGATAATCGACAAACAGTTTGCCATCTAAATGATCCATTTCATGCTGAATACAAACCGCCAACAACCCTGTGGCCTCAAGTTCAAATTCTTGCCCTTCCCTATCCCACGCTTTCACTTTAATTTGTTCAGCACGAGTGACATTTTCAAAAAAACCCGGCACCGACAAACAGCCTTCCTCGGACTCTTTTACGCCGTCTTTTTCAACAATCACAGGATTTATAAAACACAACGGCGCATTTTTTTCGTCACTCACATCAATCACAACCACGCGCAATTGCACATTCACTTGTGTTGCTGCAAGCCCGATTCCTTTTGCAGCGTACATAGTTTCTAGCATATCATCTACTAACTGACTGATTTTTTTATCGACACCTTTGACTTTTTCCGCTTTTTTGCGCAAACGTTCATCAGGAAATTCGAGAATAGTTAACATCCCCACCAAATTCTCCACTATCATTATAAATACTGGAATTCTATCTGAATTCATCTAAACTTTACATTCACACCGACATAAAAAGACTCTGAGGGTTAAAAAAATGGCTTTTCGTAATATTACAGGACTTGTCTTTTCGCTTTTGTTTAGCGTGGGTATTTATGCAGACGAACTGGAAATTAATCCGCAACATCCTGAGCAATATACTGTAGTCGCAGGAGATACCTTATGGGATATTTCTGCAAAGTTTTTAAAAAGCCCTTGGAACTGGCATAAGTTATGGCATGGTAATCCACAAATTGTGAATCCAGATTTGATTTATCCAGGTGATACTTTGTATTTTTCAATGAAAAATGGCAGACCCAGCTTGCGCTTGTCGCGCTCTAACGAGGTAAAACTGCATCCTAATCTGCGAAAATCATCCTTAACCGATGAAATTAAAACTATTCCAACGGATGCAATTTCACAGTTTTTAACATCACCAAAAGTACTAGACTCTGACGAGCTTGAGCAAGACCCTTACATTGTTGACTTTAAAGGCGAACATATTGTTGCTGGCTCTGGTGAAAAAATTTATGTGCGTACCATTACTCAAGCTGAAACTTTAGACTATACGGTTTATCACAAAGGTCAACCTTATATCAGCCCAGAAACAGGTGAAATTTTAGGCTATGAAGCTCTTTATATTGCTAATGCAAGCCTTGAGCGAGAAGGCGACCCTGCCACATTAACAATCACAAAAGTGCAACAAGAAATTCGGCTTGGTGATCGCTTAATGCCTAATTCTGAAAAAACCTCCCCTCTGAATTATATGCCTAAAGCACCTGATACTTTTATCAGAGGCAATATTATTAATGTCTTAAACGGCGTATCACAAATTGGCAAATATAATGTGGTAGTGCTAGATAAAGGTTTAAAGGATGGCATTAAGATTGGCAATGTATTGGCTATTTATCATAAAGGGGCTCTTGTCGCAGATCCTTATAAAATGAAAGATTCTACAGTTTTGGTTAAATTACCTAACGAAGTCGCAGGTTCTTTAATGGTTTTTCGTACCTTTGCCAAAGTAAGCTATGCCTTGGTCATGGAAGCAAATCAAGCTATCCATGTGTTAGATAAAGTTCAATCCCCTGAAGACTATTAATACATTCAATCCCCCGTCCTTAAAACACTGGCTCGCGCTATTGCGTGTGCCAGGTTTGGGTTGTCGCACTTTTTTAAAAATCCTTGATAAGTCCAGTCCTGAACAAGTTTTCAGCGACTCAACTGCCGCTTTAACTGCACTAGGTTTAAAATCCAATATCATCGCCGCCATTCAAAGTTTTGACTGGAATTTAGTCGAAACCGATTTGTCGTGGTTAGCGCAACCGAATAATGATGTCATCACGTTATTAGACCCGCTTTATCCACCGCAACTGAAAGAAACCTACGATCCGCCCCCGTTATTATTTCTGCGCGGCAATAAACACTTACTTTCTCGCCCACAAATTGCCATTGTTGGCAGCCGCAATCCTTCCAGAGAAGGGCGGCAAATTGCTTATGAATTTGCCTACAGCTTAGCGCAAGACGGCTTTACCATTACCAGCGGTTTAGCTTTAGGGATTGATGCCGCAAGTCACGAAGGCGCGTTAAAAGCCACAGGTCATACGGTTGCGGTCGCTGGCACAGGCTTAGACAGAGTTTATCCTGCCAGTCATAAAGCTTTAGCCACTGAAATTGTCACGCATGGCGTAATGGTTTCTGAGTTTCCACCCGGCACAGTCGCAAAAGCTAGCAATTTTCCACGCCGCAATCGAATTATCAGTGGTTTATGCTTAGGTTTATTAGTGGTGGAAGCCGCAAGAGAAAGCGGCTCACTGATTACCGCACGACTCGCTTTAGAACAAAACCGCGAAGTTTTTGCCATTCCCGGCTCTATTAATAACCCACTAGCACGAGGCTGCAACGCCTTAATCCGAGAAGGGGCTACGTTAGTCGAAACCACTGAAGATATTTTTAAGGAATTAAGTCAATATAATCAATTATATAGCTTAAAACCCGCAACAAATAATCAAACAGAGCTTGACCTAGCGCAGCAAAAACTATTGAATCTTGTCATGTTCAGTCCGACATCGGTGGATATTTTAGTCGACGAATCGGGTTATTCGGCTGAAGTTGTCTCATCTATGTTATTGATTCTTGAGCTATATGGTTATATTAGCGCGGCTCCCGGTGGCGGCTATTTGCGGACAAAATAAATACTACTTATGAAAGAAAATTTTTTTGATGTTCTCATTTACTTATTTGAGAATTACATGGAAGAAGAAATGGATCATCTCCCTGATACTGATGCCATCAGGACAGAATTAATGGAAGCAGGTTTTGAACAAATGGAAGTTCATAAAGCTTTCTCTTGGTTAGAATCCTTAAGCACTCAAGAAACCATAGTCAGTGCTGCCACCAGTTTTCGGGTTTTTTGTGAGCAAGAACAACGTAAATTAAACATTGAATGCCGCAATTTATTACTTTTTTTGGAATACAGCGGCATCTTAAGCCCTGCAAATCGTGAGCGCGTCATTGACAGAGCGATGGATCTTGAAAATCAAGAAATTGCCTTAGATGAACTGAAATGGATAGTCCTGATGGTGCTGCTAAACCAAGCGGATGACGCGGTTGCTTTATCGCGCATGGAAGACTTTGTTTACGATCTCACTCCCGCTTATTTACATTAAACCTTACCCTATACCACACAATGAGTAAAAATCTGGTTATTGTAGAATCCCCTGCAAAAGCAAAAACCATCGAAAAGTATTTAGGCAAAGATTTCAAAGTCTTAGCATCGTATGGTCACGTCCGCGATTTAATTCCGAAAGAAGGCGCGGTTGATCCTGAACATGATTTTGCGATGAAATATCAAGTGATAGACCGCAATCAACGCCATGTGCTAGAAATTACTAAAGCCTTAAAAGAAGCCGATACCTTATATCTTGCGACCGACCCTGATAGAGAAGGTGAGGCAATTTCTTGGCATTTATTGGAATTATTAAAAGAGAAAAAACTTTTAAAAAATAAACCGGTACATCGCGTAGTGTTCCATGAAATCACCAAAAAAGCCGTGACTGAAGCCATTGCGAATCCGGGTGAGTTGTCATTAACCATGATTAACGCCCAGCAAGCGCGTCGCGCTTTAGATTATTTGGTCGGTTTCAATTTATCACCGTTATTGTGGAAAAAAATTCGGCGTGGACTTTCCGCAGGACGAGTACAAAGCCCCGCATTGCGCATGATAGTGGAACGCGCTTTAGAAATTGAAGCTTTCAAAACCCGCGAATATTGGACAATTCAAGCCAATTTAATTGCAGAAGAACAAGCCTTTGTTGGCAAACTCACCCATTTTGACGGCGCGAAACTCTCACAATTTAGCTTTACTAATCAGGAAGTTGCCGAAAAAGCACAACACGCTTTAATTTACGCCGCTGATGGCAAATTAATTGTTGCGAATATTGATAAGAAACAGCGCAAACGCAATCCTTCCCCGCCATTTATTACTTCAACGTTGCAACAAGAAGCCGCGCGTAAACTGGGTTTTACCACCAAACGCACCATGATGGTGGCGCAGCAATTGTATGAAGGGATTGAAATGGGCGGCGAAACCGCTGGTTTGATTACTTATATGCGTACTGATTCGGTGAATTTAGCGGTTGAAGCCATCACGGAAATCAGAGAATTGATTGCAGAAAAATACGGCGCGGAAAATGTGCCAAAAAAACCGCATCAATATAAAACCAAATCAAAAAATGCGCAGGAAGCCCACGAGGGGATTCGCCCCACAACCGCGCAGCGTTTGCCTGCTGAGGTCAAAAATTATCTGACCGATGAGCAGTTCAAACTTTATGATTTGATTTGGAAACGTACCATTTCTAGCCAAATGATTCACGCGACCATCGACATGATGGCGATAGATTTGAATTGCGGCAGCGACCAAAATGTTTTCCGCGCCACAGGTTCTGTGATTGTAGATCAAGGCTTTATGGCTGTGTATCTGGAAGGTTTGGATGACAACAAAGACGGCGATGATAAAGAAAGCTTTTTGCCGCAGTTAAAAATCGGAGCTGTTGTGCCAGTGACTGAAATTGTTGCCGACCAACATTTTACTGAGCCGCCACCTCGTTACAGCGAAGCCAGTTTAGTGAAAGCTTTGGAAGAACACGGCATTGGTCGCCCTTCAACTTATTCCACGATTATTTCAACCCTGCAAAATCGCGAATATGTCACCATCGACACCAAACGCTTTTATCCTACTGATGTAGGGCGCATTGTGAATAAGTTTTTAACTGAACATTTTACTAAATATGTGGATTACAACTTCACAGCTGATTTAGAAGATGATTTAGACGCGGTGGCTCGCGGTGAAAAAGACTGGATTCCGTTAATGAGTGATTTTTGGAAGCCGTTCACCAGCTTGATTCAAGAAAAAGAAACCAGTGTGCAACGCAAAGACGTGACACAAGAAGCAATTGACGAAAAATGTCCTGAGTGTGGCAGTCCGCTTTCGATTCGCTTAGGCAAAAACGGACGTTTTATTGGCTGCACGCATTATCCTGAATGCTCTTACACCCGCAATTTGAATGAAGATTCCGCCGCCAGCAATGAGCCGGAAGTGGTGGAAGGACGTTCTTGCCCGCTTTGCCAATCCGCATTGGTGATTAAAACCGGCAAATATGGCAAATTTATTGGCTGTAGCGGTTATCCGGCTTGCAAACATATTGAGCCATTGGAAAAACCCGCAGACACTGGCGTGGAATGTCCGCAATGTAAAAAAGGCAATATTCTGAAACGCAAATCGCGCTTTGGAAAAGTTTTTTATTCCTGCGCTGAATATCCGAAATGCAATTATGCGTTGTGGGACGCGCCATTGAAAGAAAGTTGCCCGCAATGTCATTGGCCTGTTTTAACGGTAAAAACCACAAAGCGGCGCGGCACAGAAAAAGTTTGCCCGCAGAAAGAATGCAAATATGCAACGCCTTATGAAGGTGGGCTTGAAGGCGATGGCGAATTTCAAACCAGTAAGCCTGAATAACTGAATCATCACGATTGGAAGTTCTTAAAGATCTTCCAATCGTTTGCGTTACATTTTTGCGTTTTTACCGATGGTTGAATGCTGTGAAATTTTCAAGACGACCAGTCGTCTTGAAAAATTTTGCGCTAACTTGTATTTGAATTTAACTAATCAGAACTGATGTAAGGGCGAATTAATTCGCCCCTACAGAAACCTTATTCTAAAGCAAATCAGTTCTAACTTCCGCTGAAGTATAAATCGCGCCACGTTGTTTAAAACAACGCCGACTAAATAACACCTGATATTCAAAACCTGCCAGCGCGTTGCTATCAATTAATTGCTGCAATTGCGCCAACACGGTTTCCCGACTCTTTCCATGAATCATGCAATATAAGTTATACGCCCAATTTTCGCGGCGTGGACGTTGATAACACAAATTCACAAAACTGGCTTGGCTGATTTTTCTACCCAACTTATCAACCACAGCATCAGGAATATTCCACACCACCATCGCGTTAGCTTGATAACCCAATTTACGATGATGCACAATCACCCCAAAACGTTTAATTAAACCTTCTTGTTGCAACCGCGCTAACCGCTGAATCACCTCATTTTCAGAAACTCCCAGTTGCTGCGCAATCGCAAGATACGGGCGCGAGGTAATCGGCAAACCGTTTTGCACAGCGGCAATCAGTTGTAAATCCTGTGCATTAGTCATTGAGTTCGAGATCAAAACCTAAATTAATAAAATAATCTGCAATCAACGGCAGCTGCATGGTCAAAAATCCTGTTTTTTGCTCAATATCCGCTAACACCTTTTGCAAATGCTGTTCATGGCTGGCAATCAACACAAACCACAGATTAAACGTATGTTCGCGTTCATAATTGTGATTTACTTCTTTGTAACTGCTGACAATTTCCGCAACGGATTGTAATTGTGCGGCGGGAATCGCCATTGCCACCAAACAACTCACGCCTAATTGATTCGGTGGAATAATCAAACCAATTCGGCTGATAAATTGCGCGTTTGCCAATTCGTTGAAAGCCGATAAAACCTCAATTTCTGTCACACCCAGCGCATTTGCTATATCGAGATACGGAGTTGGCGACAGTGGAAAATCCTGCTGATAGTTATTCAGCAAGACTTTATGCAGCGAAGTTAATTGCATGATTACAAACCGATTTTATTCGCGCGATTGCTGAAAAAAATGCCGCTCGGTTTTTCAGCGGGTAAACGCGCAACTTCTGCAAAACTTTCTGTATCATAAACAACCACTTGGTCATCATCACGCACAGCAATCCAAACTTGTTCGCCGCGTGGGGTGAATTCCATGTGCAGCACTGCTTTACCGGGTTTTAACTCTTTTTTCACCGCCAAGTCTTTCACGTCAATAATTTGCACTTGTTGATTATCAGGAAAAGCGAAATTCACCCAAATTTGTCGCCCGTCCGGTTGCGACATTACAAACACGGGTTGTCCAGCAACCGGAATCCGTTTCAGCAATTGCCAATTATGTTTATCCATCACTAAGACTTCATGCTGCCCGACCGCTGGTATAAACACAAAATCGCTGGTGACAGTCCAGCCTTCCAAATGCGGCATTTTATACACGGGCAGTTTTTCATCATTTTTGCCATAATCCGCCAAAATATGTTTTACGCCCTTCTCAGGTTGCCACAAATCCAGCAATGCCAAGCCTTTTTCACCAAATAATCCCGCCATATAATAACGCCCGTCGGGAGTCAGTAATGCGTCATACGGTTGTTTGCCGATATTTTTGAACTTGGTGATAACCGGTTTGGCTGGATTTTTAACATTAATCAGCCAAATTTCTCCCACATCAAACAAACTCACCACAAAATGATGATTCGGCGCATCGACTAAACCCACTGTTTTTGAGAGTTTGCCGCTTTCATATTCGGCTGGAATATCGGCGATTAATTCTAAATTGTCACTGGAAAAAATTTTTACTCCACCCGGTGTGTAATTGGAAACCGCAATTAATTTTCCATCTTGAGAAATCGCGCCGCCAATACTATTGCCAGCTTGTATAATCCGCTTCACAATTTCATCATTTAATAAGTCGATTTTGCTTAAACCGCCGTCGCGTCCAAAAATATAGGCGTAACGTTGGTCTCTGGAAAAAACCACTGAAGCATGAGATAAATCGCCTAATTCGGTGATTTTCGCTAATGAAGTGTGCAGACTGTGTTCAATAATTTGCACTGAACCTTGGGCGCGTTCAATAATCAGCCCTAAATCGCCAGTGCCGCGCGGTTCTGCCAAGACAGTGCAGGAAAGGATTAAACCTAAAAGTAAAAATCGTTTTTTCATGTTTTTATCTATTATTTTATTAAACGTTAATCAATAGGCACTTTTCAAATCAGCTTAGGAGTGCAAGCTTTGCTTGCTTATTTCCTGAGATATTGATTGGCAAGCAAAGCTTGCACTCCAGATTTCATAGCAATCCCTATAAATGCGGCGGTTCTTATGTTTACAAACTGGTTACTATTATATCGAATCGCAACTATTCTTAAAGCACTTCTATCCCAAATGTGGCAAGGTCATGGAAACATCAGAAAGTTTTAACCCCACTCCATCCGCAAACGCACGACATACCGATGATTTTATCAATAAAGCCGCTGCACCAACATCAAGCACATTCGCAAGCCAAAATATGCAATCGCTTCAGGAAGTCAAAGAAGCCGTTTATCGACTGCTGAAATACGCAATTTCTGATGCTAAACGCAATGTAGAACCTGCATTGATTGATCTTGCAATTCCGATTTTGCATAAAGAAATGAGCGAGTTCACGCTGGAAGATGAAAAATCTTTGTGGAATATTTATAACCAATTGTCGCACTTAGTCACGCCTGCCACCAATGAAAGCTTATGGTTGAAGGAACAAATCGAGCGTGATGACCGTGCATTAGCCAGCGGCAACAATAATGCGGAATCTTCGTTTTCCAGCAACGCGTATAAAAAAATTTACGAATCTATTCAAATGATTGGCACGGCGTGCTGCATTATCTTTTTTTTATTGCAAGCTTACACGATGGCTCTGTGTGATTCTTTGGAACAAACTGACCACTACTATGCAGAACTGCTGAAAATTGACGCGCAAATTTTGGCAACCAAACAAGCGAAGCCGGATATTGTGCTTTGCGCTTCGCCACTGAAAGAATTAGTTGCGCAACAAGAAGAGCTGTTGTTTAAAGTCGATAGTGATTATCAAGTGATTCGCAAATTGAGCTTGGTATTTTGGGGTTATCTTTTCACCACAGACACCCTCAATTATTACCGCGAGAAACCACAGCAATGTCATGCAAACAGCACGAGAGCAGCAACGTTTTCAGACGAAAAAGAACATCAAGCCAGAGCAGAACGCGCCACGTTTTTTGAGGCAGCCCAATCCACATTGCGCATTTGCAATTATTTGATGTTGCCGTTTATTTTAGGCACATTAGGATCGGTTGCGTATGTGATTCGCAGTATTTTAGACAGCTTTGCGAAAGCCAGTTTAACGCTGGGTTCAAATCGCAGCGATACGATTCGGGTTTATTTAGGCGGGGTATTAGGGTTGATTAGCGGCGTGATTATTGCGCCGGATGTGAAAGAAATTCAGCACATTAACTATTCACCGCTGGTGTGGGCGTTTTTAATGGGTTATAGCGTGGAATTTGCGTTTAGTTTTTTTGATGCACTGATTGCACGGGGGCGTAATGCTTTGCAAGCTCTCAAAGCCCCTACGCCAGAAAAAGAAACAGCAGAAAAAAACGTGGCAAAAAAATAGAGCAAAATGTAGGGGCGATTTTAATCGCCCAGTGCGAATGAATTTGCCCTCACATCAACATTCAGCCAAATTTTTATCGCTCAAACCAAACCTTTCAGGTCTTAAAGACCTGAAAGGTTTTTTTATTTCAGATTAAGCATCTGATCTGTTGCTTCACAACCAAAATGCGTTTGATAATCGGCCATTGCACGGGTAATCACTTCCATTGCTTCTTCACGCCCATAAACATGCGTGATTTCACAAGCCACTTCTTCACCCGGCAGATTTTTATAGGTTAAAAAATAATGTCGTAAACGATCAATGTAAGATTGTGGACAATCAGACACATCGCGCCATTGCCGATAAAATTCATCACCTTTCATCACTGCAATAATTTTATCGTCAGCTTCGCCCTTATCAATCATCCGAAAACCACCGACCGGTACAGCTGGCAAAATAATATCGCCGTGCATAATCGCTCGTTCACTCAGCACACAAATATCAAGCGGATCGCCATCACCTTTTAAACCGGTTTTTCCTGATTTTAATGCCGAATATTCTGCCACTTGTTCAGCGCAATAGGTTTGTGGAATAAATCCGTACAATGTAGGCACTGTGTTAGAGAACTTCTGTGGGCGATCAATCTTCAAATACCCGCTCACTTTGTCAATTTCATATTTAACGGTATCGGTTGGAACCATTTCAATAAACGCATGGACAATCTCAGGGGCTTTGCTACCCGTTCTCACACCATGCCAAGGATGGGCTTTATAAATTGTATTCATAGTCAGAGTTTATTTAGGTTAAAAAGTTGCAAGTTTTCCGTTGTAACTTGCGCTAATCAGCGTCAACTACTGCATGATTTTTCAATATCACACAGTAATTGCTTTTTCATTTTTTCGGGCATTTGGAAAGTTTCCATATCCCATTCTTCTAATAGCAAAACACGTTCCAAACACTCTTCTAATTGCGCATGAGTTTTTTCAACCGTGCTAGCAATCAAGTGATGAACGGCTTTATCGGTACCGGTTAAATTAAGGCATTTTTGCTGATAATTATAAAGAGCTCTCTGTTCATTAATTGCCTTGCAAACCTGAGCCGGGCAAGCGCATGTGTAAATAATAGATTGCTCTAAAATATGGATAATTATCTCCTCTGAAAAACGAAGCTGCATTTTTTCCTCACTTGTTAAAAATTTAACACTAGACCTTTTTTAACCTTACTAATCAATCAGTTATAAAAAATCAATTTGAAAAGTATTCTTTTAAACTGTTGATTTTATTATCTGCTGGAGTACAAAACATGTTTTGCACTCCAGTTTTTTAACTATAACACTTTGATATATAAGAGTACTTTGTTAAAACAAGTCTACTTTTTTTATTATTATCTTTTAGCGCAAACACGCTCCCGTTCTAACGTCATAAATAGCGGTGGTGTTTTTGTTGCCACCTGTTGCACCATGAATAATATTAACCTCTCTAGCAAAATATTTTTGCACTTGCCGCGCATTTCGCGCTGGCTTTTGAGTATTCGGGTTGGCACTGGTGGACACTAATGCCGTATCGCTATATTGGCACAAGGCTTTTGCGATGGGGTGTGCGGTGACGCGCACAGCTAAGGATTGATGATCTCCCGTCAACCAACGTGGCACCCAAGACTGCGCTGGAATAATCCACGTCACAGCCCCCGGCCAAGTCGGTAATACGCGATCGAGTATTTTTTCGTCATAATCCAAAAAAGGTGCTAACTGGGAAAAATCAGCCGCAATCAAGATTAAACCTTTTTCAACCGGACGTTGTTTTAAAGCCAACAGACGCAGCACGGCATCTTCATTCAAAGGATCGCAGCCTAAGCCGTAAACCGCCTCAGTGGGATAAGCAATCACTGCTCCATCCCACACTTGTCTGGCAGTATAACGTAGTTTGAAATGTGAAATTGTAGTCATCATTAACTCGAAAAAACGCCGGTGGATAAATAACGATCTCCCCTGTCACAGATAATCATGACAATCAGAGCATTTTCAACTTCAGCACTTAAACGCAACGCAGCAGCCACCGCTCCACCGGAGGAAATTCCAGCGAAAATCCCTTCTTGGACGGCTAACGCCCTAGCTGTGTTTTCAGCGGTGTTTTGATCCATATCCATAATGCGATCAACGCGACTAGCATCATAAATTTTCGGCAGATATTCTTTTGGCCAACGCCGAATACCGGGGATTTTCGAGTCGCCTTCAGGTTGCACGCCGATAATTTGAATTGCTGGGTTTTGTTCTTTTAAAAACCGCGATGTCCCCATAATAGTGCCTGTTGTGCCCATTGCACTAACAAAATGCGTCACTTTGCCATCGGTATCACGCCAAATTTCAGGGCCAGTGGTTTCATAATGAGCGCGTGGATTATCAGGATTAGCAAATTGATCGAGAATTCTGCCCTGCCCTGCCGCTTCCATTTGTCGTGCTAAATCAATTGCGCCTTCCATGCCTTTTGCCGCTGGAGTCAAAATCAGCTCTGCACCATAGGCTTTCATGGATGCGCGGCGTTCTTCACTGAGATTATCGGGCATTAACAAGGTGATTTTGTAGCCGCGAATTGCCGCCGCCATTGCTAAAGCGATTCCGGTGTTGCCGCTGGTTGCTTCAATTAAACGGTCGCCGAGTTTAATTTCCCCTCGCTCTTCAGCGTGTTTAATCATGCTGATGGCAGGGCGATCTTTGCAAGAGCCAGCAGGATTATTGCCTTCGAGTTTGGCTAATAACGTGTTGCTGGGATTGTTGTTCAAACGTTGCAGTTTAACTAAAGGAGTACTGCCGACAAAAGATTCTAAAGTGGATAGTGTCATCATCGTAAATTGTGGCTGAAATGAAAGCTATTATCCCATAAATGTCTTAGTTCAAAGCTTGGTTTTTAAATCATGGCTTGATTTTTTAGTTTTTTTCTCAGAAAAACTCAGTTCAATACTTTCTGAGACTGTGAAAGTATCCTTCTTCAACAAGTTATAATAACAACATAAGTAGAAAGCACCACTCACACATGAACTCA
>CAKZJE010000043.1 GCA_936941155.1 uncultured Methylomonas sp. | reverse complement strand
TACAATCGCACGTCACATTTAGCAGAACGCCACAAAATGATGCAGGCGTGGGCGGATTATTTGGACAACCTAAAAACACAGGTTGCAACCGCACCGGCAAAAGAATCAACCTAAACACATGGTGATTCTCTAATTAGTGTAAAAAGTGTAACTGTAAAACTGTAATTATCATAATTACGATATTACTGTAATTACAGATTGCGCTTTGATTAATATGCTTTAAGCTCGTTTTAGGCTGTAAGGTATGGGGAGATTTACCACCCCTTTTGCTTTTAATGGTGATGGTATTTATCACCAGTAGCTCATGTTGAGATACCGCATAAGCTTTTAGGAGCTGACCTAACTAATAGTTAGACCAGCTTTTCATTTGAGATACCGCATAAGCTTTTAGGGGTGAAAACTAATTTTTCCATCCGGAATATCCGGACTGAAAATTACGAAGGGATACCGCATAAGCTTTTAGGGGGTTCGGAATTTACGAACCCCTTTTGTTTTTTATGGTGGGGAGATTTACCGCCATAAACTGGTATGGAGATTCCATACCAGTAAACCCGTTTAAACCAAGCCTAACCCGACGGGGTGAAAAGCGGTCTAGTCAACTGCCTGACTTGGTTTTCTTCTTTGACTGCAAAACACTGTGACTAAGTGCAATGGAAAAACAAGAACTTGATACAAGTTGGTTCGATTTAAAAAAATATGAAGGGCTTAAAGACCTTGATTTACAAGGCTGGTTAAATCAAATAAGAGTGAGAATTTGGGCGCGGGCATTAAATGAAGACTCAAGATTTTCGCGGTTAATTAAAAATACACCTATCGTTCAAGAAATTTGCAGTTTAGACGTGGATGCTCAGAAATATCCATTTAATACTAATTCTGTAAAAAGCATACCCGCAAAAGATATTTGGTTTCACACAAGTGTAAGTAATTCTCCCCTAAATGAAGTTTGGAGGTATTGCGAGAAAGATAGGTTTAAGAAAAGTCTTACAAAAGAACAAAACGACCTAATAGAAATGCCTTTAAATTTACTGTTTAGGCAAATGTTGCCGCGTGCTTTCTTTTTTAATGCTAACGGGTGCGATAACTATGTATCTGTAGATTTAACAGCCACAGACGAACAAATTATGAATGATTTTAAAATATGGCTAACTGAATATAGAAAATTCGCTGATTATCCTGCTTTACAAAAAAAAGACTCTACCAAACCATTGAAAGAAATAGGAGAAAAAGAGTTTAAGCAATGGAGAGAAAACCGGATATTGCCATATCTTGATTTGACAATAATTGAAAAATGCGAGAACAAAACTTTAAGAAAAGAAACTCTTTTTAAGCTTATTTTTCCTGATGATAAGAGCTGTTTAAATCCAGAAGAAAAATTGAAAAAAACAGTAAAACCGCTTGCTAATTGGTTTCTTAGCTCAGAGACAATAAGTGCTATTAAATTTCAATTAGCTAAAGAAAAGGAATCTAAAAAAAGTCAAGGGTAGAAAAAACGGCTGATTTTCCTACCCTATCAAACTAAATTTTTATGTTTAGAATCCGTTATCGTTCATAACGATACAGTAGGCTAAATATAATGAAAGCAATTACCCCAAAACAGGCAAAAAAATCTATTGCCAGTGTCTCCACAATTCCCCAATTACCCGCCACCGGCTTTGTTAGATTGCCGCTGATATTGGCAATTTTTCCCGTCGGGCGAACCACTTGGTTAAACGGCTGCAAGTCTGGAAAATATCCTAAGCCTGTAAAACTGACTGAGCGAACCGTCGCGTGGAAAGTTGAAGATATTAAAAATCTCATTGAATCTTTCAATCAAGGTGCAGCAGCATGAGCTTTTTAAATCTAAAAAAATCATCACTAATCAATAGATTATCTGAAAATATCATTAGTAAAAACTGCTTGATTGCATTTATGCTGTGTTTACTTTCAGCACATCTGAAAGGCGGGTTTAGCAGCTCGTTTAGACAAGGCTTCAATAAGCCACTATCAACAGTGGTTTTTTTATGCCCTCAAAAAATCAAGGCGGTATCAATCCGCTTATTTTCTATGGTGGGCTGTATTGGGCAACCCTTTTGGTTGGTCGCACCTTGTCGCGATACTGCTAACTCGATACAGTCCGCCTCCCAATGTTTAGCAGCAACGGGAAGCGGTTTAAATCTCCTAAGACAAGGAATCACCGCGATGAAAACATCCGTTATCACGCTCATTCACGAGCTAAAATCAGAAATTGCCGCCTTACGCGCTGAAATTGCCGCGCTTAAAGCTGAAAAATCAAATCCAAACAACACCACAGCCGCTAAAGCGGTTCATTCTGTTGACCAATCCCAACCCAAAACCAAACACGACCGCATTATTCGTTTGCCTGAAGCTTTGAAAATCACGGGCTTTAAAAAAACATCGTTCTACGCAAAACTTAAACAAGGTCTATTCAAAAAAATTCAGTTATCGGAGCGTTCAGTCGGATTTTTCGAGTCTGAAATCTACGCATTCGTGCAATCACTTTCAGTTGTTGGGGGTGTGGCATGAACGAACTCCAAACCGCATTAAAAGCCTTGAATGCGTTACACGCTAAGGCTGGCAATATTCACAAGTCAGAAGCTAAATCCATTTTAGCCATGCTGCACTCAATCCAATTTATCACCAAAAAATTAATTGAGATTTTTGAAGGTGTTGGCATGAACTCACAAACCCAGCCTATCAACCCTTTACTGGTTAAAGCCATTTTTGAGCTAGAAAGCATCGAAACACTTTCGCTTCAATCCAACAAACCCAGTCTATCAAACCCTGCTTTAACGCTGTCCAACATTTTTTCCCATTCGCAACGCGGTTTAAATGCACTTCACGACCTGAAAAACCTGCTTGATTTTGTTACAGAATCAAACAAAGGCGGTGTGTCATGAGTAACGACAACAAACAAGTTTATGGCTTGACTGAATCGGAGCATTTCAAAATCTACCAAGCCCACCACCTAGCCGCTTTAGTTAAAGAAGTGGATTTTGAATCGCTGAAACCAGAGACTTTTCACGTTGTGATGGGATTGCTTAGGGATTTGACAGACCCCGCAGAAATTCAAGAAATCCAAAAACCACAGGCATAAAAAAAGCCAGTTAATCACCCAAAATTAACTGACTTTCTTCAATGACTTGCAAGCGGATAAAGCAACTACGACGGCTGCTATTATACGCTGTAAGTCCTTGATTGAATAGCCAGTTAAGGAGCTAAAAATGAATTATGTAGAACAGGCTAAGGCATTTGCAGAAACGCATGGATTTGAACCCGACCCTGAAGTATTAAACTCCCTTGCGACCGCACAAGGGGCTGAAATCAAATCACCTTCGCCTATCGCAAATGACTTACAACAAGTCACAGCAGCGACAACCAAGGCTAAAAACCATAATGATGTACTGGACACACCAGAAAGCCTAAAAACCATTGATTTGTTAGATTTTGTGGACGATAGCCACCTGTTAAAACGATTGACAATTGAAGTGGCTAACGCTTTTCACCTGCCACAAAGCACCGTGTTTTTAATGGGCATGGCGGTTTTTAGCTCTGTATCTTGTCGAAAATTTAAAGTGAATTACCCCGACAATAAGCACAGCTTGCCACTTGGTCTATATGCCATTGCAGAGCAACCCAGCGGCGTGGGGAAAAGTCGCTGTTTAAACGTTTTTCAATCCCCTTTTTCTGTCATTCATTCGGCTATTTCTCAAGAACGCAAAAAAGAGTTAAACCGCTTGCTGAAAGAAAAGGAGTTAAGCGGCTCACTGGCTGAATTCCAGCAAGATGAATTGTTTGATCTGCAAAATAATAAAATTCCACAACTCTACACCACCAACGCCACCCCGGAGGGATTAGAGCGCACTTTGTCCGATAACAAGGGCATGTTTGCCGCGATTAGTTCAGAGCAAGGCTTGTTTAACTCGCTATTCGGCAAAACTTACAGCAACGGCGCGAATAATAATGATGTGGTTTTAAATGGTTTTGACGGCGGTTTTATTAATGTGAATCGTGCGGGGCGTGATGGTTATAGCGGTAACGTAACCGGCGCGGTTGTGTGTTTTGCACAGCAAGGCAGCGTTGAAACCATCCTAGATGCCAGTCAAGGTACGGGGCTATCAGAGCGGTTTTTGATATTGGTAGAGCCACACAAGCTAGGACAACGCGACCACACCAAAAACAACACTGTGTCGGAGCGGTTACTTATTGAGTATGAAATGGCTTGTAATTTTGCTTTGGAATCGTTCACTAAACCAGCAGATTACAATGACTTATCAAATCTTTTCATCAGCAAAGAAGGTTTTGAGCTGATAGACCAATACAAAAACGCCATTGAGCCGCACTTGGCAGACGGCGGCAAATATTCCTACCCAGCATTACGCGGCGTTGCCAGCAAGATAAACATGCAAATAATGAAAATTGCTGCAAATTTGCACTTGCTTGATAGCGGGTTTTACATGCCCACGATTGCAGACCAGCACATTAAATCCGCCATTAACATTGCGGATAGATTGTTGCAAATTCAGCTAAAACTTCTTAGGGAAAAAGGGATTATTGGCATTAAAGCGGAATACCAAGCCATTCTAACTATTTTCGATAAAGAGAAAGAACCGACTGAGCGACAAATTATCAACGGTAAGCGATTAGTAAAACCTTTTGTTGATGAACGCGACCCAACCAAGGCAATTAGAAAAGCTTTAGATGAAATGGTTAAAACTGGACTGCTAGAAAGCTTACAGAAAGGCAAGGCAACTTGTTACATGCTTGCTCAATAAGCGCAAAAAAGGCAGCTACCCTTTACATTTTTTACACACTTGCCTTTTTATAAATATAAGTTATTAATTTATATATATTTTTTAATAACAACAAGTGTGTAAAACCACCTTACACACTTTTTACACAGTTTAAACACTTGCTAATCTTTACTGTGTTAAGTGTGTAAAAGTGTGTAAACCGACTTTACACAGTGCAAGCCCTACTGCCATAAGGCTTAGAGACCAAGTGTGTAAAGTGTGTAAAGTTTTTCAGAATTGGAGAAAACGAAAATGATTGAATCACTTATCAGCGGCAAACTTTTCAGAGATTGCGAGACGAAAACCAGCAGCAACGATAAAACCTACTGCAATTTTATGTTGTCGGTAAATGTGGGCGAACCACAGCCCATTATTGTAAGCGGCGTTGCTTTTGGAGATGTTGCAGAACAGATTGCAGCGTTAAAAAAAGGGGATGCTGTAGCGGTAGCCGGTTCATTAAAACCAAGTCAGTGGACTGACAAAACCAGTGGAGAAACAAAACACGGCTTAAATGTCACCGTTCAAAAACTTATAACTGCTTATGACGCAAGGAGAAAAACTGAAAATTAAAACAACGCGGTGTTGTGAAGCTACCAACAACACAACACCGCTAACCAGCAATCAACCTAAAGCAGGCTATCCGCATTATAGCGCGGTTAGCCTCAAATTTAAGAGGTATTACCATGCAAACCGATTACACCCAAA
>CAKZJE010000042.1 GCA_936941155.1 uncultured Methylomonas sp. | reverse complement strand
GCTGGTTTTCGGTTTCAACAGTGTATTGACCTTGTGCATCGCGCGTGATTGTAACTTCTATTTCTTCCATTTTCGTTCCTAGTTAAAGGGCGCTACGGTATGTAGCGCCAAGTGATTACTGCTATCGACGATTATACTGGTAATTGTATTCTATCAATAACTCTTTCTCGTCGTTCTCAAGTTCTTTTAGAAGTTGCTTATCACCTTCAATTCGCGCTTCATCTTGTTTTTTACGCAAATCTTTTACATCTTTGATAATAGACTTTGTTTCATCGTAGAAATCAAGTAACGATTGATTGCGAGTTACAAATTTATCAATTGCCGCGTCATCCGCTAATTTCTCATACTTTTTAAACTTGTCGTTAATATCTTCAGCTTCTTTACGTTGCGTTGTATAAACCCGACGGTAGGCATCAATAGTATCTTCTTTAACAAAATTGGATACTAAGGGAAGTTTACCAACACTCATTTCTTCCCCGTTCATTGATGAAGTATAAAGCGAATTTACAAATTTGTAAGCCTGCGTACCTACCGAACCTGTCAACGCATTTAATGTGTATTTCATAGATTCGGGAGAGATGTCAATTAAACCAGATTCAACTTTTGTTCCACCTGTCACTTTGTTCATCCATTTAGCAAAGTCTGCAAACATCGTACCTCTTGTTGTAGACCATTCTTTTTCACTATCTGGAATAGTGGTATCGTAAACATCTTCTGGATAGATAGGTTTACCCCATTGATTTCTATTGTAATTTATAGAAAACGGTATTCTTCCCGCAGTAGGAATCAAACCGCTTATCAAATCTTTAGCATTCCATTCACCCGACACCATTGGGTTTACATACGAGAAGTTATTAAAGAAAGACGACATGAGTTTGTTAGTGATTTTTTCTGGATCACCACCTAATTGAATTCTAGCAATGGCTGTACCCATATCTTTAAAGAAAGACAAACCATAAGGCAGTTTCCAATCTACGCGCAAACCTGTTTTTTCATCTAACGTCACGCTAAGGAATCTGGTTTTTTCTTCCTCTGGAATCAAATCATCATCCCCATCATCCCCGCCAAGTAGCGCTATCAAATAACCTAACGTCACATAAGTAGAAAGCATCGCTGCCGCTTGCACTTTATGCTCACCGCGAATAGTTGCATCAACTAGGTTTTCAGTACCTTGAATAGACGCATTTAAGAATAAGTACATTGCACCAAGTTCACGACCAATTACACCGCGACGATTAAAGTTAATAGTTACATTACGCGCAATTTTAGCGGCTTCCTGTGGGGATTTTCCGTTATCAAGTGCTACTTTAAACGTAGACAATCGAGTGGCAGTTTCACCAACTTCCCCTAAGTATTTCAAGAAGTTAGCTAATTTATTTTCTACTACCATCAGTTTTAACTTATCCAATGGGTACTCATAAAATTTGGTATCTAACATTTTTGATTTCAAAACAGCCAAGTTAAGTTCATCTGCTTTTTGCTCAATACTTGAAATAAATGCTGCGCCAGATTTACCACCATTATCATAGTAAAGTCTAATTGCATTATCCCATTCTGCGTTACTGGTAGAGCCTTTCGCCATGTATTTGGCAATCTGTAGCGATGCCATTGGTGTTTTAGCAAGCACTGTTGAAGCGTATTTAAATCCATATCTCGCAGTATTAGTGTATAACCCAACTAGCGGATCAACCATTACCCCATTTGCAATAATGAATGCTGGATTTAAAATAGTGTAAGAGTGACGCAAGAATCTATTGTAAGCCGCCATAGTTTTAAACATAGAGTAAATGTTTTCGTCACCCAATCTATTAAACGCTTGAACAAACTCCTCGTCTTTAACAAGAATACGAACTTGTTTACCGTTTCGCCAATAAGATATTTCCTCATTTTGGTCATAAGGTTTTCTCATCAAAGTGACTTGTGGTTCACCACCGACTTTGACAATTTCATATTCGCGTTTTTCTTGCCCAGTTCTTGCTGTTTCGGCTTCAACATAGCGACGCGCATCTCGGAGCGTATCACGAACACCAATTTCACTACCGTGGAAATACATAACGTATTGCGCTTTTGCTTTACCCATAATAGGTTTCATTGGCGTTACTTCATTTTCCCATAATTTAATATCGGGATTATCCTCAACTAATTTATATAATGTGGATTGCACATACATTTTAGAAGATCGGATAACGGCACGTTCCAAATTCATAACAATGTTTTCGACAATTTGATTTGCACGAGATTGTCTACCGAGCATTTTTCTATCAAATTTGCCCGATATTGAGAACCCTTGTCCAATGTTACCGCGACTAGATTTCTTAGCTTTACCGGTAACTTCATCAACTTCTTCAAAGCCTTTTAATGGTACATGATAATTAAAACCATCTTCCCATGATTGTGCTTGCTCTGGTGAAATATCTCCCGATGCTACTAAGATATTTTTAACTATAGTTTGAATGTTTTGCCAATCGTCAGTTAATTTTTCAAACTCAGCGTACTTATCACCCATCGTATCTTTATATCTTTGGATGATAGCGGCTGACTGTTCATCAGTCATACCACTACCGCCTTCACCTAATTTACGGAACGTAGGATTGATGGATTGGATATAAGCATTACGCTCTGGCGCGTGTTTAGCATAAAGAAGTAAACCAATTTCATCTTTGTTTACATTCATTTTCGCCATTCTATCAATCAGCGGTTGAATGTAACGCTCTTTGAGTTTTTCCAATTGGTTCGCTGCGATATTACCTGCCGCTTCCATTGCAAGAACCACGTCATTACTTTCATCAACCTTACCACCTTGCTCTCTAACTCTATCCATGACCACGCGGATTCTCAGCAAGTCATCTTGAATCCATTTGCGTAAGAACTGGAAAGATGATTCAGCAGGTATATTGAAAGTGCCGTCTGGGTTTCTCTCAATATCAGCAAGTAGACCACCTGTTCCTACTTTTTCAGAAGCCATTGGTACGTTTATAATATCCCCATTACCTTTGGCAATTTCAGAAAGCGCTTTTAATACAGCATTATCGGATTTTAAACCTAATGCCGATTTAACTTTTTGAACAAACTTGTTGAGCCATTGCCCTGCACGGCTAATCCAAGAGTCTTTTGCTTCAAATTGTTTTTGCAGAATTCTTGAACCGTTTACCGCCCAAAACTCCGATGGACTAAGTAATTGATAATGCTTATCATAATTTAAAATATTGTTAGAAAAATCTTTTTCCATTTGCTTATTAGCTTCGGGATCACCTGTTGATGCACGGAGCATATTATTAATAGCTCTAACTACAGTTGCATCTTTGGTATTTTTTAAAGTTCTATCAAGTTCTTTTTTCCATGCTTTGATAACTCCGTCTTGAACAGATTGCGGCATCATCGTTTCGGTATGATGCAGAATTTCATGAGCAGCCACTGTACCGCTTAAATTCTTGTTGGTAAATAGCGTGATAACTTTTGAAACAGGATTATAAGTTCCCGCAGCGCGACCTTCGATTTTACCCGATGTACCGATACCAAGTTCGTTTGCAAATTGAGGATTGTTTTCAAGCAACCATTGTGCCAAATCCGCTTCTTCTTTTGGAATAGTCCCATCAGCAACACCTTTACGCAATTTAGCAATAATCCAATTAGCGCCACGTCTACGACCCGCTTCAATTTGACGAACATCTCTTGCGCTACGTTGCATCTCAAGACCGTCAATTACTTTTTGCACACCTAACCGATAACCCGTATCAGTTATTTTACCTGCTTCAAGTTGCTTTTCTAATCTGATTAGCTTTTGACGCGCATTGATTTTAACTTGCTCTGCTACATTGCTTTCATATCTTGGTGGTAAATTAGATAGACTTTCAAGTAATTTGGGACTGTTTTTCTGGTCTTGAATTCGATCATATAAGGCATCATAATCATAGCCAAATGTGCCATCTTCATTTACTTTAAATCCACCTGTTTGATCCGCTATATTTGCACCAGACATTTCAAAACTTTCAATGACATTCCCAAAGCCTTGCGCAATTAAAAATTGATTGCGATTCATTTGGTAAACATCAGATGGAAGCGATTTACCTTCTCTATCTAAAGCCGTTTTATAGTTTTCTAATATCTGTGGAATAACATCGTTTGCTTCACTCGGACGAGTTTCGATTGTAGAAACATGGACACCGTCGGCAATAATATCA
Organism: uncultured Methylomonas sp.; assembly: GCA_936941155.1. Lineage (GTDB taxonomy): Bacteria > Pseudomonadota > Gammaproteobacteria > Methylococcales > Methylomonadaceae > CAIQWF01. Next base: position 9,820 of record CAKZJE010000042.1, on the reverse strand, counting down.
AAAGTCTTATTATCATTAACTTGGCTTCTTATTCCAGAACGCTGTCTAGCCATATCGCCTAATATTTTTTCAAGAACATCGCTTGATAATTTAGGTTGTAAATCAAGCATTTCCTTACTTTTACTATCTTGAATCGGTTCAACAGTTACAATTTCTTTTCCTGCAATAGGTGGTAATTTATTCCAATGTTCTTCACGAATAAAGAAACCTTTTTCCCCATTAGCCGGATTAGTGTAAAGCCAAGTAAATTTATCAATTTCTTTGGCTTGGTCTTTTGTTAAATCACTACGCAATTTTCCTTTTAGTTCCTTACCTTTTGAAGTCATGTAATTAACAACTGCATCCGGATCAGTAACCGATGTATCACGAGTGGTTTTAGGTGCTTTGCCTTTTTTACCCTGTTCATTTAAGGTTGTTTCAACATCCGCCCCAAACGGTTGCTCATTTGTAGTCGTTCTCGGTATAACTTCAATGGCATCCATCCGAGTAAACAAATCTTCAATATTATCAATGTCGCTCAAATCTAAATTACGAGATGGTGCGACATTACCTGCTGAGGATTTTTCAATTACCACAATGCGAGTTCTAACGCCTGTCCCTGCGCGTTTAAAAGTAACATCGGGCAAGTTAATACTCATAATTAAATGCGCATCGGGATTAAGCATTTTATCTTTAGCATCTTTACCATAAAGGAATTGTTCAAGACGCTTGATTGCTTGCCCCTCTGGTATCAGCGCAACAATACGACCGCCTTCACGCAAATGTCCAAATGCTTTCGCAACATGGTCAATGGCAGTTTTACCTGCTGTGCCAAACGGAGGATTCATTACAATCGCATCGTACTTGTTGATGATGCTTAGTTCTTCAAACTTTTGACGTTTAATATCACCATCTTGAAATACTAATGCTAAACGTGAGTTGAGTTCAGAACTCGGCTCAATTGCTGTTCTTTCAGCATCGGGTCTAAACCATCTTGCGATTGCACCGTGACCTGCGCTTGGCTCTAGCATTTTCTCGCCTTCTTTAGCATCAGCAAGGCGTGTCATTACTAAACCGATAGGTTCGGGCGTTGCAAAGTAATCCGTGCCTTCTGCTGACTTTGTACGCGCATTTTTCTGTTGTTGTGCGTAGTAGTAAGAGCGAGCTTTATCCATCTCAGTAACTGCCTTAGCCGCAGCGCGATCTTTTGCTTTGCCGCCTTTGCCTTCGCCCTCATGTCCAACTGGGTAACTGCCACTTAGTTCAAACGCATCAATAAACGCATCACGAAGTCCGCGAGCAAATTCACCCAATGCTAAGTTTTCAGCCGCGCTTGCACGTCCTGCAATGGTGCTTGCAAACGCCCATCTTTCCCAGTTTGTGCCTGTGTTGACATATCGGAAAATAGCATCTGACTTTTGACCTACTCGGAAGATACGACCTTCTTGTTGAATAGCTGTGGTTGGCGCTGTTGGCAAACCGATATTGATAAGCACACGTTGGTGTTTACCGGTAGTATCATGGAACGACACACCTTCTTTTGCTGACGCAGATTGCAAGAGCATAAGATTCTTGCCCGAATTATCGTCATTGAATTTTGCAACGTCGGCAATACGGGTTTTGCTGTCCCCGTTATATATCATCACGTCATTGCCAAATTCTTCTTGGAATCTTTGGATGGGCGTGGTCATACTACCTTCAAGCGCTTTACCGCTTGCTAAGTCTGGAAAGGCTTGTTGGAATTGGCGGTACTGCTGTTTAGTTGCATCGTCCGCTAAATTTATCCCTTGTACACCAAATGGGTTTTTAACCCCACCGACCTTATAGTCATGGAATACAATGACTTTTTTACCTGCCGCCAAATAATCACGAATCATTGGGATAACTTCTTTGGCTTTAATTGCTTCAAGTAAAAATTTACGTTCAAGTCCGCCAAATCGTTTATTGATAATCTGTGCTAAATCACGCGCGTCATTATCCGCAAGCCATTGGAGCGCTTCATCAATACGTTGACCCACGGCTGATTCAGTTAAAATAAAACGACGATCATAATCGTAATCCACATTAAGTGTTCTGGCAGATATTGCACCGGATCGTTTAAGCGTTTCATTGAATTGACGTTGCATATTACTGCGATCAACTTTTGCATCGGGTTGCGTCAATTTGTTATAGCGCATTCTATAGCCAAGGTGTTGCATAAAGTATCTCTCTTTAGCGCCACCAGAGTTATAGCCAGTTGCTTCTTGATCACCGTAGTCAAACAAATAACCTTCTGCATAATCAATATTGGATTCATGTGCAAAAGGCGTTGCTGACAATAGAACGACTTTAGTATTGTCATCCATTTTGTCCCATTCTACTTTTGCTTCAGCACGTTTCTTATCATACTCATAATATTTATCATCTTTGTATTGTTTACGACGGTCTATTTCATCTTGATAAGCAATTTTAATTTCTGCACTATAAGCCGACGCATCTCTAAATTTAGGCGATTCTAATTTGAAATCCCATACTGTAAATTTATCGAGATATTCTGCCGCTTTTACTTTCTCAAGTTCAGCAATTAGCTCTCTATTTTTTCTATTAAACCAGAAAGTGAATCCAAGATTATGATGCGTTAATGCGCGTAACTGATTGAGCGCATTGGTCACATCGCCTTGTTCATTTTGCATTAAATATTGAGATTCATCAGTAACAATCAAATCCCAGTCACGGTCTACTAGCGAATCATTGTCGCCAAAGTTTGCATAGGTTGTACCAACAACACCTTTGCCGGCATCCGTTTTATCTTTGAGAAGTGTAATATCAATCTTAAAGAATTTCTTAGCCGCTTTAATCCAAGAGTCTAAAATGTTTTGTGATGGCGCAACAACGATAATGTTGTCTTTACCTTGATCCACAAAACGACGCATAACACCAAGACCGGTAAATGTTTTACCTGTTCCTGTGCCATTGGTAAATAACACACCTTTTTTATCTTTAAATCGTTTTTCAGCAAACGCAATATCATTAGCTTGCCCGTCATCTAAGAAAGGCATTTCTGTTTTGATGTTGCTAATATCCGCTGTTTTGATTTCTACAGGTTGGGGTGTAGACCCTTTAATTGCTTTTGAAGGAAGTTGCGTAATTGGATTACTTCCTGCTCGTCTAACATCCATTCCTTTGAGGCTATCATCAAGAGTTCGTCCGCTGTCAGTATTTCCGGTAGCGCTGACCGTAGTTCCTCCTGCTTCGTTTCCAGTATATAGTTCGTTATCGCTTTGTTCTCCACCAGTAAGGGCAGTAGATATTGAATCGCTACTGTCACTGTTGGCAATATTCCCTCTGCTACCCACTGGCTCGCTTGTTTGTCCAAATATGCGAGCATCGGTGTCTGCTTCATCATAAATAGGTTGCTCATCTCTTTCGTCAATAGCGTTTGCGTTTGAGATATATCGTTCCACACGCTTGTTGGTACTTGGTACATTTTCAGTTTCCTGTGTAGGTTGTTTTGTAATCGCTTCAATATCAGCTTTATCAATAGTGGTAACGTCATCCATACCATCAAAATTAGATGCGCGTGGATCAAATTTAACAGCAAGATACCAAGATTTTAGATAAGGCTTAACGGCTGTTCCTAAGTCTTCAATCATTGCATTAGCATAAGCCGCAAAAGTTCTTGCACCTTTTTCAATGTGATAACCGGCTAAAGTAATACCTGCTTGCATTAACTCTGGATCAAGACCGCTATTTAATTGTCCTAACTTACTTTTCAAAATAGCACGAGCCTTTTCAGCCGCATCATCTGTAAAGACAGTGTTGCCGCTTGATGTAGGTTTAGCTGGAGCTTGCTCTTTAGGCTTACGCTCTGGTGCAAAGATGTCTTTAGTGGTTGTCATACCGCGACCAAGCATCTCGTCAACTACGCTATCAACTTGATTGTCAGCTTGGCGTTTGCGTTCTGCCGCTGCATCTTTTACCACTTGTTCTTTCTCTGCGGCTTTTTGTTCTTCCTCGCGTTGCGTTACTTCTTGCTGCGTGTAGGTGCTGAGGATTTCGGGAGCGTTTTCTTTAATAGTTGCAATACTTGCATCTTTTGTTGTTTGGTCAGCATTTTCTTCTCCAATGGAATTCCAGAAGTCATCCGCTTCATCTTCTGATAGCGTGACAATGTTAGTGAGTAATTGGTCGAAATCTTCGGGTGTTTCTGCCGCTTGGATTTCATCAATTGTTGTCGGATTACCCGACGCTACTTTTAATAATTCTTTAGCAAGTTCTTTTTGCTCTGCTTCAAACGCTTCAAATTCTGCGGCTTGATCAAGATTCATAAGGTTTTCATAGCCTTGTGGCGTATAGACTTGTTGCCCCATACCAAACAACTTTGCATCTAATGATTGACGCAATTGAGCCACTAAATCATTTCCACCGCTTACATCAAAATCATAGCCGCGTAATATTTCAGCCATACCATCAAAAGATTGTGAACTTGTTTTAGTAAAATACCATCCTTTAAAATCAGAAAACCCTTCTCGGTTTGCTATCTCACGATTGATACCACCAAGCTTACCGATAACAACTTCGATAGGCTCTAAACCGGTTATTGCTCTTAGGTTATTAGCAGCAGGTTTCTTTTTAGCAACAGGTTGTACAGCGAATTGTTCTGCTACAGGTTCTACAGTGGGTTGTTCTTGGCGTTTTTTATTTTTAAACGCTTCATCAACAATGAGGCTATCCTCAAAGTCTGTTATTTTTTTATACGCTACTTCTTTTTCAGAATTGGTTGCAGCTTCATTATAAGCCTTGTAAATTTCCTTTTTATATTCATCCCCATAATTATTTATAAACCATTGATTTCCAATATCTTTTAGTTCTTTATTTAAAATAGGTAGTTCTAAATTGGCGCGTTTATCATTGGGATTTAAAGCACTTCTTTTTTCATAATTTGCAATGTCCTTTTTTATTCGAGAAATTCTATCCTCAAAGTATTCATTTGATCGTTTATTGTAAACCACCTCTTGTTTAGGAAGAGCCTGTGCGTTTACTTTTTCAACGTCAGTAAATTTAATGTTTTGATATTTACTTTCCAATGCGTCTGCAATATCGGCTTTCTTTTTGCTGTCATCTGGATCAGTGGCACGAGTTGATGCGTCGCGCAAGACTTGTACTTTAGTTGGGGTTTGATTAAAAGGCGCTGTAAAATCATTTTGAGCAATCGCATCAATTACTTTTGGGTATAAGTCTGGATGCGTTTTCGCTGTGACGTGCGGAAGCAGATACTCAGCAAATCGCTTAATGTTTAACTTATCAACATCTTGATTTCCAGCTTGAACGCTTTTTACAACATCACTGGCTTGATTAAGCTCCGCAACTTTGTTTTGCGATCCAGTAATACTTTGCTCACGCCATTTTAAAATCTGCTCAATTAACTGTGGCTTGTTGATGTAGGATTTATTAACGCCTAATGGTTGAGCCATTTCGCGTAATTGCTTAACGCTAAGTCCTTGTAATTCATCAGAAGTTTTGTCTTTGAGCAGTTCTCTGTTTTGCTGAATCGTTCTTACTTTGTTTAGCAAATCATTTTTTGTACCGCTTGTTGATGCTCCGATAAAGGTAGCAAGTGTTTTCAAATCTTCGTGATTAAATTGTTGCAACACGTCCGCGTCTGACATTTGAGTAATATCAGTTTTCAGAATTCGATTACCTACACGATATGGTTTTGGATGCGATGCTTTATATTCATCCAATGTCATATTTTGATAGGCGGTTTTATCTGCTGGTGCTTCTGTTGTTGGCGTTTCAGTAGGTTTTAAATTCTCACTATGCCATGCTTTATTCCATTCTTCTAATGCTTGCCGTCTGCTTTCATCATTAGGTGCATTTTCAATATATTGCGCATTAAATTCCTTATCAAGCACAGGTGCTTTGATACCTGCTTTAAATGCAGTTTGCCCCATTTCAGTTGGCGTTTGCACTACAGGTATTTCTGCTGTTGGTATTTCCGCTGCTGGCATTTCTGCTGTTGGCATTTCTGCTGTTGGCGTTTCTACTGTTGGTGTTTCTGCTGTTGGCGTTTCTACTGTTGGTGTTTCTGGCGCTTGTTCAATTGGCGTAACAAGATTATTGTAATGATCCCTTTGCGCTTTGTTGAGCGAATACTTCTCACCTGTTGGTAAATACAGCATCGAGCCTTTAAGCTCTACTCCACCTTGTTCAACGGCTTGACCGATGAAGTCTAAACTTTCTTGCGTTGCGTCTAGTTTATCTAACTTGGCTTTTACAGGTTCTTCAACTATAGGTTCAACTACAGGCGTTGCGGCTTGGATGTTTGCTTGCGTTTGCGCTTCTGTTTGAACAACATCATGTCCAAAGGTGTTTGCTTCCACAACATTGTTGAACGTCGCTACAGGATCATCTGAACCCATAATATCCCTAGCCGCTGTTTCGTTATCAACCACAGGTGCGGAGGTATCTGGCGCGTTGCCTTTACGAGTTAAGTTTTCATCCGTAAAGATGTTTTCATATTCTTGTAAAGCGCTAGAAGTTTGATTGCTTGCAGGTGTTGCTTGTTCTGTTGTTGCTTGCGTAGTATCAATAGGTGCTTGTTGTGGTTTACCGCCATTAGCTGCAAAATAAGCATTGCGCTCATCTTCAGTCATGTTCTTAGCATCTTCTGCTTGTCTTTGGCGTAACAGTTCATCACCTGTTACCGTTTGTGCTGATTGCCCTATTGTACTGGTAAACGTATGCCCTCCGCCCATAGCCATACCGGTAATCATACCTGTGGCGGCTGCGTTGGGTACACCTTCAAATAGGCTCGGTTTATCTAACGCATAGTTTTCGATAATCTTTTCAACAGCAGACTGATCCAATTCTTCGACACCTTCAATGCCCACTGACCCTGCTATCTGTTTCGCCATATCACGAATAGTCATTTCAGCGGATCGCGCACCGGCTCTTAACGTATCAATATCAGCAATACCTAGTTTCTTAGCCGCTACACTACCGATACCAGCTAAGAATGCGTCGGCTGTCCCTGCGCCCAATGCTAACGCTGATTGCTCTGGCGTGGTCAATCTGTCTGGTGTTTGCTGACGGATACCTTCTTCAGCTTGTCCTGATCCTACTACAAGCTCACCTGCTCCTGCACCAAGCATTCCACTGGCTTTACCCAATGCTTTAACACCTTGTACTGCTCCACCGATGCGACCACCGACATACGATGCAGGTAATGATTCAACTGCGGTATTAAGTGTTGAAAGCGGGTGCATTGCCATTTGGCGAACTGTGCCACTAAAACTAGGCTCTGCTTCACGTTCTTTAGCAATCGCTTGTTCTTCTGAAGTCTGTCTGGCTGTAAGCCAGTCTTTAGCTTCTTGGTAATTGATACCGTTATCTTCTAATGCCTTGCCTACTTTTCCACCACTTGCCATATCGGCAATACCTGTGATGAATTCGGGAACACCTATCAAGCCTTTGGCTAGGCTTACTGATAAATCATTTGATGTTTTGCGAATAGTTTCAACAGGTGAATCTTTAAACTCGTTAGCAAATTGCTTTGCTCGTTGATAGGCTTCATCCGTTGCCGATAAATCAGCATCGCTAATTGAAGTATCCACAGGAGTTTTAGGTTCTGGGCGCATCATCCAATCTAACGCTTTGCCTGCAATACCCTGCTCTGCTACAGGTTGCTCTGGCGTTTGTGCTACGGGAGTTTCTACAGGCTCATTTACTTTCGCAGGTTCTTGAGAAGTTGCGCTTAATGTATCCCAATTTGAAACCAAATAGTCTAATGCTTCTTCTTGGGTTGCGCCTTCTGGCGCTTCAATATCGTATTCTTTTCCGTCTGGTGCTGCAAAAGTAAAAATAGCCATTTGTTTAATTCCTTAAAGTGCTGGGCGTACTGCTTTTAATTTAAATGCTGATTTGTCTGGTGCTGTTGATGCAATTTTAGTCGCTTTATAGTTATCTACAAAATCTAATAACCTTGCGTCTGGATCAATTCCTGCGGCTTGCAATTTAACCACTGATTCTCTAGCGCGAATATAGACTTCATCCATATTCTTTTTAACACCATCGCTATCGATTTCTTGCCACCAGCTTGTGCCGTTTTTAGTTGCATCTTTGACAGCCTGTTTAACATCATTCTGACCGAATCCCGCGGCAATCATAGCTGACGGATCGCCATTTGTTGACTTGTAAACATCCTTATAGAATTCTGGCGCTACTCTATCTTTCTCAGCTCTGCTTACCTTACCTTTATCATCTTTTTTAGCACCATATCCTACAGCGGTTTCATCTATCATCTGCCATGTGCCACCAGCGCTTGACGTTGGGTTTTGAGCATTAACGCCTTTGTTGCCGGATTCATGCTGTTTGACTACACCACCAAAGATAATGTCGTATTCTTTTTGTCTTGCCGGATCGTCTGCTTTGAATGGCGCAGGTGACGACGATGCTTTGGTTTTATCCGACTCTACAGTCACACCGCCATTTAGCTTAAATTCATTATAGGCTTTTGAGAAATTTGTAGATGTTTCAGCGTTCTTTTCTTTAGTATCACCCCACCCTTTTGATGCAAATACTTCTGCTTCACTAGCATGAGTAAATGACGCACCGGATTTTAAGTTGGCATACGCAACGGCTTTATTTTCCATTTCCTTAGGGTCAATAGGTGTAATGTTATTTGCCCAAATTTGTTGCTTGGTTCTAGGGTCATAAACACCTTGTACTTCATAATGTGATTTACCATTATCGACGCTTACCACTTTAGATAATGTTTTTAATTCATTGGTATTTTTACCGGATAACGAACTAAGTCTATCTGTTATCGCTGCTTTTTCTTCGGACGTTGTTGCTGCATCTAATTGATTTTGTAAATCATTAACTCTTTGTTTTTGCTCAACTTCAATTTGTTTTTCTGCAATATTTTGTTCAGTCAACATTCCTGTTTTCTTTAGATTAGCAATTTCAATAGTGTTTTTCTGACCTGTCAACGTATTAGGATCATTGGCCTCGCGTATTTTACGCTGTTCATCTTCCCATTTAGCTTCGCGCTCTGTAGCACTATCAATGGTTTTCTGTGCTTGATTGCGTTCATAGATAGATTGTTCGCGCGTCGCTGCTCTACCCTCTGACCTTATAGCCGCTTCTTCGATTCGTGCTTCACGCTCTGCGTCTGCTTTGGCTTTGATTTCAGCGTCTTGATCTTTGCTTAGTTTATTGACGATAGCACCACCTAATCCTTGAGCCGCACCTAAAGCGAAACTGGTTAACATTCCATAAGCCATAACTATCTACCTCTCTTGTTTGGTTTAACAGGCGCTTTGCCTTTAGCCTTCACTGCTTGCATCTTATCATCAACGTATTTACCGTGTTGCTGATAGTCTTCGATTTCCATCTTACCTTGACTGATTGCCGCTTTTAGCTGTTCGGGTGTGATGCCCATATGATCAAATAGCCTATCAGTTGTTCGCTTGGTGGTTTGACTAATGATTTCCGGAGTGACTGGTAAACGTAGACCACGTTCTGCAAAGTCTAGCACTTTACAAATAGTTGTTGTGCCTGCGTAGATTAGCACTTCGGCAGGTAGGCTTTTCTTTGATTGTTGATAGAGTAACCACATTAAGCCGCTAACACCTTTGCTAACTGTTTCAACTAAATTAGATTGGCTATCTGGATTCTTAACGAGTTCCATGTTTTGATGGGTTTTAGGATCAAACATCAGGGTTTCAGCGGCTAAGACTGTTTTTTCATAGCGCTGTTTGTTTTCGGGCGATACCTTAGACTCTATATTCTTTTGAATCTGGATCAGCATTTCATTAGTCATGCCGGTTTTCTTTGCTGTGTCTTGCATTGTAGCCAT
>CAKZJE010000041.1 GCA_936941155.1 uncultured Methylomonas sp. | reverse complement strand
TGGGATTTTTCAAAAAATTAGACAGTTCTGTGGAAGGCAGCACAACGCCAAAACCGGAAGTTATTCCAGAGCCTGAAATTATTCCAGAACCAAAAGTTGTCGCGGCTAAAATTGAAACTCCGGCAGAAAAACCGGCGCGTACAGCAAAAGCAGCGGCTTCTGGCGGTGTCATGGGATTTTTAAAAAAATTAGATAAGCAAGCTGAAGTAAGTGCAAAACCCGAAATCGTCACGCCGCCTCAGCCTGAACCAGAGCCTGAAACCCCGCTGCCTGCGCCTAAAAGCAAAGGTTTTTCAAGCAGTTTGAAAGGATTTTTAAAAAAATAATTTTTCTGTCATTCATCAGGTTAGAAATTTCAGTCGATACTAGAATCTAAGCTGTTCTGCCTGATATGACAAACAAAGCTGGCATTCCAAAATGTCCTTAAGCACGACAACTGTAGGTGCGAATTCATTCGCACAGTGCGGATAAATCCGCATCTACACAAAATAAACGTGTATAAGTTGTTTCGTGCTCATTCCTAAGCTTTGAGTTTACTCAAAAATTCTCAACTACGACTGCCAGTCCTTCAAAGGACTGGCAGTCGTTCTGTGCCGAAAAATTTATTCATCATTAATCGTTTTATAAAAACACCCGCTAACACCTAGCCAAAAGTTGAGCCATTCCAGCCCCAATAATCGGCTTTACAATCACTAAATTCAATATAAACTCTTTCAGAGTCAATACTTAACTTAGTTTTTAATAACTGACAAATCGCCACCGCCAACGTTTTTGTTTGCCCAATACTCAAGCCAATACTTTTGCATTCAATATACGCCAAAGGCTCGTCCGTGCCAGCAAACAACATCGGCTGTTGCGCCAAAAGTTCAACCATCACATAACGCTCTGGTTTTGCAGTTTCTTTCGACAACAATTGCGAGAATTGGCTTAATAATTCCGGCGTTTGTGTGTTTGTAATCGCAATATTTGTGGTCAATTTTAAATAGGGCATTTTTTACTCCAAAAGTTCAATCAAAAGATATTTATTACTGAAAAAGAAGTTTTTTTCAAGCCGTTTGCCATTTCCGGTAAAATTAGCTTTTCACAAGTATTTTCAACACCACTGAAAACTTATCTCTTAAGTCATCTAGGTCGCAACTCACTCATGCCCATGCAAAATACAACAGAACAAAAATTCATTCGCAAACAAACCTTATTTCCTTTGGTTTTAGGAGCTTTAGGCATTGTTTTTGGCGATATTGGCACTAGCCCACTTTACGCTATCAGAGAAATTTTTCACGGTGTACACGCCTTGCCCATTAACAAAGAAAATGTGTTTGGCATTTTATCGCTGATTTTTTGGTTGCTGAATTTGGTTATTTCCTACAAATATATCTCCTTGATTATGCGTGCAAATAATGATGGCGAAGGCGGAATTATGGCTCTATTAGCCTTAGCGTTACGCGCTTCGGTTGGGGAAAAATCACGCAAAGTCGTAACTGCTTTAGGTTTGTTTGGAACAGCGTTATTTTATGGTGATGGCATGATTACCCCAGCCATATCCATCTTAAGCGCGGTGGAAGGGCTAAAAGTTATCCCAAATGATTACGAACAATATATTCCGCTAAAAAAACTGATAATACCTTTATCCATTATTATTTTAATCAAATTATTTTCTATTCAGCATAAAGGTACAAAACGAGTCGGTTTTTTCTTTGGGCCCATTATGTTTGTTTGGTTTTTTGTGTTGGCTTTACTAGGCATACTCAATATCATTAAAGAACCCAGCATTTTAAAAGCGATTAATCCTTTTTATGCTTGGAACTTTTTAACCGCACATTTTGCTGCAACTTTTTTAGGGCTGGGCGCGGTCGCTTTAGTGTTGACTGGAGCAGAAGCCTTATATGCAGACATGGGGCATTTTGGCAGAAAACCGATTCAAACCGCGTGGTTTGCCTTAGTCATGCCCGCTTTATTGCTGAATTATTTTGGACAAGGTGCTTTGATTTTGCATCACCCCAAAGCGGTGACTAATCCATTTTATCTGCTTGCGCCGCATTGGGCGTTATATCCGTTAGTGTTGCTTGCCACCTGCGCCACCGTGATTGCCTCGCAAGCGATTATTTCAGGGGCTTTTTCCATGACTTTGCAAGCCGTGCAAATGGGTTATTTACCGCGTTTGCGTTGCTTATACACCTCTGATAAAGAAGGGCAAGTCTACATTCCGGTGGTCAATTGGGGCTTGATGATTACGATTTTACTATTGGTCGTGTTTTTTCATTCTAGCAGTCGCCTAGCCTCTGCTTATGGGATTGCTGTGTTAGGCACAATGCTGATTACAACCTTATTAGCCATTTTTGTGATTCATTACCGTTGGCGGTTAAGCTGGAGTAAAGGTGTTGCGATTATGCTCATGTTTTTGCTGATTGACAGCACGTTGTTGCTGGCAAACTTTGAAAAAATTTCCAAAGGCGGTTGGTTTCCTTTGTTATTGGCCGGACTTATTTTTACCTTGATGCTAACGTGGAAAACAGGACAACGTAATCTAAGTCACGAAATCAAACGTTATTGTTCCATCGAAGAATTTGTTAAAAAAATTACCCATAATCAACCGATTAACATTGATGGTGATGAAATTATCCCAACGCGAATTGAAGGCACCGCTATTTTTATGACTTCCAATTTAAAAACCGGCATTCCACAAGCATTGGTAAATAACCTAAAACACAACCGCGTGCTGCATGAGCGGGTGATTTTTTTAACCGGACAAGTGGAAGACATCCCGTTTATAAAAGACGAACTCAGTCGCATTGAGATTAAAGACCTTAATCATAATTTTTACCAAATCACTGTTTCTTATGGTTTTCACCAACATCCAGATATTAAACGCATGTTGGATGTGGCAGAAAAATATTTAGACTTTGAATATAACGTCAACGACACTTCGTTTTTCTTAAGTAAAGAAACGCTATTTGCACAAAACTTAGGGATGATGCGATGGCAAGTGCAAGTTTTTACGTTTCTATTTCGCAATGCCACAAGCCCTATTGCCTTTTTTAACATCCCTCCGCAACGGGTAATTGAAGTCGGTGAGCAAATCAGAGTTTAACCTGCCTATCGAAAAAAAAGCTTACATAAACTGTTTAGACTTCTACCGCAAAGGTTAAAAAAATAATCGCATTCATTAAGCATTCACTTGAAATCGCTTTTTCTATACCTATTATTTCGTGCAACATCAAACAATGGAGAAGATGAAAAATTTAGTCATTATGTATCATATTCCCCTCTTAGCATGAGGGAGACTTAAGATAAATTAAACAATTTTGTGGAGAAATCATGTTTCCTAACTATCGAATTTTTTTGAGTATTTTAACACTCTTACTCAGCTTTCCGTTACATGCCGCTTTACCAACCGATAATGCTGGCGGAGCTCCTGTGTTGTCGCTTTCGCCTATGCTAAAAAAAGTCAATTCAGCTGTGGTGAATATTTCCACTTTCTCAACCACACAAGAAGCTTACAATCCGCTGCTCAACGATCCTTTTTTCCGGCATTTCTTTCAAATTCCTGATCAACAAATGCCACAGCAAAAGAAACAAAAGCAACAGCAAAGCGCGGGCTCTGGTGTGATTGTTGATAAAGCAAAAGGGATTGTTTTAACCAATTACCATGTAGTAAAAGGAGCTGATGAAGTTCATGTCGGTTTGATTGATGGACGTGATTTTCCAGCAAAAATCGTGGGTTCTGACTCTGAGTTAGACATTGCAGTGTTAAAAATCAATGCGCCTAATCTCAATGAGATTGCTTTTGCAGATTCCAGTCAACTGGAAGTCGGTGATTTTGTTGTAGCAATCGGCAATCCATTCGGTTTAGGACAGACTGTTACAACGGGGATTGTCAGTGCGTTAGGACGAACTGGCTTAGGAATAGAAGGTTATGAAAACTTTATTCAAACCGATGCGTCGATTAATCCAGGAAATTCTGGTGGTGCACTTGTGAATCTCACCGGCAAATTAATTGGCATTAACACGGCTATTATTGGCCCAACCGGTGGAAATGTCGGAATTGGCTTTGCGATTCCTGTGAATATGATTAAAGGCAGCATGGCGCAGATTCTTGAAAGTGGCGAAGTTAAACGTGGACAAATCGGCGTTAATATTCAAGATGTTACTCCCAACTTAAAACAAGCTTTTAACTTAAAAAATGGTCAGCAAGGCGCGTTAATTGCGGGCGTTTTAAATGGCTCTCCAGCTAAAAAAGCAGGATTAAAAGCAGGTGATTTGATTATTGCAGTTGACGATGCCCCCACCACTTCAGCAGGGCAATTGCGCAGTCAAATTGGCATTAAAGCAATTGGCGAAACGGTTAAATTAACGGTTTTGCGTGATGATGAGAAAAAACAATTTACTGTGGAGATTGAAAAATCGCGCCCGTCCTCAGCCCTCGCCGCACAACACAAAATGTTAGAGGGCGTACAACTCGATAATACTAATGATGAAAGCGGCGTTCTCATTACTCAACTCACCCCTAATTCACAGGCGGCTGCCAATGGTTTGCGTCCTGGCGATATTATTATTGGCGCAAACAGAATGCAGGTTGATAATTTACGCGATTTAACTGCGGCCCTCAGTCGCTCAAACAAAGAATTGCTGTTACAAATCAACCGTAATGGCAGACTGTTCTATTTAGCGATCCGCTAACTAAACAAAAAGACTGGCAGATTTTCACAACTGCCAGTCTTTTTTATATAAAAATCAAACTTTAAGTTAATTTAACCGTTTTCTTCGTTTTCTTCGGGCAGCAAATAACTTATCTCAGAATGCGCAATGGCAGAGGTTGCATTCAACTCTTTGGTTAAAACAGCTTTCATGGTTTTATGCTGCCTGTGAATAAAAATTTGATGCCCTGTTTGAAAATCGCCCAAATTATAAAGAATACTATCTGCCTGTTCTTGCCCGCGTACTCCGGGAATAAAAATCCCCCATCCGCCGGTACTTTGGTCATCTAGCAACGTCACAATCACCACTTCTGACTCAAAACCCAACACCTCAGTGCCAAATTTATAATTCTCGCCAGCAGACATGGCAATTCTGCGAATAATGGCAATTTCTAAGCGTTTTTTATCTTCAGAAATAATCCCAAAAATATCGCCAATTTTCGCTTTTGAACTCTCATCATCCGTCCAATAAACAGAATAACCTTTCGCACTGCTGTCAAAAATATTCAGTTTTTTTAATACGACCTGTCTTTTAGTAATGTCAATTGCATTTTTGTTATCCCAAATCGCATTATCACTGGCAGCGGGAAAAGCGAAATCAATCATGCCAAAACCACCGTCTATCGCCCCCATTTGTGGCTGTATTTTATCAGCATAAACTTTCAATTCTTCATAGGAAGAAGGTTTATGCCCTAACACGGAAGTATCTGCTAAATTGCTTTTATAATGGGCTTTATTGATTTTATATAAAAAACTAATAATATTTTCAAAGCCAATCACGCCTAGCAACACATAGCCTGCTATTGAACGCGCATGTTGTCTTTTTTTGCCCGGTTCTAAGTTTTTAATCACTCGACCAAACAATTCATGATTCATTGATTTTAAAATACCGCTCCACATATCACCTGTGTCGATAATGTGTTTAAGACTTCCTAGCACCGTAGTAACTGTAAAATAACGCAACGAACTTTCAGTCAATGAATGATTTTTATTAAAGTTTGTCGGTGAAATATCTTTGTTTAAATCAAAAACAACTAAATCTTGGCAATCATTCACTTTTGCAGAAAGTTTTTCAGCGACATTGCCAAAATTATTCGCAACGGCTTGCAGATATGAAATTTTCAAAACCTCCGTTTGAAACTTCACATCGGATATTTTATAAACTACTAAATCGCCACAAACTTTCGGCAAAAAGTTAAAAATAGTGCGCATATCACGCGGGCGAAATTGGTTAGTATCACAAAGGTGAAAAACAAGGCTCTGCGCCAGCATATTTGTTAAGGTAATAGTCTTTAAATTACTATCGTTAATCGGCACATCCAGTAATTTATGTTTTTCGCCCCAGCTAAAAACTTTGTAAGTCAGTGTCCAAAAGCCATCGGTAAGATTAGAATACACCGCAGCTGTATGCAGTTGTGCTTGCCCTAAACAAAAATAAGACATATACAATGCAAATAACTCTTCTGATTTAACACCCGCATCTTGCGCTGCAATAAAAAAACCTTCGCTTAAAACCAAATAGTTCCATACGATGACATCAGCGTAATCTTGTTCTTTGGCTGTCAAAGGTAAGCTTGCATCCCAGCACGATCCGTCTAGGTTGGCTATATATTGCTTTAAATAATCATGGCTGGTTTTTAAAAAAGAAATTCTGGTTTTAACAGCTAAATCAATTTCATTCAATGCTTGTACCAGTTGCAAAATAAATAAGCAGGCATCGCGAGTATTATGCTTAGAAAGCCCTAATAACCAATCCAAAAGAAACTCTTCTTTTAATTTAAACGGAATTTTAAAGTTACGTTCTTTTGGAACTGTTATAAAAACTGAACTACTCATAAAAACTCCTTTTTATTCATTAAGTTATTCATTTTTTACTCATCATTGATAAATTTAGATTACTTACCATTAATAACATCCTTATTTAAGCTTATATTAATCATGCTTATCATTGGCAGGATAGGAAATTTCAATATGTGAAATTGTCGAGGTTACATACAGCTGTGCCGCAATTTGACAATTAATCAATTCATTTTCACCTTTATGAATATAAACAGTATCGCCGATATTAAAACTACTGGCACTGTAAATAAGGGTATCAGGCTGTTTCAGAGGTTTTATTCCTGGAATAAAAATACCCCAAACACCATCATTAAAGTTGTCCAATTTACTAACGTAAACGGTTTCTGATTCAAAGCCTATAATTTCCACTCCAAATCTAAAAAGATGATTAAGTCCCAAAGAAATTCTGCGTATTGCCATAATTTCTAAGCGTTTTTTATCTTCAGAAATAATGCCAAATATATCGCCTATTTTAACTTTAGCAGTATCATCATCCCAGGAAACAGAATACCCTTTCGCGCTACTGTCAAACACAGTAATTTTGTTAATAGCAACTTCAGGTTTGGGTATATGTATATTCGCTTCGATTAAGTGTTCTTGATCATGAAAATAATTTCTATAATCTTCTTCGCGTTTCATTTCTTCTAGTTTTTGGCGACTAATCAGCAGCTTTAATTCCTGATATGAAAAATCAGTTGCATTTTGAATTTGTTGCAGCGCAAGTGCAACTGAAGTATTACTGTTGTGATATAAAAACCGCGTGATATTTTCAAACCCAATCACACCATAAACATTGTGCGAGTCTTTTAAGCGTGTATATTTTCTTTTGTGTTCAACGCCCAATGTTTTCACCACTCGCCGAAATAGACTATCATTGACGGCTTTTTCAGATTTTATTCTCGCTTTTCCTTCTTTAATCAGTTGATAAAATGCGTGTGCAACTGGAATAGCAGAAAAATAGCGATTGCCTTCAGCGATTGTTATCCATTTTTTAGCCAGTTGCGGTGGATTATCTGATTTTAAATCAAAGACATACCATCCTTGTGGGTTTATATCATCAACACTTTGATGGATTGAAGACTTCCTACAAACTCGTTCTAAAAACTCAAAAATGGTTCTCATATCACGAGGGCGAAACTGCGTGTTATCACACAGTTGAAAAATGAGAATTTTTTTAAACAGTTTTTTTAATGAAGTATGCTTCATTTCAACTTCATTAATTTCAATATCGAGCAGTTCATTTTTTTCTGCTAAGGCAAAAACTTTATAAACCAAACTCCAAAATCCATCGTTAGGGAGTGCATAAATTGCAGCAATATGCAGTTGTGCTTCGCCTAACATTTCCAGTGCAAACGCCAGCGAAAGTAGCTCTTCATTGTCCTTTGCTCCTTGTTCTGCTGCAATAAAAAAACTTTCCCCTAACGCTAAATAATTCCATGTAACAAGCTCTGCGTATTCAATTTCTTCATTTGCCAGTGGAAATTTAGCATCCCAACACACTCCCTCCATATTTCCAATAAATTGTTTTAAATAACTGAGAATAACTTTGAGGAATAAATGGTGTTTGGCTGCATTCAACCGAGCGTGGTTTAAAAACTGAATCAGATGCAATGTTTCAATGCAGGCTTGTCGACTTTCAATGCGAGTTAATTGGCGCAACCAATCCAATAGCTCTTTTTCTTCAAGCTTAAAGGTTATTTTAAAATCATCTGTTTCTGGAATAGCTCTAAACTTCGAGTTATTCATAAAGTCACCTGCAAGTTTTTCATCAAGTTGGTAAAGTTTCTAAATATGTGATAAATGTATCATAAAACAGAGCATATTCCCGCAAAAAAAAATTGCTTCGACACGCTTTATCCGCCGTTGTGTATGGAAAAAAATAGTAAAAAAAACAGTGTTTTTTCCTCAAAAAACAATCATTAAGAAAAAAAATAACGCTTCATAATTGCCACTGAAACGACAGAAGCAACTGTCTTTTTACTTTCAATCATCCATAAATCTGGTATCGTTGTCTTTTTGCTAACTTTAAGTATAGCCCTCATTGTTTATTCTACTTGACTGAAATGGATAGAGAACTAACACTACAACCCTACCCTATTGCGATTCATTAATAAATAGCTTGAACTTATTTAAGTTGAATTTACTCGATAACTTAGGAATTTAAACCCATGACACAAAAACTTCCTCTCGGCTCTGTGATGATTGATGTCGCAGGTTTGACGTTGACAACAGAAGAAAAAGAAAGGATTAATCATCCTAACACTGGTGCGGTGATTTTGTTTGCACGCAATTATCAAGCCCCTGAACAGATTAAAGCATTGATTGCAGAAATCCGTGCAGCTCGCAATGGTGATATTTTAATTGCGGTTGACCAAGAAGGTGGGCGCGTACAACGTTTTAAATCAGGATTTACCCGTTTGCCACCTGCGGCATTTTTTGTACAACATCCTGAACTCGCACTCGATGCTGGCTGGCTAATGGCATCAGAATTACTCGCAGTCGGAGTGGATTTCAGTTTTGCCCCTGTGCTAGATATTGATTGCGGCGTAAGTGAAGTGATCGGCGATCGCTCTTTTTCCTCTGACCCTTATTTGGCAACGCAACTTGCCAGCGATTTTAGAGCCGGAATGAATGAAGCAGGAATGGCAGCAACCGGTAAACATTTTCCAGGACATGGCGCGGTGGCACTGGACTCACACTTAACTTTGCCAGTGGATGAGCGTGATTTAGAAGCGATTCGTGCTAAAGATTTGCTGCCGTTTAAAGAGCTGATTGCCGAAGGTTTGGAAGCGATTATGCCAGCGCACGTTGTTTATCCAAAAGTTGCCCCCGAAGCAGCCGGTTTTTCATCATTTTGGTTGCAAGAAATTTTGCGGGATGAATTAGACTTTGATGGCGTAATTTTCAGTGATGATTTAAGTATGGAAGGCGCGGCTTCAGTGGGTGATTTCCCTGAACGAGCGCGACTCGCTTTTGCAGCCGGTTGCGACATGGTTTTAGTTTGCAATAATCCAGAAGCGGCTTCGCAAGTGCTAGACAGTTTACCGATTGAAGATAATCCAGTGCGCGAACAGCGATTATTAGCCATGAAAGGTCGGATTAATACTTCCACTTTAGCAGAGCTACAGCAACAAAGTTATTGGCAACATCTTTCTGAAAAATTTACTGAAATTAGCCATGCTGACTGAAATTCATCAGGTTGCCGCAAGTGCAGATTTGCTTTATAGCGAAAAACAAGTCGAAAAAGCGATTGATAACATGGCAGAAACAATTAATTTGTTTTTAGCGGAGCGCAACCCATTATTGTTATGCGTAATGAATGGTGGCGTGGTTTTAACTGGCAAATTGCTAACGCGCTTAAATTTTCCCTTAACTTTAGATGCTATCAATGCCAGCCGTTATCGCAATCAAACGCGCGGCGGTGAAATTAATTGGATTCAAAAACCGCGTACCGATTTAAAAAATAGAACCGTGTTGATTGTTGATGATATTTTGGACGAAGGCATCACGTTAAGAGCGATTTATGAATATTGCCGCGAACAAGGCGCAAGCTCGATTTATAGTGCGGTGTTAATCAATAAAAATTTAAATCATGCAAAACCGATTCGAGCAGATTTTGTCGGTTTGGAAGCTGAAAACCGCTATATTTTTGGTTATGGCATGGATTACAAAGGTTATCTGCGTAATGCAGCGGGCATTTATGCTTGCAAGGAATTAACATGACTCTCGCTATTATCGGCGGCACGGGCTTAAACCAAATCCAAGGCTTGGAAATCATTGGCACGCAAGCCGTTAAAACGCCTTTCGGCAATCCATCCGCTGATTATGTGTTCGGCAAATTACACGGCAAAAAGTTAGTGTTTTTAAGTCGACACGGCAATCCACATAGCATTGCTCCGCATAATATCAATTACCGCGCTAATCTGTGGGGCTTAAAAGAATTAGGCGTAACCCGCATTATTGCCGTTGCCGCTGTCGGTGGCATTAGCAAAAAAATGTCTCCAGCGCATTTGGCAATCCCAGACCAAATTATTGATTACAGCTACGGACGCGCCCATACTTTTTTTGCGGAAGCGGGCGAAGCTGTACAACATATTGATTTTACTTATCCTTATAGTCAACCGTTACGCGCGGGCTTAATCAATGCCGCAGCGTCATTAAACTTAAGTATTAGCCCGATTGCCACTTATGGCTGCACACAAGGCCCGCGCTTAGAAACTGCCGCAGAAATTCAACGCATGGAACGTGATGGTTGTGATTTAGTGGGAATGACCGGAATGCCAGAGGCGGCTTTAGCGCGTGAATTGAATTTAAGTTACGCCACCATTGCGGTGGTCGCAAACTGGGCAGCAGGAAAAGCCGAAGGCGAAATCACCATGAGCGAGATTGAACGGCACTTAAGCAAAGGCATGGCAAATGCGATAGAGCTGTTACAGGCTTTTATCTCTGCTAAATAACTCAAAAGTTCCTATAACTACAACGGCAAGTTGTTCAAAGGACTAACACTCGTTCTGTGCTGAAAACTTATTCATCATTACTTAGAAATACTGAAAATCAATCGGAGTTTGCATGAACTTAAAATCTTATCTTTTCCTATTCGCCCTCTTATGTTCCCTGCCCTGCTTTGCGGCTGAAAAAACTGTGATTCGGCTCGGCGTATTAGCATTTGGCACATTGGAATGGGAAGTTGCCGCTTTAAAAAATGAACATTTATTAGACACCGCCGATTTTGAAATTCAAACGCAAGTGTTGGCAAGTCCACAAGCAGCCGAAGTTGCCTTGCAAGCTGGCGCAGTCGATATGATTGTGGCGGATTGGATTTGGACATCAAAAATGCGCTCCGCTGGCACTGATTTTACTTTTTATCCTTATTCCACCACCTCTGGCGCATTAGTTGTGCCAGCCAATAGCGCAATTAAATCTGTGAAAGATTTAAGCGGCAAGCGTTTAGGGATTGCAGGCGGTGAATTAGATAAAAACTGGCTTTTGCTGCAAGCTTTCGCCAATCAACAAGCAATTGATTTAAAATCAGTTTCTCCAGTATTTGGTGCGCCACCGTTATTAAATCAACAATTGATTCAAGGGCGAATTGATGCGGTGTTAAATTATTGGCATTTTGCCGCGCGTTTGGAAGCGCAAGGTTATCAACAAATTTTGGATGGCAAAGCTCTGTTAACCGGCTTAGGCATTAAAGAAGACGTGCCGACTTTGGGGTATGTGTTCAAACAAAGCTGGGCAACTGCGCATAAAACCGCTATTGAACATTTTTTCAGCACCGCTAAACAAGCAAAAGACAAATTATGCAGCTCAAATGAAGCATGGGCAAAAATTCTACCGCTCACGAAAGCGGAAGATCTGCCAACGCAAACGCGCTTGAAAGAAGGCTATTGTGCTGGGCGCGTTACAGAATGGGGACAAGCGCAGCAACAAGCCGCCGGACGGATTTATACCTTGCTACGCAAAGTCAGTAATAACAAATTAACCGGCACAGCAGAAACCATTCAAGCCGGCACATTCTGGACTGCGCATTAACTTTCACCAACGGACTTCATGTTGTTTTCAAAATTCCCGACATCCTTGCTCACTTGGATGTCGATGCTGTTTTTTTTAAGTTTATGGCAAGGTTTAGCGGTTTATCTGCACAATAACACCTTGCCAACTCCTCTCGCAGTTGCCCACATTCTCTGGCAAGAAATTCTTAGCGGACAACTTCCCCATCATTTAGGCGTAACGTTGCGCCGCCTGTGCATCAGTTTTTCGATTGCCATGCTACTCGGCAGCGCGATTGGGATTGTGTTAGGTCAGCACGAAAAACTCAATGCGTTTTTCGACAACTGGCTGGTAATTTTTCTGAACATTCCCGCACTAGTGACAATCATTCTCTGCTACGTTTGGTTTGGTTTAGAAGAATCTGCGGCGATTTTAGCGGTGGTGATTAATAAATTGCCGAATGTGATTGTCACGTTTCGCGAAGGCGCACGCGCATTAAATCAAGAGTTATTGGAAATGGCGCGGTGTTACCGATTCGGAAAATATAAAACCTTTCTGCATGTAATTTTCCCGCAACTGCACCCGTTTGTGATGAGTGCAACTCGCTCCGGTTTAGCCTTGGTGTGGAAAATTATTTTGGTAGTGGAATTGTTAGGACGTAGTGACGGCATGGGTTATCAATTACAATTATTTTTTCAACTCTTTGATGTAGCAAGTATTTTAGCTTACACCATTGCCTTTGTAGCCGTAATTCAATTGTTAGAATGGTTGGTATTAAAACCACTAGACAACTACGGACAACGGTGGCGACGATGACCGATATTCACATTGATATAAAACAAAAAACTTACGCCGCAAAAGGCTCTGCAAAAGCGCATTTGGCGATTGAAAACTTTCAACTTTCACTGGAATCGCATCAATTTGTTTGCTTAGTCGGTTCGTCCGGTTGCGGCAAAACCACGTTATTAAACAGTATCGCAGGACTTGATACGGATTTTGTTGGTGAAATTATTGTAGGAGAACAGCATATTAAGCCGAAAATTGGCTATGTATTTCAAAATCCACGACTTTTGCCTTGGCGCACCGTGCGGGAAAATATTGAACTCGCGCTGGAAAATGTCACGCAATCGTCAGAAATTGTGGATAATTTATTGCAAATCATGCAGTTAAATACCGTGCAAGCTGTTTATCCTGAACGTTTGTCACTAGGCATGAGTCGGCGGGTAGCGATTATTCGTGCGTTTGCGATTAATCCAGATGTGTTGCTGATGGACGAGCCGTTTGTTTCCTTAGACCCACCAACCGCGCGGCAAGTGCGGAGTTTATTGATTCAGTTATGGCAACAACGCCCTCACACTGTGTTGTTTGTTACCCATGATTTGCGCGAAGCGATTGCGTTGGCGGATAAGTTGGTGTTTTTATCGCCGCCGCCAATGCAAATTATTAGTGAAATTCCGGTACTGATTCCGCGAAATCAACGTGATGACGAAAGTGTGATTGAATCTTTTAGACAACAATTGATAAACGAATATCCTGCGATTAATCGTTTACTGTAACGAAATTATCTCTTATCTCAACCAAAATACCTGAAGGATCAATAATGACATCTAACGTTAGAAAATTAATTAGTTTTGATTGGGCGATTAAAAAAATTCTTCGTAGTAAAGCTAATTTTGCTGTCTTAGAAGGATTTTTAAGCGAATTGCTATTTGATGAAATAACCATTAAAGAAATCTTAGAAAGCGAAAGCAATAAAGAAACAGAAGAAGATAAATTAAATCGTTTAGATATTAAAGTTAAAAACTCAAAAGATGAAATTATTCTAATTGAGCTTCAATACAATAGAGAGTTCGATTATTTGCAAAGAATATTATATGCGGCTTCAAAAACACTGGTTGAGCATATTAAAAAAGGCGATGCGTATAGCAAAATAGTAAAAGTTATTTCAATTAGCATTGTGTATTTTGATTTAGGGAAAGGCGATGATTACATTTATCAAGGCACAACTTCATTCACGGGAATGCACAATCACGAACTTTTAAAATTATCAGCAAGTCAAATAGAGCTTTATAAAACAGAAAGGGTAGAAAATATTTATCCTGAATATTATTTAATTAAGGTTAAGAACTTTAATGATGTTGCAAAAGACACCTTAGATCAGTGGGTTTATTTTTTAAAAAATGAAGAAGTAAAAGAGGATTTTCAGGCGAAAGGATTGGCTGAGGCAAAAGAGATTTTGGATTACTTAAAATGCTCTGAAGAAGAAAAAGAGAATTATGAGCGTTATAAAGAATCGCTGCATTATCAGGCGAGTATGTATGAAACAAACTATACGGCTGCCAAATTGGAAGGGAAAATAGAGGGAAAAATTGAAGGGAAAATAGAAGGTCAATTGGAAGGTGAAAAAACTAAAGCCATAGAAGTTGCTAAAAAGATGTTACAAAAAAAGGCTGATGTGGAATACATTGTGGAAATGACAGGACTGGATAAAGAAACCGTTTTAATGTTAGACAAATCCGCGTAATCTTTACCCATGCTTGTAAAAACTTCGTTAAACGCAGCAGATTTTGTTTTATAACCACACATAAAACAGACTGGTCTCAAAAACCTGTCTGGTTTGATTTGAAAACTTTATTGCCCCCGCAAAAAAAATCTATCCAAATCTGTACCGCTCAACTCAATCCACGTCGGGCGACCATGATTACATTGCCCAATGCGCTCAGTTTTCTCCATTTCGCGCAGCAGAGCATTCATTTCATCCACCGTTAAACGCCGCCCCGCCCGCACAGAGCCATGACACGCCATTTTTGCTAACACTTGATTAGAATATTGCTGAATTCGTGAACTTACGCCGTACATCGCCATATCTGCCAACACATCACGAATTAATTTCTCAGGATTTGCCTTTGCTAACAACACCGGAATTGCTCGAACTAACAGTGTTTCCGGCGCAAGTTGATTAATTTCAAAACCTAATTCTGCAAAAAAAACTTGTTGTTGTTCGGCTAAATCCGCTTCGTGTGCGGTCACAGCAATTTTTATCGGCAACAATAACGGCTGATGCGGCACTTGCCCTTGCTGATATTGCAGCTTTAATCGCTCATACGTCACACGTTCATGGGCTGCGTGCGTGTCGACCAAAATTAAGCCCGTTTTGGTTTCTGACAAAATATAAATATTATGCAAATGCGCCAGCGCGTAGCCTAGCGGCGGGAAATTATCAGTAGTTTTTAGACCTTCCAAGTTTTTAAAACCTGGAAGGTCTGGAATATCTCTGTCAAAAGAACTATAAGATTGCTGTAATTCACTCACCTGAAACGGCAAAGTGACTTGTGTTGCAGGTGTTTGGGAATAGGACTGCCAGTCCTCTAAAGGACTGGCAGTCCTGATAGATTCATCATTTTCTTTATTCGCAAGAGTTACTTTAGGTTGTGAAGCCGGACGTTGATTCGCCAAACAGCGATACAGCGCACTAAATAAAAAATCATGCACCAAACGCCCTTCGCGAAAACGCACTTCGGATTTTGCCGGATGCGCATTCACATCGACTAACGCTGGATTTAATTCCAAATACAACACAAACACCGGATGCCGCCCATGAAACAGCACATCTTGATAGGCTTGTTTCACCGCATGAGCCACCAGCGCGTCTTTTATCAAGCGACCATTCACATAAAAATACTGCATATCCTGCTGACTGCGCGAAAAAGTCGGCAAGCCAACCCAGCCGGATAAATGTAAATCAGAGGCAGAAAAATCTATTTTCACGGCTTGTTCAATAAATTCTCGCCCGCAAATGCTGGCAAGGCGTTGTAATTGCTGCGCTTCTGAATCTGCGGCTTTTAAATGGCAAACTTCGCGTTGATTATGGGTTAATTTAAAACTGACATCGAAACGACTTAACGCCATTCTGCGGATTAAGGTTTCAATATGGGAAAATTCGGTTTTTTCGGATTTTAAAAACTTGCGGCGTGCAGGCATGTTATAAAACAAATCTCGCACTTCCACTGTTGTGCCCTGTGGGTGCGGGTCTGGTTGACAATCAAAATTCTGTTCGTGACCATCGGCATGAACGCGCCAAGCACAATCGCTGTCGGCAGTTCTGGAAATCAGTGTTAAGCGAGCAATGGAACTGATGCTGGGCAATGCTTCCCCGCGAAATCCCATGCTGCTGATATGCTCTAAATCCGCTAAGCTGCTAATTTTGCTGGTCGCGTGGCGAGATAATGCCAGCGATAAATCTTCTTTAACAATCCCACTGCCATCATCACGAATTTTAATTAAGCGAATGCCGCTTTGTTCAATTTCAATCTGAATATTTTTTGCCCCCGCATCAAGACTGTTTTCAACCAATTCTTTCACGACAGAAGCCGGTCTTTCCACCACTTCGCCAGCAGCAATTTGGTTAATCAGTTGTGGAGGAAGAGCATGAATACGCATGAGATAGCTAAGATTTAAGCCGCATTGATGGGGCTTTTTAGGGGAGGAGTTTTTTAGAGGTTTGTAGATTCTCAACACGATAACTTTTCAAAACTTTGCTCTGAAAATTTAACGAGTGAGAATCTAGTTAATACTGTTGCTAGTTTTTTTATTTTTAATGCACGGTGGCTGGCATCAATTCATCATAAATCGCGTCAAATAAGCGCGTCACTAAAAATGCGAGGTTATAAGTCACTCCCGCAACCTCTTGACGGTTTTTGCTCTTACCTGCCGCATCTTCAACCACTAAACCGATGTATTCCAATAATTCAATTTGCGCATTATTTTTCAAATCAATCTGTCCATTGGCATCAACTTGCGTTTGCGCTTTCATTTCTTCTTCAATGCTTGCCATTTTTCCATGCAACCATTGTGGTGTGACGGCATTTTTTGGCAATTCACCCAAAATTTGTTCATAAACACAAATAATATCAAAACAAATATCCATAAAAACATGTGACATTTGTCTGTTTTGGGTTTCAATCGCCAATGGCAACCCCACAAAAATCATTTGGTGAATAGCCGGTTGCTCTTGAGTGAAACGATCTAAAATTTTGCTTGCTTGCTCTTCGGTAAGGCTTTTTGCTTGTTGGATAGCGTTAAAAACTTCGGGTCTTGATAGGATTCTCATTATAGTTATTCGTCATTGTCTGTAAGGGCAGCCATGATATAACAAGCAAATTTGAATACCAAGCATCTACAAAACTTGATTGTATTAAATCGACTGTTAAAGAAGTTCTTCAGATGACTTTTGACTTAACAACTGTTGC
Organism: uncultured Methylomonas sp.; assembly: GCA_936941155.1. Taxonomy (GTDB): domain Bacteria; phylum Pseudomonadota; class Gammaproteobacteria; order Methylococcales; family Methylomonadaceae; genus CAIQWF01. The sequence goes on along the minus strand of CAKZJE010000041.1, from coordinate 5,489 downwards.
TAAATAATCAAATTAGTTGTTTTTTAGCTGCACTTGTTGCTGATTTTGAAATTTGATTTTGGCAAAAAAAATCTAACTTTTTTCTTAGGTTGAAAAAAATTTTTTTTTCTTAAAAGTGCTTATTTTTCCTTAATTAGCAAGGGCATCAGAGCAATGTAGAAAAAACTTTCAAGTTTAAAAAAATGATTTTCTCGCTAGCTAGCACGGTAAAATTTGGATTATTTTTGTAATAATCTTTCCTGATTTTTCAATCTGAATTTATAATATGCCGTGATTCCACAATTTTTATTCAACCCTTAACACAATAGGACATTTAAATGGCAGCTAAAGAAATTATAGCAACAGGTTTATTAAGTTTGGCTTTATTATCAGGTTGCGGCGAAGACAAACCTGCAGAAGCTCCAGCAACTCCAGCAGCAGAAGCTCCAGCAGCAGCTCCAGCAGCTGACGCAGCAGCAGCTCCAGCAGCTGACGCAGCAGCAGCTCCAGCAGCTGACGCAGCAGCTCCAGCAGCTGACGCAGCAGCTCCAGCAGCTGACGCAGCAGCTCCAGCAGCTGACGCAGCGGCAGCTCCAGCAGCTGACGCAGCGGCAGCTCCAGCAGCTGACGCAGCAGCAGCTCCAGCAGCTGACGCAGCAGCACCAGCTCCAGCAGCTGACGCAGCAGCAGCTCCAGCAGCTGACGCAGCAGCACCAGCAGCAAAATAATATCTGAATTATTCTTAACGAATCTTTTAGAATTGAAAGCCGGCATCTTGAAAAAGATGCCGGCTTTTTTATGCCTGTTATTTAGTCCAAGTATCGCGCAAAGTCACAGTACGGTTAAACACCAACTTTTCTGCACAGTTATCAGAATCTACACAAAAATAACCTGTGCGTTCAAATTGATAACTCGTTCCAATTTCTGCATTCGCAAGACTTGCCTCCACCCGACAATCCGCTAACACTTCCAACGAGTTTGGATTGATAGCATCTAAGAAATTATCCAAAGTATCAGGATTCGGTTGATTGAATAAGCGGTCATATAACCGCAACTCGGCTGGCATGGAATGTTGCTCATCAACCCAATGAATCACACCGCTGACTTTTCGCCCTTCTGGATTTTTCCCCAACGTTGCATCATCATAACTGCAACGCAGCTCAATCACTTTTCCACTCTCATCACAAATCACTTGATTGCACTTAATGACATAGCTGCCGCGTAATCGAACTTCACCGCCTTCAATCAAACGTTTAAATTTTGGTGGTGGCACTAAAGCAAAATCATCTTCTTCAATCAAAATCACTTTAGAGAATGGAATCGTACGATGACCTAATTCTGGTTTTTGCGGATGATTACTCACCTGCAATTGTTCCACTTGGTTTTCTGGATAATTTTCAATCACCACCCGCAACGGTTTTAACACTGCCATTGCTCGCAACGCATTCTCGTTTAAATCTTCACGAATGCAGTTTTCCAACACCCCCATTTCAATCCACGAATTTTGCTTGGTCACACCAATACGCTCACAAAAATCGCGAATCGCCGCCGGTGTCACGCCCGCTCTACGCAAACCTGCCAGAGTTGGCATACGCGGATCATTCCAGCCATTCACATGCTTTTCATTCACCAATTGCGCCAATTTGCGTTTGCTGACAATCGTATATTCCAATTGCAGCCGCGCAAATTCAGTTTGTTGCGGATGACAAGGCGTTTGTAATTTATCCAACACCCAATCATAAAGCGGACGATGATCTTCAAACTCTAGCGTACATAAAGAGTGGGTAATCCCTTCCAATGCGTCAGAAATGCAGTGCGTGTAATCGTACATTGGATAAATGCACCACGCATCGCCAGTGCGATAATGATGCGCTCTACGAATTCGATAAATCGTCGGATCACGCATATTAATATTCGGTGATGCCATATCAATCTTAGCCCGCACAATATACGCACCATCCGCAAACTCACCAGCACGCATTCTGGCAAACAAATCTAAGCTTTCTGCAATGGGGCGATTGCGATTAGGACTTTCTTTGCCCGGCTCAGTCAATGTGCCACGATATTCGCGGATTTGCTCTGCGGTTAAATCGTCCACATACGCATCACCTTGTTGAATCAATTGCACCGCATATTGATAAAGTTGTTCAAAATAATCCGAGGCATGAAATTTTGCCGTCCATTGAAAACCCAGCCACGCCACGTCGGTTTCAATCGACTGCATAAATTCAACGCTTTCTTTTTCAGGATTAGTATCGTCAAAGCGTAAATTACAAGTGCCATTATTTTCTGCGGCAATGCCAAAATTCAAACAGATAGATTTAGCGTGCCCGATATGTAAATAACCATTCGGTTCAGGAGGAAAGCGCGTGGCAACTTTGCCGTTATGTTTGTGAGTGACAAAATCATCCGCCACAATGTGCCGAATAAAATTGTTTGCCGTTATTTGATTTTCAGGGTTAGACATTGAATTTGAGAGATTAAAGTTAAAAAACACAAGGAGTCATTAGAAATAATGACGGTTAAGGCATTTTAACGATAATTGCTAGGCGGGGTAAAGTTTAAAGCGAGTTTGTGCAGTTAAAAGCTTAAACGATTGCCGTTTAATTTTAACCATGCTTTTGCTTCTGGATAATTAGGAAAATAATGCGCGACAGTTTTCCAAAAAGCAGGCGAGTGATTGTGATGCAAAATATGGCATAACTCATGAACCACGACATAATCAACCACAGCATCGGTTGCCATGATGATTTTCCAGTTGTAATAAATTTCGCCTTTCGAACTACAACTGCCCCAACGTGCGCTAAAAGTTTTCACCACAATTCGCGTTGGCATTACTCCAATAATATTGGCGTAGTGTTGCGTTTTTTTGCGTAAATTGACTTCGGCTTGTTGCTGATACCAGTGTATTAATAAACGTTTAATTAACGCGCTATTATCGAGCTGCTTATCGCGAACCACTGCCAGCAATTGATTTTGATAAAGGCTAATGCGTGGCGAATTGCCTTGCACGATTTCTAAACGGTAATCGTGCCCTAAACAACTAAAAAATTCACCGCTGACAAACTTTTTTGCGGCACTTGCGCTAAATTGCGATTGAAGTTGAAGTTTTTCTGTAATCCAACGATTTTTTTTAACAATGATGCTTTGAATTTCAGCGATTGGCAGAGTTTGCGGCACAAGCATAAACACTTGTCCGGCTTTAATCTGAATTGCAATGGTTTTGCGGCGTGAGCGGCGCAGAATAGTAGCTTGAATATTTTGGTAGGAAATAATTTCTGACATATTAATTTTAAAACTTAAGTGAATTGCGATTTTCAGGTTTAATTGTGTTAGGGCAATGCGAAAAATGCTACATTTTACGATGCACAGGCAATAGCATGAGCTGGTTTATCAAAAAATTTGAATGTTTTGGAATTGGCGCGGATGGTTGGAGATCGTGATATTCGTAAATTACACGTTGATTATTGCGAAACAGCTCAGGAATTGGCTTTAAAATTGGATTAAATGTTAAGTATGATTACTTTAAAACGGCTTCCTCAGTTTGATTCTTGGCTTGTTGGTCTGCGTGATGGCGTGACTAAAGCGCGTTTGCTTGCTCGTTTGCGTAAAGTTCAATTAGGCAATTTTGGTGATTATAAATCGGTGGGTGAAGGTGTTTTTGAAATGCGGATTTTTTACGGTGCGGGTTATCGGGTGTATTTTGTGCAACGGGGTTCTGAAATAGTGGTTTTGTTGGCGGGTGGTGATAAATCTACTCAATCAACCGATATTCAAAAAGCAATTCAATTATCTAAACAGGTGTGAAAATGGCAGAAAAACTGGTTTTGAAAAAATGGGATAGCGCATCACATTTGAAAACGATTGCTGATATGGTGGCTTATTTGGATGCTTGTTTGCAGGAAAATGACCCAGTTCTTATTTCTCATGCGTTGGGAATTATTGCTAAGGCAAAAGGCAATTCTCAAGTTTCACAAAATTTATCTTCTGATTCTAATTTGAGATTTGAAACTGTATCTAATGCTTGTCAGGCTCTTGGTGTTCGGCTGCATGTTGAGCCGGTTTAATTAAAAAGTGGAGTTGTTCTATGAATATTAAAATTGAGGAAAAAAAATCATGCAAATAGCAATTAATATTCCTGACAACTTGCCTGCTGCTATTGTTCAGCAACATATCAAATCTCTTGAAAGTTTGAATTCGGCTTTTATGGTAACGGTTTCGGTTTGCGATGGCATTTGGACAGCAGAATGTGATGCGCTTGGTTTGGTGACTGAGGCTGAAACGTATGAAGGATTAACAGATCGTGCATTGCAAATTGCGCCAGAATTGGCAGAGTTGAATGGTTTTGGCACGGGGGCGGTTCGGTTGCGTTTTTTGCATGAGGTGTGTTTATGACATCAACGCTTTATCCTGCATTGGTTGCGATATTACGCGCGAATGGTTGTGTGTTTGTTCGTCAAGGTAAGGTCTGTTTTTTTAACCGTCAATCAAGCCTGTGCAAAAACTGTAACGTTGCTTGACGGTTTAAGTAATCCAAACAAAAGCGAGTATCAAATCCTAATAAGCACATGGCAAACACCTTCACAAGAACAATCCAAATAATTCCGCGCTTTAGTAAATATTTGCTGAAAATAGAGTGGAGATGAATATGAAAAACCACCACCGCCACTGCACACTCATAAATAACGATGGTTGCCACTGCATGAGAACAATTTGGCAATGTTGTTGGCTTAACTGTAAAACCGTGTCATCGCTGGCAATTCCCAAAACATCAGCTAAAGCTTGCCGTAATACGACTGCCATTGTCCACGCGATTTGTTTATCAATCTCAACAGCATGATTAATATAAATATCGCTGTCAGGATGCTTCAAATACACCTCAAGTACATCGGTTTTATCCAAGTAACCTAAATGTTTGTGTGTTTTATTGAGAAATCTTTTTCATTGCCTTCACAAACTAAATCCTTTTCACCTTCAGGTCTGCCGCGTAATTTTTTGTGAGGTTTTAAAAAAACATCTGGCAACAGATTATCTCTCGTTATTGATTCAGCTCGTCCACACCGCCAGCACAGCGCGTAACCGTCTCCATTTTCACCTGAGCTGTGATAGAAAATACTGCCTTCATTGTCAATACGATAGCACCCAAACCACTCGGTTTTTAGTTCACCGTTTGCCGTAACCCACGGCTCTTGTACGGCAACATAATGTTGTAATGAAACATCCGTAGTGGGTTCACTGTAAAAATCAACAGCAAATCCAGCGGGTTCAATAAATTCACGACAGTTATCAAGCAATAAGGTTGCGTCACAGTCTTTGTTTTTGCAGGCTAAGGAAAAGTTACTGCTGATTGCATGTTTCATTGTGCCGCATTGATGGCAACGACCTATTGTCATTAATTTTTGCGTTTCATGGCTTTGATCTGTTGGTATGTGCCAATTTAAAGTTAAACCTGCACAACGATAGACTAAACCGTTCAATACAATATCGTTACTCGGTGCATATTCCCGAAT
>CAKZJE010000040.1 GCA_936941155.1 uncultured Methylomonas sp. | reverse complement strand
GCTGGCTTAACAGCATTCCTGCACACAGACCGCCTGGGCCTGCTCCAATGATTACAATGTGTTTTTTTTCGGTCATGAGTTATGGGAGGTTTGAGTTTGATTAAAGAAAAAAACTTGCTGTAGCGATTGCGCTGACCAAGCTTTTAACGGTATCTACTACTTTATCAAAAACTTCTTTGCCTTTTTCGACGGTTTCCATTGTTTGGCTTATATCGTCAAGCATTCCATTAACTCCGTTGAGTTTATTACTGATGATGGATTTACTAGGCTTGTCTTTTTTTACTTGGTTTTCAATAGCTTCTATATCGCTGTTAATAGACTCAAGTTCGTCAGCAGGTAACGAGCTATTGGGTAAATCCTCTTTGAGAGCTTGTAAAAGTTTTAAAAATTCTTCTTTGCTCATGCTGGGTTTGCTTTGGATATTAATATCACGTCCTGCAATATTGCCGCCGCTTACATTACCTTCAATGTAATTAGTTGAATGAATTGTTCTGCTTTCAGTTGCCACTGTTTTATCTCCTGTATTAATATAAAAATTCGTTTGTTTTGTTCCCAGACCTTCCAGATTTTTAAAACCTGGAAGGTCTAAGCCGTCAATTAGTTTTAAAATATCAACTTCAATATAAGGCGATTTATCACATTCAACCGTATATTTTCTATTGCTAATCCGTTCTTTTAGTTTTTCATAATCATAAAAATGCGGATTTTCTAAACTTGCGCACGTTTCACATAAACACGGAATCATTTTTTTGCATTTATCTTTCAACCGTTCATAACTTGAATTAATTTTATCTAATTCATAGCTGACAATATTCAGTAATTCTTTTTTATTTTGTCCAACCACGCGAATATAAATTTCACGCTTGCCATAATATTCAATAATTTCAGCTTGCGTTTTATCTTTTTCCAAAATTACGCCGCTTTTCCATACCCATTCATAATTATGCGCAATATATTCGTGCATTTCGACAATAAACTGCGAAAGTATTCCTTTCGGCATAAAATCATATTGATAGCGCAATAATAACAAGTCGCTTGCTTGCCAATCGTATGGCGGGGCTTTGTCTTTCAATAATTGCGGGGCGATATAATGTTGCGGTTGATTACGAATTTCATAACACAATTTAAACTTTTGCATTAAGGCTAATAATTCACCGCGCATGGTGTTGTATTCTTCCGCTTGCCAAATATCGGCTAAATCCTTGTCATTAAAATGCCCCGCCTGATTTTTCACCGTGTCATTATCCAACACTTTATAAACCGCATCGGTTGCCCAAGTAGGCTTTAAAATCAATGTTTTTAGTAATAGTGGATGATTTTGAAAATGCAAACACACGCCTAAATCGTGCAAATATTCGCTTAATTGCAGTTTATCGGCTTCTTTTTCAAATCCATTTTCTTGGCAAATGACAAAGTATTCTTTTAAGTCAATGCTATTTTTCTGTTTAGCTAATTCTTCTAATTTCTCCCGCACTTTGACCCATGTTTTCGGCAATGGTGAGCCAATATGCGGTAATCCAGTAATAAAATGTTGCAATTTGTCAATAATTTTATCTAAGCCGCGATTGTTGCTTAAGTCTGTGGCGAGAATATCTTTAATATTATTAAATTCTTTCAGTTCCTGTTCTGGAATATCGCGGCTACGGTTGCTTTTTTCATTTTTAATGATTAACACAGGGCTATTCGCACTTAATAAATCCACAATATTTAGCCAGTGATAAAAATCGGTATCTTCTTTGCGGTCATCGGTTAATAAAAAATATAACGCGCGTTTGCTTAAAAAGAATTGATGGGTTTGATGATAAATTTCTTGTCCGCCAAAATCCCAAATATTGACGCGAAAGGTTTTGTCTTTATAGGGGAATTGATAGCTTAATATATCAATGCCTTTGGTAGATTCTGATTTGCTTTCAGGGATTAATTGCCAATCAGGATTAATGATTTTATTGGCTAAACTGGTTTTTCCAGCTCCAGCTTCACCTACTAAAATTAATTTAGCCTCATAAATCATGTCTGAGCCTTCTTTTAATTGCTCAAAATATGCGCGGATGGCATCGTTACCTTGTTTAATAATTTCAAGTGGAGGCTCTTCTAATGGATTGTCATTAAGAAAAATACTTGGATTTTCATAGTCGAAATCCCATTTAATCATTAATTCAAAATTTAATAAACTTTCTGGTAAATTTTTAATTTTATTTCTACTTAAATCAAGCCAGACTGCTCCATTTAATTTTTTTAAACTATTTATATTTCTTAATTCGTTATTAGCTAAATAAATATTTCTGAGATAACTTAAGTCATTTAAAACGGTAACGTCAGTAATATAATTGTAACTTAAGTTAATCGTTGTCAGATTGGTTAAGCCACTTAATACTTTAATATCGCTTAATTTATTACTTCTTAAATCAAGTTCTATCAGATTAGTCAAATCTTCTAACGCCGAAAGGTCAGTTAGGCTATTTTCACTTAGGCTAAGTACAGTTAGGTTGATTAAACTCTTTAAATCTGAAATGTTGTTTAAGCTATTTTTATCCAAATAAAGCTGTGTCAAATTAGTTAAGCACTTTAAATCCCTTATATCTCTAATTTTATTACCTGTTAAATCAAGTTTTTTAAGACTGGTCATTTTTCGTAAAGCACTAAGATTTTTGATGCCAGTGTAACTTAAATCAAGCTCTTCAATATTTTTTAAGTTTTTTAATGAGTCAATATTTTCGAGTTTAATTTCATGGAAACATAAACCAAGTAATTCGTTGTCCGTATTTAGTAAATAAGAAGCTCCATCCATACTAAATATTTCTTTATCAGATGGACAAGCTTTTAATTCTCTGCCAATTATCTTTTCAATTTCTTTAATAACGTCTAAATCGGACATGGTTTTTTACCTGTTTTTTGAACACGATTTAACGGATTTTTCGATTACCTTAGATTTTTTTATTCAAACCAGTCTTCTAATTGCAAGCCTGAAAAATTCATAAAATCCCGCGTATTGCGAGTCACTAAAATCAAATCATTGGTTGCCGCAATAGCCGCAATTTCAGAATCCGCAAAACCCAAAATAATCCCTTTTTGCATTAATCTAGCCCGCTCAACCGCTAACCATTCTCCCGCTTGCTGTTCAAACGGCAAAATCGGCAAACCCTGTTGCAATAACATCGCTAAATAACTTTCTAACCGCCGTCTTAATTTGGAATCCGGCAATAACCGCTCACAACCAAAATTCAATTCATGCCACACCGTCACCGCCGTTGCATATTGCCCATTGTATTTGCGTAAATTATCCAAAACGCGCTGATTAGGCTGCTTTTTTGTTGCCTCTGACAAAATATTGGTATCCAGCAAATAAACTAACTGTTCCATGAAAAATCCCGTCCACTGCTTTTATCACGCCAACTGGCTATTATTTCATCGGTTAATTCTTCACCCATTTCATCAAACTGTGCAGATTTACGCCATTCTTCAATTCCTAACCAAACACCCTTTTTATGTTCTGCTGGATTAAAATCATTGCCAGTAAACTTTAAAATTTTATCGTCAATATTTTTTGAAGACAATTTCCGCATTAATGTCATTTGTGCTTCAATCGTTTTAATATATTGCTGCACAATAGCTGTCGGTAAATCGTCAGGGATAGTTAATGTAATTTGCATAATGTTTCACCTTTATTTTTTAATTTCTTTTATAACGTCTAAATCGGACATGGTTTATTTATCCACAGAGCTTAAGAAAAATGCCGATTTTTCCAATAATCAGGCTGTTTTCTCAAGTGCATCAAGGCAATGATTTCAACAATACTGCTCATTTAACGCTGACAAAAACGATTTTCCATCAATTAAAATTTCAGGCGAATTTTTAATCTCCTGACAACGCTTTTTAATCTCCTCTCGCCATTGCGAAGACACAATAATCTCTTCTTCATAATCCAAACTTTCTAACAGCACCTGCGCTAGATAAGCCCGTGCATTAACATTCAGCTTTAATGCCTGATTTGCAACTGTTTCTATATTCATTTTTAGCCTCTTTTTATATGTTCAATTTTTTTCACAGAAACTGCCGTTTTATTTAAATAATCAAAAAAGTTTTGTAATTTTTGCTGTCTTTGCAAATCACCAATTTGAAATTTTGTTATTTCAAATGATTTCAAAAATGCCTCTACTTTCTGCATATCATCTTGCTCTTCAATTTCAATAATGAGTTTCATAATATTTAACCTTATGCTCAATAAACCCAAGGAATCAGTTTTTTAGTGCGCTGGCAGTAATCATAATAGACTTGCCCAAAATGTTCTATTAAGCTTTGCTCCTCCACTCGAATCCGCTGTTTTAACACGAATACAATCGGACACAGCAAAAACAGCATCGCTAAAAC
>CAKZJE010000039.1 GCA_936941155.1 uncultured Methylomonas sp. | reverse complement strand
GGCGCGATTTTGGCGGATTTTGGCAAGCGCACGCGGCAAGAAGATCCGGTGGTGCATTTTTATGAGACGTTTTTAAAGCATTACAACCCGCAAGTGCGCGAAATTCGCGGGGTTTATTACACGCCAGAGCCAGTAGTTTCCTATATTGTACGTTCAGTGGATTTGTTGTTGAGAGATAAATTTAAACTGAGAAGAGGCTTAGCAAACTTTTCTAAGCTTGAAGACGGGCTGCACAAAGTGCAAATTTTAGACCCCGCCACCGGAACAGGCACTTTTTTATATGCAGTGATTGCACATATTCATAAAGAAATCACTCGAAAAATGGCAGGTGCTTGGAATATGTATGTGAGCGATGAATTATTGCCGCGTATTCATGGTTTTGAATTATTGATGGCGGCTTATACGGTTGCGCACATGAAGTTGAGTTTGCAGTTGAAAGATTTGGGGTACGATTTTAAAAAAGACGAAAGGTTGCGAATTTTTTTAACCAATACGTTAGACAAAGCGCATGAAATGCACGAGCCACAAATGGCGAAGTTTTTATCGGATGAGGCAAATGCAGCGAATACGGTTAAACGCGACACGCCCGTGATGGTGATTTTAGGCAATCCGCCCTATTCAGGACATTCAGCAAATACAGGGGAATGGATTAACGAATTATTACGCGGCTCAGATTTAACAGATGCAGAGAAAATATCCCATAGCAAAAAAGCGATTCAAAATACTGCGAATTATTTTCAAGTAGATGGTGAAAGTTTAAATGAGCGCAATCCAAAATGGTTGAATGATGATTACGTTAAATTTATCCGATTTTCACAATGGCGCATTAATAAAACCGGACACGGTATTTTAGGTTTTGTCACAAATCACGGCTATTTGGATAATCCGACTTTTCGCGGAATGCGGCAAGCGTTAATGCAGGAATTTGATGAGATTTATTTAGTGGATTTGCACGGTAATTCCAAGAAAAAAGAAAAGCATCCCGATGGTTCAAATGATAAAAATGTATTTGATATTCAACAAGGTGTCGCAATTGGGATTTTTGTAAAAAACGGAGTGCAAGCTTCGCTTGCAAAAGCAGGCAAAGCCTGCACTCCAAAGGTATATCACGCGCATTTGTATGGCGAGCGCAAAACTAAATATCAATGGTTAGAAGAAAATGACATTAAAACAACCAAATGGACGGAATTAAAACCACAAGCTCCGTTTTATTTATTTGCACCACAAAATACAAACTTATTAAAAGAATATTTAGAATATTCCAAGATTACCGAAATAATGCCAATTAATGTACTTGGCTTTCAAACCCACCGAGATAACTTTGCTATAGACATTGAAAAGTCTGTTATTGAAAAGAGAATCGAAGAACTGATTTCGATTGATATTTCAGATAATAAAATAGCTGATTCTTATAGTTTGAAAGACAATAATAATTGGACTATTTCAGATGCAAGAAGTCTAATAAAAGAACTAAAAAACTGGCAAAGTAGTGTCGTCAGATTTATATATCGTCCTTTTGATATTCGCTACTGTTTCTTTAATGAAAATATTGTGGATAGACCAAGACGTGAATTGCAAAATCACGTTTTTAACAAGTGTAACTTGAGTCTTCTTGCAATCAGACAAATGATGGATGGCATTCCTTACTCTCATTTTCTTGTAACTAACCAACTTAGTTTGGATAGAGCTTTCTCTTGCTCAAGAGGGGCTGCAACCGTTTTTCCTCTTTACCTTTATCCATCCACTAATAACGACTTGGTTTCAGATGTTGAAACACAAGAAACAGCGCGTAAAGCCAATTTTTCTGAGAGCTTTATTAAAGACTTAGAAAAGCGATTAAATCTAAACTTTATTATTGAGGAAAAAGGGGATTTTGAAACCACGATTAGTGCGTCAGATGTGTTTTATTATATGTATGCGGTATTTCACAGCCCGACTTATCGAAAAAAATATGCTGAGTTTTTAAAAATAGATTTTCCACGTTTACCTTTAACCAGTGATAAAAACCTATTTAAACAATTAGCAGACTTAGGTGAGCAATTAGTTCAAATTCATTTAATGAATGCAGAAATTGAAAATAGCTATGTTTTTCCAATTAAAGGCGATAATAAAATTGAAAAAGTCGAATACAAAGACAATAAAGTTTACATTAATAAAACGCAATATTTTGACAATGTAACGCCCGAAGTTTGGGAATTTCACATCGGCGGTTATCAAGTGTGTCAAAAATGGCTAAAAGATAGAAAAGATCGAAAACTAGAGACTGAAGACTTATTACATTATCTTTACATTTTAGCTGCATTGGAAAAAACCCAAGATTTAATGACTCAAATTGATGAAACTATTCCCAGCTTTCCTATTCTCTAATCCAAAATGACCGCCCAACTCATCCTCGCCTCCGCCTCACCTCGCCGCAAAGAACTCTTAACCCAATTAGGCATTCAATGTTTTGTTAAAGCCGTTGATATTGACGAAACACCGTTGCCAAATGAATTACCCTTCGATTATGTACAACGCGTTGCCGCAGAAAAGTCCGCTGCGTGTTTGGCAATTTA
>CAKZJE010000038.1 GCA_936941155.1 uncultured Methylomonas sp. | reverse complement strand
AATCGCGAGTTGGCTGACGCTGTAATCGCCCGTCGCGCCGCCGAACAGATAATTTCCTGCATCCGCGCCGTTCAAACTCGCAGAAACGGTTTCGATGCCAGAATAAGAACCGGCTTTCAGATGGCCGCTGCCGCTGGTGTTGCCAGCGATATTGATCGCGACCGTGTCGGAACTTACCGTGTCGCCACTGAGAATTCCTGCTAAACTCACTGTACCTGGATTCAATGAAGAACCATACACTGAGCTACCCGCCGCGATTGATCCTGAAATCGCGAGTTGGCTGACGCTGTAATCGCCGGTCGCGCCGCCGAACAGATAATTTCCTGCATCCGCGCCGTTCAAACTCGCAGAAACAGTTTCAATGCCAGAATAAGAACCGGCTTTCAGATGACCGCTGCCGCTGGTGTTGCCAGCGATATTGATCGCGACCGTGTCGGAACTTACCGTGTCGCCACTGAGAATCCCTACTAAATTCACCGTACCTGGATTCAATGAAGAACCATACACTGAGCTACCTGCTGTAATACTGCCAGTCAATGTTTTCGGGGTTATCGTTAATTGTGCATCCAGCAGCGAAATATCAAAACCTTGTTGATCCGAATAAAGATCTGGTGTGTAAACTCCGACATTTTTGTTTCCATACGGAGCTGCTAAATTGAACAAATGTCCGCTGCTGCTTGCCCCCGATATAGAATACGTTGGATTACTTAAAACGCTGTCAGCAAGACCATCATAGGTTTTGCTAATATTATCGGCTGTGACCGTGAGATTCGTTAAAAAACTGCGTAATAACGGTGTCGTCTGTCCTTCATAAATACGCCAAATAGCAGAACTGCCTGCGCCACTACTAATATCCCAACCTGCATCATTGAAAACGGAAAATTGCTTTATTTGAGCATCCGTTTTACCAGATCCGCGACCATCAGAAAAATCAACTTGTCCAGAAGTGTCTATATTCCAGAAAGAATTATTTACAACTCCAGAAACGTCATTAAATCCTATCAACCCACCAACATTGGCAGTGCCACTCACGTTCCCTGTTGAATAAGTATTATTGAGAGTCGAGCTGTTATAGCCTATTAACCCACCCACATCACTAATACCTGTAACATCGGCTGTTGCGTATGCGTTACTAATGCTACCTTGATTGTATCCTACCAATCCCCCTGCATAATTCAATATCCCTGTGATAGCTCCAGTGACATAAACATTGCTGATGCTAGCATTACTCTTTCCAGCCAATCCACCCACATAATCTACGCCTGAAATATTTACATTATTCAAACCAAGATTACTAATGCTGCCACCGTTGGCAATACCAAATAATCCAAGATTGCTGGCAAGAGGACGATTAACAGTCAATCCAGTAATGCTGTGACTTAAACCATCCAAATCACCGGTAAAATGTGCTGTGCCATGACCAACAGGCACAAAGCCCAAACTTGACCACATTGCGCTAGGGTTTGCCAATTCTGAAGTTAAATCGAGATTATTTGCTAACGTATATGAAGCTGATAACGCCATCCCCATCATTTGTAATTGATGAGTATTAGTGATGGTTGTGCCATATTCTATGCGTAAGAATGGACGGGTGTTATAGCCGTTAAGAATATCGGGCATCCACCAAGTATTGCCAAAATCCCAGCCTGTGTAGGTGGATTGAGTCATTAACTCGATGGTAGTTTTGCCTATTTCACTACCCGCGCTGCTTAATTGTCTTGTGGTGTCAATATCCCAAAAGGCGTTAGTCATTGAGCCTGAAAAACTACTGCCTATTAATCCACCAACATTTGTTGCTCCTGAAACATTGCCGCTTGCGTAAGCATTGTTAATATTTCCGTTATTAAACCCGACTAAACCACCAACGATGTCTGAACCTGATAAACCAGACACTGCGCCAATTGCATAAGCGTTGTTAATATTTCCAACGTTTGCGCCTGCCAATCCGCCAATATTGCTGCCTGTGCCTGTGACTGTGCTTGCTGAATAAACATTATTAATTGAATTGCTGCCATAGCCTATCAAACCACCGACATAACTATCGCCTGATACAACGCCAGTCGAATAGGCATTGTTAATAGAAGCGTTAAAACTATAGCCTAGTAAAGCACCGACATAAGTTTGCCCTGTGATATTGGTTGCTAATAAGCCAATATTTGAAAGACTGCCGCCTGTTACATTTCCAAATAAAGCCACATTGCTTTCAAGAGGTCGATTCATCATTAATCCTGTAATGATATAACCTGCCCCATCAAAACTACCTGTAAACGCATTGCTAAAATCGCCTATAGATACAAATCCTTTGCTTGACCACATACCCGGATATTCTGCATTAACCGGTTTCAATTCTGGGGTTAAGTCAATGTTGTTTGCGAGTGTGTAATTTGCATTCAAATTCAGACCCATCAGTTGTAATTGATGAGCATTGTTGATGGTGGTGCTGTATTCGCTGCGTAAGAATGGGCGGGTGTTGCTATCAGACATCCACCAAGTACTGATAAAATCCCAACCTGTGTAATTGCCTTGCGATAATGCGTCAGTCGTTAATACTCCTGTACCACGACCATCAAATAAATCTGCTTGTCCTGTCGTATCTATATCCCAAAATGAATTAATCACATTCGAGCCAGTAACGACTCCTATCAGACCTCCAATCGTTGCATCAGCGGTAAGACCTTTATTTACAAGACCGGTTGCATAAGTATTGGTGATAGTGCCATCGTTTTGCCCAACCAAACCTCCTATTACAGAGCCAGAGCCATTCACTTCCGTTGTTGCATAAGCGTTAGTAATGCTGGCAAAACTACCGTTAAAGCCGACTAAGCCTCCAAGTGTGCTTGTTCCATCTACGCTGCCAGTTGCATAAACATTACTGATACTTCCATTACCCGCATTAACCCCAACTAATCCTCCAACAAATGCTGAACCACTGACCACACTACTTGAGTAAGCGTCATTGACAATTGCATTGTTTAATCCTCCTGCCATGCCTCCTACGTTATTAATACCGTTAATAGTACCTGTCGTATAAACGTTATTAATAACTGTATTATTATTTGCTCCGACTAACCCACCAACACTGTTTTGACCTGTGATGTCTGCATTGATTATGCCTATATTGCTAATAGTCGCATTATTTGTCAGACCAAATAATCCTACATTATCAGTGGTTGTACGGTTAATGCTCAGTCCGTTAATTGTGTAATTTAAACCATCCAAACTTCCAGTAAACTGCGTTGTGCTATCACCAATCGGCACAAATCCTTGTGCTGACCACATACCGGGATATTCTGCATTGACAGGTTTTAATTCAGGCGTTAAATCAATATTGTTTGCTAATGTGTAATTGGCTGACAAATTCATTGCCATCATTTGCAATTGATGGGCGTTGCTAATATTAGTGCTGTATTCAGTGCGCAAGAATGGGCGTGTGTTGCCGTCTAACATCCACCATGTATTGGTAAAATCCCAGCTTGGGTCAGAATAAGTCGCTTGCGTCATCAATTGTGCTGTGGTTTGACCTATGCCCGTACCGCCCGCGCTCGTTGCTTGTCCTGTGCTTTGAGTATCCCAAAACGAGTTGCTCACGCTACCACCAAGAAATCCACCTAACAAACCACCTGTAGAGCCAGATCCTAATACCTTTCCTGTTGCATAAGTATTCGTCACAGTACCCGCATAGTTTGTGCCTATCAATCCTCCTGTATTGCCACTCACTCCTGTCACTTTGCCAAGTGCATAAGCATTGCTGATGTCGCCTTGATTTTGACCTACCAAACCGCCTATATCATCATGTTGTCCAGAAACATCCACATCTGTATAACTATTGCTGATAGTGCTTTCACTGTATCCTGCCAAACCACCTACTTGCCAATCACCTGAAACAGTGCCTGTTGCATAAACATTGGTTATCACTGCACTTGTACCGGCACTACTCCAGCCTGCTAAACTGCCAACATCATCAAGCCCCGTAATATTAACGTTTAATAAACCAAGATTACTGAGGTCGGTGCTGCCTAAATTGCCAAACAGTCCTATCTTATTGGCTGCCGGGCGATTAATCGTCAATCCTGTAATCGTATGATTTAAACCATTAAAACTTCCTGAGAATGAATTTGTATCATCACCGATTGGCAAAAATCCTTGGGCAGACCACATGCTGCTGGCATTCGCTAGGTCTGCGGTTAAATTAAGATTATTCGCTAACGTATAGTTTTCTGACAAAGTTGCAGCTGACATTGCCATCAATTGCAACTGATGCGAGTTAGTAATGACCGTACTGTATTCACTGCGAGCAAAAGGCAAGGTGTTACCTTCAGACATCCACCATGCACTGACAAAATCCCAGCCTACATAAGTGCTTTGTGTCATTAACTCTAATTTGGTTTTACCACTTGCTCCTGTGGCACTTCCTGCACCAACAGCATTACTTAAACCAGAGCTTTCTGTATTCCAAAAAGAATTAGTAATTACGCCAAGCGTATTATCACCAACCAATCCCCCCATAGTGGATGAAGTAGCGATGACTTTTCCGGTAGCATACGATTCGTTAATGATACCTGCATGACCATTGAGTCCAACCAGTCCACCTACATTGGTAGCACCTGTGACTGTGCTGGTGCTATAACTTTCATTAATCGTGGCATCATAATTAGCTCCTATTAAGCCGCCGACATAATTGCCAGTCCCTGTAACATTGCCTCCCGCATAGGTATTATTAACACTGCTAATTCCATCAGCAGTGCCTACTAGCCCTCCCACTTCATCAACACCATGTACAGTTCCTGTCGCATACGCTCCGTTGATGCTGCCACCAGTACTCAAATATCCTACCAAACCACCCGCGCTATAAGAACCAGTGCTGATTACATTGCCAGAAGCATAAGCGTTATTAATAGCGTTATCTGCTTCGCCTACCAAACCACCTGTTGCTAATCCACCTGTTACATTAACCTGTGCGTGGCTGTTACTAATATAACTGAGGGAGTTATAGCTGTGTCCTACCAGCCCACCTGTATAATCGCCCCCCGTGACAGTGCCTGTTGCATAAGCGTTGTTGATATTGCCATTACTTGAGCCAACTAATGCACCTGTTGCATTGCCGCCTGTCACATTTACATCAACCAAGCCAATATTACTAATGCTGCTGCCAGAATCTGTATAGCCAAACAATCCAACATTCCCTGTAGTTTGCGCAATAACCAGATTAGTAATCGTGTGGTTTAAGCCATCAAAGCTACCCGTAAATCGTCCGCCGTTATCACCAATCGGTGCAAAGCTGTTGTTTAACCACATGCCATTAGCATCAGTCAATACAATGCTTAAATCAAGATTGTTTGCCAATATGTAATCAGCTGATAAATCCACGCTCATCAATTGCAATTGCCGAGCATTGGTAATAGTGGTTGTATATTCAGATCGTAAAAAAGGACGGGTATTGCTATCCGATGACCACCAACGATTCCCAAAATCCCACCCTGTATAGGTGGCTTGCGACATTAAATTCAAAGTCGTTTCACCTGTTGCACCGGCAAGAAAAGTTTGAGCATCGGTCGCATACAATTGACCTGTGGTTTGAGTATCCCAAAAAGAATTACTAATAAAAGAAAAACCTCCGACATCAGATCCGATTAACCCACCTAAGCTAGAGCCGGTTGTACTAACCACAAGCCCCGATGCGTAGCTGTTAATTAAAGACCCAAGATAGCTATATCCAAACAAACCACCGACTGAAGCCGCACCAGTCACATTGCCAGTTGCGTAAGTATTTGTAACCCTGGCTATATCAACGCCGTTACTCATATTTTCCCCAACTAAGCCGCCCACAAAAAAAGTGCCGCTGACATTACCTAGTGCGAAAGAAGAGCTGATTAGGCCTTTGTTAAGTCCTACCAATCCTCCCACAGCGCGAGAGCCTGCCACATCACCAGTCGCGTAAGAATTGTTTATGTTGCCAGTGGTGTCATTTATTCCTACCAGTCCGCCCGTAGAGAAACAACAAGGATCAAAATTCGTGGTTAATTGACCTGTCACAGTGCCTGTTGCGTAAGTGTTATTAACAGTTCCTGCATTATTGCCTGCCAGCGAGCCTACAACGGTATGTCCTTTGATACTACCGCCTACTAAACCTAGATTGCTAATGCTGCTAGTACTGCTCGCATCACCAAACAAACCAACATAATCGGTTGCAGGACGATTAATCATCAATCCAGTAATTGAATGCCCTAAACCGTCAAAAGTACCAGTAAATTTGTTGGCGTTATCACCAACAGGAATAAAGCCTTGCGCTGACCAAACACTGCCGCTTCCTGTGGCAAAATCTGCTGTTAAATCAATATTATTTCCGAGTGTGTAATTGGCATTTAAATTCAAACCCATTAGTTGTAATTGATGGGAAGTCACAATGTCTGTGCTGTATTCAAAACGCAATATAGGACGAGTATTAGCTTGGGACATCCACCAAGTGCTGGTAAAGTCCCATCCAGAATAAGTGCTTTGTAGCATTAAATTAGCGGTAGTTTCACCAGTTGCCCCCACACCAGAGCTTGTTGATTGTCCTGTTGTTTGAGTATCCCAAAAAGAATTTGTGATCGTTCCTGAGTCAAACATCCCTACTAAGCCACCACTGGTAATTCCAGTCACTTTTCCCGAAGCGTATGTGTTGCTAACATTAGCACCTTCTCTAAGCCGACCAACTAATCCACCAAGGCTTATATCCGTACCTGAAGTGCGTGTCACATTGCCTGTCGCATAAGCATTGTTGATAATAGAAGTGCCGCTACTCGAACCTACTAATCCGCCAACTGTAGTTCGACCGCTAACATTACCTGCTGCATAAGCATAAGCGATATTGCCAGAATTGCTATTCCACCCTACTAAACCACCTACAGTATTATCAGCAGTAACATCCGTCGTTGCATAGCTGTTATTAATTGAAAACGAAGCATTTTGTCCTACCAAAGCACCGACTGCACTTTGACCAGTGACACTACCACCTATTAACCCAAGGTTACTAATCGAGCCGCCGCCATCCGTATATCCAAACAAGCCAACATAGTTTTCTGTGGGGCGATTAATAAAAAGATTAGCAATAACGTGCTTTTGCCCATCAAGATTCCCCGTAAAAAATTGTCCGGTATCCCAATTACCAAGTGGAACAAAACCTTTAGCAACTGACCACATGCTGCTAGCGTTTGCCAAATCTGCACTTAAATCAATATTGTTTGCTAAGGTGTAATTACCTGATAAATTGAATGCCATCATCTGTAATTGATGGCTGTTAGAAATGCTGGTGTTATTTTCGCCGCTTAAGAATGGACGAGTATTGGTATTGGAAATCCACCAATCGCCCGTACTTGAAAAATCCCAACCTGAATAAGTTGTTTCCTGCATTAAGTTGGCGGTTGTTTGTCCTGTTGCGCCAAATGTGCCCGTGTTTACCCCAACGCCACTTGCAGCATTTTTCCCTGTTGTTTCTATATCCCAAAAAGAATTGTTAACCGTTCCTGCGTTATTCCCTACTAATCCGCCAGTGCTAGCTGCTGCTCCCGTCACTTTACCGCTGGCATAGATGCTATCGACTGTGAAGTTATTGTTATTTCCAATCGCCCCACCAGAATTAACATTTCCAATTACATTGCCAGTGGCATAGGCGTTCTGAACAGTTGCGCTGGAAAAGTTATAGCCTATCAAGCCGCCAACTTCAAAATCACCCGTGACGTTACCGCTGGCATACGCATATTGGACTGTACCAAAATTATCGTTATAGCCCAGCACTCCCCCCACGTTTGCTGAACCTTTTACATTGCCAGTGGCATAAGAAGCATAACCGCTCGCACCAATAACCGCGCCATAATTATAGGCGACTAATCCACCAACATAGTTTTTTCCACTGACATTGCCTGTTGCGTAAGTGTTATAAAGCGTACCTGCAAAACGATGCTGTCCTATTAATCCACCAATATAATTGCTGCTACCAACAACATTACCGGTCGCGTAGGAATTCAGCACGTCAAGACCATCATTAGAACCGACTAATCCTCCAGCAATTGCACGCCCTGTCACTTTGCCAGTTGCATAAACAGTATCTAATATCCCTCCCGTCCCATTGAGATTCGTATGTCCTATCAATCCACCCACATAATCCAAACCACTCACATTGCCTGTCGCGTATGAATTATCAACTCCTTTTTCAGAGCGTCCTATAAGTCCACCTACATTATTGCTAGTGCTAGTCGCATTTCCAGTTGCGTAGGTATGGCTAACCAAGCCTCCTGATCTGTTGTCGTTATAACCAATAAGACCGCCTACATCAAAATCACCACTGACAATTCCAGTTGCATGAGAGTAAGTAATGTCACTCCCTAAACTTGTCTCGTTATATCCTACTAATCCACCAATATATTGAGTGCCACTCACGCTGCCAGTCGCATAGCTGTTAGAAACATCACCAAAGTTATATCCAACCAATCCTCCAGCAACATCACTAGAGCTGATGATAGTGCCTGTCGCATAAGCACTATCAATAGAGCCAGTTACAGCATTTTGTCCAACTAAACCACCGACTTGCACATTAGAAATCCCTGTATTTCTAATCGAACCAGAAGCGTAGCTGTTGCTGTTGACAATACCAGTTGAAAAACCTATCAATCCGCCAATGAAGTTATCATTGCCAGAATTGCTAATCGAGCTTGTCGAATAACTGGTGCTGACTATCGCTGTAGCACTATCTAATTTTCCGATTAATCCTCCAACTGATGTTCCAATGCCTCCTGAGTTTGAAATTGTGCCTATCGCATTACTTTGCTTGATTGTGGCATTTCCATCTACATAACCTATTAATCCACCAATAGCACTGCTATCAAAACTATTATTAAGAATCCCAGTTGCATAACTATTTATCACTGTGCCGCTAGATAAATAGCCTATCAATCCTCCCACAGAAGACCCAGTACCATCACCGGAAACACTGCCTGTTGCATAACTGTTTATCACCTTTGCATTAATTGCAAAACCCAGTAATCCACCGACATTACCACCATTCGTACTTAAAACATTGCTGGTGGAATAACTATTGCTAATCGTGCCTAAGTTACCATTTCCTACCATACCACCAATATCAAAACCAATACTGCTAGAACCTGTCACACTGCCTGAAGTGTAACTATTATTGATAACTCCATGATGAAAGCCTACTAATCCGCCTGTGTAAGATTGTCCTAGAATACTGCTATTTACCAATCCAAGATTATTAATGAAACTGCCTGTATCCGTTGTGGAAAATAACCCTATACCATCAGTCGCTGGGCGATTAATACTCAGTCCTGTAATAGTGTGACCCAAGCCATCTAAGCTGCCTGTAAATGTTCCGATAGGCGCAAAACCTTGGCTAGACCATAAGCCGGGATATTCTGCTCCGACTGCCGCAAGTTCTGAGGTTAAATCAATGTTTTTCTCTAACGTGTAAGCAGCTGATACATCCATTTGCATCAATTGCAATTGGTGGGGGGTAGTAATGGAGGTGCTGTATTCAGAACGCAAAAATGGACGAGTGTTACCTTCTGAAATCCACCACTCTGTGCTGAAATTCCAACCTTCTGATGTATAGGTTGCTTCCTGTATTAAGTTAGCAGTGTTATAGCCTAACGCAGTAAACGTGCCTGAATTAGCACCAAAACCATTAGCAGCCGGTTGCGCTGTGGTATCAATATCCCAAAAAGAATTGGTCACTGTTCCTGCGTTGTCCCCTATCAAGCCTCCAATCGTTGTTCCTGTGACCATTCCAGTGGCATAGGTGTTATTAATGGTAGAGCTAGCTTCAGCACGGCCTACCAATCCCCCTACATGCGCTCCACCTGTGACGCTTGCAGTTGAATAGCTATTGCTAATTGTTCCAAAGTTTTGTCCGACTAATCCACCAGAACGATTAGAAGAGCTATTTACGCTACCTTGCGTGTATGAATTTGTAATCGTCGTAGCCGCCGAAGTACGCCCAGCTAAGCCACCGGTATGCCAAACTGTGCCGGTAATATTACCTGTCACATGAACATTGTCGATAGAAGTTGCTCCGGCAACAACGCCAACTAATCCACCTGTTTGGTTTGCGCCTGTCACAGTTGCAGATTCTATGCCTAAGTTGCTTACTGAAGCATTATTCAAGGTGTCAAACAAACCCACATTATTGCGGGCTGGTCGATCAATCCTCAATCCAGTAATCGTGTGATTTAAACCATCAAAACTACCTGTAAAAGCGGAAGCATTACCAATCGGTAAAAAACCGGCACTAGACCACATCGCCGGATATTGTCCACCGACTGCTGCCAATTCTGCTGTTAAGTCAATGTTGTTAGCTAATGTGTAAGAAGCAGATACATCCATTTCCATCAATTGCAATTGATGGGCATTTGTGATGGAAGTGCTGTATTCAGAGCGTAAGAAAGGACGAGTGTTGGTATTTGACATCCACCAAGTATTGGTAAAATCCCAACCGGTATAAGTGGATTGCGTCATCAGCTCCGTAGTTGTTTTGCCAACTGCATTAAAAGTGCCGTTGTTTGTGCCAACACCCGCCGCTTGTCCTGTGCTGTCAACATCCCAAAAAGAGTCAGTGACAGTTCCATATTCTTCACCAACCAAACCACCTACGTTTGCCCCATTACTCGTTACCTTTCCAGAGGCATAGCTATTAGTAATGGTTGAGCTGGAGGCATTCGAACCCACTAACCCCCCAGTACGATTGGATAAACCCGTGACTGCACTGGTACTATAAGAGTCTGAAATAGTGGTATTATTTGCACCAACAAGACCTCCAGTATCATGGCTACCCAAAACAGAACCTGCACTGTAAGTGTTGTTGATAGTGCCAAAGTTATAACCGACTAAACCCCCAACAAATATAAAGCCTGTCACCTGACCATTGACAAAAGAATTGCTAATTGCCCCATGATTATCACCCGCTAGTCCACCTGTATGTTGGTCTCCTGTGATATTCAGTTCAGATAAAACCAGATTGTTGATTACACCCACGTTAAGACCAAATAGACCTATCGAGTTTGTTGTGGGGCGGTTAATCATCAAACCAGAAATGGTATGGTTTAATCCATCAAAACTACCTGTAAAAAAATTCGCTGTTCCATTACCACCAATTGGCACAAAGCCTTTAGTGGTATTCCACATGCCGACAGAATTTGCTAACTCAAAACTTAAATTGAGATTGTTCGCCAGCGTATAGTTAGCTGTTAAGTCGGATGCCATCAACTGCAATTGATGCGCATTGGTGATGGTCGTGCTGTATTCAGAACGTAAAAACGGGCGAGTATTGGTGTCTGACATCCACCAGCTATTGGTAAAATCCCAACCTGCATAGGTTGATTGTGTCATTAATTCGGTAGTAGTTTTACCTAATGCCCCCAGCCCAGAACTGGTGGCTTGCCCTGTGGTTTGGGTATCCCAAAAAGAAGTACTAAAGTCGCTAGTGCCCGTGTCATCAAGACCTACTAACCCCCCTGTGTCAACTACACCCGCTACAACTCCTGCTGAATAACTGTTGCTGACCGCTCCAGAACTGTTATGACCTACTAAACCGCCAACATATTGCGTACCAATAACACTGCTGGTCGCATAAGTGTTGCTAATAGAGCTTCCAATACTATTCGCTCCAACCAAACCACCAACATTTAAACTACCAACCACACTGCCAGTCGCATAAGCATTGCTAACAGAACCGCTGTTAGAGCCAACTAAGCCACCAACCGTATTAGTCCCTTTCACCTTTCCTGTTGCATAGGCATCCGTAATAATTGCTTCATTGGCACCCAATAATCCACCAACGCTAATAGCTCCTGTTACATTCCCTGTCGCATAAACATTGCTAACACTTCCAAAATTAGCAAGCCCTACTAATCCACCGACAAAGCCATTTCCACTCACAGTAGCGGTACTGTAGCTATTAACGGTATTGGCTGCTCCTGTATTATGTCCAATTAATCCACCAATATAATTGCGTCCACTGACAATACCTGTTGTGTAACCATTGTTCACTGTGCCAGTGTTCTCCCCTACCAATGCTCCTGTCATATCTTGTCCGGTCACATTTGCATCCACAAGACCAAGATTGCTAATTGAGCCATGATTCACACCAATCAGCCCGACAAAATGAGTGGTTGGGAGATTAATCGTTAATCCTGTAATGGTATGATTCAAGCCATCAACATTACCAGCGAACAAACTAATGGGATCAAAACCTTGCGCAGACCACATACCAGGATATTGTCCACCCACTGCGGCAAACTCTGAAGTTATGTCAATATTGTTTGCAAGAGTGTAATTCGCTGATAAATTCATCTCCATCATTTGCAATTGATGAGCATTTTGAATATTAGTGCTGTACTCCATCTGCAAGAAAGGACGAGTACTTCCATTTAACATCCACCAATCACCGGCTGCAGCAAAATTCCAACCGATAGCGGTATAAGTGGTTTCTGTCATCAATTGTGCAGTAGTTTTTCCCACTGCCCCAGCACCGCCAGCACTACTCGCTAATCCTGTACTGTTGGTATCCCAATAAGAATTGCTAACCGTGCCCGCTGTATAAGCACCGACTAAACCCCCCTTATTGAGAAGACCTGTTACATTACCTGTAGCGTAACTATTGCTCACTGTGCCACTCGCACTTAGCCCCAATAAACCGCCTACTCTGTTAGTTCCTCTTACACTGCCGAGTGCGTAAGTTTTATCAATCGCACCTAAATTTGCCCCAACTAAGCCACCAACTTCATTAAAGCCTGTGACATCAACATCTGCATAGCTTTGTGCAATAGACCCCGTAGTATTGTTGTAAGCAACTAAGCCGCCCGCATAATCTTTTAAACTACTTGCACTCACACTGCCGGTTGCATAACTATTCGTCACGCTACCTTCACTATACCCCGCTAATCCACCTACATAGCCATTTCCGGTGATGGCAAGATTCATTAGCCCTAAATTATTAACAACGCCACCTGCATGAATCACTCCAAACATGCCAAGCTTGCTGTTATACGACTGATTAACCGCAAGATTAGAAATCACATGCCCTGCCCCATCAAATTCCGTTGCAAGATAGGGAATATATAATCCTGATGCTGTTGCTAGGTTTATATCTGAAGTCAGGCGAAATTTATACGAAAGACTATCAGAAAATCCCAGAGCATCTTTGATACCTTGAATGTTGCTGATTTCATAGTAGCCAGCATTCAGTGGCAAAGAGCTAGCATAATTAGCAATATCCAGTGCTTTTCCGTTAGCTATCCAATCAAGATATTGCGCGTTATAAATCCCAGCAACGGTTACAAGACTCGCTCCATTAATACTTACAGAATCAATGTCGTAATGTGAATTACTAATAGTTCCGTTGTTAAGACCTACTAGCCCACCCACATCAATGCCAGTGTTTGTGACATTGCCTGTTGCATAAGAGTTGCTAATCGCCCCTTCGTTTTGACCTATCAAACCGCCAACTTGATCTTGACCGCTAACATTTCCTGTTGCGTAAGAATTGCTAATCACTCCGCCAGCATCGCTGACAAAGCCTACCAATCCTCCAATGCCTGAGACAGCCCCTACACCAGTTGCTGTGACATTCACCGTTGCATAACTGCTGTCAATCGTAACACCATGGCTGTTGCCGACTAAGCCTCCCATATCATAGCGACCGGTAACACTACCGCCAGTTGCGTAGCTGTTGCTGATATTGCTGAAGTTTTCACCAACCAATGTGCCGATATGACCTGCACCTGCCGCACTGATATTGCTTGCAATTAAACCCACATTGCTAATTTGACCGCCAGTGGTAAAACCAAACAAGCCAATAAAATTTTCATTCGGACGATTAATCGTCAATCCAGTAATCGTGTGGTTTTGTCCATCAAAATTACCCACGAAAATATCAAAGACAGGAGAAACAAAATTGCCAACAGGCGAAAATCCTTTGGCAGACCACATACCAGGATATTGCCCACTCACTGCGGCAAGTTCTGAGGTTAAATCAAGATTATTTGCCAGTGTGTAACTGGCTGATAAATCCATTGCCATCATTTGCAATTGATGGGCGTTTGTAATATTGGTGCTGTATTCAAAACGCAGGAAGGGACGCGTATTGGTATCGGACATCCACCAATCACCTGCGGCGGTAAAGTTCCAGCCTGTGTAAGTGGCTTGAGTCATCAGTTCTGCTGTGGTTTTACCTGTTCCTTGCCCACCAAAACTGGTCGCCTGTCCTGTGGTTTGAGTATCCCAAAAAGCATTCGTTGCTGTGCCACCGTTGCTTGAGCCAACTAAGCCACCAACATTAGTGCTGCCTGTGACTTTGCCTGATGCAAAAGCATTGGTAATATTAAATACATTAAAAACCCCTGCTAATCCACCGACTTTATCCGTGCCTGTCACACTACCTGTTGCATAAACATTAGTCGCATTATTTCCGTTAAATCCTCCGATCAATCCTCCCACAACCGTTCCACCAGATACATTACCAGTGGCAAAACTGTTGGTAATCGTCCCTTGTAGTTGCCCCCACAATCCACCAACATTCGCACCTGTTGCTGTTACATTTCCTGTCGCGTAAAGATAATTAAGATCGCAACCAAAACACTGCCCTCCTAACCCACCGACTTGAGAAGCACCTGCCAGAGTCGCAGACACATTGCTTGTTGCATAATCATTATTGATAATCGCTAAATTGCCATAACCTAATAGAGAACCCACATAGGAATAACCGACAATGCTCCCTCCCAGCAATCCCAGATTATTAATACTGCTGCTTGCTGTATCCGCGTACCCAAATAGCCCAACATAACTGGTTGCAGGGCGATTAATACTAAGCCCAGTAATTGTGTGACCTAAGCCGTCAAATGTACCGGTAAATTTATTGGTAAGATTGCCAATCGGGGTAAATCCAAGGCTTGACCACATACCAGGATATTGCCCACTCACTGCGGCAAGTTCTGAGGTTAAATCAAGATTATTTGCCAGTGTGTAACT
>CAKZJE010000037.1 GCA_936941155.1 uncultured Methylomonas sp. | reverse complement strand
TTACAAATGTTCCTAATGATTTATCGGTCATTTTTACTCCTTTTCATTGCACAAGCGTTAAGTATGTTCAAAATGTACCCTGCACACGGTATTATGAAAAACGATTTTTAGCTACTAAAGTTAATCCTTTAGTAACACTACCAAAGTCATCTCCAGGAATAACTTTTTTTATTTCTTTCTCATCAAATAGTAAATTCATAAGTATTGGAGATTTTGATGAGCCTCCGGTAACGTATATATAGTCTGGCTTTATTCCTGATGAAAACACAACATCATTTATTAAATCTCGTATAGGTTTTGTTTTACTTGAAATAGCATCAATTAAATCACTCTTGTCTAATTGAATAACTAAATCATCTTCAAGATATTTTAATGGAAGGTTTATTGAATCTTTCTCAGATAAAAGTATCTTAGCCATCTCGGAACTATGATTAAGACGATATACATAATTTTTATTGTGTAGTGTAAAAAGTCTCCCTATTTTATTTTTTATTTCTCCAGAAGATTTTTCATATGCGGATAGTATTAATTCTCCACTTGATTTAAATCTCGACATGGAGTGTATATCATTAATTTGTACTGCATCATAATAAAGGGTATTTGATATTGGAGGATTTCTATTAATTATGTTACTTTTTTTACCAAGTGATTCTTTACCTAAATAGTGCATAATTTTGTAAAAAGCAAACGCAATATCAAAATCATTTCCACCAACTCTTATTCCAGATGAAGCTAAAATATGTTGAGTTCTATCTATGATTTTGCAAAACTTAGGTGATAATCTCATCATAGTTACATCTGTCGTTCCACCTCCTATGTCCACTACCAAAACATTAGATTCCGATGGTAATATTCTTTCAAAATCGATTGCAGCTGCAACAGGCTCATATTCAAATTCTATATTTTTGAAGCCTGCATTTTTAGCAGCGCATATCATTATATCAATGGCTTGTTTGTTGGAGGACTCATTAGCAATTACCCCGTAATTTACGGGTCTTCCTAAAACAATACTATCAAAATCCAAGTTTGTAGTAATTTGAGCTGTATTTTTTATGTGAGCCAAAATGTTTTCAACAATAAGTCCCATGCTATCAAGTAAATATCGAGAGATTTTACTTCCAAGAAATGTTTTTGGTGATTTTGTGCATATTCCATCATTTGGATACAATGCTTGATTTTTTATAGCATTTTCCCCAAAAATAAATTTGGAAGAAGATGTTAAATCTTTAATTCCTTGATTGGCATATTCTTCTTCTGCTTCCTCGCGTAAATATTTTTTTAAGCTATTCCGTATTTGAGTTTCTAGTTGTTCTCTGGTTAAGTTTTTATTATCTTTATTGCGAGAGTCTTTATCTGCAAGCCGTCTTACTTCATTTTCATCTACAGCTTCTACTTTAATATCATTTTTTTTAGCATATACAATAGAAGGTAAATATTTATTATCCCCATCGATTGAAATTAGCGTTGGCTCATTATTTTGTATAGTACCAATAGATGAGTTCGATGTACCAAAATCTAATCCGCAAAACATAAGTCATCACACCGTATAAAATTTATAATCACATTCATCAACATCGGTTGATTTTTCAGCCGTCAAAAACACATTATTCGGACTCACATCCCGATGAAATATTTGCCGATTATGCAATTGCTCAAACGTAGCCAATAACGGCTTTAACCAACCCAAAATCCACTGCGCTGATTTCGGCTCGGTCAAATAGTCGCGTAAACTGTTGCCCTGCAAGCGTTCCATCACCAAATACACGCTATTATTCTGCTCCAGCAAATCCGCCCGCTTCACCACGCCCGCAATCGCTGGATAATCCTGACAACGGCGTAAATGCTCAGCTTCCTCTTTAAAGCGTTTTTGCCACACCGCTAACCGCTCGGTTTCATTGCGTTTCGCCTGCACCGTGCAATTATTCAAGCCGCGACTGGCTAAGGATTCAGGATAATATTCCTTCACCGCAAACGCTAAACCGTCCGCCTCGCGCAGTGCCGCATACACAATCGCAAAACCGCCTTCACCCAATACGCGCCCAATCACATAACCTTTATCCAATCGGGTAAACAACGGCAAATGATGATTGCTGGCGTGTTCTTTCAGGTATTTATCGCGGTCAAAATTGCAATGCGGACAAATCGCGCTTGGGCTGGCGTGAAAACAATTCGGGCAATGCGTTGATGGGTGATAGTTCATTTGATTTTCTCTGGGGTTAGAGATTCAGGGCTTTTTTAGCTAGTATAACGACTTAAACAGATTTTTTCCCCAGCCAATTAAAACCAAAAATGCTTTTTTCTTGCCTATCGCTGAATCAAAACACCCAGAAAGTTTAGCAGTGGTTTAAACCCAGCAAATCTGCTAGTGTTATTCAACTCCACTTTTTATTGGGCAAGCGACATGAACAAAATAACGGTTAAAAATCCGATAGTTGAATTAGACGGCGATGAAATGACGCGCGTCATCTGGCATTTTATTAAAGAAGAACTCATTTTGCCTTATGTCGATGTGCCGATTGAATATTACGACTTAAGCATTCAAAGCCGCGATGCCAGTGACGACCAAATTACGGTGGACGCGGCTTATGCGATTAAAAAACACGGCGTAGGCATCAAATGCGCTACTATCACTCCAGATGAGGCGCGGGTTGCGGAGTTTCATTTAAAACGCATGTACAAATCCCCCAATGGCACACTGCGCAATATTCTCGATGGCACAGTATTTAGAGAACCGATTATTTGCCGCAACGTGCCGCGCTTAGTACCGAATTGGACAAAACCCATTTGCATCGGTCGTCATGCGTTTGGCGATCAATATCGCGCGGTGGATTTTAAAACGCACGGCAAAGGCAGGTTAAAAATCAGTTTCACACCCGACGATGGCAGCGCGGAACAAAGCCAAGAAGTGTTTCATTTTGAGGGCGATGGCGTTGCATTAGCGATGTTTAACACCGACGAATCTATTTTCGGCTTTGCGCACAGTTGTTTTAAAGTTGCTTTAGATAGAGGCTGGCCGTTGTATTTATCAACGAAAAATACCATTTTGAAACAGTATGACGGACGCTTTAAAGACATTTTTCAACAGGTTTATGAGCAAGAATATAAAACCCAATTTGCAGAACTGGGCATTATTTATGAACATAAATTGATTGATGACATGGTTGCCAGCGTGTTGAAATGGAATGGCGCGTTTGTGTGGGCGTGTAAAAATTATGATGGTGACGTGCAATCTGACACCGTTGCGCAAGGTTTTGGTTCATTAGGCTTAATGACATCCACTTTATTAACGCCAGACGGAAAAACGATGGAAGCTGAAGCCGCGCATGGCACAGTAACGCGGCATTATCGGCAATATCAAAAAGGGTTTAAAACGTCCACCAATCCCATTGCATCAATTTATGCGTGGACGCGCGGCTTGGAGTTTCGCGGCAAACTCGATGGCAATGATGAATTAATTAAATTTTGCAAAGCGTTGGAAGAGGTTTGCGTCAGCACGGTGGAAGCCGGACAAATGACGAAAGATTTAGCCGTGTGTATTTATGGCGACCAAGTAAACGACTCGCATTATTTAACCACCGAAAGCTTTTTAGATACTGTGCGTGATAACTTAGAACAACGATTAGTCTAAACACAAGACCTTTCAGGTTTTAAAAACCTGAAAGGTCTAAGCCAAAATAAAATTTCCCCCACCGCCCGTATTACCATGTAAAATTCCCACTTTTAGGTTTTGCAACAAATAGGGAACAACGTGTTTAGAGGTACAACCATTCTTTCAGTGCGTCGCGGCGATAAAGTCGTTATCGGTGGCGACGGTCAAGTCACATTAGGCAACACCGTGATGAAGGGCAATGCACGCAAAGTGCGTAGGCTTTATCACGATCAAGTTATTGCAGGTTTTGCAGGCGCAACCGCCGATGCTTTTACTTTATTTGAACATTTTGAAGGCAAATTAGAAAAACATCGTGGCAATTTAACCCGCGCCGCTGTGGAAATGGCGAAAGACTGGCGCACGGATCGCGCGTTACGCAAATTAGAAGCGTTGTTGATTATTGCAGATGCGAAAGTCACGTTTGTGATTTCTGGCACAGGTGATGTGATTGAACCCGAACACGATTTAATCGCCATTGGCTCAGGCGGTGCGTTTGCCCAATCTGCGGCACGCGCATTGCTAGAAAATACTGATTTAAGTGCGCGTGAGATTGTGGAAAAATCCCTCAATATCGCCGCCGATGTTTGTATTTATACCAATCACAATTTGCGCATTGAAGAACTTGATGCTGAACCTAGAGAGTAATGTTATGAGCCAAATGACCCCCAGAGAAATTGTCAGCGAATTAGATAAACATATTATTGGTCAAGACAACGCGAAACGTTCTGTTGCGATTGCGTTGCGAAATCGCTGGCGGCGTTCACAAGTGTGTGATGCGTTGCGTGATGAAATTACCCCAAAAAATATTCTGATGATTGGGCCTACCGGCGTAGGGAAAACTGAAATTGCGCGGCGTTTAGCGCGTTTAGCGAATGCACCGTTCATTAAAATTGAAGCGACTAAATTTACCGAAGTTGGCTATGTGGGACGTGATGTGGATTCGATTATTCGTGATTTAGCGGATATGGCGGTGAAAATGACCCGCATCGAAGAAATGGAAAAAGTTCAACATCGTGCGGCAGATGCAGCGGAAGAAGCGGTTTTAGATATTTTATTGCCCTCAGCGGACGGCGGCATGTTGTCTGACACTGAAAGCGCGACCCGTCAAAAAATGCGTAAAAAATTGCGTGAAGGCGAGATGGATGACAAACAAATTGAAATTGATGTCAGCTCACCGATTGGCGTAGAAATCATGGCTCCGCCCGGCATGGAGGAAATGACTCAGCAATTGCAAGGCATGTTCCAAAATATGGGACGCGAGCGCACCAAAGCACGGAAAATGAAAGTGAAAGACGCGCTGAAAGTGTTGCAAGAAGAAGAAGCGTCGAAATTAATCAATGAGGATGATATTCGACAACGCGCTATTCAATCTGTTGAGCAAAACGGCATTGTATTTTTGGACGAAATCGACAAAATCTGTAAACGTTCAGAACTCGGCGGTGGTGGCGGTGAAGTCTCGCGCGAAGGTGTGCAACGTGATTTGTTGCCCTTAGTCGAAGGCAGCACGGTCAGCACCAAATTTGGGATGATTAAAACCGACCATATTTTGTTTATTGCCTCTGGCGCGTTTCATCTGACCAAACCTTCGGATTTAATTCCTGAATTGCAAGGACGTTTCCCGATTCGCGTAGAGTTGGAAGCTTTAACGGCGGATGATTTTGTGCGGATTTTGACTGAGCCAAATGCGTCTTTAACCGAACAATATAAAGCGTTGTTGGCAACCGAGGGCGTGAATCTGAATTTTGCACCCGATGGCATAAAACGGATTGCCGAATTAGGTTGGCAAGTGAATGAAACCACTGAAAATATTGGCGCACGGCGTTTATATACGATTTTAGAACGATTGCTGCGAGACCTTTCTTTTTGCGCTCCCGACACTTTAGATAAAGACGTGGTGATTGATGAGGCTTATGTCGATGCGCATTTGACTGAGTTTGTCGAAGATGAAGATTTGAGTCGGTATATTTTATAGGTACATAAAATGGCAGCCATTACCCAATTATCACAACTCGATTTAAACGGCACTTATAGTTACGCCGATTATTTGACCTGGAAGTTTGAAGAACGATTGGAGTTAATCAAGGGCAAAATTATGTTGATGGCTGCGCCAAATGTGGAACATCAACGCATTTCTGGGGAGTTATCTAGGCAAATCGCTAATTTTTTCCATCGTAAAGAGTGTAAATTATTTGTTGCACCGTTTGATGTGAAATTATATGACAGTCAAAAATCAAAACTTGCCGATAAAGAAGTCTTTACGGTTGTGCAGCCGGATTTATGTGTGATTTGCGATAAAACAAAATTAAGCAAGCAAGGTTGCGAAGGCGCACCGGATTGGGTGATTGAAATTTTGTCAGAAGGCAATAACAAAAAAGAAATGCGCATTAAATATGCTTTGTATGAAGAAAATGGCGTGCGTGAGTATTGGTTGGTTTATCCGTCTGAACAGGCGGTTTATCAATTTGTGTTAAATGAGCCGATGCAAAAATATGAATTAGCGGCAATGTTTTCAGGCGATGAAATAATTAGTTCTGTGTTGTTTTCTGAATTGAAAATTGATTTGGGTGAAGTGTTTGTTGAATAAAAGCTCAAACATCCACGAAAATCCACTCAATGTGCATTTGATCGAATTTGTCGAAGATAAAGATTTGAATCGGTATATTTTTTAACCAAACTATTCAATACAACAACGAGATTAAAATGGAGCATGTACTCATTATTCATGAAGTTGAAGATTATGAAGCGTGGAAAAAAATCTTTGATGCGGCAGCGTCAATCCGAAAAAATGCCGGCGAACAACGTTATCAAGTGTTAAAACTCGCTAACAATCCAAATAAAATTGTTCATTTTTCTGAATGGACATCTATTTCTGCTGCGAAAGCTTTTTTTGAATCTGATAAATTAATTGAAATCAGAAAACAAGCGGGTGTTAAAGCTCCTGATTTTCTTTATTTAGAGTTATTAGAAGCGGGAGTGTTATAAAACACCCTCTCTGATGTCGATAGATTTTCTTTTTACCCTTTCTGGTATAAATCGTAACGGTTAAGAAAATAACTTTTTGCCACACTGCTGAAATTGAAGTCTTCTGCCGTTACGTTTTTTTGCAAAACATCCCTCATATATTGAACACCATCATGCGCCTAACAACTCAACCCATTAACTGCCACCCCACCGAAATCAAACTGCATCAAGTTTCCAACATTTTGGAAATCAGCTTTGCCGATGACAGCAACTTCAAATTGCCGTGTGAATATTTGCGCGTTTATAGCCAATCTGCCGAAGCCGTTGGACATGGCGGGGAAGGTGGACAGTTGCCGCTTGGCAAAGAAAACGTCAGCATCACCGAAATAAAACCCATCGGCAACTACGCCATCGCGCCCGTGTTTAGCGATGGACACGACAGCGGCATTTACACCTGGGAGCTGCTGTACAAATTGGGCGCGGAATACGAAACTCTCTGGGCAGCTTATCTGAATGATTTAAAAGCTGCCGGTCATCAACGCATCTTCGCAGGCAACCATTAAGCCGCGCGGACTTTTTTTAGGATAAAAACATGACAACCGAAAATACAACCCATTTTGGCTTCAAAACTGTTGACGCAAAAGAAAAAGTGAAACTGGTGCGCGGGGTTTTTGACTCCGTTGCCGGACAATACGACATTATGAATGATTTAATGTCGATGGGAATTCACCGAATTTGGAAGCGCGTTGCGGTGCAATTAAGTAATGTGCGGGCGGGCGATAAAGTGCTTGATTTAGCAGGCGGCACGGGCGATTTAACCATGCTGTTTGAAAAGCGCGTTGGCGACAAAGGCGAAGTGGTGTTGGCTGATATTAACTCCGAAATGCTACGCACTGGACGCGACCGCCTGATTGATAAAGGTTTGGTCGGCAATATTCGCTATGCGCAAGTGAATGCGGAATGTTTGCCGTTTGAAAGTAACACGTTTGATTGCGTGTGTATCGCCTTTGGTTTGCGCAATGTCACCGACAAAGACGCGGCGTTGCGTTCTATTTTGCGAGTGTTAAAACCGGGTGGACGCTTGATTGTGTTGGAGTTTTCCCATCCGACTGATCCTGTGACTGAAAAAGTGTACGACTTTTATTCGTTTAATTTGTTGCCAAAAATCGGCGCGATTGTGGCAAAAGATGAAGACAGCTATCGTTATTTAGCCGAATCTATTCGGATGCACCCAAAACAGGATGAATTAAAAGGCATGATGGAAAATGCGGGGTTTGATCGCTGTGAGTATTTCAATATGACGCAAGGGATTGTGGCGGTGCATCGGGGTTATAAGTTTTAAACTCGGCTATTCAGATGAGGAAAACATCATGCTTGATATAGAATTTCTACTTGAAAACCAAACGGTTATTGATGATATGCCTTCACTGAATCACAGTTATATTTGCTCACAAATATTACGACAACTGTTTGCGAATGAAAAAATAGAAGCTTTAACAGAATTGACGTTAGATATTGATAATGGCTTAACGCCAGATATTTGTGTTTATCCTGCTGAGGCGATTCAACCGAATTTTTTGCATGATGTGCATAAGTTTCCGCAAATGCCGATGTTAGCGATTGAGGTGATTTCTGCGAGTCAGAATATTCAGACCTTATTGGAAAAAGCCGAGCGGATGATTCAGGCGGGAATTAAGTCGGTGTGGACGGTTGAACCTTATTCGCAAACGATTTTTGTGACGACAGCGCAAGGTGTAGAAAGAGTTTATAACCAAGCGGTTGAGTTTCAAGCAGTTAAAGTGGATTTTCAGAAGATATTTAATTAAAAGAGGCTTAAATCATGCAACAAACTACATTGAGTTATGCCGAGTTGCATTTTAGAGAAATCTATCATCGCGTCATTGAAGAACAGGATGTTTTTCTCATAACTCAAGAAAATGGAGAAAATATTGTAATGATGCCGCAGTCCTTGTTTGATGCGTGGCAAAAAGAGGTGCATGATTCTGATTGATAAATTGCTGAATAGCTTAAATTTATCATCACGCAATGTTGAGGCGGATTGGCAGGAAGAAGCCGAAAAAAGAGTGCTAGAGGTTCAATTGGGGCGGGGTGTGCCTGAAGACGGTGAACAAGTGTTTGCCTATATTTGGCAGAGATTGCAAGTTTGAATCGAAAACTGGATTATTGGTTAAATCGGATTGAGGAAAAAAGGGCAGACACCCTTTTTTGCCGGCCTTAATGTTTTATGATTGAGCGTTTTGCTGTACAAAACAACTTCCATAATTTACTCAACTGCTCCTCAAGTATTAAATTTTCAACTAACGTAATATTGTCTGATAGGAATTAATACATGGAAACATTATCTTCTAAATTAAGAGCCGAAATTCAAGAAGAAAAGAAGATGAGGCATGATTTTGTGCTTAAAAAATTTTCGTTTCTAACCATTATGTCAGGAAGTGGCGCACTTACAGATAAATTACCTACGGGGATTGATTTGACGTGGCTTCTTCTTTTAGTTCCAATTGTAGCAATAGCATTTGATTTTTACATCACAACTACAGATTATAGAATTAAACGTGCTGGTAAATTTCTGCAATTAAAAGCAAGTAGTGATGAAGAAAAAGAATGGGAAATACATTGTAAAAATCATCCGAATTATTTATCTACAGCAGCTTTTGCTTTTGTAACATTAATTTATTTGTTTGGTGCAGGATTTATCTTAAAACAAGACGCGCCTCCAGAAATGCAGAATTATCTTTGGATTTGGTTTTCAGTAGTTATATTAATTGAACTTTGTCTTGTGGTTGTAAGTAGTAATCTAAGAAAAGTCTTATAGCTACTGATTTAATCACAACAAGCGCGGTAGGCTGGTTAGCTGTTTTACAAAGTAAAAAAGCGTAACCATTATAATCAATAACTTAATTTCACAAAGATTCCCATGCCAACCATCAGCCAATTCTACGGCATCATGATTCAAATGTTCTGGAACGAACACGCGCCGCCGCATTTTCACGCAACTTACGGTGAATATAAAGCCACTGTAAATATTCGAGAACTGAGCATTATCGAAGGAGAACTGCCAAGACGCGCAACGCAGTTAGTCTTAGATTGGGCAGAACTGCATCAAACTGAATTACTGGAAGATTGGGATTTGTGCATCAGCAATCTTCATCCAAGACCTATAGCTCCTTTGAAATAATCATGTATTGGGATATTTTAAAAGTGCGTTCTATTGCACCCAGAACTTTAGAAGTAGCATTTTCTGACGGCTTAAGCGGCACTGTGTTTATTGACTTGTCATTTTGTACAGGTGTTTTTGAAGTTTTAAAAGACGATTCTGCAATCGAAACAGCCTTTGCTGAAAATGGTGCGGTCACTTGGTCTAATGGACTCGACCTTGCTCCAGACACCATGTATTGGGAAATAAAAAACAATTCTAATCGTCATTATGTTATAGCTAGTAGGCAAGGTTAGCTGTTTTTGCAAAGTAAAAAAGCGTAACCCAGCATCAGTTTTACAATAAAACATTTTGGAAAAATGGATAGAGGAATAACACCATGACCAGCATCTCAATTGAAGTTGATAACGACATTGCCCGAAACTTTTTTCAAGCCTCTAGCGATGAAAAACGTAAATATCAACTTTTATTAAACCTGCGCCTAAAAGAATTAATTTGTCGCCCTAATAAATCTTTGCAGGAAATCATGGACGAAATAGGCAACTATGCAAAAACACAAGGCATGACCGAAGAGCTGTTGGAATCGTTGCTCAATGAAAAATAAAATCCGTGCCGTTATTGATACCAACGTAATTGTCAGTGCGGTGTTATTACCCCGTTCTGTATCACGCCAAGTATTTGATTTTGTGGTATTGGAAGGCACTCTCTTAGCTTCAGAACAAACGCTGGATGAATTAAGTGAGGTGTTGTGTCGCGCAAAATTTGATAAATATCTGCCAGAACAAAAACGGTTAGAATTTTTTGCGGCTTTGGTTCGTAAAGTGGAAATAATAGCCGTATCAGAAGTAATAAAAGATTGCCGTGACGCAAAAGACAACAAGTTTTTAGAGTTAGCCATCAATGGTAATGCCAGCCATCTTATCAGTGGCGATAAAGACTTACTGGTTTTAAATCCGTTTCGTGAAGTGCTTATTATGCCACCAGCTACTTTTTTGAATCATTGTAATGCAGCGCGGTAGCGCGTAGGCTAGATTAGCTGTTTTTACAAAGTAAAAAAGCGTAACCCAGCATCAGCAGAATAAGTAGAGTAACAACAAAAGGAGAAAAAAGATGATGACTCTTACACAACTTGAAACTGAAATATTTGCTTTGCCAATTCAAGACCGAACTTCTTTGATACAACGCCTTTTATTAAGCCTTGAAGACATTTCAGAATCCGAATTTGAAACGTTATGGGCAACCGAATCCGCCCAACGCGCCGCCCGTTTCGATGCGGGAAAAATACAAAGCATTTCAGGTGAAGAAGTCGCCAAAAAAGCACGGACGTTATTGCAATGAATTGCCGCTTTTGCACATCATCGCCGTCGTCTTGGATATTGGCTTAAACGAATTAACTAGCTACTTGTCAGCACAGCGGCACGAATAGCATCAAAGATAAACTCACTAAATAATTCCAGATGATAATAAAACCTCTCTTCATCAGCGCATTAGAAAGCGCGATTAATCACTACATTTCCCTAGACGACAACGTGAGCGAATTTTTAACGCCGTTAGCAGGCAAAGTTATCGCCATCACCATCGAACCGTTTAACGAAACACTTTACCTCTGCCCCACTGAAAACAACATCCAATGTTTGGAAAGTTTTGTTGGCGAAGTGGATACGACAATTAGCGGCTCTTTAATTGCTTTAGGTTTTATGGGCTTATCAAAAAAACCAATGAATTCCATTTATAAAGGCGAAGTGAAAATCAGCGGCGATCTGGAAGTCGGGCGCAAATTTCAAACCTTATTCGACAAACTCGACATTAATTTAGAGAAAAAACTCGCTACCTACACAGGCGAAACGTTTGCACACAGTTTGGGGCAATTATTTCGCAGCAGCAAAAACTGGACAGCTGAAACCATCGAAACCTTCAAACTCAACGCCACCGAATTTTTGCAAGAAGAAACCCGCGACTTACCCGCCAAACCGGAAGCTGATATTTTTTATCGGCAAGTCGATGATTTACGCATGGATTACGACCGCCTCACCGCCCGCATCAATCGCTTACAATCTCAACTCAATAAGGAAACAGAGTGATACGCCCAAAAATTTTATTCCGCCTCATCCACATTAACTGGGTGATGATGTTTCACGGTTTAGACGAAATCGTCTTGAAAACCCACCTTTTTCGCCCCGTCCGCCATTTAGCGGTGCTTTCACCCAACTATTGGTTTAGAAAACCCACTGAACCGCGCGGCGTGCGGATTCGCAAAACTTTGGAAGATTTAGGGCCGATTTATGTCAAGTTTGGGCAAGCCCTGTCAACGCGCAAAGATTTATTGCCGGAAGATATTGCGGACGAATTGGTGAAACTGCAAGACCGCGTACCGCCGTTTGCCAGTGAAACAGCCAAAGGAATCATTGAGCAATCGCTGGGAAAGCCGATTAAAGAATTGTTTGCTGAGTTTGATGACAAACCGCTTGCTTCTGCTTCTGTCGCACAAGTTCACACCGCCACTTTGCACAGCGGTGAAAAAGTGATTGTGAAAGTCTTGCGCCCTGACATTGAAGACCGGATTAAATCGGATGTGGGTTTGTTGTATGAGTTGGCGAAAATTGCGGAACGCTTTTGGGCGGATGCTAAACGCCTTCGCGCCACCGAAGTGGTTGCGGAGTTTGAAAGAAGCACGCTGGATGAATTGGATTTAATCAAAGAAGCTTCCAATGCTTCAACGATTCGGCGCAATTTTGAAAATTCGGACTCGCTGTATATTCCTGAAGTGCATTGGGAATACAGCCGTAAAAAAGTGATGGTGATGGAGCGGATTTACGGGATTCCAGTCGGTGAAATTGAACAGCTTCGCGCTGGAAACGCCGATTTTAAAAAGCTGGCAGAACGCGGCGTAGAGATTTTCTTCACGCAAGTGTTTCGCGACAACTTTTTTCATGCCGATATGCACCCCGGCAATGTGTTTGTGCAATTGCCGGACAAATATTTGGCGGTGGATTTTGGCATCATGGGCAGTTTGTCGTTGTCTGATCAACGCTATTTAGCGGAAAATTTTCTGGCGTTTTTCAATCGCGATTATCGCCGCGTTGCTGAAATGCACATTGAATCGGGCTGGGTTCCTAGTCATACGCGGGTGGAAGAATTTGAAGGTGCAATTCGCAATGTTTGTGAGCCGATTTTTGAAAAGCCGCTCAAAGATATTTCTTTCGGTTTATTATTGTTGCGCTTATTTCAAACCGCGCGGCGATTCGATATGGTCGTGCAGCCGCAATTAGTTTTGTTGCAAAAAACTTTATTAAATATCGAAGGATTAGGGCGGCAATTGTATCCAGAATTGGATTTGTGGCAGACCGCTAAACCCTTTTTGGAAGATTGGTTTCACGAGCGTTTAGGGCCTAAAGCCAAAATTAAACAAGCGTTAAAACGATTCCCTGAATTAGCGGAAAACTTTCCTGAAATTCCAAGCCTTTTATTTCAAGCGTTAGAAAGCGCGGCAAAAATGAATACGCAATTCACCACGCATAATCGCGAATTGGCAGAATTGCGGCAAAATATTGAAGATAATCATAATACCACTTTAGTGTTAATTACCGCTGCTTCGTTATTAATTAGCCTCGCAGTGTTTTTTCAATAAGTACGGCACTATAAAACGTTTTAAACCAAGGCATTTTTATGAATGATTTAAAAAGAGGCGAAAATATCTCATTAACTAAAATTTCACCGCAATTAAACGAAATCATAATTGCCGTAAAATGGTTTAAAAAACTACAGGATGAAACAGAGTTTGAAATTGATACCAGTGCTTTTATGTTAACGAGTGCTAACAAAATCAGAACTGATGCCGATTTTATTTTTTACAATCAACCGGTTTCAATTGATAACGCGGTGATTTTGAAGAATCAACTATTCAAGGTTGCACTTAACAA
Source organism: uncultured Methylomonas sp. (assembly GCA_936941155.1). Classification (GTDB taxonomy): domain Bacteria; phylum Pseudomonadota; class Gammaproteobacteria; order Methylococcales; family Methylomonadaceae; genus CAIQWF01. The sequence goes on along the minus strand of CAKZJE010000037.1, from coordinate 17,664 downwards.
TATTCATCAAGATATTAATAAAATCAGCTTTGTGTTAACGCTGCACGATGCCAAACAAAAACAGCAAAATTTTGGCATGTTAGAGAAAATTATTGTTGAATTATTTGATTTTTCTAATAAACAAAAGTTAGTTTCTTATACTTTAGCTGACGCAAAACTTGAAACAGCGATTATTTTAGGACAATTATATCGCCATAATGCCGAATGGAAATTTAAGGCAATAGGTCAAGGCTATACCGATGGCTTGGATGTATTAGCAAGAAATTATGGTGTAGACGTAGAGGCAGATAGTTCTGAATCGGCGCAGAAAAGCTCGCTTGAATCTAGCACTGCCGATTTAAAAAATGATACTCATCGTAGTGATAAATCTAATGATCTAAAAGCAAAAAAACTCGCAACTCACAAATCAGAACAGCATTCTAACAGCTCAAATAACAAACAAAAAAATACGGATTTTGATATTCATAATACGGATTTTATGACTAAAGAAGATCATTACGAACCTATTGTGCAGTGGTTTAAAAATAAGAGTTTTGTTACAGAGATTAATCCAAACGCAATGGATACCAGTGGTTTTTTTGATGAGGTCGCGATTGAATTAGGTGACAATTATGATTTGTTAAAAATTGTTAGTAATAGTATTAAACGCAGACAACAAAATGGTAAAGACAGAGCCTATATTGAATTATCAAATTATTCTTCCAATGAAATAGAGCAATTAAAAAAATTCTGCCAACAACTTTATGATTATTCATTCATAGCAAAGTATTTTTATAATGCAAGGGCTGATGAAAAGAAAATAACATTACAATTACAATCCGCAACCAAAATTGTGAATTTTTTTAATGGTGAATGGCTGGAATGGTATGCGTTTATGAAAATCGCTAAATTCTGCCATAACCGAAAAATTAATTTTTCTTGTACCCGAAATATCATTATTTCCCTTCCTGATGGCAGTAAATATGAACTGGATGTTTTTTGTTTAATAGACGGAATGCCGTTGTTTATCGAATGTAAATCAGGCGAATACCGAGGGTTTATTGATAAATATTCACGCCTTAAAAAGAAAATGCTCATGGCAAAGCCTTATTTCTGGTTTTTAATTTCTGGCGAAACGACTGAACAGGTAAATGGTTTAACAGCAATGTTTGATATTACCTTTATTAATGAAAAAATGCTGGATGAGTATTGTGAAGAAGTTTTCGTAAAAAAAACATTAAATTTTTAGATTTTAGAAAAAATGAGTCGTTTAAACAAAAAATAATTATTGATAATCATCCTAAGGCTACAATCAAAAGAAAATTGTTGTCTAGTATTGGCTTTTTTTTGTTAGTCAGTTTGTCAATATCAACAATTTGGATTGTTTTAACAGATAAGCAGGATTCTACGACGAATAATATAAATAATAATCCATTAGAAATTATAAACACTTACAATAAACCGATAGAAACTCAGCCACTAAAAGCAAAAAAACATACCAAACGACTTAGAAAAAGAAAAACCAATACTATTGCAGAATGATGAATGCGACTTGTTGCTTTTGAGTATATTATTAATTAATCAGTTTTTTAATAAACTCACTGCAATTTTTAAATAATATTTATTTAGTAAATAAGGTAAATAAAAATGGTTAGTTTAGAAACCCCACTCTGTGAATTTGGCAAACCTGCGATTGATTTTAATTTATTAGGTGTCGATGGCAAATACTGGACATTACAAGAATGTATGGGCGAAAAAGGCTTGCTGGTCATGTTTATTTGCAATCATTGCCCGTATGTAAAAGCAGTACAACAACGAATTGTGCGTGATACTTTGGAATTAAAAGCCTTAGGGATTAATTCAGTCGCCATTATGTCAAATGATGCAGCAGAATATCCTGCCGATTCTTTTGAAAATATGCAGTTAATTGCCAAACAATTTAATTTTTCATTTCCCTATTTATTGGATGAAACCCAAGAAATCGCCAAACACTATGGCGCGGTTTGTACGCCAGACTTTTTTGGTTATAACAACCGTTTTCAATTACAATATCGTGGTCGTTTAGATGCCAGTCGCAAAGAAACCGCCCCCGAAGGCACGCGCCGTGATTTATTTGAAGCGATGAAATTGGTCGCAGAAACCGGACAAGCTGACGAAAATCAAATTCCCAGTATCGGCTGTTCCATCAAATGGAAACAAGCCTAACAATTCAATCAACTTTTATAACCACTTAAATTTTATAAGGAGCAATTATGCCAATTATTAGAATGGTCGATTTAGATTTAGCCGGCAAACGAGTATTAATTCGTCAAGATTTAAACGTGCCAGTGAAAGATGGCAAAGTGACCAGCGATTTGCGAATCAAAGCCAGCGTTCCTACCATTCAAATGGCGTTGGAAAAAGGCGCGGCGGTGATGGTGATGTCGCATTTAGGTCGTCCAGCGGAAGGGGTTTATGATGAAGAATCTAGCATGAAACCAGTTGCTGCGCGTTTGCAAGAATTGCTCGGCAGCCCTGTACGTTTGGAAAAAGACTGGATTGATGGCATTGAAGTGGCAGCCGGTGAAGTGGTGTTATGCGAAAACGTGCGTTTCAACGCAGGTGAAGGCAAAAACAATGCGGATTTAGGCAAAAAAATGGCGGCGTTGTGTGATGTGTTTGTAATGGACGCATTCGGCACGGCGCACAGAGCGCAAGCTTCCACTCACGCGGTTGCACAATTTGCGACTGTTGCTTGTGCAGGCCCGTTATTAAGCGATGAATTAGATGCGTTAGGCAAAGCGTTGGAACACCCTGAAACACCCTTAGTTGCCATTGTCGGTGGCTCTAAAGTTTCGACTAAATTAACGATTCTGGATTCATTATCACAAAAAGTGAATCAATTGATTGTCGGCGGCGGGATTGCGAATACTTTTATTGCAGCAGCTGGTTATTCAGTTGGAAAGTCTTTGTACGAAGCGGATTTAGTTGCCGAAGCAAAGCGTTTAATGGACGTAGCGAAAGCGAATGGCTCTGATATTCCTGTGCCAGTGGATGTGGTTTGCGCAAAAGAATTTTCTGAAAATGCCGTTGCCACTGTAAAAAATGTCGCTGATATTGCTGAAGATGATATGGTGTTGGATATTGGGCCCGAAACTGCCAAACAATATGCTGAAATTTTAAAATCAGCAAAAACGATTGTGTGGAATGGCCCTGTGGGGGTTTTTGAAATTGAACAATTCGGCAACGGCACAAAAGTTGTGGCAGATGCGATTGCACAAAGCCCTGCGTTTTCAATTGCTGGCGGTGGTGACACCTTGGCAGCGATTGATAAATATGGTATCAGCGAGCAAGTGTCTTACACTTCCACAGGTGGCGGTGCGTTTTTAGAGTTCTTAGAAGGCAAAACTTTACCTGCTGTCGCGATTTTAGCGGAACGCGGCGCGTAATTTAAAAAAAATACGGAGTACAAAACTTGTTTTGTACTCCGCATCAAGATTTACAAAAAAAAGGTTCTGCAAAGAACCTTTCTTTTTTATACAATGCTTGGCATTTTATTTGCATTGCGTTTTAGCAATGTAGCTTTGTCTGCTTATCGCAGATGTGTTTTTTATGTAGGTATCAAAATGGCTAGAGTTACGATTGAAGATTGTTTGGAAAATGTAGAAAACCGTTTCAAACTGGTGTTATTAGCCAGCCAAAGAGCGCGGCAACTTCAAAACGGTGCTGATGAGTTTGTAAAACGTGGCAAAGATAAAGACACTGTTGTGGCTTTGCGTGAAATTGCCGCAGGTCATGTGACCCCTGACAATATTGATATGCTGCACCAAGTTGGACATCATGCAGCACACAGCACCTTCAAGTTTTAAGTAGATTTAAAAAATGCAAAGTTTAGTCGCCGAATTAGAAATAGAACGTCCGCAAGATAAAATTGTCGGGCGGTTGTGCGCTATTTTGAGCGGCTATTTGGAGCAAAATCAAATAGATGATGTGATTCGCGCCTATCACTGCGGCGCGAAAGCTCACGAAGGACAATTTCGCAAAAGTGGTGAAGCCTATATTTGCCATCCGTTATTAGTCGCGATTATTCTGGCAGAAATGCGCATGGATAGTCATGGGATTATGGCGGCGATTTTGCACGATGTGATTGAAGACACTTCGGTGACAAAAGCAGAGTTGGCAGAACAATTCGGCAGTGAAGTTGCTGATTTAGTGGATGGAGTCACTAAGCTGACTAAAATCGGTGATAAATCTCACGCCGAAGCCCAAGCTGAAAATGTGCGAAAAATGTTTATGGCAATGGCTGTGGATTTGCGAGTCATTATGGTGAAACTGGCAGACCGTTTGCATAATATGCAAACCTTGGAAATAATGCCGCCAGCGAAAAAACGCCGTATCGCCAAAGAAACGATGGATATTTATGTGCCGATTGCCAATCGTTTAGGGATGAATGAAATTCGGCATCGTTTAGAAGCCTTAAGTTTTCAAGCGATGTACCCGTTGCGCTATAAAGTCTTGCAACATGTGGTGAAAAAAGCGCGTGGACATCGGCGCGAAATCCTCAACAGTATCGAACAAAGCATCCGAGAACGTCTGGAACAAGCCAACATCACTGCTCAAGTGGTGGGGCGCGAAAAACATATTCCCAGCATTTACTTTAAAATGAAACGCAAAAAAATCTCGTTTGACGATGTGTTTGATGTGTATGCGTTTCGGATTCTGTGTGAAGATGCGGACAGTTGTTATCGCATTTTAGGGATTGTGCATGGTCTCTATAAACCGATTCCCGGACGATTTAAAGATTATGTGGCATTGCCGAAAGCCAATGGCTATCAAGGCTTGCACACAACCAGCAATAGTCCTTACGGTGTGCCGATTGAAGTGCAAATCAAAACGCATGAAATGCACCGCATGTCAGAATCTGGTATTGCTGCGCATTGGTTGTACAAAACCCACGATGCTGATAAAAATCCACAAGCGCAAGCCAATGAATGGCTGAGAGAATTGTTGGAAATTGAAAAATCAGCGGGTAACTCATTAGAATTTATCGAAAATTTAAAAATTGATTTATTCCCGCAAGAAATTTTTGTGTTCACGCCACAAGGACGAGTGATTAAATTGCCACGCGGCGCAACCGTAGTCGATTTTGCTTACGCGGTGCATACCAATATTGGCAACACCTGCAACTCGGCACGGATTGATCGGCAATTAGTACCGCTGCAAACTGTGTTAGAAAACGGTGTCTCGGTCGAAATTATTACCACAACATGGGCAAGACCGAATGCAGCATGGCTTAATTTTGTGATTACCGCCAAAGCCCGCGCCTGTATTCGCAGTTATTTACGTCATTTTAAACAGCAAGAAGCCATGCAATTAGGACGGCGGATGTTGGAAAATGAACTGCAAGACATTGGATTAACATGGGCGGAAATTTCAGCGGAGCGCATTAGAGAACTGCTGAAAGTTTTAAAAAAGCAAACCATGGATCAAGTTTATGAGGACATTGGCTTAGGCAATAAAATGCCGTTTTTAATTGCCAAAGGTTTAAAACAGCATGATGCACAGGTTGCGTTGACGTTGAATGGCACAAATCGAGTCAAAGGCAGCAAAACGCCGTTAGTGATTAAAGGCACAGAAGGCATGATTGTGACGCTGGCAAAATGCTGTCGTCCGATTCCTGGCGACCCCATCGTTGGCTTTTTTAATCCTGGCAAAGGCATCGTGGTGCATCACCATCAATGCAATAATATTCAAGAAGTGCTGAAACGCCATAATAGTTGGCTATCTGTGGAATGGTCTGCCGATACCTGTAATGAATTTTCCGCGGGAATTCGCTTAGAAGTGTTAAACCAACCGGGCACGTTGGCAATGATTACTTCAACGATTTCAAAAATGAATTCCAATATTGAAAACGTCAGCATTAGTCATCAAGACGAACAGGTTTCAGTTGATTTAATCACGCTATCAGTTCGCGACCGCGTTCATTTAGCAAATATTATGCGGCAATTGAAAAAACTATCGCCAGTTTTAAAATTGGGACGCATTTAAAATCAGAATTTGCAGAATTTACAGAATAGTTTTTAATTCAATAAAATAAGATTAGGAGGTCAGGCTTTACCTGATAAGCAAGCAAAGCTTGCACTCCGGCTATTTGTGTTCACAACGAATTGAAAACGCTGTAATTTTCAATTCTTGAATGTTCTGTTCCTGATTTATCTTTTATTTAACAACACTTTAAAATATCAAAATGAGTAAACAAGTTATTTACACACCTAACGCCCCACAAGCTATTGGAACGTATTCTCAAGCGATAAAAGTTTACGATACCATTTATTTATCAGGTCAAATCCCATTAGTGCCCGAAACAATGGAAATTGCACAGGGTGATATTGCCGCGCATATTCGGCAAGTGTTTGAAAATTTAAAAGCGGTTGCGCAAGCCGCTGATGGTGATTTGTCCGACATTGTGAAGTTGAATATTTATTTAACTGATTTGGCAAATTTTCCGATTGTGAATGAAATTATGGCGGAGTATTTTCAACAACCTTATCCAGCCAGAGCCGCCGTTGGCGTAGCTGCTTTGCCAAAAGGTGTGGGTGTGGAAATGGACGGCGTGATGATTTTAAATTCTGTGCCTTATAACTAAATTATTTTTGCAAACATTGCATGTTACGACTGGCAATTCTTCAAAGATTGCCAGTCGTTTGTTACCAAATTATCCGCATAAACAAACTCTTACCTCTTTCAAACCTCAATCGCAGTTTCCCTTTTCTGCCTAATTCTTAACCTATTCCAGAGGATGTGTCTGTTGCCAGCACGCAGTTTTTTATTCAATCAATCGCCGCGTTGGACTGTTAATCGCCTAGGCACACGCCGCCGTTTAGCGAAAAATCTGCAATCGTGGGTCTATGAAACAGGCTCTTTAACCCAACGTTTACGCGCAGAATATGGTGCGGGTGTAGCGGTGCAGGTGTTATTTGCACAATGGCGCACGCCTTTTATCAATGAAACCCAAAGGCTGCATTTGCCAGCGCAGCGTTATAGCTTTATTCGCGAAGTTTTGCTGCATATTGATGATAAACCTTTGATTTTGGCACGAACTGTATTGCCGCAAGCCACGATTGACATGGCAAAACACACGTTATCCAATTTAGGCACACGTCCTTTAGGCGAAGTGATTTTTTCCTATCCCAATTTAGCCCGTTTAGAAACCGATATTTGCTGTATTTCACCACACCAGTGGACACCGCAACTGCATCAGAAAACCCCGATTGCGGAACAGATTTCAGGCAGGCGCACCGTTTATGCAATTGAACAACAAACCATGTTAGTCAGTGAATTTTTTATGCCGGATGCACTGCGCTGTTAAAAACAATTCTGCATTATGGATTTTTTAATTCAAGGTAATGTAATTAAACCTGACAGGTTTCTGATGCCGGATTTATATCAATTTCAATTGAAAACGACATATTTCAAGAACTAAATTTTGATGCACACATTTTTCCTCTAGTTAAAGTATCGCTGATTTTTATTTAAAATCATAAATTTAAGTATTGAACCCAGCAATGCAAGTTGCAGATAATCCGTGCTCAGTTACAATGATTCCACTCTAACCTGATTTCTTATTATTTCTTGCGTGTTTTATCTACTCTCTTATCAATTCTCTTTCTTTGTAATGACAGGAGAATAACATGAAGCCAATCATCACAGTTTCGCTGATTACTCTGTTGTGTTTTTTGCTGTGGTTTGCTCAATCTGAATTTAAGTTTGATTCTTTTCAGCTCAATGACCAACAATCATTAAACTCCTCTGAAATCATTGATTTGCAATTGCGCTGGCATCATCAGTTTCAATTTGCAGGGTATTATGCAGCTGTGGAAAAAGGCTTTTATCAACAAGAAGGCTTAAACGTCAGATTGCATGAAGGCGACCCCGACCATCAATCTGTGCAAGAGGTGATGTCAGGACGCGCCGAGTATGCGGATGGCAATAGCGAAGTGCTGTTTCAGCGTTTAAAAGGTCAGCCGTTAGTCGCACTTGCCGCCATTTTTCAACATTCCCCATCCATATTATTAGTCCGCCGTGATTCAGGGATTACTTCACCACAAGAATTGGTCGGCAAAAAAGTCATGTTGATGAATAAATCAAATGATACTGACTTTTTAACCATGTTTTTGAATGAAGGCGTTAAGATTTCGCAAATCCAGACCCTATCTAGCAGTTTCAATCTTGATGATTTAATTACCGGCAAAGTTGATGCGATTAACGCCTATTCGACTAACGAACCGTATTTATTAAAGCAACGCAATATCGCTTACAACATTATTGACCCGAACAATTATCGAGTGAATTTTTACAGCGACATTCTCTTTACCAGCGAAGCAGAATTGCGCAATTACCCCAATCGTGTCGCTGCCATGCGCCGTGCAACTTTGAAAGGGTGGCATTATGCAATGGATCATCCCAACGAAATTATTGAGTTATTGATTCATCAATATCAGGTGAAAAAAACGCGCGAGCATCTGCAATTTGAAGCCGCAGAAATGCGCAAACTGATTTTTCCTGACCTTGTTGAAATTGGTTTTATGAATCCCAGCCGCTTTCAACACATGGCAGATAATTTTGTGCAGGCGGGCTTAATTCCTCCGAATTATTCACTCGATGGCTTTCTTTACAACAGTGCGCCAGAGCCTTTGCCGCGTTGGGTAAGACCGTTATTGATTGCTGCTTTTTTAGTGATTTTGATTATTTTGGGAATCACTTATTATTTATTATGGTTAAATCAAAGTTTGAATAAAACCAGAATAATTTTGCGCGAAAGCGAAACGAATTTACGCAAAGCACAGGAAATCGCAAAAATTGGCAGTTGGAAATATGATTTTTCAGAGCCAATTCTTTGGTCGGAAGAAATGTATCATGTGTATGGCGTATCGCCTGAGAGTTTTATTCCCACGTTTGAAAATCTTGTTGGTTTAATCCATCCTGATGACCGACATGCCATGCTTGACTGGAATAACGCGTGTTTGTCAAAACAAGAACCGGCAGAATTGATCTTTCGCTCAATTGGCGCAGATGGCGGCATTCGGTTTATCAGTTGTCGCGGTGAATTAATCTGTGATGATGACGATAAAATGATATATCTCACAGGAACAGCGCAAAATATCACCGAGCGCAAACTCGCAGAACAAGCCGTGCAAGAAAGTGAATATCGTTTTCGCTTAATGTTTGAACGCACGCCAGACGCGCTGATGTTGTATGACTTTATCAATGGGGAAATTTCTGATTGCAATCAAGCGGTGGTTGATTTGTTTCGCTACAGCGATAAATCACAAATTCTTTCTCTACACCCCAAACAAATCTCCCCAGAATATCAAGAAGATGGACGTTCTTCGGCTGAAAAATCTGAAGACATGATTGCCACTGCGCTGAAAAATGGCAGCCACCGTTTTGAGTGGCTTCATTGCAGCATCAATAGAGAGCCGTTTCCGGTTGAAATTTTACTCACGCCGATTCTAACGGAAAAACACCAGCTGATTATTGCCACGCTGCGTGATATTACGGAACGTAAACAGGTAGAAGTCGCGTTGTTGGCAGCCAAACAAAGTGCGGAAATAGCCAGCAAAACCAAGTCGCAGTTTTTGGCAAATATGAGCCATGAAATTCGCACGCCAATGAATGCGGTGATTGGTTTAAGTCATTTGGCGTTAAAAACCAAGCTGGATAATAAACAGCGCGATTATTTGGAAAAAATCAGTGATTCCGCCACCGCGCTGTTGGGGATTATTAATGATATTTTGGATTTTTCCAAAGTAGAAGCCGGAATGCTGCTGATTGAGCGGGTTGATTTTAATCTGAATGATGTGATTCAGCATGTTATCAATCTGAATAATGTCTCTGCGATTGAAAAAAATATTGCGCTGCGGGTGCTGTTATTGCCTGATGTGCCGGTATGTTTGGTGGGCGATGCGTTGCGGATTGGGCAAATTTTGCTGAATTTGGTGAATAATGCGATTAAGTTCACGAAAAAAGGCGAAGTGGTATTGTCTGTGCAAAGTATCACTTGCAATGAAACAACGGTGGAATTGCTTTTTAGCGTGCGTGATACAGGAATCGGGGTTAGCCAAGCAGAGCAACAACGTTTATTTCAATCGTTTAGTCAAGCCGACACCTCAACAACACGGCGTTTTGGTGGTGCAGGATTGGGGCTGGCGATTAGTAAACGCTTGATAGAACTCATGGGCGGTGAAATTACCGTTAAAAGCGAGGTAGGCGTTGGTAGTGAATTTAGTTTTCGACTGCATTTAGGGCTGCAAGTTAACGCGAAAAAACCAGCCACGTTACACACGCATGAAAACGTGTTGAATTTGCCGAGACTCGATGGAGTTCATCTGTTATTGGTTGAAGATAATGCGATTAATCAATTGATTGCCGTTGAGTTGCTTGCCGATGTCGGCGTTTCTACGGAAGTTGTGGAAAATGGGCTGTTAGCGGTTGAAAAGATTTTAGCAAAAACAACGCATTACGATGCGATTTTAATGGATGTGCAAATGCCGGTGATGGATGGAATTACGGCAACAATCAAAATTCGTGAACAGGGTTTTACCTTGCCGATTATTGCGATGACGGCTCATGCAATGGATGAGGAAAAGTTGCGCTGCACCAATGCGGGAATGAATGACCACATTGCCAAACCGATTGCACCGAATAATTTTTATGACATCTTAAAGCGTTGGATTGTTAAGTAACGTTTGTTTGTAGGAATCATCTTTTCTGGTTGCTTGCGCTGTTTAAATCGAATTGCAATCAAAAATTACTGCAAAATTTTTCAAGACGACTGGTCGTTTTTAAAAAATTTCGTAATTTATCGTTGAGTAGTTTTTGTAGATACGATTTGTAAAACTATTGAGAGGATGTAGGATTAAATTGCCGAAGCACTGCCGTTAAGTTAAGAAAAAACTCTTAGCAATCAAAGTGATAAGTTGTAGGTTGGGTTAGCTTATCAAGCGGTAGCGAGATAAGCGTAACCCAACATTCAGCATAAAATAAACCACTTTGTTGGGTTACGCTTTTTTGCTAAAGCAAAAAATGCTAACCCAACCTACAAATATCTTATTGAAAAATAAAGAAAAAACTCTTAACTGTGGGCAGTGAATTGCCGAATGGCAAAGATGGAAAATAAATTCAGGGGGTAAAGCTGGCAGTCCTCAAAAAAACTGCCAGTCTTTGTTTAGATTATCAGGCTTTTTTTAATTTTAATTTAATCAAATGCACGCGGCGGCTATCCGCCCGCAAAATCTCAAAGCGAAACATGCCGATTTCCAGATTTTCGCCTTTTTTCGGTAAATGTCCTAATTCGTGGGTAATCAAGCCACCAATCGTATCGAACTCACCGTCGTGAATATCAGCCGAAAAATGCTCATTAAACTCTTCAATCGGAGTCACGGCTTTTAAAATAAACTCTTTTTCACTGCGCTGCGAAATAAAAGTATCTTCATGCTCGGCATCATCATGTTCATCTTCAATTTCACCGACAATTTGCTCTAACACGTCTTCAATGGTGACTAAGCCCGCCGCCATCCCATACTCATCAACCACAATTGCCATGTGATTGCGCTCGGTGCGAAACTCTTTGAGCAATACATTCAAACGTTTACTTTCCGGCACAATATAAGCAGGACGCATAATTTCGCGCACGGTGAGTTTTTTCTCATCAAATAAATGCGCCAACAAATCTTTGGCAATCAACACGCCAACCACTTGGCTTTTATCGTCTTCAATCACGGGAAAACGTGAATGCGCAAACTCCAGCACGATCGGCAAAATAGTTGAAAGTTCAGCATCCTCTGGCACAACCACCATTTGCACACGCGGAATCATAATATCGCGCACCCGCATTTCTGCCACTTGCAACACACCTTCCATCATGGATAAAGCATCTGAATCAAGCAGATGTTTTTCGCGTGCATCTTTTAAAATGTCTAATAATTCATCTTGATCTTGAAGTTCTCCGGTTAAAAGCTGCCCTAAGCGGCTAATCCAACTTTTGTGCGGAGTGTGACTACTTGGAGGTTTATCGTCGTTCATTTTAAGTGTTTATTCCTGATACGGATTAGGGATGTTAAGTTGTTGTAATATTTCGATTTCTTTGCTTTCCATTTCTTCGGCTTCATCGTCGTCGATGTGGTCATAGCCGCGTAAATGCAGCACACCATGAATCACCAAGTGCGCCCAATGATGTTCTAACAGTTTTTGTTGTTCTATGGCTTCTTTTTTCACCAGTGGTGCGCAAATTACTAAATCGCCTAAGAGATTAAGCTCCAAGCCGTCTGGCACTTCAAAGGTAAAGCTTAAAATATTGGTTGGTGAGTCTTTGCCGCGATATTCACGATTGAGCTGCTGACTTTCGGGTTCATCCACAAGGCGAACCACCACTTCAAATTCTTTTGCCTGATCCGCCAACGCCGCATCAATCCAAGTTTGAAACTGTGCTTCACTCGGTAAATCAGTTAAAGCAACCGTATTGGTTTCTAGTTGTAGTTCTAATTGATTCATAAAGATTGCTGTTTTTTATCGTATAACTCATAAGCGGCAACAATACGTTGCACTAACGGATGCCTGACCACATCGCGCACGCCGAAAAAGGTAAAACTAATCCCTTCCACGTCTTTTAACACCTCCAAAACATGCGTGAGTCCAGACTGTTTCGCGCTTGGTAAATCTATTTGCGTCACATCGCCTGTGACTACGGCAGTTGAACCAAAACCCACGCGCGTTAAAAACATTTTGATTTGTTCCGTGGTGGTATTTTGCGCTTCATCGAGAATAATAAACGCATCATTTAAGGTGCGACCCCGCATAAACGCTAACGGGGCAATTTCAATAATCTGATGCTCAATCAGTTTTTCAACTTTATCAAACCCTAACATTTCGTATAAGGCATCATAGAGTGGACGCAAATACGGATCGACTTTTTGCGCCATATTGCCGGGTAAAAAGCCGAGTTTTTCGCCGGCTTCCACCGCAGGGCGCACTAAAATAATGCGTCGCACTTGCTCGGTTTGCAAGGCTTCCACCGCACAGGCAACCGCTAAATACGTTTTTCCCGTTCCTGCGGGGCCTACGCCAAAATTAATATCGTGGCTAAAAATTTTGGCTAAATAATCTTGCTGATTTTTGCCGCGTCCACGAATTGTGCCGTGTTTGGTTTTAATCGCAACCGCTGGTAGTGTAGCTTCAACAGGTTGTTCCACTGCCACTGGTTCTAATAAAATTTGGTCAATCGTGGCATCTTGCATCGCCAAATGTACCGCTTCTGGGGTAATTTGCTCGGTTGCCGCCGCGTTAAACAAGTTTTCAATCACTGCACAGGCGGCTTTTACCGCAGGCTCAAAGCCATTAACATTAAATTCATGTCCGCGATTGGCAATTTCCACCTGCAAACGTTGTTCAATTTGGCGTAAATGTCCGTCGCGCTCGCCACAAAAATTGGCTAATCTCGCATTATTATCGGGAGTAAGTTGAATGTGTTGGGAATAAGTTTGGCTCACAAATAGGGCTCGATAAAAGTATCAATAATTCAAAAAAAGGATGATTAAACTAATTTCAATTCAATCAGTTGCAATTTACATAATTCTAAAACTGAAATTAATCCATTAAATAGGTTTTCTAACTCTTCAATGAAAAAGCGTTTTCGATACAACACAAATTTCTGCTTTTCTAATTTCCCGACTTCCCAAACTTCACCGTTTGTCACCAAACCATACACCGTCATGGTTTCATTTTGATTAAGCTCTCTGATTTTAATCATATCCAAACAGCATTGCGTCCAGCCGTTGGTGAAATTATCTTTTTTAGCTTCAATCACCGCTAAAACTGGAAATTCAAAAATAATATCGCCTAAGTCTGAATGCTTAGAAATTAAATAATCTGGAATGGTTAAAAGACCATTTTCATCAGCAATAGATTGATGACTCCAAATCGAGAAAGTGTCGACATAGTGCTTCCATGCTTCTTTTAGCACAGGGTAAATCAAATTTTCACAAATAGATGCTTCTGAAACTTTATAAGGCACTTTATTTAGTGTAAAACTTATGTCGTTTTTAAGTGTTTCACTTAACTGTGCTGTTTTAATTAATTCAAAGTTTTCTTGTTCATAATGAATGCCATGATGAATTAAAACATCTGAAAGTGATTTGAGTTTTTTATGTGCTGTCATTTATTTTATAAATGTCCAATGGCTTCTTGATTGGGAAAGGAAGATAAAAACTCTCTTAATACTTTATTTACTGACTCAGATGTTGTAAAAACTTTTGCAATATCATCATCAAGCTGAATAAGTTTTATTTTTTCAGGTTTTGAGTTTTTATGACTCAAAAAAACATGTTCAATTTCATTTTTAAGCGTTTTAGGTTGTAAAAACCTATTTTCACTTTCCAAATACACTTTAATTTTCTTATGTTGATGAATCGCCCTTAACGCATTTTCATAACTTCCCTGACTTTTTCCATCCCAAATCACAAAACTATAATCACTATTCTGTGTCATTGCTTTGTCTTTTTCTTGTTGGCGTTCTCTGCCATTTTTCAAATGAGAAGGTACATTAATACAGCGACTTGAAAAGCTATCTACTTTATAACGCGGTTTTTCACTAATTGAATAAACGGTAACATTATGATAATTCTGTTGCAGACAATAGTTTTGAACAAGCGTATCAATTCCTTTTGCATCGCCCACAAGAATTTCAAAACCTTGATGGATAATATTTTGTAAGCTTTGCTCAATACCATTCGGCAATCTTTTAATGGCAATAGAACCAGAAATAAAAACTTTATTCATCATTTAACTCCGTGTCTTTGTTGCTGTAAGCACATAAACATTTTTTACTTTTGCTGTGTAATAAAGTAAATCAGTAACAACTTTTAATGTTGAGCCAGTCTCATAAATGTCATCTATTAACAGGATGTTTTTATCTGACACGTTATGACTATTTTCAATATATATTGTTGATTTCGAAGCGTTGATTCTCTTAGTGATATCCATACCTTTTAATGGCTCATTTCCTTCTTTTTTAGCAAAAAAATCATAATAAGAAGGAATGTTAAGTCGTTTTCCAAGTTCTTCAGCAATCAAAAATACGGGTTGAGAACTTCTTTTCTTGCTTGGAGGTGTTGGCACAATAACATCTATAGTTGAATAATTTGCACTTTGAAGTAAGTCGATTATTGCGGATATGACAGTTTTATCATATTTATACTTCAACTGATTAATGAGTTTCCCCATTTCAGTGTATTGAGTTTCAAAAATATCATGTCCGTATTGGTCGTGCCCTACATGCTTACTACTTACGGTGTGTAAATCATAAGCAAATCCTTCTTTCCAATTACCCGCTAATTTTATCCATTGCTGAGTCATGCTTTTACAGTGAATACTATTTAATTTGATCAACAGATGACTCGACCATTTTCCCACGCAAAGAATTCGGCAACGCCTCAGTAATCAACACATCCACAAATTGACCCGCCAAACGCGGATGTCCAATAAAATTCACCACGCGATTATTTTCAGTGCGTCCTGTGATATGCAGCTGGCTTTTTTTGGAAATGCCTTCCACTAAAATACTTTGCACCGTGCCAACCATTGCCTCTGAAATTGCCATCGTCATTTCTTCAATGCGTTGTTTTAAGCGGGCTAAACGGGATTTTGTCACTTCTTCATCAATATCATCCACTAATTCCGCAGCAGGCGTGCCGGGTCTTGCGCTATATAAAAAGCTGTACGACAAATCAAAACCAACTTCTTCAATCAACGCCATAGTGTCTTCAAAATCTTGGTCTGTTTCGCCAGGAAAGCCGACAATAAAATCTGAAGATAAACTAATGCCAGGACGCACTGCTTTGATTTTATTCATGGTTTCCAGATAATCCGCGCGAGTATGTCCGCGTTTCATCATGGCTAACACATGATCGCTGCCGCTTTGCACTGGCAAATGTAAATGATTGACTAACTGAGGAATTTGCGCAAAGGCTTCGACAATATCATCTGTAAATTCAATAGGATGTGACGTGGTAAAACGAATTCTATCAATGCCCTCTATCGCTGCCACATAATGCAGTAATAAAGCAAAGTTCGCGATCTCGCCATCTTCCATTTCTCCACGATAAGCGTTGACGTTTTGTCCGAGCAAATTAATTTCGCGCACACCTTGTGATGCTAAAGCTGTAATTTCAGCGAGAACATCAAGTAACGGACGACTGATTTCTTCACCGCGTGTGTAAGGCACAACGCAAAACGAACAGTATTTGCTGCAACCTTCCATCACCGAAACAAAGGCTTTTGCACCTTCTGCGCGTGGTTCAGGCAGTGAGTCAAATTTTTCAATTTCAGGAAAAGAAATATCTACGACATGTTGCTCACCGCTACGCGCTTGATTTAACAATTCGGGCAAACGATGCAAGGTTTGAGGCCCAAACACAATATCTACATAGGGCGCACGTTTTTGAATCGCCGCCCCTTCTTGACTGGCAACACAGCCGCCTACGCCAATAATCATATTGGGGCGTTTTTTCTTGAGTTTGCGCCAGCGACCGAGAGCAGAGAACACTTTTTCCTGCGCTCTTTCTCGAATAGAACAAGTATTGAGTAATAACACGTCGGCTTCTTCAGGATTTTCGGTGATTTCCATGCCGTGTGAAGCGATGAGTACGTCCCGCATTTTGTCGGAATCGTATTCATTCATTTGACAACCGTTGGTTTGAATATAGAGTTTTTGCGTCATATTTTGCTGAAAATTTACTCGTAGCGCACTGTGTAAAAACAGTGGGCAAGCTTTAAAGTATCAAGGACTCAGGCAATCTTAAAGTCTCTTAATGTGAGGCTGATTATAACGTGAAACCAGTCTAAACCAGTAATTTTCCTTATGCCCAATCTTAGTGCGTAGGGATTGTTGATTGGAATTGTGGTGATGTTGCGAAGCAGTCTTTTAACATCTTTAGAAAGGACAGGGGAATGTATGACCTTTAAATTTGGGTATATGACAAAATTACTTAAGCGGTTATTCGCAGTCAAAAATCACGATTTTTGATTCCAATTATTTTTGTATATACAAAGTCTTGAAATAGAAAAAATTATGGCTGACTTTTTCTATTGGCTTAATTTTAACTTTCAAAGGCTAATTGCTCGGCAAAAGTGCGTTGCCAATCGGTTGAAAATTGCTCCACCGCCAACGGCACGGCAGGATGCGCAAACATTTGTGCGACTAAATCTATCGGCAAGGTAATTGCGCCCACGCCGGCTTGCAAGACTTCGAGCACCTGACGCGGATTTTTAAAACTGGCAGGTAACAAACAGCATGGCAATTGCTGCTGTTGTAAAAGTTGTTGCAATTCATGCACAACCTTCACGCCGTTGCCGCCGAATACGTCAATTCGATTCACATACGGGGCTAAATAATCGGCTCCGGCTAAGGCGGCTAAAAATCCTTGTTGCGTGGTGTAAATCGCGGTGGCTAATAAGGGAATGCCTTCACTGTGTAAGTGTTTAATCGCGGCTAAGCCCATTTCAGTGGCAGGAATTTTCACCACAATATCGAAAGGTAAGGCTGCAATTTGCCGCGCTTCGTCAATCATTTCCGGTAGAGACTGTGAAAGTATCCTTCTTCAACAAGTTATAATAACAACATAAGTAGAAAGCACCACTCACACATGAACT
>CAKZJE010000036.1 GCA_936941155.1 uncultured Methylomonas sp. | reverse complement strand
TAAATTGCCAAACACGCAGCGGACTTTTCTGCGGCAACGCGTTGTACATAATCGAAGGGTAATTCATTTGGCAACGGCGTTTCATCAATATCAACGGCTTTGACAAAACATTGAATGCCTAATTGGGCTAACAGTTCTTTGCGGCGAGGTGAGGCGGAGGCGAGGATGAGTTGGGCTGTCATTTTGGATTAGAGAATAGGAAAGCTGGGAATAGTTTCATCAATTTGTGCCATTAATTCTTGCGTTTTTTCCAGTGCGGCTAAAATATAAAGATAATGTAATAAGTCTTCAGTCTCTAGTTTTCGGTCTTTGCGGTCTTTTAGCCATTTTTGACACACTTGATAACCGCCGATGTGAAATTCCCAAACTTCAGGCGTTACATTGTCAAAATATTGCGTTTTATTAATGTAAACTTTATTGTCTTTGTATTCGACTTTTTCAACAATACCATTTCCATCAATTGGATAAGTGCTGTCGTTATCAATCTCTGCATTCATTAAATGAATTTTTACTAATTGTTCGCCTAACACGCTTAATTTTTTAAATAGATTTTTATCGCTAGTAATAGGTAAGCGAGGAAAGTCTATTTTTAAAAAATCTGCATAACGTATTCGATAAGTTGGGCTGTGAAATACTGCATACATATAATGAAATACATCGAGTGCGCTAATTGTGTTTTCAAAGTCGCCTTTTTCTTCAACAATAAATTTTAGATTCAGTTTTTCTTCTATCGTGACTATAAAATAATAAGAAAAGTTAGCTTGTCGTGCGGTTTCTTGTTGAGCATTATCAGAAACTAAATCATTTTTAATTTTTGGATATATATAAAGAGGTGCGAGTGACATTGTGCCTTTATTGCTATAAAAACATCTATTATCTACAGCAAAATTAGTCGCTAAAAAATGGCTATAAGAATTTTGTAAAGCCACCTGTCTCATAAAAACTAATCCTAAATTGTCTTTATTAACAAAATGTTGCATAACTTCACCTTTAGGAAGTTCAATAACATCCTTGTGGTGATAATAATGTTGCAAATCAAATGGACGATACAAACATTTTGTAAAATAATTTTCCCAGTTGGCATTAAAAGACAAGTTTTTACGACGCTCAGTTAATTTCCAGTCGCGAGTATTTTTTAAATTGTAAAGTTCAGCAATTTTTTCATCTGATATTTCCAGATTTCTAAAATCGCTAATGCGTTTATGTAATGATTTTTTTTCAAAGTCAAAATCAAAAACAAAATGATCTCGATGTGTTTTTACACCTGTTGAGTTAATTGGCATTACTTCTGTAATTTGCCAATATTTATCATATTCAGGTAATAAATCCGTATTTTGTGGAATAAATAAATAAAATGGTGATTGTGGTTTTAATTCTGTCCAATCGGTATTTTTAATATCTTTTTCTTCTAACCACTGATATTTGCTTTTGCGATCGCCATACAAATGCGCGTGATATACCTTTGGAGTGCAGGCTTTGCCTGCTTTTGCAAGCGAAGCTTGCACTCCGTTTTTTACAAAAATCCCAATTGCGACACCTTGTTGAATATCAAATACATTTTTATCATTTGAACCATCGGGATGCTTTTCTTTTTTCTTGGAATTACCGTGCAAATCCACTAAATAAATCTCATCAAATTCCTGCATTAACGCTTGCCGCATTCCACGAAAAGTCGGATTATCCAAATAGCCGTGATTGGTGACAAAGCCTAACACGCCATGTCCGGTTTTATGAATCCGCCATTGTGCAAACCGAATAAACTTAACGTAATCATCTTGCAAACCTTTAGGATTATGTTCATGTAAACTTTCACCATCCACTTGATAATAATCACGAATTAAATCACCAATAAAGGTAAATTCCCCTTGAGCATCTTTATTGGCATTTGCTGAAGCATACGAATACGGCGGATTGCCTAAAATCACCATCACCGGCGTATCGCGTTTAACGGTATTGGCTGCATTCGCCTCATCGGATAAAAACTTTGCCATTTGTGGCTCGTGCATTTCATGCGCTTTATCTAAGGTATTGGTTAAAAAAATCCGTAACCGCTCGTCTTTTTTAAAATCATAACCCTGATCTTGCAACTGCAAGCCCAGCTTCATGTGCGCAACCGTATAAGCCGCCATCAATAATTCAAAACCGTGAATGCGCGGCAATAAATCTTTGCTGACATAATCCGACCAATTTCCCGCAACTTTCTGAGTCATTTGTTGCCGAATATGTGCAATCACAGCATACAAAAACGTTCCTGTGCCGGTGGCGGGGTCTAAAATTTGCACTTTGTGCAGCCCGTCTTCAAGCTTTGTTGCATCCGCTAAACCTTTTTTCAGCTTAAACTTATCTTTCAATAACAAATCCACTGAACGTACAATATAGGAAACTACTGGCTCTGGCGTGTAATAAACCCCGCGAATTTCGCGTATATCCGCGTTGAAATGTTTTAAAAACGTCTCATAAAAATGCACCACCGGATCTTCTTGCCGCGTGCGCTTGCCAAAATCCGCCAAAATCGCGCCAATGTCAGAATGATTTAACACTTTCACCAAATGCTCAACCAACCACACCAAACCGTCATCCAAATCCACGCCCGCCAATTGATTGAACAAATCGCGCAGCAACGGATTGGTTTTTGGCACAAAGAAAATCGCGGTTAAGCGGGAAAACGGCTCCCCAAGACTACTGCATTTTGCCGCAAACAAGCCATAACACACGGTTTGCGCCAGCATATCGGCAAACTCTTCCGCCGTGAGCGTATCAATCAACACACTGCGAAAACTATCTAATTGCCCGTGTAATTTGCCGAATTTATCCTCGTTTTTGTAACCTTCCAAAATCGAAGCTTTCATTTGCGTGGCGATATACGCCATTTTTTCAGCCAAATCTTCTGGGCTGCGCAAAGTGATAGATTGCGCTTCAATAAAATTTTTCAGCAGATTTTCAAAATCGACAAACTGTTCAGGATGGCTTTTTAACCTGCCTTTATCTTCCACATCCGCTAAACGCACCGTGATTTTCGCCTGATAACTATTTGTTTCAAGGTCTTTCACATACCAGCGAAACTCTAAATAATCCGTCAAAATCACATTATCTAACGCCTTGAAATAACGCTGTAATTGCTCAGAATTTTGGGTTTTATCCAAATCTACGCCAATCGTTTTCGCCTCAATATAACCAATCGGCACAACGCCGTTAGCCACTTCAAAATCGGGCGAATTGCACTCCAAGCGGCGCGGTTCATTAGTGACACGCAAATCCGGCAACAGCGCGTTTAATAAGTGCTGCAAAGTCGGGCGATAAGTGTGTTCAGTCGCATTGCCAGCGGCTAACTGCTGCGCAACGGTGTCGAGATAAGATTGAATAGGAGACATTATTTTAACGATGATAAGGATGATTATTCAGAATAGATTACGCGCGATAAATTTGCCAAGCAATCCTGCGCGGCGTAGCTATTTACACAAGTTTGATAAGCAGTGAAAGAGAATAAAAATGACTGAAAACAGTTTTTTTAATGAGCGGATGTTACGCACTTTACGCAGAAAATACTAATCATAGCTCACTGCCATTAAGTTAAGAAAATAAGTGTCGTCATACTCGCAAGGATGCGGGTATCCAGTGCCAGGGATGGTGAGTTTTAATCAAACTATCACGTCCTTGTGACTGGATACTGGCATCCATGCCAGTATGACGGTGTTAGCTGAGGTATCTTTCTAATCAAGAAAAATTTTAAAGACGACCGGTCGTTTTGTAAATTTCAGAAGATTTTGATGACAGCACTTAACTGATTTTGCGTAATATCTGTTAGTCATCAGCATGAAACAGGTAGGTGCGAATTCATTCGCACTGTGTAGATAAATCCGCAACAACATTAAACACTTGCATAAGTTATTTCGGATTCACTCTTTGAAATTAAAACGGCGAACTTCGTGTTTTTTCCAATAATGCAGCACGAGAAGTGACACCCGTTTTTTGAAAAATTTGTTTTAAATACCATTTAACCGTATTTTCAGATAAAGCTATTTTTGCTGCTATTTCACTGCGTTTCAATCCTGAAACATATAAGCGCAAGATGTCAATTTCGCGGCTTTTTAAGTGATATTGCAGTAAAAACTCTGGTGTCTGTGGAGATTCATCTTGCAAGCCGCCTTCTGATAAACGCCCTTTTGCTAAACAAGCACCGATTTGAGAAAGTATTTCGGCAATTTGTATCGCGCGAGTTTCTTGAGCTTGATCAGGCTGCCGGCGTTTTTCAATCGGCTTTAAAATATAGCCTGCCGCACCTACTGCAAAACTTTTAGCTTTATCTGTCCCACGCAATAAGGAGCTAAAAAAAATAACCGGAATATGTTCGGTTTTTTTATCCGCTTTTAAACATTCGCACACTTCATAACCATCCATTTTTTCCAAGCTAACATCCAGCAAAACAATATCCGGTTGTTTTTCAACAGCGGATTGAATGCCCAGCTTTGTATCATTGATTAACCATAGCTCACTGCATTTATCCGCCAAGAGCTTAGAAAATAAATCTAAAGTGATTGGATCATTATCTATGGCTAAAATAGTTGTTTTTTCTAAGTTATACATCAAATAGTTAATCTACAGTGTTAAAGTTAAAAGAGGCTAAGGCTTTCGCTAAAAATAACATCCCGCTTTGATTTATATATCAGCGGAGTCAAAAGTCGCGACTTTTGACTGCAAAACTTAATACTTTCATCATCTCAAATCCTTACATCCCCATTTCTCTGGCTTTTTCAATTAATTCAGCACGACTTGCAATATGAAATTTTTGAAAAATCTGTTTTAAATACCATTTTACGGTGTTTTCAGAGAGATTGGTTTTTTCGGCGATTTCGCTGCGTTTATAACCCGCAATATACAGATGCAGTATTGCAAGTTCATGTTTATTGAAACTATATTTTTCAAGAAATTGTGCGTTTTTTAGCAGTTCTACTTGAGATGTGGTGGGGATTTTTTGATGGGTTTTCAGGCAACTTTTTATGCGAGCAATAACCTCAGCAATATCAAAGGGTTTGGTAATAAAATCCACGCCACCGACTTCAAAACCTTTCACTTTATCATCCGACAAAGCCAACGAACTTAAAAAAATCACCGGAATATGTTCTGTGTGTTGATTGGCTTTGATTTGCTGACAAATTTCGTAGCCGCAATTTTTCTGCATCATAATATCAAGCAGAAGCAAATCAGGTTGCGTATTCTGCATTAATGCCAAAGCTTGATTTGCATCATGCTCCACAATCAGATTTTTGCATTGGTTTGCTAACATTTTATTCAATAACGATAAAATTTGTGGCTCATCATCTATGGCTAAGATGGTGGCATTTTTTAAGCTGTTCATAGCATCATTATTTTTTGTCAGCACAGGTTGCGCATTGCGGATTTTTCTTCAGGCGCATGGTATGCCATTCCATTGTTAATCCATCTAATAATAATAAGCGTCCTGTTAAGGTTTCGCCTATGTCCATAATCAATTTCATGGCTTCTAATGCTTGAATGCTGCCAACGATACCGGTGATGGGCGCAATTACGCCGTTGGTCGCGCAATTTTGCAATTCTTCGCCATCACTTTGATATAAGCAATTATAACAAGGGCTGTCATTTTTTCCGGCAGTGAAAACGCTCACTTGCCCTTCAAAACGAATTGCAGCTCCTGACACCAGCGGTGTTTTTTGTTTGACACAAGCAGCATTAATGGCAAAGCGCGTGGCAAAATTATCGCTGCAATCCAGCACCACATCTGCATTTTTCACTTCTGTTTCCAGAGTTTCACCACTCAATCGCAGCTTAACACCAACTACATTTATTTCTGGATTTAAATTTTTCAGTGTTTGCTCAGTTGAAATTACTTTATCTATCCCTATATCGGGAGTGTGATGAGCAATCTGCCTTTGCAAATTGGACAGATCAACTTCGTCATCATCGTAAATCGTAATTTTTCCCACTCCGGCAGCCGCCAAATACATCGCAGCAGGCGACCCTAAACCGCCAGCCCCGATAATGAGTATGCGGGAGTTAAGAAGTTTTTGCTGACCTTCAATATCAACTTGCGGCAGCATGATTTGGCGACTATAGCGCAATAATTGGTTGTCATTCATTTTGATTAAGATGGGTTATAAAAGTAAAGAACGATGCTGACAAACTTGAACGTCTGCAAAGACTGATTCGCTAAACTGTGTTGTACCAACATTTTTTTATAAATAGGAGACATTATATGAATATCCGTCCATTACACGATAGAGTCGTTGTTAAACGTCTGGCAGAAGAAACTGTAACCGCAGGTGGCATTGTGTTGCCTGGTTCTGCGGCTGAAAAACCAAGCCAAGGCGAAGTGCTTGCAGTCGGCAACGGCAAACCGTTAGATAACGGACAAGTTCGCGCTTTGGAAGTGAAAGTTGGCGACAAAGTGTTATTTGGTAAATACTCAGGCAGTGAAGTCAAAATTGACGGTGAAGAGTTAGTGGTCATGCGTGAAGACGACATCATGGGTGTATTAGCTTAAATCGCTTTTTACCCTTTGTGTACAATCATTTAACAACTATTTGAATTTTAGGAAAAAAAATGGCAGCAAAAGACGTATTATTTGGTGATGACGCGCGTAGTCGTATGGTTCGTGGCGTAAACATTTTAGCAAACGCAGTAAAAGTAACTTTAGGCCCTAAAGGTCGTAACGCAGTTTTAGATAAAAGCTTCGGCGCTCCAACCATTACAAAAGACGGCGTGTCTGTAGCGAAAGAAATCGAATTGAAAGATAAATTCGAGAACATGGGCGCACAGATGGTTAAAGAAGTCGCTTCTAAAACTTCTGACGTGGCTGGTGACGGCACAACTACAGCGACTGTGTTAGCACAATCTATCGTAAACGAAGGCTTAAAATCAGTGGCTGCGGGCATGAATCCTATGGATTTAAAACGCGGTATTGATTTAGCAGTTTCTAAAGCAGTTGAGTCAATCGTTGCAGCAGCAATTCCTTGCACAGACAACAAAGCAATCGCTCAAGTTGGAACAATTTCTGCAAACTCTGATGAGTCAGTCGGTCAAATCATTGCAGAAGCAATGGAAAAAGTTGGCAAAGAAGGCGTGATTACTGTTGAAGAAGGTTCAGGTTTAGACAATTCTTTAGACGTGGTTGAAGGAATGCAATTTGATCGTGGCTATTTGTCACCTTATTTCATCAACAACCAACAAAGCATGTCAGTTGAATTAGATGGCCCTTTCATCTTAATTTATGACAAAAAAATCTCCAATATCCGCGACATGCTGCCCGTATTAGAAGGCGTGGCAAAATCAGGTCGCCCATTATTGATTATCGCTGAAGACGTTGAAGGCGAAGCGTTGGCAACGTTGGTTGTGAACACAATTCGTGGAATCGTGAAAGTAGCAGCGGTAAAAGCTCCTGGTTTCGGTGATCGTCGTAAAGCGATGTTAGAAGACATTGCTGTATTAACGGGCGGTGTGGTGATTTCTGAAGAAGTCGGTTTGTCTTTGGAAAAAGCGGAATTGAGCCAATTGGGAACAGCGAAAAAAGTTCAAATTACCAAAGACAACACCACGATTATTGATGGTGCTGGTTCTGAAGACCAAATTAAAGGTCGTGTGGCACAAATTCGCGCACAAGCAGAAGAAGCGACTTCTGATTACGACAAAGAAAAATTGCAAGAGCGTTTGGCTAAATTGGCAGGCGGCGTTGCAGTGATTAAAGTTGGCGCGGCAACTGAAGTTGAAATGAAAGAGAAAAAAGCGCGTGTTGAAGATGCGTTGCATTCTACTCGTGCTGCGGTTGAAGAAGGCGTGGTTGCTGGTGGTGGTACTGCGTTGATTCGTGCGTTGGCTGCGATTAAAGGTTTGGAAGGTGCAAACCATGACCAAACGGTTGGCGTGAATATTTTACGTCGTGCAATGGAAGAGCCTTTGCGTCAAATTGTGGCGAATGCGGGCGATGAGTCTTCCGTTGTGTTGAACAATGTTGCAAACGGTTCGGGTAACTACGGTTACAACGCGGCAACTGGCGAATACGGCGATATGATTGAAATGGGTATTTTAGACCCTGCAAAAGTGACTCGTACTGCGTTGCAAAATGCGGCTTCTGTGGCGAGCTTGATTATCACTACTGAAGTAATGGTAGCTGATGCGCCTTCAGATGATAAAGGTGGTCATGCAATGCCTGATATGGGCGGCATGGGTGGTATGGGCGGCATGGGTTACTAAAAACCAAAAACGCTTTACTGCTTTAAGTTGTAAATTGAGCCTCGGTTGTGAAAGCAATCGGGGCTTTTTTGTGCGTTTAATCTTTAACCCATAAGCGATTGAACGGTTTGCCGCTTCTGGTGCGATAAGTGTCGAAATCGGCTTTATCCACCGTAAAAATATGCGTTGTTTTTAAACGCGCTGCCAGAAAAACCAAAGCGACATCAGCAAAATCAGCACCGTGATTTTTTGACACATTTTGATATTTTGCCATATAAGCCGCCATTTCTAAGAGTTCATGCGATTGGCTGGCATGAATTTCTACCCCAAATTCCGCTAACCATTTCAATAAAATCTGTCGGCTGTCTTTGTGCAATAAATGGCAAGCTTCTGTGACGCATTCCCATACGGTATGAAAACTCTCTAAGCTATGTTTTTTCAGCATTTGCTTGGCGGTTTCGTGCTGCTCGATTTGTCTTGAGTTTTGTGGTTTAACAATCAGAGCCACTAAAAAACCGGTATCAAGCAAGATGTTCATATTTTTCTCGAATGACGTTTTTTACATCGCGTTTAGTTTCACTGGGATGGTCATTTGAGTGGTCTAATTCGCCTGTACCTAAATAGCTTTCATTGGCTTTTGCGCGGCGGTAAGCGAGGATTGCGGCTTGAATGGCTTTGGATGGTTTCATGCGAGTTTCTTTACAGAGCGTTTTAAGTGCTGTGATGGCATCGTCATCCAGTTCTAGGTTGTCAGTAAGTGTTGTCATTTTTGATAATGTTAAAAGTGAGGTTTTCAGCATCATAGCGTACAGCTTTAAAATGATAAAGCCTCGGTTGTGAAAGCAAGCGGGGCTTTTTTATGCTATTTAACTCTTAAGGTTTACTTTCTGAACCTTTTTCTCATCCGAAATTAAAACGTAGACTCTCTGAAGGATGATGTTTTTTACTTTTCAGCGAAATTTTTAAAGTGAAAATATCAAAGTCTGAATCAACACAGCAAAAAATATTTTTATCAATATCTTTGTTTAATAAAATCAACTACTTGAGTTAAAAAATAGCTTCTATTTTGCAGTGTGAAGTGGTATCATTTCCACCTCAAAACAGACAGGCGATGTAACATGAAAGCAGTAAAAAGAATTGATGAAATAACCCTTCAAGACATGCAGTATTATAACGAAGTCGGAGTTGTAGAATCAGAGGATGATACAATTTGCGATCAGATTTTTATAAGAAAAACACTAGCTCAATTTTGCCATCCACTTATAGCCGCCCCAAATAATGAAGGACAAAAAATCATCTTAATTCAAAGTGATTCGACCGAAAAGGAAGATATAAAGCTTCTTAAGGCAAAACTTCATGAAAGGTTCGTAACGATTGGTTATAGAAAGGAAATCGAACAAGTCTGATTCTGAAAAACCTTAAAAAGCCTCGTTTGCGCAAGCAATCGGGGTTTTTTTTATGCCTACTAAAAACAGTCACTCAAAAACAGAAAATATATTTAATGCTAAATTTTTAAAAAATAGTTTTGTCTAATATTCTATCCGTGTTAAGCTATGCTCTAATTTAGAAAACACAGTTGGAAAATTTATTATGGCATCAACAGAAATCAACAAAACTAAAATCTTAGTCAAAGTCCACGAGCCTTTAATTGCAATCATGCAGCACAAAATAGATGCGGCTTGTTTAAAACGTGACGCATTCCTTGATAAAGCGTTGCGGGTGGAAGCGGAGTTTTTAAGAAAGGAAATCGCCACGCCGAATTCGGATAAGGCGAAAAGTTTTATTACCGCGCAATTGAGTGATTTGAAATTAAAGCCGTTAAATTTGTTGCTATCCACAGAAACGGTGGATTTAATCAATGAAGTGTGCAAAGAAAAAAATGTGCCGCGTGATGCGTTTCTGAATCGCTTCTTTCTGCTTTTAATTGCATCCGATACAATTTTGACAGCTCTTTTACGCGAATTTTTAGAAGAAGATGGATATTCAGAAACAATAGAAGGATATTTAGAAGCAAATTGGACTGAGCTTTGTGATGTTATGAGTTTAGACTTTTTATTTTTAATTCGTAATGCAATTGATGCTTTTGAAAGTTTTATAAGTGAGTTCTCTCCTTTTATAAATTTGCGTTTAATTATGGATAAAATAGCAAGAGATAATAAAGATAATGAAAAAATATCTCAATACAAAGGTGATATGTATTCTTTTCCTTTTGCAAAAAAAGCATTCCAAAATCTTCCATCGAGATATGATGATTTAGAAATTAAAAACGCTATCGGTTTTAATACGTTTATGACTGATGAACAAGTAAAAAAACTAGAAGATTTAGATGCTCAAATAAATGCGGAAAGTGGAAAAGATAAAATATTGGCTATTATGCAAAAGGAAAAACAAGCACGCGCTGAAAAAACCAAACTATTTTTAGCTGAAAAAACAAAATCAGAAGGAGAGGCAAAATGAACATGACGAATCATGCTGGCTCAAGATGCCAACAACGCGGTATCCCACCGTTTATTTTAGAGTGCTTGGATAATTTCGGCGAGGAAGTTTACGACCAACACGGTGCAATTATTCGTTATTTCACCCGCGATAGTCGCAAAAAAATGAAACATGAATTCGGCAAAGATTTGTTCAGTAAGTTGGAGTCGTATTTCAATGTTTATAAAGTTATCACTCATGGTGATGACTTAATTACGGCTGGTCATAGAAATAAACGCATTAATCGCAAATAAGGAAGTAAACCATGCAAGCAATAATAGACAAAGATGTTCAAGCGGTTACTGAATCCTTTAACGCGGTGATTAAAGAATTAAATCGTGTAAATGATGACATTAAACAAGTCATTGCAGATTTAGCAATGGAAGGCAAGCTGGATAAAGTCACAGAATCAACGGCATCTGCTACAGTATTGACTAATTTTACTCAGGAAGTTGCTAATTTATCAACGCGCTGGAATAAAGGGATTTTTGGCAAATCAAAACCTGTAAAAAGAGTTGTAACAGGTAATTCTAATTCTTCTAGTACAAAAGCCACGCGAACAAATTTGCGTGTTATTTTTCCCAATAATAAAGAAATTTTCAACACATTAGCTTCTAAAACCTTCGTAGAAACATTGCGCTTATTAAAATTAGAGGATGTGGCTAAGTTAGGGAAAATGATTAACGGGCATTCATTGGTTAGTAAAACAAACTCTCATCCTGATAATAGCAATATTCACAAGTGCGGGGATTGGTACGTTGACACTAGGTCGAATACAATCGACAAGAAAAAACGTTTAGACGAAATTAGCGAAGAATTGAAAATACCGATTCGAGTGGAAATTGTGTAAGTTTATAAGTTACGAAAAACCAAAGCCCCGCTTGCCAACGCAGTCGGGGCTTTTTTATTGACACTGTTTTTTTAACAAAACTGCTAAAATGCGCCATCGTCAAACGATTTTTAAAGGTAAAAATCATGCTCACCAGCCAACAACTTTATCAACAAGCCCATCAACTACCTGCACTGGAAAAACTGCGCCTTGCTGAATTATTACTCGCGGATTTAGATTTGCCAGATTCTCTGTGCGATAAAGTCTGGGCAAATGAAGCAAAGGAAAGATGGCAAGCCTATCAAGCAGGTGAATTAACCACTGTTAGCTATGATGCAGTGATGGCAAAATATCAATGAACATCGAATTTCTGCAAGCCGCGCAAATGGAATTGGATGACGCTTTCATTTGGTACGAAACCCAGCAAAAAAACTTAGGTCGGCAGTTTATTCAAGAATTTGATGCTGCTGTTCAAAGGTTGTCTGCTTTTCCACAAGCTTATACTGAAATAGCAAAAGGTGTGCGGCGTTGTTTGGTTAAGCGTTTTCCTTACGGGATTTTATACGGTATCAATAATGACACAATAGTCATCGTTGCAGTTGCTCATTTACACCGCGAACCTAATTATTGGGTAAGCCGCTTGAATAGTTTGAACTCGTAATGCACACTACAAAAAAAAGCCCCGCTTGCCAACGCAAGCAGGGCTTTTATTTCGTACAAAACCCAGTAAAAAAAACCATTACAAACCCATTTCAGACAAACTAGGATGGTCATCTGGTCTTCTACCTAATGACCAATGAAATTTGCGCTCCGATTCCTGAATAGACAAATCATTAATACTCGCAAACCGATAACGCATTAAGCCATTCTCATTAAACTCCCAATTTTCATTGCCATAAGAACGAAACCACTGAGCATTTTCATCATGCCATTCGTATGCAAAACGCACAGCAATTCGATTCTCAGTAAATGCCCACAGTTCTTTGACGAGCCGATAATCCTGTTCTTTAGACCATTTTCGGGTTAAAAACTCAATAATTTGCTCGCGCCCTTGCGGAAACTCGTTACGATTACGCCATACACTATCAATCGTATAAGCTAAAGCCACTTTGTGTGGGTCTTTATTATTCCAGCCGTCTTCTGCCATCCGCACTTTCTGTGTAGCGGTTTCACGAGAAAACGGCGGAAAAGGCGGACGTGTTTCAATCTTACTCATCATAAACTCCTTTAAACAAGGTTAAGTTTTGTTTTTAAATGCTGATTTTCTTGTTCTAAAAAACTCAGCCGACTCTGTAAAGGCACTAAAAAAATATCCTGTATCTCTTGCTCAGTAAAACGCGGCGTAATGTTTTTTGGGCAATTCCAGTCGTATGCCTCAAGGGTCATCACTATGGCGCGTTCCACTATTTGACCTGCTGTTTGCAATTTCAACATCAAGGCTGGATTTTGTTCCGCCTCAATAACGCTAGCCTGCGCCCAAACTTTTAAGCGGCGACGATTAGGATAATCCAGTAAAATCAAACTCACTCGATTATTCACCGCCAAATTACCCAAGCTAATATATTGCCGATTACCGCGTACATCGCCGTAAGCTAAGGTTTTAGAATCTAAAACTTTTAAAAAACCAGTCGCACCGCCTTTAAATTGCACATAGGGATAACCATTTTCCGCTACGGTTGCTTGATAAAAACTATCCCGCGCCGCAATAAATTCGATTTCTTTTTCAGTCAACACATCGCCAGAATTTTCTGCTAATTCAAAACGATGATACATCTCTCGACTACCGTAACGTGCTTGTTGAGCTTTTACGCTGTCGGTGAAACTAATTTCAGCAAAGCGGCGCGGCATGGCAACCTCCTAAAAAAGAACTTATTTTTTAAAAAAAGCTTCTAAAGCGGCTGCTCTATCCGCCGCCACTTTGCTAAATGCCGGACGTTGTTCCAGCATCTGCATATAATCATTTAAAGCCGGTAAATACTGTTGAACTAAATCCGTGCCGTAAATTTTCTGGATTGTCATTTGCACATAATAAAAATGTATCCAGGCAACACAATCGGCGGCAGTAAACTGGTCGCCACAAATAAAAGGTGAAAATTTAACCAGTCTTGCCAAACCACTTAAACCAATCGTTAGCTTTTCTTTAACTTCTGCTTTGGTTTCATCAGTCACTGAGCCGCCAAACAAAGCTTCTTTGTACAAACGCCGCGCTTGTAATTCAATATTCAGTTCAATATGCTGAATCAACTCACGACATTTAGCGCGTTCAAACGCATCACTGGGATAGAGTTTTTTTGCACAGTCACTGTCTTCCAAATATTCCACAATCACTTGCGATTCGGTCAAAATGCCGTGCTCGGTTTCAAGAAACGGAATTTTGCCTAACGCAGAACGCTTAATTAAGTCTTCACTTTGTGAGGGGAAAACTTTTTCCTCTTCAAAATCAATCTCTTTTTCTAATAAAACCAACTTAACTTTGTTGTAATAGTTGCTGATACCCACGCCACATAATTTAATCATTTTAAATCTCCACTTAAAAACAGTTACCTTGGGTTAAAGAGTAAATGGTTTTCAGAAACTAATGAAGCCGTTAAAATCACAAATCAGTCTTTCATTTTTTGGAATAATCATGGATCGATTTCATGCTATGCAGGTGTTTATTGAAGTGGCAGAAAACAAAAGTTTTGCTGCTGCCGCCAGAAAATTACACAGTTCAGCCCCGACTGTAACGCGAATTATTGCTGAATTTGAAAATCATTTGGGGGTGATTTTATTTCATCGCACCACACGGCAAATTCGTTTAACGGAAGCGGGCATGGCATTTTTTGAAGATTGCCAGCACATTCTAAGTT
Source organism: uncultured Methylomonas sp. (assembly GCA_936941155.1). Classification (GTDB taxonomy): domain Bacteria; phylum Pseudomonadota; class Gammaproteobacteria; order Methylococcales; family Methylomonadaceae; genus CAIQWF01. The sequence goes on along the minus strand of CAKZJE010000036.1, from coordinate 17,072 downwards.
TGGTGAATGAGGCTGAAGAGTCAGTGACTAACGCCTATCAAGTGCCGAAAGGGAATCTTTATATTACGGCTTCAATGGGCTTTGGAACGATGTATATTGCGCCGCTACTCTTTGAATTTTTAAAGCAATATCCTGAAATATCGATTAAAACTTTGTTTGTTGATCGGGTGGTTGATTTTTTTGAGGAAGGTTTAGATGTGGCGATTCGGATTGGTAAATTGTCCGATTCATCGTTAACGGCAATACCCGTAGGGCATGTTAGGCATGTGATTTGTGCAGCTCCTGCGTATTTGGAAAAACATGGCATTCCGCAAACGCCACAGGATTTACATCAGCATGAGGCGATTTTGTTTTCTAGTCTCACACCACAAGCACAGTGGCAATTTGAGCATTCTAATAAACTATTCAATGTCCCTGTTACAAGTCGATTGACCACGAATACTGCCGAAGTTGCCATTGCCGCTGCTGTTGCAGGTTATGGCTTAACGCGCGTACTGTCTTATATGATTGTGCCAGAATTAAATAAAAAAGAGCTGGCAATTGTGTTGGCTGATTACGAAACTGAGCCGTTACCGATTCATGTTGTTTATCAACAAGGGCGAAAAGCGACGGCGAGAGTGCATTTTTTTATTGATTTTATCGTGCAGAAATTACGCAAAACAAATGTGTAGTGCTGTAGCTATAGCGTTTTCGTATGTCGCTACAAAAACAAAGCTCCGTTTTGCAGCGCAGTCGGAGCTTTTTTGCACCTAATGGACTCATTAAAGCATCCTTAAAACTGCTGTAAAATAGATTGCTTCAAACGGCATAACTAAACTATCCCAATCTGTAAGAGTGAAAAATGAACAGAATAGTATCTTCATTACCTGGGCGCATCAGAATTCGCGACAAACGCCTACGCGACCAAGCGCGACTGAATGAGCTAAAAAAAGAATTACTGAAAATTGCTGCCATCACCGAATTAAAAAGCGATGCTCGCACGGGTAGCGTGGTGGTGAATTTCGATTCAAATCTCATCGAAATCGCTGCTTTAGAAGCAAAGCTGGATTTGGCGGTTGATAAAGTATTAGCAGAACCTGTGCAGCTATTAACGAAAAAACAGCTCAACCGTTATAACAAAATAGCAATGGTCGGAAGTTTAGCCGCCTCATTAGCTTTCGGTGTTGCCCGGCAAAAACGCTTTAGACGCTGGCACGCTTTAACGGGTTACTTTTTTGTCGCTAATTTGGGTGTGCATTTATATCTTTACCGCAAAACGCTGTTTCGTTGACGCGGGCAATCGTTACACACTTTTCGTTAGACTCAATAATCGAATTCATAAAAACTGCGAAGAAAAAATAATGAAAAATTTTCAAGACGACTGGTCGTCTTAAAAAATTTCAGCAGATAAAGTTAAATAGTTTTCAATGATGAGTTGTTTTTAAGTTTTATCTGGAGTTCAGTGGCTTTGGGGCTGCACTTAAGCTGTTGTGCGCAAATTTATTTGCAAGGCTGAATCAGCAAAGATAAATAAACTACGATTGAAAAGGGGAGGGGCAGAAAAGTAGTTGTTGGTTTAGCAATCGTGGCTGTGAAAGCACTTAATTTTGGAGTTAAAACTTGCGAGTTTTTATTCTAATAATGCTTATAAATTAATAAGTTAAATCTAATAATATGATTTTTTTAAATGCCTTCACAGCTTCAGTTTATCATTCGCATCCATTCATGCAGAGCACAATTCACTTGATAGTTTTGCCTTATTTCGTATAAACACAGTCGATTTTAAAGAGGTGATTACAAGTAATTTATTGATCTAATATTCAATATCACCCAAAGGGGTGATGACACGAATAAAAGAAGCGTTTATCTTAACCAACATGGATGAGTTATTTCTAGCAAATCAGTATTGATTTGCATAATTCGCCTGAATAATAAAGCTAAACTTATCGTGAGGTAAGGACAGAAAGTCACAGAACTTTTAATAATTAAAAAAAAGTTGGCTGGACTGCAAATTATTTAACTTATTAATAATTTGGAGAATCTATTATGTTTAAAAAATCTTTAATCGCTTTAGCACTTATGGGTGCAGCAGTCACAGCAAACGCAGCGTCAACTAACTTGGTTCAAAATGGTAGTTTTGAAGCAAATGCTCAAGCAAGTGGCACTTGGAATATTTATTCAAACTTAACTGGTTGGACAGGTGGTTCAAATGGTATTGAACTGCGTGACAATGTTGCAGGAACTGCGTCTCATGGTACGAACTTTGTTGAGTTGGATACTACTGGTAACAGCTCTATGTCTCAATCAATTAATACAGTTTTAGGTCGAGAATATGTATTGTCTTTTGACTTTACAAACAGACCAGGAACTGCAGTTAGCACAAATGGTTTGTCATGGAAATTTGGTTCTACAAGTGGCTTTGCGCCAACTGTGACTGACTTTGTATGGCACACTTTCACAACTACTGTGCTAGGTACAGGTGGTGCAATGGCACTGGAATTTGCAGCAATAAACGGCAGTAATAGCTTTGGGTCATCAATAGATAACGTTTCTGTTACTGCAACACCAATTCCAGCAGCTGTTTGGTTGTTTGGAACAGGGATTGCAAGCTTGTTTGGTTTTGGCAAACGTAAAAAAATGAACAACTCTGTTAACGCTTAATCTGTGTTAACCCGACAAGTTTTTAACAAGCTTGTCGGGTTTTTCATGTCTGCTAATCTTGCTTTTTTACCGTAAGATTATCGCTAGCAACCAAACCCTCCACAAAATGCACAATCCGCTTTGCGTATTCCGCCATATCGGGTTCATGCGTTACCATCAAAATCGTAATTCCCAAATAGCGATTGAAAGAACACCGCAATTCCATCAGCGACAAAAAACTTTTTTCAGTTAAAATTTGCTAGATATCCAGTATCACCCAAAAAGATGATGACACAAATAAGATAAAGATTTATGTTAGATAATATGGATGGGTTATTTCTAGCGAATCAATATTGATTTGCGTAACTCGCCATATAATAAAGCTAAACTTATCGTGAGGTAAGGACAGAAAGTCACAGAACTTTTGATATAACAAAAGTTGGCTGGTCTGCAAATTATTTAAGTTTTTAATAATTTGGGGAATTTATCATGTTTAAAAAATCTTTAATCGCTTTGGCACTTATGGGTGCAGCAGTCACAGCAAACGCAGCGTCAATTAACCTTGTTCGAAATGGTAGTTTTGAAGCAGATACTCAATCAGATCACACTTGGAATAACTATTCAAACTTGATTTATTGGAGAGGTGGTTCGCGTGGTATTGAATTGCGTAACAATGTTGCAGGCACAGCGTCAGATGGTACTAATTTTGTTGAGTTGGATACTACTGGTAACAGCTCTATGTCTCAAACAATTAATACAGTTTTAGGTCGAGAATATTTATTGTCTTTTGACTTTACAAACAGACCAGGAACTACAGTTAGTACTAATGGTCTGTCATGGAATTTTGGTGCTGCAAGTGGCTATGCGCCAGTTGTGGATGACTATGTATGGCACACTTTCACGACTACTGTATTAGGTACTGGAAGTACAATGATACTGGAATTTGCTGCAATAAATACGAGTGATTATCTTGGATCATCAATAGATAACGTTTCTGTTGTTGCTGAAACACCAATTCCAGCAGCTGTTTGGTTGTTTGGAACAGGGATTGCAAGCTTGTTTGGTTTTGGCAAACGTAAAAAAATGAACAACTCTGTTAACGCTTAATCTGTGTTAACCCGACAAGTTTTTAACAAGCTTGTCGGGTTTTTCATGTCTGCTAATCTTGCTTTTTTACCGTAAGATTATCGCTAGCAACCAAGCCATCCACAAAATGCACAATCCGCTTTGCGTATTCCGCCATATCGGGTTCATGCGTTACCATCAAAATCGTAATTCCTAAATCGCGATTGAAAGAACACAACATTTCCATCACCTCGCGACTTCGCGCCGAATCCAAATTCCCAGTCGGCTCATCGGCTAATAACACCGTAGGCTCAGTCACAATCGCCCGTGCAATCGCTACCCGCTGTTGCTGTCCACCGGACAATTCGGCCGGCGTATGATGCTCCCACCCTGTTAAACCCACAATATTCAAGGCTTTGCGAGCGCGTTCATGCCGTTCTGCCTTTGGCATTCCGCGATAAATCAGCGGCAACTCCACATTTTCCAAAGCCGATGTGCGTGATAATAAGTTAAATCCTTGAAAAACAAAGCCTAAATAATGCCGACGCAACAAAGCGCGTTGATCACGCGACAGCTTATTCACCTCAATATCACGAAATAAATAGCTGCCGTCGGTTGGCACATCCAAACAACCTAAAATATTCATCGTAGTTGATTTGCCAGAGCCACTATGTCCCATCACCGCCACAAATTCACCACTGTAAATACTTAAATCCACGCCGCGCAAAGCCTGCATTGCTGCCAAACCTTGCCCGTATGTTTTCGTAACCTTGCTTAATTGAATTAACGGTTGCGCCGTACTCTCACTCATTTGGCAGGACTCGCAGTATCAATAATCACAGACATGCCAGCTTTCAACTCTGGCGTAATCACCTCATTCATTTCGCCATCGGTCAATCCCAGTTTTACTTTAACCGCCTTTGGTTGATTATTTTTTAACAGCCAAACTTTGGGTTCAATTTTCTGATTTTTCTTTTTTTCGCGTACTTTTTTAGGCTTATTCATACCGCGTGGACCGCGAGGCAACAGTTTTTCTAAGAAACTCGGTTCTTTTTTCTTGTTATCTTCAGCATCATCGGGTGAAAAGCGTAATGCGGCACTGGGCACTAACAAGACATCTTTGACTTTATTCACTGTCATATCCGCTGTAGCCGTCATCCCGGGGCGCAATAACAAATCGGCATTATTCACCAACAACACGGTTTCATACGTCACCACTCCGCCGACAGTTTGCGGTGCGTATCGAATTTGGCTGACTTTAGCTGGAAAACTTTTATTAGGATACGCATCGACAGTGAACGAGGCAGGCTGCCCTAGTTTAATTTTTCCCACATCTGCCTCATCCACATCCACATGCAGTTCCATTTCCGTGAGATTTTTCGCAATGGTAAACATCACAGGTGTTTGCAAAGACGCGGCAACGGTTTGCCCTTTTTCAATTTTTCTATCTAACACAATGCCATCAATTGGCGTTTTGATACTCGATTTAATTAAATTTGTTTGATCTAGTTTCAATTGTCCTTCTGCTTGAGCAATCGCCCCTTCAATGCTGCTTTTTTGAGCTAAAGCACGTTTTAAGTTCGCTTGTGCTGCAACAAGGTCTTGCTTAGCAGGCAATTGCCCGCCACTTAATTGCCGAGCTTGCTCCAGAAACGCTAACACTTGTTTTTTCTCAGCAATGGTTGCTTCAGCATCAATTAATTTTGCTTTAGCTTGGTCTAAGCTTCCTTGTGATTGTTTCACTCTCGCATCAAAAAGACGCGTATCTAACACAGCCAGCACCTGTCCTGCGGTCACAGAATCATTAAAATCTACATTAATTTTTTCTACCGTTCCAGACACCTCAATCCCAATATCCACTTGCGTGACTGGCTCTAGTTTGCCGGTTGCTGTCACCGTCATGGTTAAATCGCCTCGTTTTATTGGCACAGTTTCATACAGCACCACTTTTTCCTGCGTGCCTTTTGCCTGTTGTTTTTTTATCGCGAAACCTGCAACAACAATCACAATGATGACAATACCAATCAATAGGTTACGTTTTTTTTGTTTATTGGGCGAATTGAGCTCTAACGCGGTTTTAATATCGGTTTGTTTATCTGAATTAAGCATGATGAGAATTAAAGTAAGTCGTTAAACTAATGTGTGCGTTGATACTTAAAGAGTAGGCTGGACTGAGAAAATAGAGAGGTGTATTTTCAAGAATATATATGAACAAACATATATAAGTTTGGATTTTTTTAGCGTTGAATTTGACTAACAATGAGTCCACGATACATGAGAACCGCTTTGCAAACAATCAAAGTGCGCAATTATCGTTTTTCAAGAATACTCAAAATAGCAGTTACGCACTGTAAATAAAAACCTTAACGGCAGCTAACAAAGCAACTCACAGATAAGATAAACCGCATCCATTCAGAAACACATAGTTTTTTAAAATGGTTAGATGCTATGTAAACGTGTAGAGACGCAAAATATTGCGTCTCTACGGTTCAACAAAAAACTACGTTTCTCAAATTAGATGAGGTTTATGCAAAAAAATTTTAAGATGACTGGTCGTCTTGTAAAATTTTACAGAATTAAATTCACAGTGATGAAGTATCAGTTAATCTTGAAACCACAAACAACGGATTGCCGCGTCAGTTTTTTTTCAAACAACGCGCATTAAGCCAGCAACTTTGCAACCAAAACTTTTAACAAAAAGGCTAATGCAGGCAGCGCGGTAATAGATAACAGCAATTTTTGTTGCCATGTTCTTGCGCTAGGATGCTGATATAGCAAGACTCCGCGAGCGATAATCGAAATCATGCTAAAGCCGAAAATAATCAAGCCGCCGTACATAATCACACCCAGCATTCCCCAAAATCCCAGCTCTTCTTTTGCCAATGTCAGCAGCACATAAATCGTTACATAACCAAATGGCACGGCAACCAAAGCTGTATCAGCGATAGTTTTAATAACTTGATAAGTAAAGAAATTTTTCATATTTAATCTGTTTTTTAAGTATCAATCAGGAAAGTGCTTAAGTGAGTATAAGTTTCAAGGTATTAAAAAATATCGGAGGTCAGGCTTCGCCTGACATGGCAAGCAAAGCTTGCACTCCAAAACTTTAGTTTAACTATTTATACCGAATCCTGATTTTTAAAAATTGCCAGTTGTGTTGCTAAATGCGTTAATTCAATTTCAAGCTGCGCTAAAACCTTATTTGCACCGTCAAGATTTTGAGCTTTTCCCATTTGCTCAAGTTGGTCTGCTAAATCAGTCACTTGCGTGGCGGCAAAATTGGAACTTGAGCCTTTTAAAAAATGTGCGGTGTGATAAACATTTTCAGCATCTTTTTCGATCACTGCTTGTTTCAGTTGTGCAAAAGTCGATGGATAATTTTTCAGATAAATCGCAATAATCCGTTTCAAAATAGCACGATCGCCGCCTACTGTAATTAGCGAGGCTTCCACGTCAAACGCTTTTTCATCGGATGTATGCAGGGTATCAAATTGTTTTGCAATTCTCTGTTTATCGACAGTGGATTTTGCTGAAGCAATTGAGAGCAATTTAAGCAGCTCATTCGGTTTAATCGGTTTTCGGGTGTAATAATCCATGCCTTTTGCCAAACACATCGTTTCATCCTCTTTTAAAGCGTGTGCGGTCAACGCAATAATTAAGGTATGCGGCAACTTTTGTTGCTCTTCCATCTCACGGATGATGGCAGTTGCCTGAAATCCGTCCATCACCGGCATTCTAATATCCATAAAAATCACATCAAAGCTTGCGTTTTGATAAGCTTCAATCGCTTTCTCACCGTTTTCAACCACCGTAATATTGGTCAAATGATGCTTGTCAAAAAAACTACCCAGCACCATTTGATTAATCGGATTATCTTCTGCCACTAAAATACGCAGCTGTGGATTAATCAAAAAGTCTTGTTGTTTCAGAATGGATTTAGGATGTGCCTGCCGGTATTTGCCAATAATTGATTCAATACTTTCTAACAACACAGATTGTCTGATCGGTTTGTCGATAAAGCCGTTAATCAGGGCTAACTTTTCTTTATCTTCAAGCTCTGCCAACATCGCCGCTGAAGATAAAAGAATAATCGGAATATTTTTATCGGTTGCCAATTCACGAATCATTTTAGCAAGTTGCAAGCCAGTGAATTGCGGCATTTGATAATTGGTAATCAACAGCTTAAACGGATCTGAAACGCTTTGCGCATGATTTAAAATGTCTAACACTTTTTCCGGCTTTTCAATCGCAAAAGGCTTCATGCCTCTGCTTAATAACATTTCACAGATCACCAAACAATTGGTCGCATTATCATCCACCACCAGCACGCGAATATCTTTTAAATCCGTTTCAATGGGCGACTGCGTTATTGAGGTGACGCTGTTTTTTTCAAGCGAGCATTGCAGGGTAAAATGAAAGGTGCTGCCTTTGCCGAGTTCACTTTCCACCCAAATTTCACCGCCCATTAACTCAACCAATTGCTGCGAAATAGCAAGCCCTAAGCCCGTGCCGCCGTAAGTGCGCGTCATGGAAGCGTCCGATTGCGCAAAGGCTGAAAAAATCAATTGCTGCTTGTCGGGCGCAACCCCAATGCCTGAATCTTGCACCGAAACATGCAAGGTTAAATTTTCAGAGGTTTCATCGACCGGTGTTGAGGCTTCAATCCGCACTAAAATTTCGCCCTGCTCAGTAAACTTAATCGCGTTGCCAAGTAGATTAAGCAAAACCTGCTGCACCCGCACGCTATCAGCAACCAAAATATCAGGAAGATTTGAAGAAATAGAACACAGCAACGATAGTTTTTTATCATGCGCTTGGATATTTAACGCGGAAATAGTGTGATCAATGCTCTCGCGCAGATTAAAAGGATGTGGCGATAATTCCAGTTTTTTCGCCTCAATTTTGGAAAAGTCCAAAATATCATTAATCACGTTCAGCAATAACCCCGCCGAATCATTAGCAATTTTCAAAAAACGCAGTTGTTTGGCATCAAGATGTGTATCGAGCACCAATTCAATCATGCCGATTACACCATTTAACGGCGTGCGAATTTCATGGCTCATATTGGCTAAAAACTCAGATTTGGCACGATTGGCAATTTCAGCGGCTTCTTTGGCTTGGTTTAGCTCGGCTTCTTTTTTCTTTCTTTCACTGATATTTCTAAAAATACCGGCAAAAATCCGCTGATTATTCTCGTTAATTTCGCTGACTGCCAATTCCATTGGAAACGTAGAGCCGTCTTTGCAAAGCCCCACCACTTCGCGACCTATGCCAATAATTTTTCTCACGCCGGTGTTTAGATAGTTGGCAATGTGATGGTCATGCGTTCTGGCGTAAGGTGTGGGCATTAACATGCTGATATTTTTGCCAATCACTTCGTCAGCGTGGTATTGAAAAATAACTTCCGCCGCTTTGTTAAAGCCCAGCACAATGCCTTGATGATTAATGGTGATAATGCCGTCAACAATATTATCTAAAATCACTTCAGTGAGATTTTTGGCACTTTGCAGCGCGTTTTGTGTGCTTAATAACTCCACTTCTTTTTGTTGCCGCAACAAAATTTCTGCTTGTAAATATTTATTATTTTGCAGAATTTCATCCAAACTAGGCACTTGCATTAAGGTGGGCATCAGCAAATACAAATAGCCCGCAGTGCAGATTGAGACAAGCGCGGTAAACAGTTTAATCACGCCTTCTTGATAATACCAAGGCTGCCAGATGGTGATAATCCCCATTAAATGCGTAAAGCCGCAACCTAAAATAAACAGCGCGAATAAGCTGAGCACTTTGTAATGTTCGCTTAACCTGCTGCCTTTTTTAACAAAATACATACCCAGAAAAATAGGAATCAGTATGTACGCTAAAAAAATAATCGCATCAGAAAACACATGCAGTGCCAATAAGTTGTCTTGCCATGCTAGGCAATACCCATGCGGAGCAAATTGTTTTCCAAACAACGATATTATTAGTTCATTCATAATCCCTCCCTTAAATTCCGAGTAAATTAGTAGTCATTATTACAGGTATCAATCGCACAACCAAATTAAGAAAAATGAATGCTGTTATGGTTTTGCTGCGTTTTTTTGCAAACTTGCCGTTCATTTTCTTTTTTAAGTATTTATGCCAAAATGCGCTCCCCTCACGGAGTCGTAATGAATTATTCCCAGCTACCCATCAGTCCTTATTGTGCCGAATTACCCCGCAAAACCTTGCGGATGATGATTAACCTAGTTCACACACTGCATCAACTCAGTGAAAATAAAGCCTATCAAGCACAGTTGTATCCATCACTTCCTGAAACTGCGCAACATCACCCCCAGCATCATGCGGTGATGATGGGCTATGATTTTCACTTGACTGCAACCGGTGCAAAGCTGATTGAAGTTAATACTAACGCCGGTGGAGTCTGGCTTGCCAGCTTAGCGTATCATCCTAACAAAGCCACGTTTTCCAAACGATTAGCCGAAAAACTCCTGAGTTCTTTTCTCAGTGATTTTGCATTATTTTGTAAAAAAAAAGCCGCAATTCCAAATTTGCTTGTGATTGTAGATGAAAATCCGCAGAACCAATTTCTTTATCCAGAAATGCGACTGTTTGCACAATTATTTCAAAATGCTGGAATTGATTGCCAAATTGCAGATCCAACCGAATTAAATTATCAACACGATGGGCTTTATCTCAATGGCAAGCGCGTTGAGATGATTTATAACCGCCACTGTGATTTTTATCTGGAAACGGCGAGCATGAGCGTGGTGCGACAAGCATGGCTGAATGCGCAAGTGTGTTTAAGCCCTAATCCTTTTGTGTATGGTTTATTAGCGGATAAACGCCGGATGATTCTGTGGTCTGATGCGGAACAGCTGAGCACTTTAAATTTAAGCGCACAAACAGAAGCTATTTTAGCCGCAATGATTCCACAAACCCGCGCTCTTGCCGATTTAAGCAGTGAACAGGCGTGGCAAACGCGCAAGCAATGGGTTTTTAAGCCTGATAACGGCTATGGCAGTCGCGGTGTGTATTCCGGCGATAAACTCACCACCAGCAAATTGGCGCAATTAACTTTAGAAAACACGCTGTTGCAACAACGCATTCCCGCTTCCATCACGCAAATCACACCGGAATTAGCCTTTAAAACAGATTTTCGATTATTTGTGTATCGTCAACAAATTTTGGCAATTTCAGCACGTCTTTATCAAGGGCAGGTGACGAATTTACGCACAGAAAACGGCGGCTTTGCAAAAGTTCGCGTGATTAATTAAAGATCAAGGCATTACGAAAGCTCCTCAAACTATACGCTACACAAAAAATTTTTAAGACGACTGGTCGTATTGTAAATTTCAGGCATTGCAACCAATGACAAAGCTATTTTGCGTAACATTAGCGATTAATTAAACTGTGTTATTTAACGTAAAATTAGCAATTTCTTATATTTAAAAAAGAGTTTTTAACACCCCAAAAAACGACATCACGCGCTGCTATTGAGTTGCACCTGTAGTGCATCTTTCAGAAGAATAAAAAACTATGTTATTTAACACAAAAACAGATTTTTTTTGCCTTGTTTTACCTGATTTTCAAGGGATAATGCTTAATTTTTAATTTAAAAATCATAATAAAATCAATGGTATAGAGTTGGCATTCTTTATGCTCAATTAGGCAGTGAAAACTATCCTAAGATTCACAATATGTGAGGAGTCATAATAATGAAACAAGAAATGATGAATGTTGTAGTAGAAAAAGGTGTTGGCGAGACTGCTGCTTTATTATTAGGCACAGGGCTTGCCTTAACTTCTATGATTTTGATTCCTGCATTTGCTGTGCGTTTAGGATTGGGGGCAAGTTTAACGGGCGCGTTAAGAATGGCAATGATGAAAGCCAGCAGTAAAGCCATTCGCGGCTAATCACGCGCCGCGAATTTGTAGCATCTTAGAACTCGGCTAAAAAAATAGTGATGTAGAGGCGAATTCATTCGCCTTGCACGATTAAAATCACAATTTACAAAGAGTTCAGAAAAAACTTTACTGTTTAATCAGAAAGCCATCGCCATGCGCTTAATGCGTATTGAGAGTCCAAACCTCGAAATACAATCACAGCAGCATGGCGCAGCGTTTCGCCACTTTTCACCGTGAGTTCAAACTGATAATTCATCCCCGCCACCACTTGTTGTCTGGCTTTCGTTATTTCAATCAGTTCAATCGACTTATTCTCAACTTTTGTTTGTGCTTGCAACGCAAACAAGGCCGCTTTTTTAATTTCATCGCTGATTTCAACAGATTGATAACCCCCAACTATCATGGGAGCGGCGGATAAATCCGAATGCGAGGAACAAGCTGCCAGCAAACCTAGCGTCAATAACGGAAAAACTGTTTTTATTTTCATTTGGTTTTTTCTCAACACATTAAAGTAGTAAACATTGTTCGTATTTTAACCTTATCGCATTCAAAAACATTTGTAATTGCAATCATTTAGGGAATTTTAACTGTCAGCGTTTTAGATTGAATCGCTTTGCAATTCAGCATAAAATCTTTGATAGGCGAATTTCCTGATTTCTCAAACTATTAAATTTGAAACTTTTAAATGACAGACACTAAAAAAGTATGTGATCTTTGTGGCTTAACTGTTGAGCTAGATGACTTTAGCTTGAATACCACAGAGGGAGAAAAAGAATTTTGCTGTGAAGGTTGCCAAGGCATTTATCAAATGCTGCACGAAAACCTGATTTTAGATAATCCACCCGACAAAACAGATAACTAATTATTTAAGAGAGTGGTTATAATGACACATTCACATCGTGGGAAAATAATGCAGACTTTAACAAAAGCGAGAATATTATGAGTCATCCAGTTGTTCAGCATTCTGCTTTATTCACAACTCTTCACACAGGAGAAAAAATCATGGGCAAATTAGCAAAACACCCTGTTCTAGTTTTCGGAATTGGACTTGCAGCAGGTTATTTGGTGTATAAGTACAGAAAAGATATTATCTCCAGTGCCACAAAAGTGGTGGATAGCGGTAAAGATTTTGTTTTACAGCAAAAAGAGAATTTAGAAGATATTGTGGCGGAAACCAAAGAAGAAGGCGCGTAAATCGTTACACTTTGTGTTTTGCACAAAAAGTTTCCTGATTAGCAATATGTCTCAGCTAAAACGTCATACCCGCAAGGATGCGGGTATCCAGTGCCAGGGATGGTGAGTTTTAATCAAACTATCACGTCCTTGTGACTGGATACTGGCATCCATGCCAGTATGACGGTGTTAGCTGAGGTATCTTTCTAATCAAGAAAAGTTTTTACCAGAACGAGTGATTTCTTCAGCAAAGGAATCGCTCGTTTTTTTTGACACTGACAGAAAAGTTTTATTATGACTATTCAAAAACAGTTTATTTTGCGTTATCGAGAAGAAGGTCATCTGCGCTTTGAAATTCCGGCACAGTTCTGTGATGCAGCAACCGCAAAAACCTTAACTTCTGCACTCTTAGCAGAAGAAGGCGTGTATCGTGTGAGTGTGTATCGTGCTCAGAAAAAACTGTCCATTCGCTATCAAGAAACCGTCTGTGATTTTAAAACGCTCGCACGAAACTTATTCCAAATCATTGCGCAAATTGAGTTGCAAAAACAGGAAGCAGCCAAAGCGTTAGTGATTAGCACTCAAAAATCAAAATGGAATATCAAAGAAAAGTTTAACGAAAAAGTTAAAAACTTAACCGTGACAAAGTGGTTTGGTGAAAAATATGAAGACACCAAAGAAACGATTCAAGCGGCAAAAATTTTAACCAAAGTCGGTTTAAAGAAAAACAAAGCGATTATTGCTGATCCTGAAAAAGCGATTATTGATTTTTTAAACGATGTGCTAGTGTTGTTTTTGATTCGCTTGCATTGGGATCACATTACAAAACTTTGGATTCCACAGCCGTTTAAATATCGCAACGAATGGATGGCAACGTTTTATATGCTGTTTTTATTGATGCGCTCACGCAAACCGAAAAAAAAATAATTCCTTAAATATCAAATAAGTGCCTAATTAAGCGCACAACTTTTTTCTACTATGCCTCATTCAACAGATACTATCGCTGCCATTGCCACACCTGCCGGCAATGGCGGCGTAGGCATTGTTCGTATTTCTGGCGCAAACGCTAAACAGATTGCAACAGAACTTACACGCCTGAACTTAAAACCCCGTTACGCCCATTTTTCACCCTTTTGGGAACACGACAACAGCCTGTTAGATTCTGGTTTGTGCCTATTTTTTCCCGCGCCCGCGTCTTACACGGGCGAAGATGTGGTGGAATTGCAAGGACACGGCGGAATGGTGGTGTTAGACATGCTGCTGCGGCGGGTGTTATCGCTAGGCGCACGGCTAGCACAGCCGGGTGAATTTACTGAACGCGCCTTTTTAAACAATAAGTTGGATTTAGCGCAAGCCGAAGCGGTGGCGGATTTAATCGAAAGCAGCACAGAACAATCCGTGCGCAGTGCGCAAAAATCCATGCAAGGCGTGTTTTCTGTGCAAGTGAATGAATTAGTGGATGAACTCACCGAACTGCGGATTTTTGTGGAAGCCGCCATTGATTTTGTGGATGAAGAAATTGATTTTTTAGGCGATGGCGTGGTGGAGCGAAAAATTTGCAGTTTAGGTGAAAGAATTGCGCAAATTCAAAACACGGCGCAACAAGGTCGTCTACTGCGGGATGGCATGACGGTGGTGTTAGCGGGCAAACCGAATGCCGGAAAATCGAGTTTACTCAATGCCTTAGCAGGACACGAAGCGGCAATTGTTACGGATATTGCCGGAACAACGCGCGATGTATTGAAAGAGCGGATTCAAATTGATGGAATGCCGCTGCATATTATTGATACGGCGGGCTTACGCGATAGCGACAACGCAATTGAACGCGAAGGCATTCGCCGTGCGCATTTGGAAATGCAAAAAGCCGATTGTATTTTGCTGCTGGTGGATGCGCGAGAAGGCGAAGCGGATGCCGAGCTGCTGAAACAGTTGCCGGAAAATGTCAAACTCACTACCGTTTTTAACAAAATTGATTTGGTTGGCAAACAGCCAAAAATGATTGAATCTGAAACGGATTGTAAGATTTATTTGTCCATTAAACCTGCAAATGGTTTGGAACTTTTAACCCAACATTTGAAGGAATTAATGGGCTATAGCGCGGCGACTGAAAACGTGTTTATTGCGCGGCGGCGGCATATTGAGGCGTTAAATCAGGCGCAAGAAGCAGTGCAAAATGCGTTGATTCAATTGCAAAATAATTTTGGTGGTGAGTTGGTGGCAGAGGATTTACGGCAAGCGCAAAATAGTTTGGCGGAAATTACCGGAAAATTTACGCCGGATGATTTGTTAGGAAAGATTTTTTCTAGTTTTTGCATTGGAAAATAGATTTAAGCTGTTAAAGTATAGACTTTAAATATCTACTTTTAGGAGTGATAACATGGCAACAACAGCAAAACTTTTCAAAAATGGACAGTCGCAAGCGGTTCGCTTACCCAAAGAATTTAGGTTGCAAGGTAAGGAAGTTAAAATCTCAAAACAAGGCAACAAAATTATTTTAGAGCCGCTTGAAACCAGCATGGCGCAATGGTTTTCAGGCATGGCGGATTTTTCAGAGGATTTTATGGCAAACGGGCGCGAGTCTCAGCCACTGGAGCAAACAAGGGATTGGAGCGCGTTGGAATGATGCGCTATTTATTGGATACGAATATTTGCATCTATTTGATAAAAAAACACCCGCCGGAAGTGTTGGCAAAGTTTCAGCAAGTTCAGCTTAAGCAGTTGCATATTCCGAGTATTGCGGTTTTTGAGCTGTATTACGGCATTGAAAAAAATAACTCACAACAGCGCAATTTATCGGCATTAGAGCGATTTCTTGAGCCTTTAACAGTCGTTGATTTCACGTTGGAAGCGGCTAAAAAAGCGGCAAAAGTTCGCAGTTTTTTGGAAAAACAAGGCACGCCGATAGGGGTTTATGATTTGCAAATCGCTGCGATTGCTTTGTCGCATAATATGACTTTATTAACCAACAATACCCGTGAATTTGAATGGGTGAAAGGTTTAAAATTTGAAAATTGGATTAATTAAAAAATATAGTGACTTAATGCAATGAAAAAACAAGAGCTTGATACAAGTTGGTTCGACTTAAAAAACTATGAAAAACTAAAAGAGCTTAATTTATGCGAATGGGTTGGTTTGTTGACTTGGCGAGGTTTAATAATTTCAGTAACGCCTTATAATTTTGGCTTTTTTAAAGTCAGTCCTGTCAATAAATGGATAATTGAATCTGCCAATAAATCGAATAAATCAGAAACTTTTTCCGTGCAAAATATGACAGTAGCTGATATTGGAGTAATTCAACAAAGTGAAAAACTAAACAATGCTTTACAAATATTTGATGAATTAACAGACAGTGATTTCAACAATTTTTTACGACAATACCCAAACTTAAGACAACAACAATCGGAATATTATAAACAGTTTCTTTCCCCTATCAGTTCATTTTTTGATAATCAAATGCACTATGTCTCAGTAAACTTAAAAGCTTCAGACGAACAGATTATGAGCGACTTTCGCCAATGGTTGAGCGAATATAGAAAAATAACAGGTATTGAACAACCTATTGTTAAAAAGAGAAAAAATCCTTTACCTGCTTTTACGAATAATGATTTATCAAGATGGGTTGAATATCGAGTATTGCCGTATATTGATTTAACCATGATTGCTCAATTAGAAGGCAAAGAAATGACTTACCCTAAAATAGCTAATCTTATTTTTCCTGATGTGTACGATGTTGATATAGTTGAAAGAGTAAAGAAAACAACAAAACCGGAAGCAGATAGGTTAATTAAGTTGTTTTCATACTTATAAAAATAAAATTGTCAAGGAATGAAAAAACAAAAAAATCATACCTGCATAAAACCTCCTAATTTTCATCCCTCGATAAGCATTTTTTAAGCGAATATCATTTTGTCATTGTTTAACTAAAACCTAAGAGGTTTACACAATGATAGCAAAAAATACTATATTGAAATTTCACCAAGTCCAACAAAGAACAAACTTAAGCCCCACTGAAATCAGCCAAAAAATCAACGCAGGCACATTTCCAAAACCATTTAAACGAAACGCTTGGCTAAAATCTCACATTGACGATTGGCAACATGAATTAAAAAACATTGATTTTCAAAAAGTTGAAATAATTTTACGCAGATTGATTTTTCTAGTGCAGATAGTAAAGTTTGTGTATTCTTGTTTTTTTTAAAACGAAATAGAGCATCAGGTGGGCATAAACAGCGTGCCCACCCTACGAAACCCCACATGAACATCACCGCATTAAATCCACGACAAGCCCTGAACAAAGCGTTTTTAAGAGCCAAGCCCAGCCGGATT
>CAKZJE010000035.1 GCA_936941155.1 uncultured Methylomonas sp. | reverse complement strand
TCGGCGCGGCGTTTGGTCGCCACTCCCGTTAAAAGGGCTTTGATGGTGTCGGTGGTTTGCATTCGCCGCTGATATTCCAGTTTGCGGTCTTTATCTATTTCAACATCGGAATACAGCGGCATATTTGCCACAATTCCGGCGTAATACTTGTTTGAATCCAGCGTGTTTATTTGGTTGCTGCTGGTGTCTTTGTAAGTCGCTCCGGTTTTTAAGGAAATATCCAGACCAAAGCCGCTTTTGAGCGGATAACAGCGGTTCACGACCTTAAAAATGGCATCGCCGTTTATTTTGGGCAGTGGATTAATGGCGGGTTTTTGATGATTCCAGTCGACAGGTTTTCCAGTGAATGTCGGTATTTCAAATCGTTTTATGTCGGGTGGTTTGTGTTCTTCGGCGGTGGCTGGCTGGGATAAAAACAAGAGGATTGCAAGCCGTGCAGCGGTGTTTTTTATTATTTTCGCCATGTTTAAACTTACAGTTTTTAGGGGCTTATATTTTCTCCTTTGTGGGATTTTTAGGCAAAAAAAAGGCGGATAATTTCCGCCTTTGCTTTTCATGTTTATTCGGACTTTTCGATAAAATTTGTTTCGACTGTTCTTTGTCCGTCTGGCGTGTAGGTGATTTTGGTATAAAACGCTTTTCTACGTTCGCGAATTTCGCGCCATTTGCCGCGTGCAAAATAGTCGGGGTTTAGTTCGTAAACTCCCACATCTAACCGCTTTAAAATTTTTTCATTACAAAATTTACTAATTGCCGAACTTACCGCGCTAGTTGAACATCCTGCACTTGTTGCAATTCGATTTTTTATACCCAATGGCAATGAAGCTATACCTTCATAATCCGCACGAGCAGCGACATAAAGTAATATTTTCGTTTCGCCTGGTGTTAATTTGTTTAGTCGGCTTAGGTCATCAATGTAAAGTTTGACGTAAGCGGGTTCTTCCGGCATTTGATTAAAACTAATCACGTTAGTTTTGTCTTGTAGAATTTCACCTGTTGTCTGGTCAATAACGCGCTCTCTTCTTTCCAGTACATTACCCATTTTTACACCTGTTTATTGCTTGAAATTGAGCAATGATTTTAGCATCTTTTTTGATGTATTGCTCAGTTCTGAGCAATGAATAAGGTTTTGTGAGCAACAAACGGCTTTTTGTGAGCAACAAACGGCTTTTTGTGAGCAATGAATGAGGTTTTGTGAGCAATGCTAAATCGCTACAAGCCATGCAATTCAAGGCTTACAGGTAAATTTTTCTTCTTATATATTGTAAGGGGATTTACGAGTTACGAGTTATTTTATTCAAACCCTTTAACATCAGATAAAGTAACCCATGTTTGCTTTTTCATTTTAATAAAAACTTTCTTATCTTCTTGATACATTTTTTTTACCTTATCGTATTGAACCCAGTCCTTTGTACTGTCTTCGTATTTAATGTGAAACTTTCTATTTTCAACGACAGCAACTAGCTTATTTCCTTTAGTGTCATGAGAATATAAAACAATTTCAGTTGTTTCATTAGAATCATCAAAAAGTTGCAAAGTTTCTGGATTTTTCATCTTTAGTAATGAACTTTCTGAATCGTCAAAAAAATCTTTAATTATTTCCTTTGCCTCTACTTGATTAATTTTGTTATCTACTTTAGTTAGGCTTACAACTTTAATTGGAGCTTCATTCATAGATACATATTCTTTTGCTTCATAATACATCTCTCTAATTTCAATATATCCAAAATAAGCACCATACCAAGAAACACCAACTGAAATTAAATCTCTATCACAACCAATAGAATTTAATTCATTTACTAAATTATAAAAAATTCCAACTTTATAATTAATAGGTTTTTCGTGCAATTGCTTTAACTTTAAAAATATTAATGCCGGAATAAAATAATCATCTTTATAATACTCTTTTAATCCTTGTATTATATTTTTATCTTCTAATATTTTTTTTATCAATTCACTTAATGAAGCCTTCCCATAGTTGTTTGCTAAGTTTTTTAGAGTGTCTCCATAAGACAAACCTAAACCCTGTAAAGTATCTGTGTCTATAGCTATTTGTAAAATATTTTTAATATCATCAATAAAACCTAAATCCACATAATTATATTTACAAGTAATCGAATTTCTACTAAATGAAAAAAAAAGAGCATGAAAAAACCGAGTTATTTTTTCTGCATCTTTTGGAATCTCATTTAAAAAACAGGCTTCAAGCATATTTTTCCATGAGTCGCTTTCAATTATGGAGTAATCGTTTTTTATATTTGGCAATGACAGTAATTTATTAGCTCCTAAAACAGCGTTTCGTTTTGCTGACCAGTTAATTAAGTTCTTCGATAATGCGTTATCTAAAATACTTTGCTGTTCTATTTTTTGGCTTGGAAGCAGGCTTTGCAAATAACGCTGTGATGCGGGTTCAGCATCTAAGCTGTAAATTCCTATAACGTCATCATAAGTTATATAAGTAGAGAAATCATTTTCACGCGCAAACTCAGGCTTCTTTATTTTAACCACGACAAAGTTACGGATATTCTCAAATCTTGGCAAAATAGATTTTAGCTGATTAAGACTAGATTCATCGGTTAATGGGAGTTTTTGTCCTACCTGAATATCCCATAACTGATTACGATAAATCAAAATCTCTCCGATACGCGACCACGCTACTAATCCTTCTAATAGCATGGGAAGATAATAAGTGAACGTTTGTTCTTTCATAAAAAACCTTTTAAAAAAATATATAAATTTCCCTATTTTAGCTCTAATAAAATTCAAAATAGAATTTCATCATCATCAACAGTAGCATCAACCGAAAATGTTTGAGGGTCATTTACGGTATGTAATAAATTTTCAGGAATACGCTTAATAAATTCGTGCGGCTCGCCATGATAGCTTATATATAACTGGTCTTTTGAACGTGTTAAGGCGACAAAAAACAAACGTCTAGCAATATCTGGATTATCTCTCCATAAGTCCACTTGATTAGTGAGTCCAGGCAAAAAAACAGCATCAAAATCCAGCCCTTTAGCACTATGATAAGTCATTACGGTCACTAAATTTTCATCATAAATTCTTTGCAAAACACCATAACTATTGCCTAAATAACAAATAGGTAATTTATTTCTTTGGCTATAAATATTTAACTCACTGTAGGCTGGTTTGCCGAATTCATTGTTTACTAATATCCAAGGTTTTTTATTTTCTAATAAAAATACAGCCTCATAAAAACTTAACACTTCCTCATGATTAGCCAAGATAATGACAGAATTTTTACCATTTTCAGATAACATTTTGGCTTGTTTCCATGTGTATTCAATTTCTTTTGACCGACTACTAAAATGTGCCAATTGCACGGATGTATTCGCTGTGCGCAAAACTGCATATTCACGATATTCATCTGGAAACTCGGCAAAATAGACAGCTATAGATTTAATAGATTTTGTATTTCGATAAATGTCTGGTAACTTAGGCTCTTGCATATCGCCTAATTCCCTGATTCCTGTAATATTGCACTTATTTTCATAAATAGACTGAAAAAAGTCACCCGCAGTTATTATTTTTTTCCCAAACAGTTTTAATTTTTCTAAAATCTCTGGTTTAGAATCTTGAATTTCATCAATAACAATGAAATCCCAACGAGTTGCTACAGTAATGTATTTAAAACGCTCCATCGTAAAAAAATCAATTCGCTTTAGTAACTCAGGCTCAACTCCTGTTTTATACAAGGCAATTAAAGCGTGTGTATAAGAAACAATAGCCAATCTTGATGTTGGCTGATTTAACAAATAATCTTGCAACGCATGAACTAAAACAACTGATTTTCCTGAACCCGCAGGTCCATGAATAAATAAATTATGATTTTGCCCTGTTATTGCTAAGACTGTATTACGCTGTGTTTCATCGAGCTTGTCTTTTGCTATCATCCATCCCATAACACTTCCTCTTTTATAATTGTTCTAATTGAATATGGGATGATTTTAATAAATTTTTGTCATCATACCCTTTGTCATTTCGCTCACTGCTATCTCGTTTTTTTGTTGCTTTTTTTAATATTTCTGAAGCATCCAGCCGTCTAGCACACTTAATAAGACGCTCTAAATCTTCATCGCTAATAATTCCGGCATTTAACTCAGATGACAATAACTTTAATGCTTTCGACAGCATAGCTTCGCCTCTTGGATTTTTCTTATCCATAAGATAAGAACCATAAACCTGTAAAATATATTCTGCTTCCGAATCCATTTTTAAACCTTCTTCCATTAATTGACAAAACCTCTCTTCATCACTATATCTAAATTCTAAAGCCAGATTATAAGCAGTTACAGGATTTTTATTTTTTTCATAAGCTTGCTCAGACCAATACAAAGCTTTTTTTCTTTTACCAGCCCTTCCATAATGATAACAAAGCGATGTTAATAAACCTTTATTGTTTGGTTGCATTTTTTGTACAGTTTCCAATAGTTCTGCTGCTTTTAAATGCTGCCCAGCATCAGCATACGCATTAGCCAAATCAGAAAGAGCATCTATACTAGGACGACCATTATTATTTAAAGCTGAAATATTCACTTTTCTAAGTTTATCTAAAAAAGTTCGTTCTTTAGGCGATAATTTATAATTTGCAAATGGATTTAAGTATTCAATCGTTGCAGTACAACCATTAATATTAACTTGGATTTCCACTAACTTATTTTCTGTAATTTTAACATTAAGCTGAACAATAGTATTCTTAGGAAAACCTTTACCCTGCGGTTCTGTTACACGAATCACATGCAATAATTTATCGTTGGTAGAAATAAAAATGGGAATCTCTATTATTTTTTGCTTATCATTAGCGACTTGTAATGAGTCAAATAGCACAGATTGACTCGGAATAGGTGAATTAGCAGGCACTAATACCTTAATTCCTTCTTTTGTCATATATAACAGCGGCTCACTGGTAATAGGTTGAATAATGTCAAAACCCATGCCATGAATTAACTTGGAATAAACAGATGTTCCGCCTGAAACATGAGATTGAAGGTTTCGAGGAATTTCTATATCTAACTCAGGAAATTGATTTCTCAACGCATCAATAACATAAGGGTTTTGTGCGCTCCCTCCAATCATTAACAACAACTCAATGTCATCCATTTTTAACTCTGCTTTATTTAACGCAGAATTAATAGGTGAAAAAATACTAACAATATTACCCTCTTCAGAACAGGAATCATCACTAGAAAACGGATCTAAAAAAGGTTGCATAAGTTTAGAAAATTCAACATAAGAAAGGTGAAAATCACCTAAATGCAATGTCATTTTTGGTAATTTAATTACGTCGTTTTCAGTAATTTTAACCGTCTTATCACTTTTAGCTAAACTTGGTAATTTATTCTTTATCATCTGTGGACTAATATTTTTACACAGATTAATTTTTAATCGTTCGGCAATACCAAGTAAGCGTGGCAAAATACGTTTATCTATTTCTAATTTTTTTAAATTATCTACATCAATTTTGTTTTGTATTAATAATTGAGGTAATAAAATCTGACGTGCAATCGCTTTATCAATATCATTACCGCCTAAAGGTAAAAAATTAGAAATAGACAAGTTTTTGGTGCTAAAAGAAGCTCCCGTATTTTCTAATGCTAAGATAGAAATATCACAAGTACCTGCACCAAAATCAAAAATTAAAATATTTAGTGGTGAATCATCAGGAATTTGATAATGTTTAAAACTATTATCATTATATTCAACTAAATAATTAATAAATGCCGCATTAGGCTCATCAATAAAAACATGCCGTTCTTCAGACAATCCTATTTCTTGCAATATTTCCAATAACTCACGTCGTTGGTTTGCTTCAAATCCAGCGGGAATACTAACTGCATAACGAATATTGGGAGATAATCTTTCTTCCTTAATAGCCGTATCAATCCCCTGCTTAACAAAATTAAAAAACACTCTTACCGCATCATGTGGCGACTCAATAGTTGCTAATGGATGCCCTGCAAATAACTCAGAATTAAAATACTTAGGTCCTAAATCTGTTCCTAACTCCATTTTAAAGGAGTGCCATAAATTTATACCTTCTTTAAGTTTATACTTTAAATCATAAGCACCTTTGCCAATTAATAGTTGGTTATTTGTCCATGCAATCACAGAGGGTAATAAATAGTGTTCATGAAAGCGTCCATCAGCCAAAGGTTGTTTGAAACTAATTGGTGTAGTTTTAATCCTTTTGTTTTCATCAATAGAACAAATGCTCGCTATTGTCGTAGATGTACCAAAATCAATTCCAACGTATGTTTCATTTGCACCTACATAAACATTCTTGCTTTTAGTTATCAGGGTATAAATTGATAATTGATTATCCATACTGCCGTCCATTTTCTTATTAAATTAGAAAAACCGTTTAGTTTTTGCCCGTTAGTTTACGCGCTATCAAGGCGACAAGCTCACAAAATCAAATTTTAAACCTCCGCCCTCGCCCTTGCATGAAACGCCAACCGATGCGGCGTACAACAAAACCGCTGCGTTGCCGTTCTCCTCGCCACATCCGCCCCGCAAAA
>CAKZJE010000034.1 GCA_936941155.1 uncultured Methylomonas sp. | reverse complement strand
GAGTTCATGTGTGAGTGGTGCTTTCTACTTATGTTGTTATTATAACTTGTTGAAGAAGGATACTTTCACAGTCTCTACAGCAACGTTATCATTGATGACTAATAAATCCACCTCAATACCTTCACCATTACGATGTGCAGAGACATTTCGGTGAACTTCATGCACATCAATATTGCGTTCTTTAAATAAACGCACGGCGGCGGGATAAAGCATTTCTTCAAGAAAAAAGCCAAATTTACTGCCCAAGCGACCTATTTCTGTGCTGACTTCTTTGATTTTTCTATCAGTTTCTTTCATTTGGCGGTCTGTTTCTTTCATTTGGCGGTCTGTTTCTTTCATTCGTCGGTCAGTTTCTTGGAACAGTTTCCAAATATCATCTAACGTTGGGTTTGCAAGGCTCATGGTGTTCTCCTGTAAAGTATTGCGCTATTTTAACAAACACACTGATTTTTGAGGGATAAAAAAACCGCCCTTAAGTTTCCTCAAGGGCGGTTTTGTAGCGTTTTCCCGCAAATTGAACAATTTTTAATTACGCTGCCAAAATAAATATTTCCGCAAAAGCAATAAACATTTCCGCAAAAGCAACGTGTTTTTTAAGATTACGCATTATCATATTTACCCACTAGCTAACAGAATTTAGTGATGACAATCGCTGTTTATTTACTGAGAAACGTTGTTAGCTAGTTTTATTAATTTTTTAAAGGGGTATTTATGATGAGTGCGCTAACACGCTTATTTAAACCAGCGTTAGGTGGTTTGCTTTTTTTAACGGCTCTATCAGCACAAGCGATTGATTGGCGTACTTGTGCTTCTGAGGGGCAAACTTGCACTATTCCACAGAATCAGCCTGTGATTGTTCGGTATGGAAGTGCCAGCACTGCTTATTTTTATTATTCCATGGCAGGTGTGCCTAAATTCAAGTGCGGTAATTTTAATGGCGACCCGTCTCCCACTGTTGGTGGCAAATCCTGTGCTTATTCTGCTGATACACTGTTAGGTTTTACTGATAATAGTATTCTATTAACACCCATTGCAGCGGAGGGCAAAACAGTAAGCGGGACAAGCAATCTTAGATGGGTGCATTATGGATTGCCTAAGAGTACGACCAACAATAACAAAGGGACTTGGTGGAATACTATTCAAGCCGAAACTTGGAAATGTACCAATAGTGCAATGAATTATGACCCAACCCAAGGTCAACCGCCTAAAAGTTGCTATGAAGGAATGCCGGTTTCAGTCCAATTGGGTACAGATAAGGTAACTCCTGCATGGCGTGAATGTGGCAGCGAAAATGGCACTTGCACGATTGCTGCAGGTCTAAAAGGTTCTCCAATCGTATTGCGCTATGGAGTAGGCAGCAACTGGACTTATCGGATTGCAACGCTTAATAATGATACCGTTAGCATTAAATGCCAAACTTCAACATTTGACGTTGATCCTATTAGTCAAAATAAATTCTGCGAATATGTCCCGATTATTCCGAAAGCGGGTGCAACCATTGGTCAGTGGACTAAAATTATTGACACCAATTGCGGCTCAAGCGGACTTACTTGTGGCAATCAAATAGCTTTAACTGTAGGAACAGATTATAGCACTAGCAATACAAAATCCTCAGAGTGGTCGAAAACAGTTTCGGCTTCTATTAATTACGGTGGTATTCTTGGTATCGGAGCCTCTGTTGGTGTATCCAGTTCTTATGGCGGAAGTACTTCTTATACTGCGGCTTTGACTAGCAGTAAGTCAGAGGAAAAAACATCGAACTGTGCAACGACTCAGCCAGGCAGATTGGTGGCTTACCAATTTAGTACAACGACTTCAGCCAATTGCTTAAAAGATGGAGCTTGTAATAACACAACAAGTACTCTTGATGTCCAATGTGTGATGAATCCCCCTCCAGGATACAATGGTCCACAATGCTTGCCTGGTTATTGTGGAGCTAATGATCCTTTGTGTTTAGCTGACACTTGTCAGTATCCTGTGCAGTAATTTAACAGCTTGACAGGATGCGCTGAACGAAAGGAAGCGCATCATGAATAAATCAAAAACCGCCTTTTGGAAACTTAAGGCGGTTTTTTTATGCCTGTTGTCTGAACCAGGATTTTCAAGAAGATAGGATTATCAGGATAAAAATCTTGCAAATTCTTAAATCCAGCCAATCCTGATTCAGACAAATAATTTCGCCGCTTTTGGGAAACTCAAGTGTTTTTTACGCTCTATTATTTTGAATCGAAACTTTTTAAGATGACTGGTCGTATTAAAAAAATTACGCAATAAATCATATTCAGCCTATGTCCAAGCAAATAACGAAATAAGTAAAAAGTTAAACTCGCTTGATACAGCCTGTTAGGGTGGGCAAGCTGTTTATGCCTACCCTACATCACTGCCAAAATAAATATTTCCGCAAAAGCAATAAACATTTCCGCAAAAGCAACGTGTTTTTTAAGACTGGGCATTATCATAGTCACCAACTACTTAGCAGAATTTATTGCAATCGCTGTTTATGCGTTGAAAAGTTTTGTTAGCTAGTTTTTATTAATATTTGTGTAACGGCTCAGGCTATTTACCATTTTGTAGACTGAACAGTTACAAAACTTATAAAACGTAACAAGAGGATTTTGAACATGAAAAAAATTATTTTTGCTTTTGCTTTGGCAAGTTTGTTTACCACTCCGATGACAGCAGTGGCTGATAACTGTGGTAATAGTGCACGGGCGCAATTACCAGCGTGCGTTAATGTGTTCACTGCTGGAGGTAAGGCTGTTGTACAAAACAATTGCTCTCATGCGGTTGATGTAAAGTTTGATAGAAGAAATAAAACTGATTCCAGAAGAACAGTGAATCCTAGAGAGACCGTTGCTAATTACGATGTCGCAGATTTCTATTGGTGTTGTACAGTAGGTAATTGTGATAACGATGCTCCTGCTGCTTCAACAAGTACACCTGCATCAAGTTCAGCTTCAGCAAGCACTCCATCGGCAAGTGCGCCTTCAACAGGTATGCCTGCCACGACACCCTCCACAACAGGACAGTAATTTAGTTTTTTTCAGCCTGGTAGAGTGGGCAAGCTGTTTATGCCCACCTTACATCTGCCAAAATAAATATTTCCGCAAAAGCAATAAACATTTCCGCACGAGCAACGTGTTTTTGAAAAGCTTGCTGTACTATATTGCCCGTTTGTTTAGTAATGTTTTTTAATTTAACACTCTTGTAGGAGATCAAAAATGAACAACAAATTAAAGATAATCGTGCTTGCTTTGGGTTTTGTTGGATTGCTTAACCAAACCACTGCCAATGCAGGATCGTCATGTGCCTCTGCAAAAACAGAAATAATTCTCCCTTGGACAAATCTGCCGGCTAATCAGGTAGTTATTTCTAATTGTTTTTGTGAGTATGGTACATATTCTGGTGTTAATAGGCCGGTAAGACTTTCCTCGGTAGAGGGTCAATATGATCCACAAATGCTATTCGATAAGGCAGTTAGTCTCACTAACTTTTTAAAAAGTGCTGTATATTGCCAAACTTCCACATCGCCCACTTGTTCAGGAACACTCCCTTATCCTCATCTTCGTACTTCGGGGGTATACACATTTGCTTACACAGAAGACGTGGCTAATTTAAAAGCTCGTTACAGCTGCCGTTGGGATCAGCCTTCTCATTCGTGGAAGTCTGCTTGCTTAGGAGCTGGCTGTGCTCCTAAATAAGCAATTTTGCCTGTTTGTTTTGTTCGCTGTAATGTACAAAAAACTATTCAATTGAAGAAACTACACAGGAGATCAAAAATGAACCACAAAATAAATATAACCACTCTTGCTTTTTGTTTGGGAGGATTATTCAGCCACACAGTGAGTGCAGGCGCATCATGTCAAGCCGTCAGAGTAACAACAACTCCTTTACCACAAGCTCAACTGGTGATGTCCGAATGTGGTTGCGAATCCGGCAGTTACAATGGCGTTAATCAAGTAGCAATTCTTTCTACGGTACAAGGTAGCTATTTAATAGGTGGAGAAGCTTTAGCTGCTCTGCCAAACGCTACACCAAGTACATCCTTTACTAAGGCTGTCTATTGCCAAACGTCCACATCGACTACCTGCTCAGGAACTCTTCCAGACGTATATAAACGCACTTCCGGTGTTTACAGTTTTGCTTACACAGGCGATGTAGGCAACTTAAAGGCTCGCTACAATTGCCGTTGGGATCAACCGTCCCATTCATGGAAATCGGTTTGTCTAGGGTCAAGCTGTGTTCCTAAATAGGCACTGTAACGGGCAAACTGCCTAACGTTGTTGTGAAAATAAAAAGCCCACGAAAATGGGCTTTTTTCAACAACAACTTACGCACTACACACAAATGTCTTTTTAAATTTAACAATTTTTAACACGAGGAAAAAATGATGATTAAACAAAAATTATGCGGGTGGCTGTTGCCGCTTTTGTTTTGCCTAAGTTTTGCAAGTTTTGCAGGAGACACTCTTAAAGCAGGGGCAACCATGAAACCTGGTGAAAACCTGGTTTCTAAAAATGGTCAGTATCAGATGAGTTTTCAAACTGATAGCAATTTGGTTGTTTATCAAGGAAGTAAAGCGATATGGGCAAGTAACACTCCAGGGATGCCATCTGACAATCTTGCTTTTCAAACTGATGGTAATTTGGTTATTTACTACAGGAGTTTCCCTATCTGGGCTAGCGGTATATCTGGAAATGGATACAATAATGCTTATCTTGTTATGCAAGATGACGGTATTCTTGCTGCTTACAATAATGGCTCTCTTTATTGGTCAACTAAGCCAAAATCCCAAACATCTACACCAACTACTAACAGTAATCCAACTACAACTTCTACAACTGTAAATGTGAGTGATTTTGACGTAGCTTTTTGTGTAGGTGCTTGCCCAACTGGAAAAACAGGGTGTGTGCTTTCTGTAAACAAAGATACTGCGCGTACAGAATGCGGAACAGTTAAATCAGGTGAAAAATATAGTGCTAATTTAATCCATACTGCTACAAATACATGGACGATGCAGATTTTGCTCAGTGGTAGCGTGTGCAATATATTCCCAGGCAGTGGTTATCCGCAAACCGCTTCACTGAAAGGATATTATTGGGGTATAGCAGATAGGTTTCAGCTTGTCCCATTGGATAGCAAAGGCAATACATGTCAGGCATGGCGTCTCGGTGTACCTCAATCTGGATATCGTCAATAATAACTTCCCGACTTTAAAAATTGCGGTATCCTATCAGATGAGTAATAGCTCCTACCCCTTAAGCTGAAATGGCTTTAGCGTATTCTGTCGGATGATTTACGCTATTGCTAACTTACTTAAGTGTAAAGCTAATTTAGATTTTTGAAGATGGCGGGGAATTCGTATTCACAACAAAAAGCCCACGAAAGTAGGCTTTTTTTCAGCTAAAATAACGCGTGATTGAAATTGACTCAACACTAAAGGGTTTAAAAATGCAACGGAATAACCTATTAAAAACAACCTTAAGCGTAACTTTTATAGCAAGTTTGCTGGGCTGTGCATCAACCATTGAACAACCAACAGCCAATCCTTTATACACGGTTAATCCGGCATTAAAAAAATCCGCCTCGTTAATTTTGAACGGTGATTATGAACAGGCGAATGAAACCCTTAATCAAATGTTAAGTAGTGCGCCGCGAGACCCTTTGGCAAATCTTCTCAATGGCATGGCTTATCAATCACGAACAACAGGTCAAGGCACACTGTGGGATTTGGCAAAAATCGGCTATCAACTTGCCCAGCAATTTGACCCGCATCTATGGCAAGCCGCTTATTTATTAGGACAAATGCAGTTAAAAGAAAGAAATCTTTCCTCTGCAATAACCTATTTTACGGAGTCTGTTTTGGCAAGCCCGCTTAATTCTACCCCTTGGTACGGATTAGCGATGGCAAGTTATAGCAGTGGAGATTTGCGCACCGCTTATCAGGCAACCTCGCAAGCCATGCGTCTTGATAAGAATAACCCTTTGCCGCAACATCGGCGCATCGCTATTCTGGTTTTCGCCTCCGCTGGAGCTTTTGAGTTAGCAAAATCGCAATTACAAGCCATAGAGCCGACTGAAAATAACCAGTCTGAAATCAAATGGCTGGAGCAGAAAATCGCGCTTTGGCAAAAAAATTATGCCGATTTAAACTTAATGCCACAGTTATCACCTTCCGACACGAATACGCCTGCAAATTATGATCCTAATCAAAAAAAGATGGCTGTTTTAGAAGCCGTATTTATTCGCACCTCAACATTAAAAAGCTCGCATTATGGAGTCAATTTACTCGATGGGTTAAATACTCAATTTACAGGCAACATCGTCAACAGCGGCGAATCAAGCACCACTAAAACCGATACCTCATCCAACAATCAGCCGACATCCTCAGCAACACAGTTATTTGATGCAGTCAAAAGCAGCAATCTTTATTCATTAACCATTCCAGCGATTACTTATACGTTAAATATTGCCAACAGCGTCGGCACACAGTCAGAAATGATTGCCCGCCCGACTGTGCTGGCTTTAAATGGCAAAACCTCAAAATTTTTTATTGGCAACGAAACCACTGTTTTTATGGGCGGGAGTTTTTCCAGTGCTTCGTTCACTAAAGAGTACGGCTTATCAGTACAAGTCACGCCTATTTTTCTAAGCGCGAATAATGTCGAATTACAAGTAGATATGGGATTTTCCACTCTCAAAGATGGCTCACCTGCCGGACTTATTCAAAACTCTTCTGCCATCTTATTGGCTAAAGCAAACTCTTCCACTTCTGCTGTGATGCGAATGGGGCAAACATTGGCTGTAACAACCAGCAGTCTTTATCAGGAAGATTCCAATGTCTCTCAAGTGCCTTTGCTCGGTGATGTACCACTCATTGGCAAGTTTTTTTCCCGAAATTCTGCAAGCATCAGCGAAGGTTCTTTATTAGTGTTACTGACTTTAAAAAATACTGTTGATAATTCTGCTTCGCAAAAAACCTATAACAATACGCTGCCGACTCGCTTGATCCAGCAATTGCCTGCTGTGGATGCAACTATTTCGCAGAATTTAAACCAGTTAGCGCAAAAAGATGTCTTAACGTTTATACGTCCACAAGATGTAGAGCCGCTAATTCCCATTGCTCCGTCAGAATCCGACTCAAGCTCTTCGCAGTGGCAACAACAGTTTGTCGACAATTTACTGCTGGGAATGTGAGTCATAGCATGAGTAAGTGTGTAAGCCACAATACTCTAATCATGGATAGCGGTGTCATTCAAGCCAATGCAATCGGCGGTTCTGGCGGAGATATTCATAATTCAAAACTTGTTAATCTAAAGGCGGCACAAAAGTCATTTGGCAACGGCTTTGTTGCACAAATCGTCTAAATAAAGCAAACTTTGAGAACAACAAACAAATCATAAAATGCCATTATGACCCGCTTAGCACCGCAAAAATACTAAACAACCAACTGGAAAGATTATAACAATGCACTCAAAAAACGAGGCTCCATGCTGGTTTGGATTGATAAAGAGATGGCTTGGAATGGTGTTCCGACTGGAAAACATGGTCGCTCAAAAACTTATTCTGACGCAGCCATCCAATTTTGCTTGATGATTAAAAACTTGTATGGATTAGGGTTGCGGCAAACTATCGGCATGGTCAAAAGCTTGCTCGAATTGGCAAATGTTGATTGGTCTGTACCTGATTTCAGTACCCTTTCAAAACGACAAAAAAGTTTAATCGTTAACATTCCGTATCGTTCTCCATCCAACGGATTGCATTTACTGTTAGATAGTACCGGCATCAAAATGTTAGGCGAAGGATTTTGATCGGCAAGTAGCCGAATTACAAATCCGTGCTGCCCTTCTAAATTGTTTCACCTATCTTGGCATCCCCACAACTGTTGCTATGCCCTCAAGCTTTTGGGGCTGGGGAAGTTCGGCGTAATTTTGATTTGTGCAACAAAGCCAATTGGCGCAACAACTTTGCAACATAATCTGAGGCTTGCGACAGGCAATGTTAAACATTTTGAAAGAATTAACGGATTAGTGTTATTGCAAGACACAAAACCAGGGTGTTAGGTTGAGATGAACTGGTGCTCCCCCAACAAAAACAACCCAATACTCGTAAATGTTGAGGTTCGTTCCTCACCCCAACCGACATAAAATGATTCAACGTCACCCGCCACACCCGCTAAAACAACCGCTGTTGTCGGGTTGCGCTTTTAATACAAAGAGAAAAACATGACCGAAGAAATAGAATTAAAACTTCTAAAAGAAATTGAAGCATTAAAACAAGAAATACGCATAATAAAAGGGGAAAATCAACAAATAAAGCCCACTTATCAATACAGCAAAATTCGTGATAGTGACTTAGAGGGTTTAGTTGATATTGAAAAAAATCTGGACAAATCTATTTTTAAAAACTGGTTTGAACATAATATTACGATAGACAACAACACAGAATCTCTTTTTATTGATTTAATTGCAGAAAATGAATTATTAATTGAAAGCTATAGTGAAGAAGACCTAAAAGTTAATTTTTTAGTGCCGATTTTAAACAAAGTCCATTTCAAGTCATTTAAAGACAACGTAAGAGGTTTTTATGAATTACCCATGCGCTATGAAACAGAAAATTTCATCTTTAGTGGCACAACTGATTTTGTGGTTTCATCAGGTTTAGTAAAAAGTAAAACACCGTATTTCTTTATTCAGGAATTTAAACGCAGTGAAGAATATGGTAATCCAAGACCACAACTATTGGCAGAACTCATTAGCGCAGTTGAATTAAATCATTGGAATACAATAAAAGGTGCGTATATTATCGGCGCAATGTGGCATTTTGTCATATTGGAAAAACTAGAAAAAAATAAATATCACTATTTTGTTTCTCAAAATTTTGACAGTATGAGAATTGATGATTTAAAAACTATTTATGCTAATTTGTTATTTGTAAAAAACGAAATTATAGTAATGGCTAATAAATAACTTACCATCAACAATTGAGTGGCACGGTAGGTTGAGGTGAACCGGTGAACTCCAACAAAAACAACCCCATACCCGTAAATGTTGGGGGCATTCCTCACCCCAACCGACATAAAATGATTCAGCGTCACCAGTCACACCCGCTGTTGTCCGCTTACGTTTTTTGAACTCTCAACAACCTCTCTTAAAATCGATGCACCTGACTAAACGAAAATGCACAAACTCATCACTCAACAAGGCAGCTGCGGGCAGCATTTAATCACCACCAGCATTATCTGCAAAGATGAATTAATTTTTGATTTCAGCACCGCGCAAAAGCTCGATCATTCAACCTACCAAACCATTCAAATCAATGCGCACCAGCACATCATTGAAGACAGTCTGTTTTTATATTTAAACCACAGTTGCAATCCGAATGTGTTTGTTGACACGGTTTCACTCAGCATTTACGCCTTATTTGATATTGCACCGCAACAAGAATTAACTTTTTTCTATCCCGCAACCGAATGGCAAATGGCAGAGCCTTTCATGTGTCATTGTGGTGCTGAAAATTGCTTAGGTTTGATTGCAGGGGCAGCGGCATTATCCATACATCAATTAAACCGCTACAAAATTAATCCACATATTTTAAAAATGGCGATAGAAAACTCATCGCAGCAATCATAAACCGCGATGAGTTTTCCACTTCGTTAAATTAAAGTTGTTTAAATACACTATAAAACCGCTCAGTCCGCACCGTAGATACCGGATTTACCGCGCCAGTTTGCAACCAACCTGTAACGTCACTAATTCTGTCGTCCGTATCAGGATGTGTTGCAGAAAAATCAGCAGAATTCGGTTTAGTGTTCGCTTTCAACTGATTTAACACGCGCAACAAACTTTCCGCGTTATAACCTGCATTTTGCAACAATGTCACCGCTATTTTATCGGCTTCACTTTCCAAGCCCCGACCATAACCGCTATTCACCAAGGTTTGCGTCACATCATCAAGATTGCCTTCAAATGCTTGCAGCACTTCAGACGGCACACCTGCGTAATTTTTCACTAACTCGCTACCAATCACGGTTAATGCTGAAGTAATGCGACTGGTTTTAATCGACTTTAAAGCGTGGGAATTCAACACATGTGAAATTTCATGCGCCAACACCGCCGCTAAATCATCTTCGTTTTTACACAAGCGAATCATGCCTTTTGTGACAAAAATAAAACCACTTGGCGCAGCAAATGCGTTGATTTGGTCGCTATCTAAAATCGCAAAATGATAATTGCCGTAAGTTTCTGGTTTATCAGAACTTAATACCAGTGTTTTTCCTATTAAATTCAAATACCTATTTGCCTGTATATGTCGACTACTGACAGGATATTTGCTCAATAATGTGGCACTAACCGAACGACCTAAATCATATTCTGAAATCTCCTCAGAAGTTTTTGCAACAGCATCAGAGCCAACTTGCAAAGAGGCTGCTTGCGCACTGGTTATAAGCCCCGCCTGAGCAGCAATACTTGAACCTAGTTTGGTTGCATTGTTTAGTTGTGCGCAGCTTGTTAAACCTAACGCTAAAAAGAGTACATAAGTTGAACGATTCATCATGGCATTACCTAGAAATACGAGGGAAATCACTTTGCAGGGCAAACTTTTCTAATTCCATAGGACTGATTTTTACACGCTCCATTTTATCTACATAATCAAAACTCAATTGCCGCTCTATTACTAAAGCTTTTTCCATTGGCGTAATACCTTTACCCGCTAAACTCACATCTCGGCTGGAAACAGAACTCCCCATATCTTTTCCTGCACTTAAGTTTAAATTGCCAGCAACCAATTTTGATATGTGCATCCAACCTTGTTTGCCGTTAAAATCGACTAACCGCCATGCGCCACGCTCTTCAATCACATTGACTACGCTGTGATACTTCAGATGGCTAATAATTTTTCCGAACATAGAAGGTTCACTGCGCAAATCCCCATCTGAAACTTGCACTGTTAACGTCGTCGCAAAAGCAAATGCTGGTAATAGCATTAATAAAAGCCCACAGAGGGCAAAAGTTTTTTTCATCTGTTTTCTCCTGTTGAGTTATTTTTCAAACAACGCAATAGATTCAACATGTCCGGTTTGCGGAAACATATCCATCACGCCAGCCTTAATCAGTTTATAACCTAATGTATTCACTAAAATTCCCGCATCCCGCGCTAAAGTCGATGGATTGCAAGACACATAAATAATTTGCTGAGGCTGCCATTTTTTTAAATTATGCAGCACTTCTGACGCGCCTGCTCTGGACGGGTCAAGTAGCACTTTGGTGTATTTTTGCTTTGCCCACGCTTGCTCACTCACATCTTTGCTTAAATCAGCGGCATAAAACTCTACATTATCAAGGTTATTTAATCGAGCATTTTCTTTCGCATGATTAATCAACGGTAAATCACCTTCCACACCCACCACACGACCTGCTTGGGTTGCTAATGGCAACGTAAAATTGCCCAAGCCACAGAATAAATCCAGCACCACATCGTCTTTCGTGAGCGCAAATTCATTCATCACGCGCGTGACCATTTGTCGATTAATCTCGTAATTGACTTGGGTAAACATCGCCGGTCTAAACTTAAACGTAACTCCTTGATCTGGCAACGAATAAGTCGGCAATATTTCTGGCTCACCCTCTAACGGCGTAATCGTGTCTGGGCCTTTGATTTGCAAGCAAATAGAAATACCGTGTTGATGGGCGAATTCACGCAAAATTTCTTTATCGCTGTCCGGTGCAGGCTCTAACGTGCGAAATGCCAACACACAATCCTTATCACCAATCGCCACTTCAATTTGTGGAATCAAAGACTTAATCGACAACTTGCCAATCATTTCTGACAATGCCATTAAATTATTGCCGACCAGCGGGTGCATGACTTTGCAACTTTCAATTTCTGCCAAAAATGGCTGGCGGCGTTCCCGAAACCCGACTAAAACCCGACCTTTTTTCTCCACATATTTCACGCCCATTCGCGCTTTAGAACGATAACCCCAATGCGCACCCGTCAACGCTTCCCAAACTTGTGGAATTTCCACTTTGCCAATCCGACTAAATTGTTCTTTCAACAATTCTTGTTTGATTTTAATTTGTTCAGAAGAAGCAACATGCTGAAAACTACAGCCGCCACATACGCCATAATGCGGACATTCCGGCTCAACTCGTTCAGGGGCGCGATTGAATAAATTGACCATCCGTCCTTCGGCGTAATCTTTGTGGCTATCAGTATAAATAAATTCAATTTCTTCCGTTGGCAAAGCGTCATCAATAAACACCACTTTACCATTCACATGCGCTACGCCGCGCCCGTCGTGACACAGCGACTCAATCGTGACTTTTATCGGTTCTTGCGAGAATACTTTTTTTCGGGTTCTACTACGCGCCATCTTATTTTTGTTTCCAGTTATTTGAAGAGGTTTCATACCACCAGCCGGACTGAGCATTGCTTATCCAACGCGCGGCAAAAGTGGCTTTAATTTGCCCATACCAGTCACCATGCCCGTTAGCATTGGCAATGGCGTGATATAAGGCATCACGATCGCCGTTTTCCGCACCAACTAATTGATTCACAGTGTTGCGATCTTTTAAAGGCACGCTACTGGCATCACGCACGGCGAGTAAACCATCGCGTTTGATGCCGATAAAACCTTGTTTATAAAAGCCCGCGAGTGAATCAAAACGGCTTTTCATGCTGGCGCGTAATTTTCTAATCTCCGCGCTGTCAATTTCCAAATCTGCCTCCGCTGCTTGCGCTGGCGTAACCAACACATTTAACGCTTTATCAAGCCATTGATAAACCACAGATTGTGTATTTGGCAAACTGGCTTTCGGTTCGGGTGCTTTTTCAGGAATACTTTTTTGAATTTCTTTAATAATCGTGTCGGCGGCTTTTTCGGCAGCAGCAGCAGGAAAATAAATATTGATGGTAACGCATGCGGTTAATAAAAATAACGCGCTTAAAAATAGTAATTTTTTCATCGTTAATCTCGGTTTGTTTAAATAAAGTTTTGTTGATTTTACAAGATGTTAAAAGATGTAAATGTGTTGCGTTGTTTTAGCACGGTGAAATGATGTTCGATTAATTCTTTCTTGAATCTTTTCTGATAACTTTTGTAGGGGCGATTTTAATCGCCTAGGGCGAATGAATTCGCCCCTACATCATCATTTAATCATCATGGCGTTAAATTAAACATATTGCCCAGCACACCAACCTGACGACCATGCCCACTGAAAATTATACCCGCCCAACCAACCGCTCACATCCAACACTTCACCAATAAAAAATAACCCCGCCACTTGCTGGCTTTGCATGGTTTTTGATGAAATTGCCGCACAATCCACACCACCTAACGTGACTTCTGCGGTGCGATAACCTTCCGTACTATTCGGTTTAATTGTCCATTCATGCAGCTGCATAGCCACTTGGGTGATTTTTGCATCCGATAAATCTGCCAGCGTAGTTTCTAACAACGCCTCCGGCAATAACGTTGCAGTTAAGCGTTTTGGCAACAATTCCACTAACAAGGTTTTCAACTTGGCTTGGCTTTTTTGCAACCGTTTGTTTTTTAAAAAAGAAATTAAATCCAAATTCGGCAACAGATTAATCACAATCCCCTCGCCTGCTTGCCAATACGAAGAAATTTGCAAAATGGCAGGGCCGCTTAAACCGCGATGCGTAAATAACACCGCTTCTTTAAAACTTTTGCGCTGATTGCTCACCTCACAAGGCACGGCAATTCCAGACAGCGGCGCGAACTTGTTTTTATCTTCCGCATGTAAAGTCAACGGCACTAATCCTGCGCGAGTTGCTAACACATTGATGCCAAATTGCTGCGCAACTTGATAACCAAACGGCGTTGCGCCTATTTTGGGAATCGACAAACCGCCGGTGGCAATCACTAACGACTGCGTAGCGATTGTGCCTTTGTCTGTCATAATGCTGAAATTCAGACCTTCCAGGTTTTTAAAACCTGGAAGGTCTTGCGCTGTGTTGATTTTTTCAATTTGCGTATTCAGCTGAATTTTCACTTTCGCTGCTTCACACTCTGCTAACAACATCGTCACAATATCTTTCGCGCTGTCGTTGCAAAATAATTGTCCGTGTTCGCGCTCGTGAAAAGGAATTTTATGCTTATTGATCAAAGCTAAAAAATCCCATTGCGTATATCGACTTAAGGCTGATTTACAAAAATGCGGATTTTGTGACAGATAATTTTGCGCCTCAACTGTGTAATTAGTGAAATTGCAACGCCCGCCGCCCGACATCAGAATTTTTTTTCCCGCGCGATTGGCATGATCTAAAACCAAAACTTTGCGCCCACGTTTTCCGGCTTCAATCGCACACATTAAGCCAGCCGCCCCCGCGCCAATAATCACCACATCAACTTCAAGCATTATAAATTGTCATCACTGGCGTAAAAATTCGTGCTGCTTAAGCGTGGGGAATTGGCGGCAAAACGGTAGCCGACTAAGCGTCCGGTTCGGGCTGCTGAATAATCTAAACAGGCAATATTTTGAGAAATAACGCGCGGATGTCCTGTGAACCAATAATGCCCAAAAAATACCGGCGGCGCGTCATTTGCGTAGGAAACTAAGTTTTCAAAATCGGGAATGCGGTCATTTGGCAATTTTTCTTTGCCTTGTTCAGAAACCACAGCCGCTTGTTTATAAGTGCGCAAGTTGTTTTCCCACCATTTAATCCGTACTTTATGGCGTGGCGTACCGTCTTTATCGCTCAAAACACCCAAATTCGGCAAAGTGAGTTCTGGGCCTTTTAACAAAGTTTCAATCGCATGATAAAAAAACGTGCCGCGCTGACTGGCTTGATGATATTGCTCTGGTTTTAAACAATTCTGTTCATCCAACAAGGGTTTGATTTGCGCAATGGTTTTCTCATCCCAACAAGCGTGAATCACCCGAAACCCTGCGATTTCTAAAAACAGCGGCAAGGTTTTAAACCACGCTAAAACCTCTGCGGCTTCCGCGCTGTCTAACGGATATTCATTTAAAAAAGCTTGATGTTGCTGGGTGTGTTCATAATTATGACTGCGTAAATAGCCGCCTTTGCCATCGGGGGTGTGATAACAAATCGCATTAAATTCGTGATTGCCCATCACCGCTAACGCATGACCGTTTCCCACCATGCCGCGCACAATGTCGAGCACAATTGTTTCTTCTGTACCGCGATCAATAAAATCCCCAACAAAAATAGCTTGATGCCCTGCTTGCTGGTAAACGCCATTAACGCGCTGATAACCTAGTTTTTTCAATAGGTTAAGTAATTTTATTGCCCGACCGTGAATGTCGCCAATAATGTCATAATGTGTGATTGTCATGTGTGGTCTGTGATGCTCTAGCAATACTTTGGCTGTGATTGGGCTGAATATCTAAAATGGGTTGCAAAAAAGAGCTTATTTGAATTTGCGGATTAACAGATGTGGCAAACGCAGCAGAAAGTCTAAAAACAAGCGCAAGTGCATCCAAGTCAACAAGGTATTATCGCGTAAATAGCGAAATTGACTAACTCCGCCTTCTTCTGCGCGTAAATAACGCACCGGCGTATCCAGATTGATAGCCGCCGCGCCCAACGAGTTGATTCCAAAACCGCAATTAAGTCTGCAATCGGATAAAGGCGCATTCCAAACAAAGAATCGCCAATTCCCCAGTTTAATGTTTCCAAATTTGCCCAAGCATTGGAAATTTTTCGCCCCTGCACACGCAGAGCGGGCGCAGATGCTGCAAACACGGGTTTTCCCAAAATCATCGCCTCAGGGTTTTGTGTAGATAATTGCATAAAATTCGCAATCGCAGCGGCGGGATGTTGATGATCTGCATCCATAATTAAAGCGTGAGTAAATCCTTCTGTTCGCGCTTGTTGCAGCGCGGTAAAAACTGCCGCGCCTTTATCCATATTTTTTAGGTAAATCAACAACTTTCAAACTGTACGAATACTCTGTTACTAACGCATTTAGCAATAATCGGCTGTTATCTGTGCTGCCATCAACCACCACCCAAATCGGCGCGTCATATTGTAAAACTTCACGGAGCATGGTTTCTAAAATAGCTCCGGTGTTATAGCTTAGGAATAATAAGGTGTGTCGTTGCGCTTAACCTGTTTGTTTTGTCGTTCATGCGGGCATCAAAAAAGCCTGAGATAGCCTTATTATATGTCAAACGCTGGAGTAACAATCTTTCATTCGCGTTTTTAAACAGGATAAGCAAACAAGGATGCTGGACAAAATAAAACTGTGTGTGCAAGCATTTTGCTCGGTATTATTTAACTGATGTTACGCGTAAAAGTCATTTTCCACGAAAAACACGAACAGGCGGGGCTGTATTTGACTTTATTAGAAAGCTCCAAGATTTTAACCACCTATTTTTCGTGTGTTTCGTGCTTTTCGTGGACAATAAAAGCTATCTGCGTAACATCAGTTATTTAACAACAGCATCGGAACTTGACTGATTAATGCGCTGCAACCGCTCTTGCAACACCACCCAATCAATGAGTGGATTATAACCCATCACATCAATTCTCGGCAGACCGCCACCTTTCACAATGTAGTAGCCGTAATCCGCAGGTTCTACGCCCATCAATTGACACACGCCTTTTTGCAAATAACAGCCAAAACCCAATTTCTCATAATCAAAATTATCAAACGCTTTCAGCACCATCCGTGACAGAAAATCCACTATCCCACCGCCACCAATACTAGCAATATTTTCCACCGCTTTCTGACTGATTTGATGTGGCAAATCATCTTCTTCTGGCGTACCCAGCCACGCATTAAAAGTCACGGGTTGCCAATTTTCCATATACAAATTTTTCACAAAACCTGAAATTCCCCCCTGCATTCCACCAAACGAAAATTGTTGCGTGAGTAAATCCAAGTCTAAATGATTAATTTCAATATCACTGTAAAACTGCGAAAAATCACTCATTAATCCCGACATTGCCAATTTATTAATTTTAATTTCACCATCAAACACATTAATTTTTAATCCACCATCCAAACTTAACTTGCCATCAACAAAATTAACACTAGGAATTTGCCCGCTAATCTTACCCGGCAAGGCTTTCCATTTGAATGCTTCGGTCAGTTTTTGCAGGGA
The DNA here is from genome assembly GCA_936941155.1 of uncultured Methylomonas sp. GTDB lineage: Bacteria > Pseudomonadota > Gammaproteobacteria > Methylococcales > Methylomonadaceae > CAIQWF01. The sequence goes on along the minus strand of CAKZJE010000034.1, from coordinate 139,507 downwards.
AATATGCTGCACTTTTCCTGAAAAATGCACATGTGGACTTTTATCTTTAATTGCTTCCCAATCAAATTTCTTAATTTTGATTTGACCATCTAGCAGAGGCACGCGCGTTTCTTTTAATAAACTAATTTGTTTTTGATTCAGTAAAAATAAAAAATAACTTTCATTAATTGGAATATCAAATAACTTCAGATTTTGCCAAGAAAATAGGGATGTTTTAATATTTTTTTGATTTGCCCAGTTTAATGACATCACGCCGTTTTCTAAATGAATGCGTTGTTTTTTATCCGTAATTGCAAAATGATTGCTAATAAGATACGCATTGGTAGGTGTATGTTTTTTTAAGGTCACTCCCGATTCTAAACGCCCCGCAAGTGAAATTCCGTCAAGAGCTGTCGCGCTGGTAAATGGCGTTAAATAAATTTCAGAGGCTGCTGCTAAATCATTCATTTTTAAATAAATATTGGCTGTTTCCAATGCAAATTTTGTTTGATAATTTAATAAACCATTTGCAGACATAAAGCCAATATTTGGATGATTAAATTTTACGGAATTTATTGCCACTTGTTTTTTAGCTTCATACCAATAGCCTTGCGCTTGCAGACTGATTGGAATAGCTTTATTTTCCAAATATAACGGCTCAATATATAAATTTCCTTTTTGAAATAGCTCCGTTGTTTCCCATAACCAGTTTTTTTGAGCATTTTTTGTCGCTTGCAAATGCAATTCTGCATTAAGTTTTTCAGTGGCTTTTGTACCATCGGCAGTTTGAATCGACAGGTTGTCAATTTGCGATTGCAGATTGATTTTATTTAAACCTTGCAGATTGCCATGCGCATTGCCATTTAAATTAATTGCACCAAAAGTTAATTTAAGTTTTGGAAATAATAATTGATGCAAAACAGCTAAGCCTATTTGCTTGCCATTTAATTGTAAATTCCATTCTTTTGCTTGTATAAATCCTTGCAAATCAAACGAGCCTTCCAATAATTTCAGTTGCTGAATATTAAAACTGCTTTGCTTTGCAGTAATTTGGAAAGAAAAATTAAAACGCGGCGATTTGAATAGTTGTGATTGTAACTGCGCCGTGCCTTTTAAACAGTGAATTTCGCTGTTTTGCCAATCAAACTTCTGGCATTGAATTTGAAATAATTTCAAATCATTAAACGGTTTCGGCAATCCTAATTGTGCAATGGAAAGTTGCAATTGTGAGGCGTTATTTTCGATATGATTTAAGCTTATTGTGACATCGTGCAGTTGCCAGTCTTGCGTTTTGATTTGCTGAAAACTGAGGGTGGTTGCGTCGATTGCGTAGCTGTTATTGGGAATAAAAAAGCTGATTAGCAAGAAAATAAGCAGAGGCATTGGTTGTTAATCGCAATGTTTTTTCAATGTTGGAGATAGGAAAGTCTAGCATTATTAAACAAACGTTGTTAAGGATTCGGTCAATAATGGCTGCCATGAATCTTTTGTGGTTGCTTTTGTCGGGGTGATTTTAATCTCTCAGGGCGAATGAATTCGCCACTACTTCAACATTCAAAAATTGGAAAGTTATGCAGAAAATTTTCTAAGACGATCAGTCGTCTTGAAAAATTTCAGAAGATTAAAAAACCGTTGCGCATAAAAAAACCTTTCAGGTTGTAAAAACCTGAAAGGTTTAGAAATTTAAAACTTAAGGCTGCAAATAACTATCAAAAGCTTTTAATGGCCCTAAATTAGCATCGCGTCCATTTTTTCCTATTGCAGGAATGGTTAAAAACAAGTCTTCGGCTTGACGCGCATTAATCGCGCTGACATTGTTGCTATGTCCATGCGGAATGGTTAATTGCGGATGGTCAAACGGCGCACGTTCCCAACGAACTCGTTCATCGGTTAAGGATTTTAAAAACACGACTAAATCTTCTTTTTCTTGCGCGGTAATCGGCTGTTGAAACACTAAAGTGGCAAAGTGTGCGGTATTTTTAAAATTACCGCCGCGAAAATAAAAATCGACCACTTGTTCCAAAGTTGACAAACCGCCGTTGTGCATATAAGGCCCAGTCAGTTCAATATTGCGCAGCGTTGGCACTTTAAACGCGCCTTTTGTCGCCATTAAAGCCCGCCCTTGATTTAATTTGTTCAATTCGCCTTTTAATACGGGCAAAGTAGGAATCACCGCATACGGAGAGCGGTCGCCACAATTGCCCGTAATATAAGGATCAGGGATTAATTGACGGTCTTTATAATCCATATAAAAAGGATTATCCATGTCGCAAGAATTCACCACAATCGGGTCAATTAACGGTTTTCCGGTGAGCAGTTTTTGCATGTATTGTTCAGTGAATGACAATGGATTGCCGAATGGATCTTTAGCACCTACGCCTAAATCATAACCTGTTGGTGTAACGCTAGTATTAAAATATCCTTCATCCATCAAACCTTGTACCACGCCATAGCCTGTAAACGAGCCGTTCAGGGTTTTGCGATTGACTAAATTCAACGACTCAGTGTTTTTTACTGGTGTGAAAACATCAGGATGCGCTGCCGCAGAAAGTGTGGGGCCTCGGTGACATACCGCACAATGCGCATCAAGAAAAACTTTTAAACCGCGCGTTTGCTGATCGTTAAATCCTGATGGAATCAGCGGATAAGTATTTGGCAAGCGGGGGGTGTCAAACGCTGTTTGATCTGAAACTAAGGTTTGTTGATAAAGTTGCAACGCTAAACCAAAGAAAAAGGAAAAATTCGCTTCCATTTGGTTATAAGGCTTGGCTTGTAAAGCGGTCGGTTTGCCAAAATTACCTGTACCAGACCAATAACGTGGTGCGAAAGAGGCTTTTAATAAACTTGCATAAGTGGTGTTTAAACCTTTGCCGGAAGCATCTCTAAGTGTTGCTAATACACTATCTTCCACATGAACTTCTTGATTAGACAGCGGTTTTCGCGCTAACAATTTCCGTCCCACATCAGGAAAAGAACGCTGTGAGCATGACATTTCTGTGTCATTTAAAGGCGGCGCAACCGCTTGAGAAGCAAGCGAGGCATTTTCTAAACTAATGGCTTGCTTAGTCACTGAGCCATCTGCCTGCACAACCCAAATTCCGGCATTCACATCGCGCACACCAAAGGGCGAAACACCGTTAAAAATATTATTCGCGCGACCATCCCAAAAATTGCGGAAATTAAACGCGGCATTAATCACGCTGGGTGCTTGTCTGGAAGGTATTTTGCGGGTATTTAAACCATTGGCGTGAAAAATTCTATCGGTTGTTGCTGAACAATTATCCGTACCATTGAGATTGGTTTTGTTAAATCGACGCGAAAAAGTACCGGAAGATGAAACAACATCATCTGTGTTAAATAAAACTTGTGAGTCTTTGTTGTTAGGGTCTGCGATTTGGTAAAAGGGAAAATCTCGCGCATTTAAAACATAATTGGGACTGCCTTGATTTCCTGATGCAGTCACTTGAAAAGTTTTACCCGTTGTTATGGGGCGAAATGCACCGGTTGATAATTGATTTTGTGTGCGAACATCCGCTCCGGCATGAAAATGACACGAAGCGCAGGCAATTCCGTCACTGCCGACATTGCTATCCCAAAACAAAGCTTTGCCAAGTGCAATTGCAGCGGTTTTATTCACCACAATCGGCGCATTGCCATCAAGCAATCCGGGGGTAACTGGCATTGCAATTCCTTGCAAAGAGGGCGGTGTATTGCCATGTGCGTTTACCTCAGTTGCAGACAACGCAGTGAGCAAAAAAATCGCATAAGGCAAAGCAGAAAGGCGAAATTGTTTGATTGGCAGCGAAAAACTGTAACTTTTATTCATGATATACCTGCTTTAATATTTTTTTTAAATGTCAGCTTGTCACAAAAAACGCTGGCAAACTGCATAAAAAACATAGGCGTTGAGCAATAAAATCGCTCAACGCCCGCTAAGTTGGCTTGCCCAACTAACTTAAATATTTGCTAAAGAGTATTCTTAAAGCCAATATTTAAAAGAAAATTTATTTAACAGTCACTTTAACATTAACGTTATATTTTAATGTTGTGTCTACGCCGAGGTCTGGGTTAAATCCCCCCACCACAAACATATATTCACCAGCGTAAGGTGCTTTAAACGTTAGCACTAAACGACCTGGAATTTTGTCTGTTTTGCCTCTCAATACAGTATCTACTACAGAGTTATTGTCTTGGTCATAGCCATGAGTAATATGCTTCATGATGATATTGCCTAATGCTGTCCCTGCGGTTTCATCAGTTGCGCCAAATTTTGCAAAATTAGCATTTTGGGGATAAAAATGATCAACTACATAATTGTCTGGAGCTGTATCATTTGCGCCACGAAACCAAACAGTGCTGCCAGGATGAACACCAGGGTTAGTAGACTTAATTAGAATAGTAACTGTTTGACCTTTTTCTGCGTGAAAATTACCCCAATCAGAACTGTGCGTCCAGCCCATATCTCCAAACGCAGGATCGCTCCAACCTTTGCTTTTAACCACAAAAACATCATTAGCCGTAGTCGGTGTGAATGCAAAAATACTACCCGGTATTGTTGCTGCATGGCTCACAGAAACAGCCATTAAACTAGCAGCAGCGATAGAAATAACACGAGTTTTGATTTTATTAGCTCTCATTGTGAGCTCTCCTTAAAAAGACTTTCAAATTTGATAATTAACTATACAGTGGATGTTTGTTATCTAGCAGCACCTAAATAACATTACGTTTCACATCATCCACATAATTAGTATGGCATTTTGTATGCCAAAAATAATACCTAGCATTTTCAATATATTACCAAGTGCTAATATAAAAACTATGTTAAATACCCTATTTTTTGATTAATAGAATGGCATTTCACTTATTAAAAATAAGCGATTATCGTTATCTGAAAAACACAGAGGATTTATGTTTGAAATAAGCTTGGATAAGCCTAAATTTGTGAGATTACGCTATGCTGGAATTCAACAGAGCGTAAAAGTTTTGACTAAGAAACGAGCATGAAATAAGCTCGAAAACTGTAGATGCGAATTCATTCGCACAGTGCGGATAAATCCGCACCTACATCAAGTAAACCTGCATAAGTTGTTTCATGCACGTCCCTAACAGGAGCGGTCTGGAGAGAAAGTGTGATTACACTTGATAACGAGTTGGGTCTGAAACACCAGCGTCGTGAAAGCCAATTTTCCGTAAACGACAAGCATCACACGTTCCGCAAGCGCGACCTTCAGCATCGGCAGAATAACACGACACTGTTTGTGCATAATCCACGCCTAAAGCTAAACCTTGCTGAATAATTTGTGCTTTGCTTAAAGAAATTAACGGAGTGTGAATTTTAATCACTTCGCCTTCCACACCTACTTTTGTAGCAAGATTTGCAAGCGTTTGAAAAGCTTGAATAAACTCAGGGCGGCAATCAGGATAACCTGAATAATCAACCGCATTTACACCAATAAAAATATCGTGACATTGCAAAACTTCTGCCCAACCTAAGGCAAAAGACAGAAAAATAGTATTTCTGGCAGGCACATAAGTCACTGGAATGCCAGCACCTAAGGTTTGCGGCACGGCAATATGTTCATCTGTTAAAGCTGAACCACCGATTGCATCAAGCCCTAATTTGACTATTTTATGTTCGACAACACCATAATGCGTGGCAATTTTTTGTGCAGCAACTAATTCGGCATTATGTCGTTGCCCATAATTAAAACTTAGTGTGTAACACTGAAAACCTTGCTGTTGAGCCAAAGCCAAAGTCGTAATGGAATCTAATCCACCAGATAATAGAATAAGAGCTTTTTTTTGCATGAGTTATTTACCTTGGGCATCATCCCACAGGTATTTATGAAGTTGAATTTGAAAGCGGACGAGTAATTTGTCCTGAAGAATTTTTTCGGCTAGAAAAGTAGGGGACATTTGCCCCATCACGGGTGAAAACAGCACCTGACAACGCTGAATTAAATCATATTGCAGCAACATAGATTTAGCCCAGTTATAATCTTCTTCTGTGCCAATCACAAACTTGAGCTGATCTTTTGCCTCTAAAAACTGAATGTTTTCATAACGATTTTTATTTAACTCACCAGAGCTTGGGGTTTTTAAATCCATGACTTTAACGACACGGTTATCAACCCCTGAAATATCTAATGCACCACTGGTTTCTAATGAAACAATATAGTCCTTATCCAGCAATTGACTCATCAGCAATAAACACGCAGGTTGCGCTAAAGGTTCACCACCTGTGACAGTGATGTATTTAGCTTGATAAGAATCAACTTGAGTAATAATGTCAGATAAGGATTTTTTTTCGCCACCACTGAAGGCATAAGCAGTGTCACAATAGCCACAGCGTAACGGACAACCAGTTAAACGAACAAATACAGTAGGTAAGCCCACTGTATTTGATTCACCCTGTAAAGAATAAAAAATCTCGGTTATGCGTAAAAAGCTAAGAGATGTCTGCTGCAATTTCTAATACAGTCCATTTTTGGTTTTTTTGTCATAAGCCGCAGTAGCAGCAGTTGTGCCAGGATAAGTCGCAATTAAATAATCATAATATTCTTTTGCTTTTGTTCTGTTACCTAGCTCAAACTGAGTCATGCCAATTTTTAGCAACGCATCGGGGATTTTTGCACTGCGTGGATAAGCATAAACTACACGATCAAATGCACGCATTCCGCCTTGTTTATCACCTTTTTTAAGTAAAGCTTCGCCAGTCCAATATTGTGAATTGTCGGCATACTCGCCATTAGGATAAGTAGTAATAATCGCTTGAAACTCTGAAATTGCCTGATCGTAAGCACCATTTTTGAAAAGCGTATAAGCATAGTCATAACGACTTTTTTCACCAGGCAAATAACTATTAGCACCAATGCTGGAAGATGATGACGTTGGTGTTGCTGTAGGACGGACTTGCCCCAGTCGCAAATTTTGTTCAATGTAATCTAAACGTTTAGTTTGATCTGCAAGTTTAGTTTTAAGTTGTGATACCTCTCCTTGCAGTTTAGCCACGTTATCGAGCACTGAAACAGATGCAGTGCCTGCTACACCTGGATAAGGTGCATAAGTCCCTAAAGAAGAAGTGCCAGCCGCACTATCTAAACTAGGTACAGGTGCAACTGCGTAAGCATTACTGATAGATAAAGTTAACAATAAAAGATATGTTTTTTTCATTTTTGTTGATTCCTTTGAGAAATTAAAGTAACGCGCCGATTAAGATGCCATGCAGTTTCACTGTGTTCAAAAGAAGCAGGTTTTTCCTCACCATAGCTAACAATTTCTAATTGATTGGCGTGAACCCCGTGTGCTTGCATTATTTTTGCTACCGCTTTTGCCCGCTCTTCTCCCAGCGCAATATTATACTCGCGGGAACCTCGCTCATCGGCATGACCTTCTAAAATTAAAGTATAGTCAGAATTGTTTAATAATTCCTGACTTTGTTGTTCTATAAGTGGCATAAAACTAGATTCAACTTCGCTACTATCGTACAAAAAATAAACTGTATGACTTAACAATGCAGTATCTAAATTATTATTTACATTTGTTTGATTGTTTACACCACTAGAAGAATTATTCCCCCGTCCATTAACACTACTAAGACTGTTAACATCTTTTCTATTATAAGTGCTTGTTGATGCGTCAATTACTCCTGGCTGTCCACCCTGAGTTAAATCTAAATGTTTTTCATCCGTAGAACTGCATCCAGTCAAAACACTTAGAACGGTCAAAGATAACATTATTACTATTTCACTAGCCTTCATTTTAAATTATCTCCATTTTATCAAGCACTATTCCTGTTTCTTAACAATCATTTATAGACCCATTAAGTATAGTAACAAAATCTTTTTTCACAAAAATTTTAAGTTTATATAAAACCATAAATACAAACTTAAAATCTAGTCCGTTATTTAAGGAGCCCAGCTTGGATCACGAACTTGTGGGTTTTGAAAATTCAATTGTTGCTGTATTTTTCCATCAGTGGATACGGCGGCTAACACAGCTTTATTGCCTTTTTGCGTTGCATATAACACCATCGATCCATTGTTGGAAAAGCTAGGAGACTCATCTAAATTACCAGATGTTAATACAGTAATAACACCTGTATTAAGCTCCAACAAAGCAATTTTGTAGCTGCCTTCGTTGCCATGTACCATTGCTATTTTTTGCCCATCAGGTGAAAAACTTGCTTTCGCATTATATTCGCCCTCAAATGTTAAACGCTGCACATTTCCACCATTGCTAGGTATTTTATATAACTGTGGTTTGCCGTCTTGGTTTGAAGTAAACACAATGGTTTGTCCATCAGGTGACCAAGTAGGCTCTGTATTAATACCAGATATTTTAGTCAATTGTGTGATGACATTGGTTGCTAAATCAGCAATATAAATATTGGGATTCCCATCTTTCGACAAGGTCAACGCTAATTTACTCCCATCAGGCGACCATGCTGGAGCACCATTAATTCCTGAAAAAGCAGCGACTTTTGTTCGTGTACCTGTTGCTAAGGCTTGTACAAAAATCGCAGGTCTATGGCTTTCAAAGGAAACGTAAGCAATTTTTGCACCATCAGGCGACCATGCTGGCGACATAATCGGCTCAGAAGTTGAAACAATCGTTTTAGTTTCAAATCCATCCACATCAGCCACTTGCAATTTATAAACACCTGACTCGCTACTAATAAAAGCCACTCTTGTGTCAAAAACACCTTTTTTACCCGTCAGCTTTTCATAAATTAAATCGCTAATTTTATGCGCCGCTCGGCGTAATCCTTGTGCACCTGCGGATATTTTATAATCTATTAACTGTGATTTTTGGGAAACACTCAGCAATTGAAACAAAATACTATAGTTATCAAGGTTTTTATCAATCTTGCCAACCACCAAATATTCTTGCCCCAAAATTTGCCATGCTTTGAATTTTACCTCTGCGGCGGCGGTGGGCTTGGTGAGCATTTGCTCTTCTGCTAAGGTTTGAAAATAACCGCTACGAGCTAAATCCGCATTCACAATCGCAGCAACATCCACAGAAATGGCATTTTGTGACGCAAATGGTACAACCGCAATCGGAACACCCGCACTTTTATCACCTGATTTTTTCACCTCAATCCGCAATTCTGCTTGAGTTAATGAGGTATAAAAAAACATCAGAGGAAGAAAGAAAAAAATCTTTAACGTTTTCATGATGTTGCTTTTATTGATTATAACCATTGTTAAAAATTCACCTTTAAAACTGCTAATCATCAAACTTTACTGGAAAACTTTCCAATGCTTCTTCGAGTATTTTTTTATCATCCGGCATGTCGAATGGTTGTGCTTTATACACCGCATTACTTGCGGATTCATCAAAAAGCTTATTGCCACTGGATTTTTCTACAAATGTTTTTCTCACTTGTCCATTTCTATCCAGTTGTAATCGAATCACACAAACCAAGCCATCTGTTGCAATTGGGCGATTCCAGCGAGTTTTTATTTTTGCTTCAATTGCATCTGTAAATTGCTTCCTTAACTTATCGCGCCATTTATCATCTTGTTCTGCTTGCAGTTTTTCCTGCTGGGCTTTTTTTTGTGCTGCTAATTCTGTTGCTTTGCTGTTTTCTGCCTGTTGTTTTTCCAACGCCTTAACACGTTCTTGCTCTGCTTGCGCTTGTTTTAAACGCTGTTCAGCTAAAGCATGAAGTCGATTTTCTTCGGATTTTTCCCGCGCTAACTCTTTGGCAATGGCTGCCTGTTTTTTTTCCGCTTCAGCAGTTTTTAAAGCTTCTTGTTTTAATTTTTCATTTTGCGCGGCTTTTTCTTCCTGTTTTTTTTGTTCGGCAACTTTTTTTAACCACCGTTCTCGCGCTTTATTTTTTTCTATTTCAATCGCATTTTCAGCAAATCTTTTCTTTTCTAATTCAGCAAGACGAGACGCTTCCATCTTTTTAGCTTGCTCTTGTTCCGCTTTCTTTTTTTCAGCTACTTTTTTCAACCACTTTTCGCGGGCATCCTGTTTTTCCGCATCAAGTTTTTTAGTTTCTATATTTTTTTTTTCCATATCTGCTGCTTCATCAACTTTTGGCAGATTTTTTTCAGGTTCGCTCAGCTGTGGTTTGACATTTTGTTGCTTTTCTTTCTCTTGCAATGCAGCGGCTATCAATTTTTCTGCTGCCTCAGCTAAAAGCTTTTGTTTTTGTTTTTGAACCTCTACTAAACGTTTTTTTTCTACTTCAGGCGAGGTATTAATTGCATTAATTATGTTGGCCTGTTGCAACTGCTCCTCATCCAAAATAGTTGCCCGCATTGCTTGTATGGGTTGTGCAATTTTAATGTCAGGAGCGTAACTTAATCCCAGCGCAAATAAAGCGATGACCAATAAGTGGAATAAAATAGCTAGAAAAAATGCCAAACTGAATTTTGACGAACTATCACTATCCATTTTAGGGCTCTAATGGGCTGGTCATCAATCCTACATTGGGTACGCCTGCATCCTTTAACGCTGCCATCACAGCAACAACTTTGCCGTAATCCACAGCAGCATCACCTTTTATATAAACCTGTATTTGCGGATTGTCTCTTTGTAATGCTGAGACCCGCAGCAATAACTCTGGCAACGGCACCGCTTTTTCAGCATTTTCTTGTTCGCTTAAATAATATTGTCCATCTTTTTGAATAGAAATAATCACTGGCGGCTGTTCTTTTTGTTCAACTTTTGCGCCACTGGCTTCCGGTAACTCAACGTCTACCGCACTTTGTTGCAATGGCGCGGTAATCATAAAAATAATCAACAATACAAACGTGACATCAATGTAAGGCACAACATTGATTTCTGACATCGGTTTTCTGCGTCTGCTACGACGACTGGTATAGTGATGACTCATTTGCTGTGCGCCAATCGTTGTAATAACACCACAAATTCATCAATGAATAATTCATAGCGTCCTGCTAATCGGTCTAAGCGCGTAGAAAAGCGGTTGTAAGCAATCACAGCTGGAATGGCGGCAAATAAGCCCATTGCGGTAGCAATCAAAGCTTCTGCAATACCCGGAGCGACTTGAATTAATGTGGCTTGATGCTCATTCACCAAGGATCTAAACGCATTCATAATCCCCCACACTGTGCCGAATAAGCCAATATAAGGGCTGGTTGAACCCACTGTTGCTAAAAAAGGCAAAGAATCATCTAAGCGATCTAATTCGCGCGATAATTCAATCCGCATCGCACGTTGCGCACTTTCCACTAACACCGCTGGCTCAACATTGCCTTTTTGCCGCATTCTGGAAAATTCGTTATAGCCACTTAAGAAGATTTTTTCGATACCTTCGGGTTCAAATTCTTTAGCACTGAGTTTTTTATACAGCTCTGTTAGTTCAATACCAGACCAAAACTCTTCTTCAAAATCATCTGTAATGAGAATAGATTGTTTAATTTCTTTGCGCTTGAAAAAAATGAACGTCCAAGAAATGACTGAAGCGATTAACAAAATCAGCATCACAAACTGCACGACAAAACTGGCATCTTTAATTAGATTATAAATAGATAAATCAACATTCATTTTTTTAGCTTAACTAATAGGGTAAAAATCAAAAGTATCGGCAGGATAACTCCGTGTACTGCGAAAAAAACGCAGCAATCCTCTATTAAAAGTTTAGTCTATTCTGAAAATTGTGCTATTAAATCCTTGGGAATTGCTTTTGGGCGCATGGTTTGCGAATCAACACAAGCAATGCAAACCTCGGCTTTACATAACAAAATATCTGCTCGATAAACACTTTGTTCAAACACTAGACTGGCTTTTTTCACCTGCGTAATTTCAGAATGTATCTCAAGCAAATCATCAAATAACGCCGATTTTAGATAATCAATATGCACCGAGCGCACCACGAAAATAATCTGCTCGGTACGATTTAATGCTGATTGCTCTATCCCTGTAGTACGCAGCATTTCGGTTCTGGCACGCTCTAAAAACTTTAGATAATTGGCATAGTAAACCACGCCACCCGCGTCCGTGTCCTCATAATAAACTCGTACCGACCAGTTAAATTTCTTCATTTACGCATTCTTTAAGCTAGCTAAATCAATCACAAAGCGATATTTCACATCACTTTTTAACACGCGCTCGTAGGCTTCATTAATTTGCTGAATTGGAATGAGTTCAATATCAGAAGTGATGTTGTGAACTGCGCAAAAATCGAGCATTTCTTGCGTTTCTTGAATCCCGCCAATCAACGAACCGGCTAAACGACGACGTTTAAAAATCAGATTACCGACGCTAGGCGATGGATGCGGTTGATCAGGCACACCGACTAAACACAACGTGCCGTCACGTTTTAACAGCGCGGTGAAAGCATCGAGATTATGCGGAGCAGCAACGGTATTTAAAATAAAATCAAAGCTTTGCGCATGGGCATTCATTTCGTCAGGATTTTTAGAAATCACTACTTCGTCTGCACCTAAGCGTTTCGCATCGTCGATTTTATTGGCGGAGGTGGTAAACAACACAACATGCGCACCTAACGCATGGGCAAATTTCACCGCCATGTGTCCTAAACCGCCTAAGCCCACCACGCCAACTTTATCGCCCGCGCCAATTTGCCATTGTTTTAACGGCGAATATGTGGTAATACCTGCACATAACAACGGCGCGGCAGCCGCTAAATCCAGCGTTTCAGCAATTTTCAGCACAAAATGTTGATCGACCACAATTTGATTGGAATAGCCGCCATAAGTGCTCGTGCCTGTGTGTTTATCTGGGCTGTTGTAGGTGAAAACGGCGTGATTGCAATATTGTTCTAAATGCTCCTGACAATCGGCGCATTCGCCACAAGAATCGACCATACATCCCACGCCTACGCTGTCACCTGCGGAAAAGTTTGTGACCTCGCTACCAACCGCAGTGACTTTGCCGACAATTTCATGTCCGGGCACGATGGGAAAAGTTGAACTGCCCCATTCATTGCGCACTTGATGAATATCAGAATGACACACGCCGCAATACAGAATTTCAATCTGCACATCGGTGGCAGTCAATTCGCGCCGTTTAAATTGAAACGGTACTAAAGGTGTGTCGTGGTGAAACGCCGCATAACCTATCGCTGCTTGCATAAATCTCTCCTGAAGTTCATATAAAACTGCCAATCCTCAAAAACTGGCAGTCGTGGGTGTATCGTCAATAATCAATAGTTGATTAAAGTTGTTCTAAAATTTCTTCGCTAAAATCCGCATTAGAATAAACTTCTTGCACATCATCCAATTCTTCTAAGCGGTCGATTAAGCGCATCACTTTTTGTCCGTCTTCCAAATCCGTAATAGTGATTTGATTATCCGCTTCCATTGTGACTTCCGAATTGTCGGGCGTAAAACCTGCGGCAATTAACACATCTTTCACTGCTAAATAACTTTCCGCACTGGTCATCACATCAATAGAGCCATCATCATTGGTAACAATATCATCCGCGCCCGCTTCCATTGCCGCTTCCATCAGCGCGTCTTCATCCACACCCGCGTTGTAACTTAAAATCCCTAGTTTTTTAAACATATACGCCACAGAACCATCTGTGCCTAAATTGCCGCCCGCTTTAGTAAACGCATGACGCACTTCGGCTACCGTGCGATTCCGATTATCGGACAAACAATCCACAATCACCGCTGTGCCGCAAGGCCCGTAACCTTCGTAACGAATTTCTTCATAATTCACCCCATCTAATGCGCCGGTCGCTTTTTTGATAGCGGTTTCAATGGTGTCGCGCTTCATATTTGCGCCTAAGGCTTTATCAATTGCAGTCCGCAAGCGTGGATTATTAGAAGGATCGCCACTGATTTTTGCTGCCACCGAAATCTCACGCAGCATTTTTGTGAATACCTGTCCGCGTTTCGCATCCTGCGCCCCTTTACGGTGTTTAATATTCGCCCATTTACTATGTCCTGCCATTGTCTCTCTCTAAAAAATAAGATTAAAAATAAAATGATTTTAACATTTTAGGCGCGGCTTATCGACTTTAGACTACTGCGCAGCCGCTGAGTGCGTGCTTTAAAAATATTCAAAACAGTTTTTTTACACAAATTTTGAAAAATTTTTCAAGACGACCAGTCATCTTAAAAAATTTCAGCGGTTTTATTTAGCTAAGTAAAGCGAATGGCTAAAGATTTTGCGCGATGACAGAAAACTAAACTTATAAGTCGTCAAACAACTTATTTTATCGCCCAAACCTTTCAGGTCTTTAAGACCTGAAAGGTTTTTATACCCGAAAATTTATTAACTAAACATCGCCTGCAACGTTTTCAAATGCGCCAGCGGCAAACTAACAACAACCTTCACCTGCCCGGCAAAATCCTGCTGAATAATTTCGCCATCCAACTTTTTCAGCTGATATTCCAACATTTGCATTTGTTTGTAATCCAAATTTAACGCAACAGTCGCAAATTCAACATATTCAATAATTTCCGCAATTTCAATCACTTGTCGCGCAGAATTCCCATAAGCACGCGTTAAACCACCCGCCCCTAATTTCACCCCACCAAAATAACGAATCACCGCCACCACAACATTAATCAATTGCTTACCTTCCAAATGCTGATAAATCGGCTTGCCAGCCGTCCCCGTAGGCTCACCCGCATCATTAAAACGCGACACAAAACCTTCTGGCGTTTTAATCCGATAAGCAAAAGCAATATGCGTGGCATGAGGATGTTGCTCATACAATTGTTTTATATGCAACAAAGCCGCACTTTCACTCAAGCAAGGCGCAATAACCCCAATAAAACGTGATTTTTTAATGAACTCTTCATAATGAGTGACAGACTTTACACAGTACATTGCAATATTTCTTTCAGTGGTTTATTGATTACGATAATAGAGCGTTTCCAATTCCTTGTGATATAACGCAAATAGCCGGAGTGCAAGCTTTGCTTGCTTGTCAGGCAAAGCCTGACCTCCAAATTTTATTTTGTTAATTTAAAAACGCTATAACAACACGTTATTTTGCTAAAACAAGCAATTGCTTTTTAAATTAAACAACAAAAGAGCAATCAATCATCTACAGATGTTAATTAAATACACTAATTAGGATTTTTTTAGTTTTTATTTTATAAACTTAAAACACTTCAAAGCGATGAAGTTTTATTTTTAATCAAACTTTCTATTGAAGATTTTTAAATTTACGTTATTATGCACAGCCTAAATCAATTTTAATAACTTTATATCGAAACTGTTGATATATATTTGTTAGTGTAATTGATAGAACCGCTAGTAAAACTAGCATTAAGCTTAACTGAACAATAATAAGGATGAGAAAATGACCTTAAATTTAGCTGATATTAGCGTAGAAAGTCTTTTAGAAGTTTCTTCTAAAGATTTACAAGATTTCCAAGCAAAATTAACAGATGCTATTAATGAACGCAAAGAACAAGATAAAATTGATTTGCATAATGAAATGCAAGAGTTAGCTTCAAGTCGTGGTTTTTCATTAAATGAATTTTTAGTGAATCCACCGAAAAAAACCAAGGCAGCAAAATACAAAAACCCAGCAAACAGCAAACAAGTTTGGGCGGGGCGCGGCAGAAAACCTAATTGGTTGCTTGAATTAATTGCAGATGGCAGAAACGTTGAAGAGTTTAAAGCTTAATTAACGCTTTAAGTAGGGGCGATGATATTTAAAATCCGCCCCTACAGATTATTAATCCCAACGATTATCCCGCACCTGCACTTTCCCCTCTGCAATCCGAATCGGAAAACAGCTTATCGCCTCATACGCCGGAGCTGCTTTTACCGCACCTGTTTTAATACAAAAACGCGCCCCATGTCGCGGGCAAATAATCTCATCCCCTTGCAATTCGCCACTCGCTATTTCTGTGCCGTCATGTGTGCAAATATCTTCAATGGCATAAAATTGATTATCCAATTTAAATATTGCCACTTGCGTCCCGTCTACATCAACTGTGAGATGTTCGCCATTTGCTAAAGCATTTTCAGCAACAACTTCAATCCAATCTGTCATTATTTCACCTATTCTGTAAATAGTTATTTGTTGAAACCCGTTCCGTTTTAAAAAATGAATTAGGGGTTATTTATCTTGCCAATATTTAGCTTCTTCAGTGCGGTATGAAAAACTTGTTATGTTTGGGTAAGCTATTTTAACTTTTATTGCACCACTTGTGCCTGTCATCAACCATTTAATTTGTTTATTTTGATACCGATTTATCACACTAGGATGGGGAAAATGATAGCGATTTTTATATGCTGCTGGAATTAAAATGAATTCTGGATTCACTGCGGTTAAAAATGCAGATGTTGACGAGGTTTTACTGCCGTGATGAGGTGCAATTAATATCTTTGAATTTAATAAAGCAGGCGAGTTTGTGACTAATTGTTGTTCTGCTTCTGATTCAATATCGCCTGTTAATAATACGCTCCCTTGCAAGGCTGTGACTTTTAGTACGCAGGAATTATTATTTTCACTCAAAAAATTATTTTTTGCAGATGGTGATAACACTGTAAACTCCACTTGATTCCATTGCCAATATTGTCCGGCAATACATTTTATTGGCGCATTCTGAGGAAACTTTTGCGGTGCACTGGTATAAATAGAATTCACTTTCATTTCATCTAATAACGATTGCGCACCACCAATATGGTCATTATCGCCGTGACTAATCATTAAGCGATCAATGTGAGTTGTGCCTAAACTGCGCAAAAACGGCAATAACACCGCTTTTCCCATATCAAAATCAGCAGAAAACTTTGCGCCCGTATCAAACACTAAAATATGTTGCGATGTTTGAATCACCGCTGACAAGCCCTGCCCCACATCTAATAACGTTAAAGTAAATTCGCCCGTGTTTATTTTGTCGGTTTTGTTAAAAATTAACGGTAAGCACAAAACGACCGATAATCCACGCGCTGGAATGCCTTTGGGCGCAAATAATAAAAAAATGCCTAAGGTGGCTAATAATACCGACCACCAACTGGGTTGCGGGTGATTGAGTGTCGCAAACGGCAACGCGGCTAATTTATTTAATAGCCAATACAGCCAATCGAGTTGTTTTCCAATGAAAAATAATAACTTAGCCGCAAGTGTGGGCTGTATAAAAATCAGCAGCAGCGCGATCAGAATTTGCGGCACGGCTAAAAATTCAACCGCTGGCACGGCAATAAAATTTGCCAGTGGCGAAATAATCGACATTTGCTGAAAGAAAAACAGTAACAGTGGCGATAATCCGAGTGTGACAACAAAATGCAAATGCACAATGGGAAACAGATTAGATATTTTTCCTAAGCGATTCGCCGAGCAATAAACAATGACAATCACGGCGGCAAACGATAGCCAAAAACCCGGAGCTAGCACAGCAACAGGATCAAATAGCAAAATCAGAAATAAAGCCAACGCCAAACTATTGATGGGTTTTATGTGGCGTTGAAAAATGATGCCAAGCATCACGACGGCGACCATAATCATCGCGCGTTGTGTTGGCACAGAAAATCCGGCTAAAGCTGAATAAAACAAGGCAACCAGAAGGGAAAAAATCGCGGCAAAGGTTGGCGGTGACAATGCCAAAACTGTTGTTTTTGCCCAAAATTTGCGGGCTAAAAAAAATGCCATGCCTGCAACTAAGCTGATATGCGAGCCGGAAATGACAATTAAGTGAATCGTGCCAGTTTTGCGAAACACTTGCCATTGTGCATCATTAATTTCGCTGCCATCACCAATACCTAACGCTTTGATTAATCCTAAGTTGGCAGAATCAGACATTAATCGAGTTAATTTATCGGAAATGGCTTGTCGCCAAGTAGGAATAAAATAAAGAGCAGAACCTGTGGCGAGCAATTGCGGTTCAGATTTGCGAATATAGCCGGTTGCGCCAATATTTTGAGAAAATAACCAGGTTTCATAATCAAAACCAGCCGGATTAAACATGCCGTGCGGACGTTTTAGTTTTACCGTGAATTGCCAATGTTGACCGGCTTTTACAGTTTGCGTGGCGTTGTACCAGCTTAAACGGACTTTATTAGGGAGCTTTTCTGCTGCTTCCGTGATTTGAAGATCAAATGTAACTCGCCGCGAATCGGCTTGTGGTAAAGAAATAACATAGCCTGAAATATTCAGTTCTTTATCTTCGAGATTTTTAGGCAATTGCTCGGATAATCTATCCAGTGCAAACAAATTCGCCCACAAAAAACCAACTAAAAACAAGCAAATATGCCAATAGCGTTTCCATGCGCATCCAATTATTAGCACAGCGCAAATCGCCAGCCCATAAAAATTGGGTAATTGCGAAAATTGCTGTACCAGCACAATACCCACTAAAAAAGATAACGTTAATAGTGGCATGACAAGCGGTGAGTGATTGTTTTTTCTAAAAAAAGGACAAAAAAAAGACAGCGTAAGAGCTGTCTTTTTTAGATTTGGAAAACAGAGATTCCAGAATTAAAGTTTTTCTTTAATTCTTGCTGCTTTACCAGTCAAATCACGCAAATAGTACAATTTAGCACGACGTACAACACCACGACGTTTTACGGTAATTTCGCCAATTGCAGGACTGTGGGTTTGGAACACTCTTTCAACACCTTCGCCATAAGAAATTTTTCTTACTGTGAACGCAGAGTTTAAGCCACGATTACGTTTTGCAATCACAACGCCTTCGAAAGCCTGAAATCTTTCTTTGTCGCCTTCTTTTACTTTTACTTGCACAACGACAGTATCACCAGGACCAAATTCTGGCACATTCTGTTTCATTTGTGCGGCTTCTAATTCTTGTATAATTTTGCTCATTACAACACCCTATTTAACATCAACTTCAATTCTAAATTCTTCCAGCAGTTTTTGCTGCTCGGCGTTTAGCGTTTTATTTTCTAACAAATCAGGTCGGCGCAACCAAGTTCGCCCTAAGGCTTGCTTTAATCGCCAGCGTTCTATTTGTGCATGATTACCGCCCAGCAATACCGCTGGCACAACTCCTACATCAAGCTGTTCGGGGCGAGTAAAATGTGGACAGTCTAGCAAGCCATGGCTGTGTGAATCTTGTTCAGCAGAGTTTTCATCACCCAAAACACCGGGCATTAAGCGCGTAACCGCATCAATAATGATTAATGCTGCTAACTCACCACCGCTGATAACATAATCACCTAATGACCACTCTTCATCACAAACATTGGAGATAAAGCGTTCATCTATGCCTTCGTAACGTCCAGCCACCAAAATAAGCTGTGAGTAATCAGTGCAACTTGCTAAAAGTGCCTGAGTAATTGGTTTGCCTTGTGGGGATAAGCAGATAACTTTACAGTGTGCGGTATTTTGGCTTTGTTTAGCCGCTGTGACAGCCTCAAACAAGGGTTGATACTTCATCACCATGCCAGGCCCACCACCATAAGGTCTGTCGTCAACGGTTTTATGTCTGTCGTGCGTGTAATCTCTAGGATTCCACGCTGATAAACCCACTATACCGTTTTCAATGGCTTTGCCAGTTACACCGTATCGAGCTGTTTCCATAATCATCTCAGGAAACAGACTGATGACATCAAAACGCATAAGCAATTAAAACTCAGGATCCCAATCGACAATCATCATGCCAGATTCGAGATTAATGCTTTTTACAAACTGCCCTTGCAAAAACGGAATTAACCGTTCTTTATCGCCATCTTTAACCACAAGCACATCATTTGCACCAGTTTCCAGTAAGTAATCAACGACCCCTAACGCGATTCCTTGTTCAGTTTCAACTTTTAAACCGATTAAGTCGCGCCAATAATACTCACCCTCTTCTGGCTCTGGTAACAAACTAGCCTCTATCACTATTTCGTAACCACCTAAACTTGCAGCCATATCGCGGTCTGTAATACCCGACAAACAAGCAACGACAGCTTTACCTTGTAAGTTTCCATCCAATACTTCAACAGACTTAAGCTCATTGCCTTTGCGCAAAACCCAAGGAGAATAATTTAAAATATTTTCCCTAGGCTCAGTAAACGAATAAACTTTAATCCAGCCTTTTATACCAAAAACGCCGGAAACTTCTCCAACGACTATGTATTGCTCTGTAGATAACGACACTACTAGGCAGCAGCTTTACTAGCCATTTTAATCAATTGCGCAACACGGTCAGAAGGCTGTGCGCCCACTGATTTCCAGTATTCAACGCGAGCTGCATCTAAACGCACTCTTTCTTCGTTACCACGAGATAAAGGGTTAAAAAAACCAAGGCGTTCAATATAATGTCCATCACGGCTGTTTCTGCTGTCAGTTACAACTACATGATAAAATGGACGATTTTTCGCGCCACCTCTAGCAAGACGAATGGTTACCATCGAGTAAATTCCTTAAAAAAACAATAATCGAAAACTTAATCTGCCTATCTTACGCGATTTTTTAAATATGTGAAGAGTAAATTCACTAAATCGTTAAAATATTTACAGATTAAACAGCTTTAAGCTGCATTTATACAGTATAAAAGCGTGAATTTTATTTCGTAACTGAGTCAGTCTTAGCCCCACTCAGTTACGCTATGAGGTTGATAATTTACATTCTCAGATTGCGCACGTTGCTTTTCATCCCGCGCATCATGTTTGTTAAATTACCTTTTTTGAACTTTTTCATCATTTTATTCATGATGGTGTATTGCTTCAGAATTCGGTTTACATCCTGCAATTCTTGCCCGCAACCTGCGGCAATACGTTTTTTGCGGTTGCCTTTAATTAAATCAGGAAAACGCCGCTCTTCCAATGTCATTGAGTTAATCACACCAATTTGCCGCGCCACTTCTCTGTCATTCACTTTATCGCGCAAATTTTGCGGAATTTCGTTCATGCCGGGCAGTTTATCAATCATAGAACTCAAGCCGCCCATTTTTTCCATTTGCTGCAATTGCGCTTTGAAATCTTCCATGTCAAAACTTTTGCCTTTTTGCAGCTTCTGCGCCAGTTTCTCCGCAACTTTTTTATCGGTTTTTAACTCGATTTCTTCAATCAGCGATAAAACGTCGCCCATTCCCAAAATACGCGAGGCAATCCGCTCTGGGTGGAACAATTCCAGCGCGTCCGTTTTTTCGCCCATCCCGATAAACTTAATCGGTTTGCCAGTAATCTGACGAATTGACAACGCCGCCCCACCGCGTGCATCACCGTCTGCTTTGGTTAATACAACGCCTGTCAATGGTAACGCATCATTAAACGCTTTCGCAGTATTCGCGGCATCTTGCCCCGTCATACTATCAACCACAAACAGCGTTTCGATTGGATTAATCGCAGCATGAAGTGCTTTGATTTCAGCCATCATTTCATCGTCAACATGCAAACGACCGGCAGTATCGACAATCACAACATCTAAAAATTGTTTTTTCGCAGCCTCAATTGCATTATTCGCAATATCTACTGGTTTTTGCGATAAATCACTTTCAAAAAACACCAGTCCCGTGTCATTTGCCAATGTTTCCAATTGTTTAATCGCCGCTGGACGATACACGTCAGCACTCACCACACCGACTTTTTTCTTTTGCGTTTCTTGCAGCCAGCGACCTAATTTAGCAACCGTCGTGGTTTTTCCTGCCCCTTGTAAACCCGCCATTAAAATAATTACCGGAGGATTTGCTCGCAGGTTTAAGCCCTCATTTGCCTCGCCCATTACTTTAATTAATTCGTTTTGCACGATTTTAGTTAAAGCTTGTCCAGGTGTCAGACTGGTTTTGACTTCTTGTCCTAACGCGCCTTCTTTCACGCGCTCAATAAATTCAGTCACCACAGGCAGCGCGACATCTGCCTCTAACAATGCGATGCGTATTGCGCGCAGCGTATCTTTAATATTGCTCTCAGTCAGTCTGCCCTGACCTTTTATTTTTTTCAGCGTACCGCTTAAACGGTCGGTTAAATTATCAAACATAGTTGCACTTTAATCATTATTATTAATTCAAACCAGCGTCCTGTCACTGAAGACAATGACAGTTCCTATCGCTTTTGCCAGATTAGCTGCGCAATACAAAGGCAGCATTAGGACAAATAGACCCAATATATTAACATATCATTTCACAACTTCTTTCGATTATTAGACTATAAAATCAACAAGAGCGTTTAAAACCATGACCCCAACATTACTCGGCATTCTAACTCTCTGCGCTTATCTCACCAGCAGCGTTTTATTGCTGAAAAATCGTGAGCAAAAAGTTATTTCATATACTGTTGTTTACCCAGCATGGCTCGGTTTATGTGGACATCTGTTTTTTATTGCGCTGGCGGTGATGCAAACCAATCGCTTTAATTTTAGCCTGTTCAGCACAGCCTCAATGGTTTCGGCGTTAGTCGCTTTATTGCTTTTGCTTGCCAGCTTAACAAAACCTGTTGAAAAACTTGGCATTGCTATTTTTCCACTCGCAGCGATTATGTTAGGGCTGGATATGTGTTTTCCTGAAAAACTGCGCAGCTTACAAACCTATAGTTGGGAAATGGGCACGCATGTTTTAAGCTCGGTGATTGCGTTCAGCTTGCTAAATATTGCCGCCTTGCAAGCGGTATTGCTGGCGATACAAGAACGCCAACTGAAAAATCACCAACCGAAAAAGTTTATTTTGCGCCTTCCTGCTTTGCAAACTATGGAATCGTTATTGTTTCAAATGTTGGCAATGGGATTAGTGTTTTTATCCGTGTCATTAGTCAGCGGCGTGGCTTTTATTGATGATTTATTTGCTCAGCATTTGGCGCATAAAACTGTTTTATCCATTATTGCGTGGCTGATTTTTTCGGCTTTATTACTGGGAAGATTGCGTTATGGCTGGCGCGGACAAACGGCAATACGTTGGACAATTGCCGGATTTATCTTATTGTTACTAGCCTATTTTGGCAGCAAATTGGTTTTAGAAATTATTTTGCAGCGAACCTAAGTATTTTGGAGTTTCGTGATAATTTCTGCATCCTATAAAATTCATAAAGCCTATTTCTTCTAAAAGCTTTTTTTTGATTAACTCTGCTGTTTTTTTCTTCAATCCCCCCGTTTGTTTTTAATGGTTAAACGCCATTCAATCGTGTAGAGATGCAAAATATTGCATCTCTACGGCTCACCAAAAAAATACAGGATCTCAAATTAGATGCGGTTTAGTTTTGAGTTTTGATAGTTTTCCGGTTTTGGCTGATTTGTTTAACCCCATTTGCGACAATCCATTTCTAAAAATGACGGCGGCACATTGGTTTTATTATCCCCCATCGCCTTCATGCCTGACACAGCCTGCGCATCACCACAAACCCATGAAATCGGGCTATTGGGGCTATTTTCTACTACTGCGGGTCTAAAGGTTAAAATTTTGCCTTTAACATGCGCATTAATTCGATTGCCTAAATGCACATGAATCGCCCCCTGCACCACTTCAATTTCTGTAACGTAATTACCAATTAAATAAGTGGATTTAGGCAACCCTGCCTGAGCATTGTCCAGCGGAAAAGTATGCGATTTTTGATAATACTCGCCGATGTTTTTTTTAACAAAATTAGAAATCTCAACACCTTCTGAAATTTGCGCCCTAATAATCCGACTTTGATAAGTAGGCATTGCCATACTGCCCAAAACACCGATAATCGCCACTACAATCATTAATTCAATCAAGGTAAACGCGCTTTGTCTTTTCATTTTTTCACCCGTTAGCATTTGGTAAACTTTTCAGCAATGGTTGATTTATTAACCCCTAACACCTCCATGCTGTCAGGAAAGTATGTAGGGCAATTGCCATAAACCCAAAGCAGATAATCGGTAGGTTCAGTATTGTCTGTTGTTCGTTTAAAAACCACAGGGCGAATACTGATCGTATCTAACTTATTCTGACTCAGCATATTCACAACCATCTGAATAGCCCCATTTTCAACAGTCATTGATTTGACCCGTTTACCTTGCAGCAGCTCAGGCTTGGCTAAAAAAAGAGCCTGATTATCTTTCGGCATTTCACCGTGATAAGCGTAATAATCGGCAATGGCTCTTTTAACAGGTGATGAAAGTTCAAACACCTCAGCCACTCTTGCCCGCGTCATATAGTCTTGATAAGCCGGTATCGCAATGGATGCCAAAGTGCCGATAATCGCCACAACGACCATTAGCTCTATCAAGGTAAAACCGTGTTGTGCATTTTTTTTCATAAAATCTCCTTAGCCGACAGCTTCGCCCATCATAAACATAGGCAAATACATCGCAATGACCATTGACCCTACAGCAATCCAACAAACTATTAATAAAACAACATTTAATATTCGTAATGATACGCTAACCCCTATAGGAATCTGCGTTTGATAGGATTGCTCCAGCGTATTTAAAATTTTTAATTCATCTGTTTTTTCAAATGCGTTTAATAAACGCAGTGTTTTTGCTGAAAAAATCCGCGCTTGTTTCAAGCTATCGGCTAATCCACTGCCTTTTGCAACGTTATCAGCACTTTCCGTTAAGGCGATTTTGAATACCGTATTGTGAGTCGCGCTAGCGGATAAACGCAATGCTTGGGCTAAATCAAACTGATAACTGCATAATAGGAGAAAGGCTTTAATCACTACTGCCGATTCAATTGTTTTAATGAATGCGCCAATGAAGGGCGTTTTTAATATCACCTCGCCTACAAATTTACGAAAACTTTCAAAACGAGCAATAGAAAAACGCCAAACTTGGATGATGATCACAAGACTGATGAAAAATATAAGCCAGTTGTGTTGCAATGCTTGTGACAAACTAATAAATAATTGTGTAAAAGCGGGAAGTTCTTTACCAAAACCTTTAAACATAAAGTCAAAAGCAGGCACAACAAACACCAGCATTAAAGTAGAAAAAACCAACAAAAAAAATAACACGATAATTGGATAAAGGAACGCTGCTTTTATTTGCTGTTTGTATGAAACGCCGTTATAAGTCAGAGACAACCCTGTTAAGTATTCAGCAATATCCTCTAAAACGTTAACTTTACTGTTATTTTTTTCTAATAAAGCAATAATGTATTCAGGAATAACAGCCGGAAATTGTTTAAGCCCTGCAACTAAATCAGAAGCTTCCATTAACGTTGTTAAAAACAATTCCCTATTCTTTTTTCCCTCACCGTCATTCATCATTTGCAAGGCTTCTTTTTCAGAAATTTGAGCCTTTCTTAAAATAGCAAATTCAGAAAAAAAATCTGCAAGCTCTTCGTTGGTTAAGTTAATATTTTTCAAATCTGTCTCCTTTTAATAATCGCAACCGCTAGGTAATTGCGATGCGGGAATAGTGGTTGATGGAATATCAGGCGATTTTGAATAACCTAATGGAGCTTTAGCATAACCACAGAGCCAAAGAATACTATCACTGACTGTGCCTTGTTCATCTTTTCTGATTAAGCCTGTGACAACCAATTGTTGATTTTTTTCTTTGTTATCAATCACAATGACACCGTTATTATTTAATGTATTTTTAATTTTATTATCATAGCTTTTTTGTTCTTTTGCGGGCGGCCAAATACCCTGTTCTGCATAATAAATTGAGGCATCTAGCTTGAAATCAGCGATTTGAGAAATATATTTACTGTTTTTAGCTTTTTCTATGTAATTATTATAAACAGGAATGGCTAGTGAAACTAAAATGCCAATCAATAATCCAGATAATAGAATTTCTAATCCATTCAAATATAGATTATCTTGGTTATCATTTCTGAAATAATACATTAATAAACCAATCAGCATAAAAAATACAAGGTAAATCATTAGCGTTATCATATTCAAACCTTCTAATTAACTAAACACAAGCTTTCAAGATTTTCTTGATTAAAACATATCCTGCAAATCCTGATTCAGACAATATTATCCATCTTACAATCCTTTCATCGTATTCAAAAGCTCTTACAAATCCTATTCTGCTTTTTTATTTTTTTTATTTTGACGATGTTTAATAATTTCATTGGCTAAACTTCTGACATCAGAATTAATTAACCATTGTTTTCTTTCTTCGGTGTAATTTCCTGTGCCTATTTCAGTTTGCTGAAAAAACCGCATCATACCTTCAATGCCTAAATGACTGGTTAATAATTGAATACCGGTTTGTCTTATTTCAGCTAATGTCATTTCGTGTTTCATAGAGTACCTCTTGCAACCAATGCAATGGATTGATAATACGGATTTTTAAGTCTTGTTGATGTCGAGAAGCTAATTTGAGCAATTTATCATCAGTTGTTAAAAATAATTCAGCTTCTCCTTGTTCAGCACAGGCAATATGAAGAGCATCATAAGTGCCAAAGCCTTTCACATCCAATAATTCGCCGCGTTGGATGATGTTTTCATCCAATTGTATAAAACGGTGTGGAAATATTCTTAAGGATTGGATACGGTATTTTCTTTCGAGATTGGGGATTTTTTCAACTTCAAAATCAACGACTTCGCTACTTACCCATTGCCAATCGTTTGTTTCGATGTGTTTAAAAATAAGGATAATGGCTTCGGATTCCAATTTGATTCTTTCTTGGCTTTGGCTGTCAAAAGGGCGATTAAGACAGCATACGTCCAAGTAGATTAATTTCATTTTGTTTTCTCCATTTTGTTGATTTTTGAACACGATTCAACGGATTTTGCGATTTCACGATTGAATCCTGTCCATCCTATAATCCTTTCATCGAGTTCAAAAAGTGTTTGTTATACAACCGCTTAAACTGCAAGCTTTTCGCACCAAAATTTATCAGCAATCCAGTTTGCATGTTGTAGGCCTCTAAATAATTAATCGCTTGCGCTTTGTGACTGTCATCCAGTTGCGAAACGGCTTTTAATTCCAACATGGTGCAATTTTCAATAAAAAAATCGGCGCGGCGAGTGCCAATTTTGTAACTGCGATAAAAAATTTCCATTTCTTTTTCGCGTTCAAAGCGCAAGCCGTTGTAGTGCATTTCAATTTCTAAGGCGCGTTGATAAATGACTTCTTGAAAACCACAACCGAGAGTGGAATGGACTGTCATCGCGCAGCCGATGATGCGGTGAGTGAGGTGTTCGTTTTCCATGTTTTCTCCTTTTTGAACACGATTTTCAGGATTTTGCGATTAACAGGATTATTCTTTGCATTTACAAGCGTTGTTTTGTTTCCATCTGCGTTGTTTTACACCTCAACCTAATCCTGTCTATCCTATAATCCTTTCATCGTGTTCAAAAGCTCTTTCAAATCCTGCTGCGCTTGATAATTCATTTTATCCTCTGCCAATTTTTGGGCAATCGGCAACGCTTTTTCAAACCAAACTTTGGCAGCGGCTTTGTTTTTGCGTTGTTTTTCCAAGTTACCTAAGTTAATAAAACTGACAAACAAATCCCGCTGCGCCTCGCTATTATTCGGGTCTTGTTTGGCAATTTGCTCACTAATTTTTAAAGTCTGTTGATAAAGGCTTAATGCTTTATCAGCTTCATTAACCTTTAAATAAATCTCTCCTATCATTTTGTAGGTAATGAGGAGTCTCTTTTTTTCGATGATATTATTAGGGTCTTTTTTGACTATCTCTTCAAAAAGTAACATTGCTTTTTTTGCATAGAGCAAAGACTTGTCATTATCTGGCAAAAAACTCAAATAAATATTAGCTAAGTGACCACTGCTATATGCGATGAAGCTTTGAAGTTCTTTATCATTAGAATCAATGCCCTCTTTTTCCAAGAGACCGATAGTTTTTTGTAACAAATCTGCTTTCTTGTTAGCATCAATAGAGTCTGGTGAGTTTACGGAGTTAGCCTGCATAACCACTAAATTTTTATAATTTTCGGCAACTTTCCACTTCCAACTTGCCACCCCCGCCAAACTTGTCATCACCAGCAACAACAGCACATAAGCTACTTTTTTTAAACGTTGCCGCTTGGCACTTTGCGCTAAAAAAGCCAACGCTTTATCAAAATCCTCTGCATATTTGCCATAACGCTTTGCCCAACTTGCAGTCGGCTGAAAATTCTTTTGCCATTGCAACATAATGTCCAATTCTGGCGACTGCAATAACCCTACTTGCTTATTGCGATAACGCAACGCGCTTTCCAGCAAATGCCGATACAGCTCTGCTGCTTGCGCTTCATCTTTCACCCAGTTTTTCAACCGCTGCCATTGCCGAATTAAACTCTCATGCGAAATATCCAATAAACTCTCTGGTGTTAATATTTCAGGCTTTGCCGATAAAAAACAGCGTTCATTTTCACGAAAATCTTTAACAACTTCAGCAACTTGCTGCCACTGTACACCAGCTAATTCAGCAACTTCAGATAACAGAACCGGACGACGGGTATCACGCAGCCTGTCATCATTTTCGGTTAAATTACGAAACAAAACTTCTGCAATTCGTTGTTGTTCAGCAGAAAGCATTTGCTCAAAAATCACATCCGCATGTTGTGACAACGCATTTTTTAATTTTCCCGCTTTTTCATACGTCGCCAAATCTAATTTGATAACGCCATCAGTCGGCTGTTTTTTGGCAAATCGCCACATAACCATCAACACATGCTGCAACAACGGCAACTGGTCTGGATTATTCCCAGCATCCTCCAACAACTGCGTCACCAACGCCGGCTCAACCTCACCGCCAAACACAAACGCCGGCTCCTCAATCGCCGCGCGTAACTGCTGAGCATCCAAACGCGGGGTTAAATACAAACCGCTGTTAATTGCCTCTGCCAATCCTGCAAACTGCGCACAATCACCCAAAAAATCCGAGCGCATCGTTATCACTACATACAGCGAATTTGAAACAACACCTGTCGTCAGTGGATAAGGTTTGCTGCTGGCGAGCAACAAACTGACAAAGTTTCGCGCTTCCGCAGCTTCACCATGCTGAAAATAACGAAAAATCTCTTCAAACTGATCGCAAACAATCAGCAACTGCGCATGATTTGGCAAAGGATGTTGCGCTAATAATTCATGCAAACTGAGCGAACCTTGCCGCAACTTGTCTGCCAAGCTTTCAACTGTTTCATGGGCAGGCAAAACCGCTTTTAATTCCGCCAAAAGTTTTCCCGCTAAAGCCTGAAACGGCTGCTGACCTGGGCGCATTTCCACAATATGCCAATGCGTTCCGGCTTTGGCTAAATAACCTGCTTCTAAACCAGCGATGAGTCCAGTTTTCACCAATGACGACTTGCCACAACCGGACGTGCCAATCACCGCCAGAAAATGGTTTGAGCCTAAACGATTGATTAATTCATCGCTGTGGGTTTCGCGCCCGAAAAAAATATCGGTTTCATTTCGTTCAAACGGGCGTAAGCCGATGTAAGGTTGGTTGCTCATGGTTTATCTTTTAACTTAACAACGCGATAAATTCTTTGAAATCTTGGTTCAACATGATATTTCCATAAAATATAATCGGTTCTGATTTGCTCTAATGCCTCAAGCCGTGCCTCATAAGACTGCGTTTGCCAAAATTTGAAATCCGTTTCCTGTTCTTGGATTTTACTTTTTTTAATTGCTTGCTTATTCATTTTATAACTCCAAAGTCACTTTAAACTCTTCGCCAATTTCTTCAAACTTAACCGTTTTGCCGTTATCTTTGGCTATTTTGCACACCATCGGTAAACCTCTGCCCAATTTGTCAATGTAACGTAAATTTTCCATAAATTTCACAATCACCGGATTAATGGAGTATGAAACGCCATACCCTAATTTTTCAATGGTAACGGTGTTGGGTAATTTTCCAGGACTCATAAATTCAATTCGATTATCAAACATAAAAATCCGAATCCGTGAACCAGAAATCGCATAATTGCGATGCACACAAGCATTGACTAATAATTCTCGAAATACTTTATCAGGATAATTAAATTTTTGTGTTTCGGTGCGTGTGCCGTTAATCATTGAAGGCGACAAAGTATTATTTTTAATAATCGCTAAAGCCGTATCAATTTGATAATCCAATGTTCCAGAAATTACTTGATTATCAATGAGTTCTTCTGAAATATCATCACCTGCAAAATGCGCAAACGAAATACAAGCACTCGGCAGCCATTTTTGTGGGTTTATGCCAAATATTAATAAACCCGCAATCGTCACTTGATAATTTTCTGCCAATATATCGGTATTTTTTAATAAAATTTCTGGCTGTTCTTCATTTGAAAAATCGACTTGATAATTATCAAAATATTGCGCAATTTTGGTTAAATTAAGTTGTTTAATATCGGTGTTTTCTAAGGCAATGGCATCATAATGAAATACACCGCTTTGTTGAAACAGGCGCATTAACTCTGCAAATAGAATTTCTTTGGATTCAATCGCAGCATTTTCGCCTTGCTGCAATAAATCATGGATGTTTATCATGCTAACTCTCTGATAAAGTCCTGCAAATAAGATTCGACTTGCTGTGGAGGGCAAAGGTATGTTTTTAACTTCTCCCAATCAATCCCCAAATCAGAATGATTTTTTCCTCCGTGTACCGCAACTATTCTGAAAGATGTTTCACCTTTACGCTGCAATTTTAGGCAATTCATAATTTGCTTACTTGCCCAAACTGCGGTGGTTTGTTCACAAAGAACCAATACCGCATCACACCCTAAAATTTTCTCTTCTATATCATCACGCATATCTTGTGGCGAAAGATTGCTAGTACGCGGCATAGGTTCAAGTACACACTTAACGCCATTTTTCTTTAATAACGACTTTATATATTGGCTTAACTGTAAATCCTCCGGTGCGCTATTTAAGAAAACCGAAGCCTCTATTGATGCCGTTTTTTCTGTTTCTGCTTGATGCTCCGCTTCAAAACGTTGCTTGCTTTGATGTTGCTTTTTTAACTCTAGCAATCGGTTTGCAACTTCGTTTGCCAACTTATCCGCTTGCACAAAATAGTCATCGCCACCATTAAAAAACATCATTCCTTCGCTATCGTCATAACGCCAAAACTTAGTCGGAACAAATCCTTTTAACGCTTCAGGGCGAGGATTGCAAGGTTCTTTTTCAATGAAAAACAATTTGTTTTGTTGTTTTAACACATCTAATTGCGCTTGATATTGTTGGCAATAAGCAGGCGATGCAATCACCATTAAAGTTGCAGAATGTTCCACTTGGCTAAAATCATTACCTGTGTAGAGCTGAAAACCATCAGCGGTTTGAAGTTTTTGTTTCAGTTGTTTGGTTAAGTAAACTATGAAATCAGCAGCCCATTTTTCATCGGCATCGGCAAAACTGATAAAAACATCGTGTTTGAAAGAGGGAACGAAAGTTTGGCGGCGGGTTTGTAGAACAGGCGTGGCGTATTCAGGAATATTGGCTAAATCTATAGCATTACAAGCTAATTCGTAAGCTTTTTTAAAGTCTTCACCTGAAAAAACGGCGTTATAAAATCCAGTTGTAAACTTAATCGCCGCCTCATCACCGATTGCTTTATTCATTCCTACTACATAATCAATATGCTCTGAAATCATCTTTGCTTGATCTTCGGTATAACAAGCATTCAGCACCACACAACGAACTTTATCAGCAAACAATTTGAATAAATTGCTAATCGCCTCAGCATGAACAAACTGTTTTTTATTTTCTTGATTGCATAAAAACAAGCCGTCTACTTCTCCGTGACCGCAAAAATGCACAATATCAGGCTGAAAGTCCAGCAAAGCGCGTTGTAAATCGTCATCTTGTACGGCAAGTTCAAACTTTAATTCAAAAGACTCTTTAAACTTGGAATTTTGCCGTAACAATTCCAGCTTCAACAATTCCTGCCCTAACTCAAGCTTGTCTGTATCGCTAGGATTCGCCGCCAAAATCAGAATTTTTATTTTATTCATGCAATTATCCTTTTGAAATAAAGTTTTTGAACACGATTTCACAGATTTTTCGATTAACAAGATTACTTTTCTCTATCAAACTAAATACTGTAAATCTTGTCATCGCTCAATCGTGTTCAAAACGATTTAAGCAGGTGTTTTGTCGTTTTTCCAAGTAATACTGACTTTAAACGTCGCTTCAGTTTCTGCCGAAGCAAAGATTATCCCTGTTTTGCCGCCCAAGCTTACGCCAAACTCCAAATTGATTTCATCAGGCGTATTAATATCTTTCAGTGACTTTAGCAGTGCGTTTCCTACGGGCGCAATCTGCGCAAATATGCTGTTAAGTTCGCGCGGCACGGTAGTTTCATTACTTTCACCACGACTACCACGGGAACGCGATTCAGCTTCTTCAGCCCCTTGAATGCAAATAAGTTGTCCATCCAGTTCAAATTCCAATACATTTTTCATAAGTCTCCCCTTTGCAGAATAAGTGAATTATTTTCGCTGCTAATTCTATCGCATTCACAAGTTTGAACACTAACAGTAAAAAGCAGCTATTAAGCGAAAAACATACCCGCTACTTTCTTTCATGCCACCTGTCCTATAAAATGATAAGTGTTTGCGCGTTATTCAAGTTGTTTGTATAACCTAAAAACCAACCCTCCTTGTCTGATTTTTTTCATCAGTTTAACTTGGAAACTTTTTATCTGAGAAACTCTATGTCTAAACAAATTATTCTGTGTGTTGATGACGAAGTCATGATACTGAATGCTTTAAAAGCTGAATTGAAAAATATTTTTTTAGGCGACTATTTAATTGAAGTCACTGAAAGTGGACAAGATGCACTTGATTTGATTGATGAATTACAAGCAAGCAACTACGCAATTCCGCTTGTCATTTCCGATTATCTAATGCCAGAAATGAAAGGCGATGAGGTGTTGCAACGAATTCATCAGAAATTGCCAAACGCCATCAAAATCATGCTCACAGGTCATGCCACCATTGAAGGCGTTGCCAATGCCATTAAATACGCCATGCTGTACCGCTATATCGCAAAGCCTTGGCATCACGCGGACTTTAAACTTACCGTCACAGAAGCTCTGCATAAATATCTGCAAGATCAAAATATTGCGCAAAAAAATGCAGCCCTCACCGAACTGAATTTGCAACAAGCTGAATTAATTAAACAACTGCATAAAAAAGAACTGCATTTGCAACAACTCAATGAACGCCTGCAAGCGGCTTTAACCGCAGAATTAAAACTCAAAGAATTGAGTGTCGAACAACAAGAAACCAATCGCCAACTCATGGCATTGAGCACCACCGATGCTTTGACAAATATTCCCAATCGTCGCCGATTTGATGAGTTTTTAGCCCTTGAATGGCAGCGCGTGCTGTGTGAAGGACAGTCGATTGCTTTGGCAATGTTAGATGTGGATTTTTTCAAAAAATATAACGACCATTACGGACATCAAGCTGGCGATGAGTGTTTGCGCAAAATCGCAGCCGTGTTAAAAGAAACCATCAGCAACGAAGATCATTTAGTGGCGCGTTATGGCGGCGAAGAATTTGCATTTTTATGTCCGTCCACTTCTTTAGAAATAGTGCTCTCGCTTGCAAAAAACATTTGTGAGAATGTTGAAAATTTGAATTTAGAACATGAGTTATCAACGTTAAAAACCGTCACAGTCAGCATTGGGGTTGCCATTGTTTCCCCAAATCCCCAGCAAAAATCCGCCACATTGGTGAAATCCGCAGACGATGCGTTGTACCTTGCTAAATCGCAAGGGCGCAATCAAGTTGTGCTTGCTTAGAACTTGGCTAAAAATAACCTCCCAATTTCTGAATGTTAATGTAGATGCTGATTTATCCGCACTGTGCGAATGAATTCGCTCCTACAGTTGTCGAGATTATTAAATGCACGTTTCTTAACAAATCTCCTCAGCTAAAAGTTATGCAAAAAATTTTAAAGACGACCGGTCATTTTTGAAATTATTTTAAGACGACTGGTCGTTTTGAAAATTTCAGATGCTTGAAAATTCACAAAAACTGTTTTAGTTACACGTTAAGTCGTTAAGAAAAAATTTATCGCCTAAACCTTCCAGATTTCAAAAAACTAGCCGTTTTTTCATCAACATTTAATCTGCAAATTTTCTGTCATGCCAAAGTGCTTGCAACACTTGTGCAAAGTTTTTCGCAAACAGCGGCGCATCAAATAAAGGCGACGCTAACACTTGTTCACGCAAGCGGGCGCGTAATGTGGCAAGCTCTGTTACTTCTGTTGCTATCTGAATCGCTTTTTCAAAATAGTTCTGTTTATCGTACACAATCCAATCCGATAAACCCGCCGCAGATAGCAAGCTTGCACCTTGTCGCGCTAACAAACTTTCTCCCACCAAAGTTAAAGTAGGAACGCCCATCCACAAGGCTTCGCAAGTTGTCGTGCCGCCGGTGTACGGAAACGTATCTAAAATCAAATCAACCTGCGCATGGGCAGCTAAATACTGTTCGCGCTTAGCCGCATCATGAAAACTCACACGTTGGCAATCAATCCCTTGGTTTTGCAAACGCTGCCAAAAAGATTGCACAAATTTTTCATCCGAAAGTTGCTTACTTTGAAAACGCAATCGCGCAGTCGGCAGATGCGTTAAAATCTTTTGCCATAATTCCAATACTTCATCGGTGACTTTGGTGGAATTTTGAAAACATCCAAAGGTTATGTAACCGTTGCTCAAGGCTGGCAATGACGCAACCGCCAGTTCAACATTCGGCGGAGAAAAACATAAGCGTGTATTGGGCAAATAGGCTAATTTTTCGGTGAAATAAATTTGCTGAGTTTCCGGCACACCGACTTTATCGACTAACACATAATCTATTTCGGCAACGCCAGTGGTTGCCCAATACCCTAACCAACTGATTTGCAACGGCGCGGGTTTCCATGAGAACAACGGCAGGCGTGAAAATCCGGTGTGCCCTGATAAATCAAATAAAATATGTATTCCATCTTGATGAATTAACCGCGCTGCCTGCGCATTATCTAATGTGAAAATAGGTTGCCACTGCGTAAAATAATTTTTAAGCCGCTCTGTCACCTCATCTGCTGTCCGACAAGCAGAATAAGCAACTAATTCAAAATCTTGCTGTGCTAAATGCCTTAACATATTTTCCAAAAAATACCCGACCGGATGATTACGAAAATCACCAGACACAAATCCTATCCGCAAGCGATTTGCGGGTGATGCACAAAGCCACTGTCGATAAGGCAGCGCAACTTTTTTAGCCACAATTTCACCGTAATGTTTGGCTTCTTTAAAGCGAAATTCCGCACAATAATTTTCAACGTAATCATATAAATAAAGCACATTGCTTTGCGCGTCCGCACAATCGGGTTGCAGGGTTAAGGTTGTTCGATAACAATCGTGCGCCTCTTGCAAGCAGCCTAATTCTTTTAACACATTGCCGAGATTGTTATACGCTTTGGCATGATCCGGTTTCAGCGCGATGGCCTGCCGATAAATTTTTTCTGCTTTTGAAAATTGTCTTAATTCTTGCAACGTAATGCCAAAGTTATAAAACAATTCTGCGTTATCTGTTTTTAAAGTAAGAACATGGTTGTAAACTTTTTCTGCTTCAAGCAAATGCCCTAATTCTTGCAGTGTCAGACCTAAATTAATATAAGTATCTGCAAAATCGGGTTGCAGTTTAATGGCTTGCCGATAGGTTTTTTCAGCTTCTTCAAGCCTGTGTAACTCTCTAAAATTGTTTCCTAAATTGTAAAAAGCATCGGCATCGTTTGGGGCTAATGCCACCGATTTTATTTTTATTTGCAAAGCTTCTTCTGATCGCCCCAAGCTACTGAGGATTACGCCTAATGCTTTCCAGCCAAAAGGATGTTTGGGAAACTGTTGAATTAATTCACGCGCGGCTTGTTCGGCTTTCTGATAATTTCCTTGCCCGAAAACATCAACCACTTGATTTATTTGCAGTTCAGAAGGCGATTTTTCCATTAATTGCGCCAGTTGTTCTGTTAATGCGTTGGTTTTTTCACCTTGCAAACCTGCTTTTTTGCCATTGATTAAAAACGTGTGCGCAGTTTCGATTTGATTGGTTTTTATTAAAGCTTCGATATAACTTAGCCAAAATTGTGCTTGTTTGGGATTGACATCGAGTGCTGTTTTAAAAAAGGGCAGCGCGAGTTCCATCTTATTCAGTGATTGCGCCAGTACACCTAAATTGTGATTTGCATCAGGATGTTGTGGTTGAATTTGCAGAATTTGCCGATACAGTTGCTCGGCTTGTGACAATTCGCCAGCGCGGTGATGGGCAATCGCTTGTTGCAGAGTTTGCTCTATGGAAAATGAACTCATTATGCTTTTGTTGTATTTTGTAGAGAGATAACAAGCGCGTGACAAAAATATTCTCCGTCGTAGAGCATTGCATTGCAACGTCTCTAGAGCCTAGTATTCTGTCAATAATAACCTCCCTGATTTTTTTACAATGACTTATGTAGGGGCGATTTTAATTGCCTAGGGCGAATGAATTCGCCCCTACATCAACACTCAAAAATCGAGAAGTTATTTTTAGCCAAGTTCTTACGCTTTCGGCAATGTAACGCCTTGTTGTCCTTGATATTTTCCACCTCGGTCTCTGTATGAAGTTTCGCACACTTCATCGCCACCAAAAAACAACATTTGCGCCACGCCTTCATTGGCATAAATTTTTGCAGGCAACGGCGTGGTGTTGGAAAACTCTAACGTAACATGTCCTTCCCATTCGGGTTCTAAAGGCGTTACGTTGACAATAATGCCGCATCTTGCATACGTCGATTTTCCTAAGCAAACCGTCAACACATCGCGTGGAATTTTAAAATATTCCACTGTTCGCGCCAGTGCAAAAGAGTTGGGCGGAATAATGCACACATCAGACTTTATATCGACAAAACTGCTGGTATCAAAGTTTTTCGGATCAACAATCACAGAATTAATATTGGTGAACACTTTAAATTCATCCGCGCAGCGCACGTCATAGCCATAGCTGGATGTGCCGTAAGAAATGACTTTGCCGTGTTCAGATTGTCTGACTTGTCCGCTTTCAAAAGGGAAAATCATGCCGTGTTCTTGCGCCATCCGGCGTATCCATTTATCCGATTTAATACTCATATCTTTTTTATCTGCTTAGAAAGTAAAAAAAACGGATAACGACTCTTTGAAAACCGTTATCCGTAGAATGTTGATAAATTGTAGGTGAATCTAAATCGGTGCGCCAGTTATTGCACCTTTAATGAACGCAGTGCGATTTGTATTCTTTGCCAAAGCGTGTGTTGATTGTGCAAAAACAGACTTCTTCAGTCTGCCAGATTTAAAAAAATGACAGACTGAACCAGTGAAAAACGATTACTCTTTTTTGCGTTTATCAATTTCAACCGAGATTGATTTGACCGTCCCATCTTCTTGCACAGCTTTAATCACAACTTTCAAATCACCTTCATAATCTTTCGGAGGAACACCCGTAAACGTGCCAGTTTTTGCGTCAAATTTCACCCAGTCTGGTAATGCCTCGCCGTCTTCTGTTACCGCTGTAACATTGGTAGCATTTTTGGGTATTTCAACAACTTGGTTAATCATGGTGAGTTCAACACCTTTGTCGCCTCCTTTTTTAATGTCATCCATAATAGAATAATTGGTTGGTTTGGCTGCTTTTTTCGCACCTTCATATTTTCTATCAGCTGTGGCAACCGTTTCATCGTGCAACTTCTCAGCCGCTGCTTTATCTGTTTCTGCTTTGGCTTTGGTTTCCTCCAGCACTGTTTCAGCTGCCGTTTTTTCTTCAGGTGTTGTTGCCGCAGTCACTTTCGCTTCTGCATCTTTCACCAATTGATCTGCCTTAGTTTTAGCATCCGCCAGTTGTGTGGCGGCATTCTTTTTCGCTTCATCAAACTGTGTTTTTTTATCAGTCAGTGCTTTCAGTTCGGCATCCGCAGCCTCTTTTTGTCTTAGCAAAGCTTGTTTTTTGGCAAGAGCTATTCTTTCATCTCCCGTTGTTTTATCTGCATTAACTTTAGCTTTTTTCGCATCTGCAAGAGCGGTATCGGCAGATTGTTTCGCTTTGTTGGCATCCTCAACTGCTTGCGTGGCTTTTTTCAAATTTTCCTGAGCTTTTGCATCTTTTGGATTTTGTTTAACAGCGTCCTCTGCCTTTTGCTTCGCGCTGTTAGCGTCATCAAGTTTTTTGCTACTGTCTTTTTGTGCGGTTTCCTTTTCAGTCAATGTTTTATTTGCGTCACTTTTAACTTGTTGAGCTTTGTCTATAGCGGTTTGTACATCAGCAATTTTTTCATCACTCGCTTTAATTTTTGCAGCAAGAGATTCTTTGCTGTGCTCAAGCATAGCTTCTCGGTTAGCTTCTTTCAGCTCTTTTCGCCCCGTTTCTTCAACTTTACGCACATCGTTGAATGCTTTTTCTTTTGCATCCGCAACAAGTTTATTGGCGGCAGCAATATCTTCCTCCGCTTTTTTAATGCCTGCTTTGTCTTTGTTCGTGATAGCAAGTTGTTTATCTGCTTCTGCTTGTTTTTTCTTCGCATCTGCATCTTTGCCAACGGCGAGCACCTCATCAGCCGCTTGTTTTCTGGTATCTGCCAATTTTTTCTCAAACGCTTCTTTAGCGGTGTCTAAAGTCTTCAGTTTGTCCTTCGCAGAGGTAAGATCATCAAATTGTTTTTGCGCGTCATCTAAGTCTTTTTTCACTTGCTCACGCTCTTTCACTGCAACATCCAGTTTATCTTTTTTATCTGCTGCATCGGTTTCCGCAGTTGCAACTTTGAGTTCCGCTTCTTTGGTTTTTTCAACTGCTTGTTTTGACAAGGCTTTAGCATCTACTGTCGCTTGCTTATGATCCGCTTGCGCTTTATTGATAGCTTGCTCTTTTTCTGTCTTTGCTAGTTTTTTGGTAGTGGCAAGCTCAGCATCAATTTTCTTTTTCGCCTCAATTTTTGCATCGGGTTTCAAATTCTTATCATTATCAATTTTTGATTTTTCAGTTGCTGCTGTTTTAATTGCATCGGCTATTTTGTTTTCCGCTGCGGTTTTAGCTTGGCTGATAGAATCTGATTTAGATTTGTCCGCAGTGACTTTTTTCTCTTCAGCCGTTTTTTGCAACTTTTCTGCGTCATCTTTCAGAGTTGTTGCTTCATTTTTGGCATCAACCAGTTTTTTATCCGCAGAACTACTGTCCGATTCCAAATTTTTCAACGCTTTCACTGCATCAGCGTCTTGCAGTTTGTCGGAGTTAGTTTTCGCATCCTTCAGTTTTTTATCAGTATCCTCCACTGCTTTTTTCAATGCTTCAGCTTTGTTTGTTGCGACATCATTTTTTCTCTGTTTGTTTTCTGAGGCGATTGCTTTTTGATTTGCCGCATTTGTGTCAGTGACTGCTTTTTTTGCATTATCAATTGTTTTATCGTGTTCAGCGTCCGCCTGTTTTTTCATTTCAGTGACTTTGTCTGTCGCTTGTTTGACCTGTTTTTCACCTGCTGTTTTGGTATCGTTAACTTGCTTTTGCGCATTTTGGGTTTTAGTTTGCGCTGCATCAAACTCT
The DNA here is from genome assembly GCA_936941155.1 of uncultured Methylomonas sp. Lineage (GTDB taxonomy): Bacteria > Pseudomonadota > Gammaproteobacteria > Methylococcales > Methylomonadaceae > CAIQWF01. The sequence goes on along the minus strand of CAKZJE010000034.1, from coordinate 100,285 downwards.
TGTTTAGCTTTAGTCTGCTCTTTAGTATCTTGTTTGACTTTATCAAGTTTGGTCTGTGCCTCATTCAACTGTTTTTTGGCATCCGCTAACTTGTTTTTTGCCTCATCTGATTTGGTTTCCTTAACTTGTTTTTCCGCATCTTTCGCTTTAGTTTGCGCTGACTCAAGCTCTTTTTTAGCGTTAGAGTAATCGTTAGCGTCTACTTTGGTTTTATCCAATTTGGTCTGTGCGTCATTCAGCTCTTTTTTGGCATCAGTTAACTTGTTTTCTGCGTCTTTTGTTTTGTTTTCAGTGGTTTTCTTGACGTTCTCAAGATGTTCATCTGCTTTTTTGTAACTGCCATCTTTAGCATCGCTGGCTTTTTGCGGAGCTGTTGCCTCATTTATTTTGGCATCATGTGAACGACCGTCAGCTGCTTTTGTTTTATCCGCTGCTGATTTGCCTTTGCCTTCAAAATCAACCGCAATATCCAAACCAAACTTAGTTTTCTCATCTACATTTTTGGTTTCAACTTTTTTAACCGTGCCGCCTGCGGTAATCGCTTTGTCGTCATTAACAATATTACCTTTCGCATCCACTGTGCCGATTTTTACGTCGCCTTGCAACGTGACATCACCGCCTGCATTGACGCTGCTTTTGCCACCGGATTTAATGCTTGCCGCGTTGTAGGTTACTTTATTGTTATTTTCATAACTAAAGCCTGCTTCAAGCGAGCCTTCTACCGATTTACCTTTGGCATTTCCACCAACAGAAACATCCGCATTGACATCGAATTTTTTGCTGGTTTCTGTATTTTTAACCGCATTGAATTCAACATTATTTTTGGCATCAACTTTGGCATCACCAGCCGCTTCAAGCGTTGTGCCTTCAAATTTTGCATCTTTGCCCGCGCTAACGTTGAGATTGCCACCGGATTTAATATTAGATGCAACGCCAGTGCTTTTTGCTTTATCGGAATCTTTGTAGCCACCACTGGCTTCAATACCTGCTGATTTTTTGCCAGCACCCACTTCACCACTTAAGTTCATGCCAGCATCCCAGCCTGTGCCGGTGCTAGAAGAAGTGCTACGCGCTGCATCAACAATCACGCTGCCTTTGTCTGCTGCGAGCGACATATCACCTGCCGAAGTTAAATTTGTGCCTTCCAGTTTTAAATCTTTTTCGGTGGTTTTAAGATTCAGTTTGCCACCGGATGTGATAGAGCCTGCGGTTGCTGTGGATGACTCGGCTTTTTTATTATCGCCTTCTGCTGAGAATTTCAGTGCGCCTTGTGCTTGTAATCCTGCGCCACCGCCACCACTACCACCGCTTGCTGCAACACCGCCACCCAGTTTAATTGAAAGATTTGTATCAAGCGAGTTCGATGTGCTGCTTTCGGTATCACGAGCGGCTTTATATTCCAACTCACTGGCAGTAATGTTTGCATCACCGCCCGTGTTAATAACAGTGCCTTCCAGCGTGGTTTTGCCTGTGGAAGTGGAGTTTAAATTGCCGCCGACTTTCACATTGCTCACCACAGCAGTGCTTTTATTGCTACTTGAGTCACTTTTACTGTATTTATTAGTGAGTTGTATTCCACCTATTGCATGAGCCTCACCATCCACGCTAGCAGTAGTCACAAGCCCCGCTTTTGCTTCTGCTTGACCGGAAGCTCCTGCCTCACCATAAACGCCTAATCTAAATTTTTCGCTGGATTCTTTGTTAGTTGCATACTCAGTATTTGCAGCAGCCTTCATTTCAATTTCTTTCGCAGATTGCGTCAGGTTGCCGCCGACATCAATTGCCGTGCCTTCATCCGTGATTTTTCCAGCAGTTGCGGTACGGGTTAAATCTCCACCTGATTTAATGCTGGAAACCACTGCTGTGCTGCTTCCTTTGGTTTCATCCTGCGTTTTATCGGAATATTGAAAGCCCACTCCACCTATGGCTGTTGCGTCTACATTCGCATCTACGCCGATTTTACCGAGTTTAGCAGCAGCAGAGGTCGTTGCTCCTGCTTGCGCATCGGCTGTGCCATACAGACCAATCGTCATGGTTTTAACAGTGGAAGTGCGATCTTCAGTATCATGCGCCGCCTGAATATTGATGTTGCCTTTGGTTGAAGTTAAATCAACATTGCCACCCGCGTCGACTTTTGCACCTGTCAGATTTAAATCTTTATTCGATGTTAAAGAGGTATCGCCACCGGATTTAATTGAAGTGCCTTTGTTAGTCGTGCTTTTCTCTGTGGTGGTGATTTCATTGTGTAGATAACCGGAAAAGTTATCCGTATTCGCTTGTGCTTTCGCACTTGCCTCTGCTTCTGCGGACATTTTTGTTGTGCCCGCTTCTGCACTTGCTCCGGCTTCGGCTTTAACTGAATTATCTGAACTCAACCGGAAAGCTTTTTCATCAACCTTAGTGGTGACGCTATGCGTGTCAACGGCAGTGGTAATATTGACTGTTTCCCCTGACACAGAAACGTTCTTTTCTGCCGCAATATTAGCCCCTTCTAGGGTCACGTCTTTTTTAGCGTTAATTTTCAGATTGCCAGCCGAAATAGTTGAGCCGGTATGCGTGACATCGCTAGTCACTTTCGTGGTGGTTTTGTCATTCACGATGTCAAAAGTGCTGCTGGAATGTGCTTCCGCTTCGGCTTTTGCTGAAGCAGAGGCTTGTCCTGCAATCGAATCCTTTTCAAATTTTGCTTCGCTGCTAGCACCTGAACTTGAGCCGCTTTCTGTGTTGGAATTCCCCATGAACGTATGCGTTTTCGTAACAGTCGTGCTGTCGTGCGTGTTTTTACCCGCTAACACTTTCACATCGGTAGCAGTAACTGTTGCATCACCTGTGACTTTTAAATCAGAGCCTTGTAACGTGACCGTTTTGCCCGCATTCAAATCCGCATTGCCGCCCACAGAGATTGATGAGCCTTTGCTGGTGGTGTCGACTGTTTTGGTTGTTTCTGATTTGCTGTCCGTAAAGAAACTGCCTACGTTGCCAGAACTAGAGCTGGTGTTTGTTTCTACTTTGTCATGGCGGTCAACAATATTCAGATCACCTTTAGCATCTACTGCAAGATTGCCGCCCGTATTGACTTTGCTGCTGGCAATTGTAGTGTCTTTGCCACTGCTAATTTTCAGGTTGCCACCTGTTTCAAGGGTAGAACCTGTATTAGTCGTCGTGACCTTGCCTTCATTTTTTATTTCGCCATTAGATTTTGATGTGCTGTTTGTCGCTGTTTTGCTAACAACCGTATCCAGAGTGACGTTTTCGCCTGCGGTGAGAGTTGCGTCTTTACCCGCTTTTACTTCCGCGCCGATCACACTGATGTCTTTTTTCGCATCTAAAGACAGATTGCCAGTTGATTGAATGCTGGCAGTCTTGCCTAAATTGGAAGAAGTTGGATTCTCGGTAGTTCCGCCAACCGTTTTATTAACAATACTGCCTTCGGTTGAAGTTAAGCTAACATCACCACCTTGAATGCGACCGCTGGTGTTAGTAATGTCGCCTTTACTGGTTATATCAAGGGTTTTCGAGCCGGAAATACTGCCGCCTGTATTGCTTAAGATGTCGGTTTTGATGTTAGTGTCCGTTGCAGCAATCACCGCACCGGTTTGTACTCCCTCTTTAGTCGCTTTAGATAAATACACAACAGGAGCTAATACAGTTTTTCCTTCGACAACTGTTTCTACCATCCAGACAATATCTTCTGTTAGTTTGCCTATTTGCTCAGCTGACAGCGGTTTGCCCCAACTTAATCCCAGTGAAGTGGATTTGTTAGATGCAGCCGTATACATACCCTCTATCATTTTATCTTCACTGGCATAGCCATTGAGAATATTTTTACCTGTTTGGTCAATAAGTTGCTGACGAATCACATAGTTTTCATAAGCAGCGTTGCCTAGACGCAAATTAATTTGATCGGTATTAACCCCTAAACGTTTTGCCAAATAATTGGAGCCGACAAAATTTTGTCCTGAACTAAACATCGGGTTGGTTTCCACCAAATATTTAGATTGTGGATCTTTAGAAACAACGAAAAAGCCATTTGGATTGGTAGGTAACGAAATGACCAAGCCATTAAACACCACAGTAGAACTGCCATTCACCAGTGTAGTTCCTGCAACCGCTGCTACTCCCGTTGTGGCGGTTGTGCCATTAGAAAGACTTGTTGCGGTTGCTCCAGTTTGGCTGGTGGATTTTATAGAAGGAGTGAATGCTGAGCCGCGATTGGCTAAGCTGCCGCCTGAATAATTCAAGGTTTGCGCAAAAATTCCCGCCCCAGAAGTGCTGAGCAAAGTACGACCAATATCTACTTTGGCAGAAACATCGCGAGCAGCAGCTTCCTGGTCTGCATTCCAACTACCCGCACGCGATAACTCTAACCACTCTCCATGACCTGTCACCCAGCCCACTTCTCCGCCATTTTTACCCAAACTAGCCACATCGAAGTATTGGTTTGCATTGGCATATCGAAAAATATAATTAATCTTGCATAAAGTACAATCGTCCTCATCCACCATCCAATGTTGACCGTATGTCACTTGTTCCAAATGAAGATCTTGGTTCACAAAGCTCCCCGTACCCGCAAGGTTAAGGGTGTTTGCAGATAATATTCCCGCTACATTTCGACCTCCGCCAGCTCCCCAGTTAATATTCATTGTGCCGCTGGCAAGCATTTGCGGTTTGGTTGCGGGTAAAGCAGAGCTTAGTTTTTGATTAACAGTGATAGTCCGCTCATAGACCCAGTATTGTTGGCAAGCTAAGCCAACGCCATTACAGTCAAACTTGCCGCTATCTTTTATTAAAGTTCTCGCGCCATAAACAGCATTTGCCCAATCTTCAAAAATTGAAGGGATTGTCGCCACGCCATTGTAAAAACTGTTTGTCGCATTAACAGTAATGTTAGCTGCATTGATGTCGCCACTATTATTAAAATTGAATGAGTTTGTTGTGACGGTTGCATCACTGTTGATGCCGCCAGTGCTTGCAATGCTGCTGTTAATAATGCTGCCTGAATTAGCTCTGAGATTCATATTCCCAGCGGCATAAAACGTACCCTGATTGACGATGTCATTAGTTGATGCGGTAAGATTCATTTCACGCAGGGCAGAAATGCCGCCGGTATTGCTGTTTGTAATAGATGGAGCGGTAACATTTAAATTGCCAGCAGAAAACACAGCACCGGGGTTGGTAAATGAATTCGCTAGTGTGATAGCTGTAGTGCTACTGCCATCAGTCGATCCAACAATGCGCGAGGTTGATCCACCGAATGAAAGCGTATTCAATCCCAGTGTCATCGCAGCAATACTACTCACCATGCCACCTTCATTAACGGTCAAGGTATCTGCATTCACATCCATACTGTTGCCGAGCATCACACCGGAAGTATCCACTGTAATCGAAACGCCTGAGCCGTTAGACTGTCCTTTAATATCAAGCAAGCCACCAGCCTGTAAAGTTTTGGCATTCGTGACCGAATAACTACTATCCGTGCCGCGTATGGTGAGTGCGCCATCGGCTAACAAGCGATTATTGTTAGTCAATTGACTTGCAATATTAAGATTAACCCCGCCTGCTGATTGCAGCGTCTCATAGTTTAAAATCGAATCTGCGGTAATCGAGCCACTGCCACCCGTTGCGTTTGCTAGCGAAAATAAACCTTTATTTGTTAAGGCGTTAGTAATAGTAACCGAACTAGCACCCGCCCCACCTTGCACCGTACCATCGTTACTCACATCTAACGCTGTGAATGCTAGACGGTCGCCCAATAATGTCGCTCCTATATTATTGTTTAAAGTCAATGCGTTACCCGTAATGGTTAAATCATCACCAGCCCCAGTGCCTGCTTGAATAAAGCCGTCTGTTCTGTTATTGATGACAGCAGTGCTGGTAGCAGAAATCGTTAAATCGTCATCTGCCAAAATTTTGCTCTCATTGACAAGCGAATCACCAGTGAGATTAATCGTAAGATCATGTGCGGATTGAATATTGCCCGCTCCACTGTTGGACAGCGTTGCAGCTGTTAATGTGCCAGCAAAAGCCGCACCGCTGGAGACAATTAACGAACCTGTATTGCTGATAGCGTTGGTTGCAGTAATCGTCGCACCTTGATTTGCTTGCAATGTGCCGCTATTTGTTAAATCAGCCGAAGAGCCTGTAAGCGTGTTTTTTGCTAACACCGTACCTGCGTTGCTGAATCTATTAGCCATCGCATAATGAATACTCGCATTCGATTGCAATGTACCTCTGTTATCAAAATTAGCTAAGGTCAGATTGACCTCGTTGTTACCTAATATTGTACCTAGTTGACGATCCAACGTGGCATTGCTGCCTGTGATGTTTAAAGCATTGTTAGCTTGTAAAATCCCAGTGGCAGTATTAGAAATATCCAGTGCAGAAGTTCCTGCTAACACGGCAAGATCGTGTGTGGCGAGCAGTTTGCCGCTATTGGTCATTGTGCCTGAAACATTTAACGTTAAATCTTCAGCCGATTGCAAAGTGCCGCTATTGTCTAATGTCGTCAAATTGCTGAATGTGCCTGATTTGCCTGCTGTATTCGAGGCAATGAATGTGCCTGAGTTAGTCAGGTTGACAGCAGAAAGATTCACACCTGCTGTGCCTTGCAGTGAACCCGCATTGCTGAAATTATTAGCTTTCGCACTCAGCGTGCCATCAACAAGTAATGTGCCTGTATTACTAACGTTTTCTGTAGCTGCATTATTTTTGTCGGCAATATCCATTGTGGTGGCAGCATGTAACGTGCCGGAGTTAGTCACTGTGCCATTAGAACGCACCGTCACACTGCCAGTATCCGCGCTGATAACGCCCGCATTGCTAAAATCACTGCCAGTAGTGACAGCTAAATTACCTGCGGTTGTTTGAATACCCTGCCCTGCTCCCGCCGTTGTACTGATGCTGCCGTTACTAGAAGTTAGATTTAAATTATCTGTCGCTTTAATCGCTGCTTTTGCTAATGCCAGATTACCGGAATTAGCGGTAATGCTTAATGATGTGTCTGCATAAAGCGTTGCGCCAGCCGCACCAATATTCAGACTACCAACATTATAATCACTCGCTGCCGCTGATCCCCAATTTGTGCCATCAATCGTTGCCGCATTAGTCACGGTTAAACTGACATTTCCTTTCGCATAACGTTTATTGTTATCAGTCACTGCTGTGGCGTTGGCGTTATCGGTCAAGCTGCCCAGTACGCCTGTTAAATCATTGCTTGCAACAAGCAAACCGCCGTTTAAAGTCGCTCCGCCATTGTTTGCGGTAAGTATTAGATTATTTTTTACAGACAAATTTGCATCCGCCAGCCCAATCGCATCTGTTGCATTACTAGTGCTCGTGATAGCTAAATTACGTTCCGCTGAAACTTTGCTACGAATATCAATTTTTCCTGCCGCAGAAATGGTGAAATCATCCGCTGTGGTTGCCGCTTCGCCCAGCATTTTCACGCCAACGCCAGCTTCGGTCGCTTGAATAAAAATGCGATTGCTATACATGCCGCCTAATAAACTAGAGTCGAATGCAAAAGTCGGCGCAGTGCCAGTCGGCGTGATTGCACTCGCAGTTTGGGTGAGGTAATCCCATTGATTTGTGCCCGTGATGATTTTTACATCTTTGCCGTTCAGTTGCGCGTTCATTCTGAAAGTGCGGGTCACAATGTCAAAATAACTTTGCTTCATGCCATCCAGACCTGCGCCATCAATAAAAATGTCGCCGCCGTTAATCGTAAAGCCGCTTAATGCGCCCGTATTGGAAATATTGGGTGTGCCGGTGGTTAAAGTCACGCGGTCGGTGTTGATAAATCCGCAACCGTTACAAGTGATGCCATAAGGGTTGGCAAGAATCACATCAGCCTTGCCGCCAACAACTTCGGTATATCCTTGCAAGGTACTGCGATTAGTCGTCACAACCTCGTTCAGAATCACCTTCGCTTCCGCAGATAAATTCGTATTCGCCATCACTTGCCCAGCCAATTGTGATTGCCGGCTCATTTGGCTGGAATTGGCGTTGTTTAAAATCAAACCGTTGGTGCCAACGTTATAATTCAGATATTTGTTATGCGAGAGTCCAGCCGCATTTGCCTTGTCAATATCCACAACCGGAACACCATTCGGCGCGGTGTAAACATTGGTAGCTCCAGAACCGGGGGCGACCACCACACCATCTGCGTAACTGAAAGCAGATAAGCCGATACCGACCAATGCGGCAAGCGAGCGACAAATTCCACTGGATTTGCCTTTGGTACGGACGTTTTCTGCAACAGCAATAAAAGCCTGTTCACGTTCACTCCAAACGAGTCTATAGATATGGTTTAATGATGCACGGCGCATGGAGATTACTCCCTTTTACAAAATCAAAAAAATGGATTGAGGAATGAAAACTTCTATTTTTTTCTTGCCGGAGTACATGCGTTTTAATTTGCGATGATTTGCAAAAAGCGAAAGCTTTTTTACTCCTGCAATCGTGTGAGTTATTTAATTTTCATTCCTTATATATGAATATCTGAAAGCAACAGCAAGGCTTACAGCTGAACTGAGAATCTAGCAAACAATTGCAAACCTTCATCTTTCAGTTGATTTGGCATGGACAGCGGTTTCGCTCCTGACACATCAAAGTTAAATCTGTCGATGGAAGCATTGATGCCAAACGCCATGCCGATTAAATCACCGCCAAGCTGCGCTCCAGAAATCGAGCTACTGTAGCGACTGCAAATAGAGCCCATGTCGTAAGCAATATACGGTTTGATATTAACGGGAACGCTTTCAATCTGAAATTGCAGTGGCATCGACAAATCATTGCGCCAGTAATAACCGGTATCGCCCGAAATAGACGTGTTTCTGTAACCGCGCACGTTGGAAGGGTTGCCGACCATAAATTGTTCCGTACCGTATAAAGCATCGACACCGTATTGCGCGGATAACGCTGTATTAAATAAAAAATTTTGTTCAAAAAGTTGAAAAGGTCGCATCCAATTCAGCCCTAATGTCCATTTGCGAAATTGTGCATGTGGGGCAAATTTAGCCAAACCGAGCGGGTCTTCTAAAGCATTGAAAATGTCCAGCCCTATCACATAATCAATGTTAAGCGACATCGCCCCATCCAGCACTTGAGTATTCCAGCGACCACCTAAATCAAATGTCGATAAAGTACGACTGGCGATTTCTAAAAAATTTCCCGCCAAATAGTTGTCGGTGCTTTTGACTGTCAACGTGCCTGCTAAAGAAAGCAGATTAGTCGTATCGCGATACACAACATATTCCGCTCCGACAGAAGTATTGTCGGTATTGCCGCTGGAAAGCAAATCGCCACCGGGTGGGTGAATGGTGGTGACATAATCTGTCATAGTGTGCGAGGCGTTTAAGGTGAGATAGCCAAGTGGAACGGAATAATTGAAGATGTACATTCGCGAGTGAATGTTCTTAAATTTGTCGCCAATCGTGCGGCGATGCGTAAAGCTGAAACTGTCGTTAATCCCTAAGGTGTTATCCGCTATTGCACTAAAGCTGACTTGATTTTCACCCGTATTACTGCTGCCGGTGTTATCAAAGCTAAAATTGCCGTGCAGTCTGCGAGTTTTTTGATTATGAATCACAATCACGCTGTCGCCTGCTTTTGTGCCCGGTTTCACTTCCATTGTGGCGTGATTGGAAGAAATCCGATTGATTTGATCCAGCCCTTGTTCAATATCACGCAGATTCAGCGAATCACCTTCAACACCAGGAAAAGCAGTGAAAAGATTGATGCTGCTATTTTCATCGCCATCATCAATGATAATTTTTTCCACCGTGCCTTCCACCACCAAAATCCGCAAAATGCCTTTGCTTAAATCTTGTGGTTGAATGTAGGCGCGAGTAGAAATAAAGCCTTTATCCATATAAGTTTGGGTGATGTTGCTGAGCAACCGTTCAATGTCAGAAGACTTCACACACAGACCAATAAACGGCGCGGCAAGTTCTGCACGGTCGCCGTCTGATAGCAACGCCGCGCCTTCAATAATAATTTGTTTTACATCGTGGCAGATTTTGTCGTCTGTTTTGCTGGGGGCTTTCGGTGGTTCAATCTTAATATTGCTGTGCGGACGCTTGAGTAATTCTTCTCGTTTTTCTTGTTCAATCCGGTCGCGCAGTTGACGTTGAATTTGTTCTGTTGCTCGCTGTGCTTCTGCTTGTTGCGCGTCAGTAGCAGATGCAGCCAAAACCGATGGTGGCGTTATTGCTGCCAGCCCTAAAACCACAAGATAAAATTTCATGCCTCACCACCCTTAACTCGTTGTAATATTTAATTTTTATTTTAAGCCATTTTTTGTAAGTGCGAATTAATTCGCATTGTTCGGGTAAATCCGAACCTACCTATCCTTTAAAACTTTTGTTCAGGTACTTAAATAGTTTTTTTGCATTTTAAACTGCTTTAAAGAATAGCAAGCAACCTTTTGCGAAATAATTTAACTTAAGAATGCTGTGAAATTTATAAAACGACCGGTCGTCTTGAAAATTTTTCACTCAAACCTTTCAGGTCTTTGAGACCTGAAAGGTTTTTATACCTGAAAATTTATCTTCTCTGCTTTTGGCAGGCAAAAAAAAACGGATAACTATTTTTAAAAAACCGTTATCCGTCGCACGTTTATAAACTGTAGGAAAAACTTAAATCGGTGCGCTCGCTATTGCGCCATTAATATATGAAGCGCATTTTGCATTATCGGCTAAAGTGTTTGTTGCTTGTGCAAAAACAGACCATTTCACATATTTTGCGCCTGCGTCATAACTGGGTTGTACGGTGACTTTGCAATCTGCAAGCTGTGAGCCGCCTTGTATAACAATGGCTGCATCGGATGCGCCGGCATTGCCCATCTTCATTGAAATCCAATTCGCTCTGCTATCGCTTGCTGTTGCACCATCGGAGCTTCCTGTTCCCGCAGGTAAGGAACTGCTGCCATATTTTTGCAACTTATCTTTCACGATTAAAACGCTATCGCACTGTGTTTTGTCGCCTGCGTTGTAGATTAAACAGCGAGTGATTGCCTGTTTGATGCTTGGTAATGTTGTCAGTGCTGTTACCCATTTTTTACGGAAGACTTCTGGGAAAACATAGCCGCTACTACCGTTGAGTGTTGTCCAGCTTGCTCCTTGTGCGCCTTTTACAAGGGAGGTGCAACTCGCATCATCTATAGCTGGCGCGTCCGCATGTTTAGCCAACACTTGCCAAACAATCGTACCCGCTGCTCCTCCTTGTACAGTTGGCACTAAATGGAAAGAGCATCCACCCAACTTGCCTATGCCCAAAGAATAAGAAAGCTCTGTGATGTCAATGGAAACCATCGTATTAACATCAGCTCCATACTGAGTGCTTATAGAAACTTTTGTTTCAGCATTAACAGCACTATTCATCGTACTTAAACCATTTTGAAGTATGCCATATTTACCTAAGGTTGAATTGGCATCAGCACCTGCGCTATCACAACGATTCAGTGCAATTCCGCCATTATCTTTCAAACATTGCGCAATTGCTTGTTTGATTCCAACTCGATAAGATGCGCTTAATTCTAACGAAATAGAGTTGTTTTCTATAAAAACAAATTTATAAAAAACAATTCAAAATAGGATGTGCCGAACGAAGGGAGGCGCATCAACAATGCTTAATAAATAACCAATGACTCATTACCGACGTTTTTACACACCTGGGGCAACATGGTTTTTTACGGTTAATTTAGCAGAACGTAAAAATAGTTCGCTATTAATTGAGAATATTGAACTATTAAGAGAAGCTTTTTATTACGTTAAAAACAGAAAACCATTTGAAATAATCGCTATTGTTATTATGCCGGAGCATTTACATTGCATTTGGAAATTGCCAGAAAATGATTGCGATTTTTCCACACGATGGAATTTATTAAAAGGTTATTTTTCTCGCGGTCTTAATAAAAATGAACGAATTTCATTAAGTCGGCAAAAACGGCGGGAACGCGGGATTTGGCAGAGACGGTTTTGGGCGCATTTATTAACAAGCCAAACCGATGTCAATCATCACATTGATTATATTCATTGGAATCCGGTAAAACATGGAAAAGTGAATCGGGTTATTGATTGGCCTTATTCGAGTTTTCATAAGTTTGTCAGGCAGGGAATTTATCCGCCGACATGGGAATGTAACGAGGATTTCAATAGTGAAATGGGAGAGCGTGAATGATGCGCTTCCTTACGTCAGCAGCATCCTATAAATTAACAATTAGCGCATCCCTATCACGTTAATTTTAATTGCCGTTCCCACACACCAAAGGTGGGAACGAAAAGCCCTAAAAAATATCTTATTCAGCCGGTTTTGCTTCTGCGGGTGTTGCTTCCACAGGTTTTGCTTCGACAGGTTTTGCAGCCACTTTCACTAACCAACCATCCAAACCTTTACACCCCAACTTTGCATGAACCTGCACATCCAGCCGCACAAATTGACCTGTATATTCCGCCGGCAATTTCGCAGTCACCAAAAAAAAGCTATTTTTATCAGTCACAGTAAAAGGAAGCGGTTTCTTTTTTGCCGTTAATTTAATCGTTGTCGGGTCAATCCAATTAGAAATCACAAACGAAAACTCAGACTCTGCTGGCACTTCAGCTTTGGTCGGCGCATTAAACTCAGGCAACGAAAAAGTGCTAAATTTAGGTTTTTTACAAGCTTCTTGAGTCGCACCGGGATCATAAGCCATTGCATTATTCGCAAAAATAATAGCCACGCTTGCTAACAAGGTTTTTAAATATTTTTTCATCGCTTCTCTCTCTCTATTTTAATTATTAATGTGATAAAAAATAAGTGTATTCAAAGGGTTACTGAAAGACTATTGTAACTGAGTTAAAGCCTGCTGCAAATCACAACCAAGAAAGTTGCGTTAAATTTAAGGTTAGCTATCATGGCACTCTTTTTATGACTTTGTAACCTGTCACTCTATGAATAATTTATCTAATCTGAGCTGGGCATTACTCAGCTTATTCGCAGGCATGTTATTAACATTGTCTTTTGCCCCTGTGAGTTATTCATATCTAGCTCTACTATCTTTAAGCTTTCTGTTTTATTCATGGTTAAATTGCACACCGCTACAAGCCGCCATTCGTGGCTATTGCTTTGGTTTAGGCATGTTTAGCTTAGGGGTAACATGGGTTTTTGTCAGTATTTATTTTTACGGACATGCCTCTGTATTTGCTTCTGCTTTATTATCAGAATCATTCGCGGCATTTTGGGCGTTATTTCCAGCATTGGCAGGATATTTATCTGTTAGATTATCGCACCTCACCCACCAACGTTTTTTGCTGGGTTTAACACCTTTAATATGGATATTAATTGAATATGTGCGTGGCTATTGGCTATTGAATGGTTTTCCTTGGCTGCAAGTTGCTTACAGTCAAATTGACAGCCCTTACGCGGGCTTTATGCCGCTGTTTGGTGTGTACGGCACGGGTTTTTTATACGCATTCACCGCCGCAGCGTTTTCTGATATGCTCTATTTTAAACGCCAATACCTTCTGTTATCGACAACGATTGTTCTATTAATCATCAGTGGCTGTTTGCTCAAACATATTGAATGGACAACAAAAGCAGGCGCACCGATTCAAGCAACATTGGTTCAAGGCAATATCGGTCAAGATGAAAAATGGCAAGAAGATAGGTTGCTGAAAACCTTATTAACCTATCAGCAAATGACCTATAGCCATTGGGATTCTCAAGTGATTGTGTGGCCAGAAACTTCTATCCCAACTTATTTATCGCGCGTAGATGAACATTTTTTAATCCCGCTAGAACGCCAAGCTATCGCTCATCATACCGATTTAATCGTCAGTTTATTAGAGAAAAACAATGAAACTGGCGCAGTTTTTAATTCTGCATTAGTATTAGGGAAAAAACGCGGATTGTATCGAAAAAACCATTTATTACCCTTTGGCGAATATATGCCATTAAAACCCTTATCAACATGGGTGTTAGATAACATCGGTATTCGCTTAGATGATTTTACCCCCGGTGGAGATAACCAACCTTTGCTCACCGCAGCAGGTTATCCGTTTATCACCTCCATTTGTTATGAAGATGCGTTTGGCAGTGAAGCCATTAATCAAATAAATCAAGCGGCTTATTTGGTGAATTTAAGCAATGACGGTTGGTTTGGTCGCTCTTTTGAACCCTACCAGCATTTGCAAATGGCGCGAATGCGCGCCATTGAAACCGGACGCTATTTGTTGCGCTCAACCAATACCGGCGCAACAGCCATTATTGCCCCAAATGGCAAAGTTATGAAACAAGCACCACTCTTTGAAACAGTGAGTATTACCGGCACTATTTTTCCCATGTCAGGAGCAACGCCTTACAGCAGACTTGGGGATAAAAACATCATTATTTTTTTAACCCTATTATTGATTGCTCTGCTAGGAATCAGCAGAAGAACATAAGTCATTTTATTGCTAAAAGGAGGCTCAGGACTATCATGATAAATTCCAGAAACGCTTTTATTTTCGATGCTGTCTCTATCGAACTCACTAAAATTAATGTGCGTGATTTACAAGTAGGCATGTATGTTTCTGAGCTAGACAGACCTTGGACGGATACCAATTTTTTATTTCAAGGGTTTGAACTAAAAAATGAAGCCGATGTTCAAGCAGTGCAAGATCAGTGTGAGTATGTTTTTATTGACGTAAAAAAACAATCTTCAGTGCTTAAATCCAAAGGCAAAGAAATACTGTTTTCAAGAGAGAATACGCCTGTCAAAAAATCAAACCCTGACAAAGCTCGCTTAAAACAAGAAATACACGCAGCAGGCGCAGTACACAGAGAAGTCAGCACAGTAGTTAAAAGCTTTATGCAGGAAGTGAGCTTAGGCAGAGGTATTGATGTGGTGCTGGCCAAAGATGTGGTTGCAACTTGTGTGGATAGTATCGTAAAAGCACCCGATGCTGCGATGTGGCTAACACAATTGAAAAGATGGGATGAGTATACTTCGCAACATTCAATGAACGTGGCTATTTTTGCAATTGCGCTTGGCAGACAGCTTGGTCTTTCTGTACCAGACTTAAATAATTTAGGCATGTGCGGCATGATGCACGATATGGGAAAAATGAAAGTTCCCATTGAAATTTTAAACAAGCCCGGACGATTAACCCCTGAAGAATTAACCATTATGAACAGCCATGCCGCTTTAGGCTGGCAGATTTTATTGTCCAGCCGCAATATGTACGGCGGTGCAATTGATGTGGCTTATACACATCATGAAAGACTCGATGGCACAGGTTATCCGCGTAAATTAGGTTCGGATAAAATCACTCCGTATGCGCGGATGGTCACCATAGTAGACATGTATGATGCCATCACCAGCGACCGCGTTTATCAAAAAGGACGCTCTCATTTGGAAGCTATCAGCATTATGACGCAAAACGGCGGCACGCATTTAGACGCAGAGTTGACGGTAAAGTTTATTGACTGTCTTGGTATTTATCCACCCGGCAATCTGATTGAAATGACTAATGGCGAAGTGGCAGTAGTGATTGAAACCAATCCGCATCACAAATTAAAACCCAAGGTCGTATTTTTGCTCGATGAAGATAAGCAGCCGCGCACCAGTGTGTTAGTGAATCTTGCTGAAACAAATTTAGATAAAAATAAAAAACCATACAAAATAAAAAGAATCGTTAGAGCATCCGACTACAATATTGATTTAAATGAGTTTTATCGTGAATACCTACTCGACTAATCCTTGTCTGTATTTTGTCATATTGCTGCTGTATAGTAACTGTAACCAACCTGAGTCGAGTTTTTAATTTAGAGAAATTTCTACAACTAAATTTAGATAACTCACACACAACTTTTAAGAGTTATCCCCCATTATGGCTGAAATACCTGTACATTTTGAACTACCCAGTAATTTAAATATTGAAAAATTCATTAGCCGCACCGCAAAAAAATTTCCTCTGCAACTCACCTCCCAGTATTACGCCGTTAAAACTTTTTATGACAGCTTTGACTGGCGACTCTACGATGCTGATTTAATTTGTGAGCTAAATCAATCCAAACAATTCTCTTATTTAAATCTCAGCAACTATTCTAACGAGCAGCTGATTAGCCGTGTTGACCTTGAAAACATGCCCGTTTTTGCCAGTGATTTTGCAAGTCCGGTTTTAGTGCAACAATTATTGCCGCTGTTAGAAATGCGTGCCATGCTGCAACTGAGTTGTTTAAATCTGCAATGCTACCATCTGAATATTCTTAATAACGACGAAAAAACCATTGCGCGTTTAACCATTGAAGAATATGAATCTTTAAAACACCGCGTGAGTTTAGAGTTAATCAAAGGCTATGAAAAAGCCGCCACACAATTAAGCGAGTTTTTTCTTGAGTCGTTAGAGTTAAAAGTTGTTAAAAAACCGGTGTTAGTCGCTGCGTTAAAAGCGCAAGGACGATTTCCGGGTGATTATTCAGCAAAACTGGATATAAATTTTGATCCTAATACCCCCGCGCATAAAGCCATCAAAACCATTTATAAACAATTGCTGCAAGTGATTAAACTCAATGAGCAAGATGCTATTAACGCGACTGATACTGAGTTTTTACACGATTTTCGAGTGGCAGTGCGCAAAACTCGTGCCGGATTAAGCCAGTTTAAATCATTAGCATCCGAAGAAGTTTCCAATCGTTATAGTGCCTATTTTGCATGGCTAGGACAAACCACCAGTTTAACCCGCGATTTAGATGTGTATTTATTAAACTTTGAACATTACAAAGCCAGCTTGCCTGTTGCCATGCGTGATGATTTGAATCCTTTAGGCGAATTTTTACAGCTTAAGCATAAAACCGCACAGCAAGAATTAGCAGCGCAGCTAAAATCTAAACAGTATTTAACGCCGTTAATCGACTGGGAACATTATTTGGAAAAAGCTGACAAATCTATCGACAACAAGCTTTCTATCCAAGAATTTGCCAATGCCCGTATTTGGAAAATCTATCAGCGCGTGATAAAACAAGGCTCTACAATTAATAATCAGTCGCCACCAGTGGTTTTGCATGATTTACGCAAAAGCTGTAAAAAATTACGCTACTTAATTGAGTTTTTTCAAAACCTTTATCCTGAAACAGATATTAAAAGCGTGCTGAAAGCGTTAAAAGAATTGCAAGAATTGCTCGGTGATTTTCAAGATTCTGCGGTGCAAGAACAAGCCTTACTGCAATTTAAAACCGAAATGATGGCAGGCGATTATCCTGAGCAAACCTTTATCGCAATGGAGGCATTAGCACAAATGCTGGAAGCCAAAAGCTGTCAAGCTCGCAGTCATTTCTCTAAACAGTATGCTGTTTTTGTGGCTACACGAAACCGCAGCTTGTTTAAATCATTGTTTGTTAGCAAAACTTAAGGAAATTGAATGAAGATTATCGCTACTTATACAATTAAAGGTGGTGTGGGAAAAACTGCCACGACCGTCAATTTGGCTTTTTTAGCAGCGGCAAGTGGTTATAAAACCTTAGTATGGGATTTAGACCCGCAGGCAGCAAGTAGTTATTATTTTAGAATTAAGCCGAAAATCAAAGGCGGCAGTAAAGAGTTAATTGCAGGGAAAACCGAGTTAGACCCGTTAATAAAAGGCACTGATTTTGATAATTTACATTTGCTGCCGGCTGATTTTTCCTTTAGAAACTTAGATTTAGTTTTGGACGCAGGAAAAAAACCAACGCAAAGACTGCAAAAGCTTTTACAGCCCTTGGAAAAAGAATACGACTTTATTTTTCTGGATTGCCCACCCAGTATTTCCTTGTTATCTGAAGCGGTTTTTGCAGCGGCTGATGTGGTGTTGTCGCCAGTTATCCCTACCACTTTGTCATTGAGAACCTTAGAACAACTGAAAAGTTTTATCAGTGAGAGTAAGCTTAAGAAATTGAAATTATTGCCATTTTTTTCAATGGTCGATGGACGAAAAAAACTGCATATTAGCTTAATGGAAGAAATGCAGGCGCAACACCCTGAAATCCTGAGCGCAAGAATTCCATGTTCCAGTGAGATAGAACAAATGGGCATTAAGAGAATGCCATTAGGAGGTTATGCGACTAAAGGGCGGGCGATTGAGGCTTATCAACAACTTTGGCAGGAAGTTTTGCCGCATCTGCAAAGTCATCAACAAAAATAGTTTATTGCCACAACTCAGCAGTTATCGACTCAAATTCTGGCAACACAGGTTCGCCAGCAATCTTTTTTTCTTCCATGACCCATTCGCCTAAATCAATTAGGCGACAGCGTTCGCAGCAAAAAGGTCTAAACTTTTCCTCTGCTGTCCATGCGACAGATTTTCCACAGGTAGGGCATTTGACTAAGCGCGGTTGTGAAGAAGCGGACATTACAACTGGCAACAGGTTAAAGAAAAAGGCACATCGTGAGTGGTTTGAGTTGAACGCTCACTTTCCAATCCCAACGACATAAAGCGCACAGTAAATCTGTGTTTCCCGCCACTGATTTCTGCAAAATAAGGGGTGTTTTTTTCCACTTGTACTCTTAATAACTGCACAGACTCGTTTAACTCTAAAGGCAGCGATAATTGAAAAAAACCCGCTTTAGCAATTTCTTGTCTTGCATCATTACTTTGGCGAATGATATTAAGCACCAAATTTATCGCATCATGAATTTCCAAAAAGGGTTTTGTCCATTCATCTAATTCTTTTACTTGTATTGCTACATCTTGAGAAAGCCAATAATGAAAAGCAGGTAAATCAAACGAACAACAGCCGCCGGGGATTGCGCTACGTTGTGAGACACTTTGAAATAAATTATTCGCAATTAAGCGAGACCCTACTTTACCACTACTGGCATACAAACTTTTTTTTGTATTTTCCAATTGAGTAAGCATGTCGTGCAGTTTTTCAATATCAACGCCGGAACTTGTTGCAAGCGTACCAAGCACTCTGGAAAGCCGCTCAATCTCTATCAGCAATTCTGATTTTAAATTGTTACGACTAAAAATCGACAATACGTCAATCAATGTCGTCATCACAATGCGTCTATCTGACGCAGTATTTCCGTTTAAGAAATGTCTAAGCTGAGTAAAAAGATGTTCTAGGCGCATAAAAACCCGCATTCGTTCATTCAGCGGAAATTCGTAAGTGGTTAGGGTGTTCACAAATCAATATATCCTAAGCTAAACTTAATAAAAGGTACGAATTGTGCAGTTTTTTAACCTGTTCTGCAAGGTGTATGAAGGAGTTTGAATTATCAATAATATCATCAGCAACTGCCTGTCTTTGCGCTCTTGAAGCTTGCGTTGTCATAATGGCATGGACTTGTGCTTTAGTTAGCTGACTTCTTTGCATAACCCGTTGTATTTGCTGTTGTTCTGGACAATCAATTACTAAAACACGATCAACCATCTGTGTTTTTTGCGTTTCTATCAACAAAGGAACGCTCACAATGCAGTACGCGCTGTTTAATTCGGCAATTTGAGCTGCAATTTCTGCATAAACCAAAGGATGCAATAAATTTTCTAATTGCTGTTTTTGATGTGGCTGAGAAAAAATTAATGCTCTTAATTTATCTCTATTCAATGATCCATCATTGTTGATTGTTTCATTGCTGATGTTTTCCGCAATCAGTTTTAACGCAGGTTGATTAGGTTGGGTAATTTGATGAGCAATAACATCTGCATCAATAATGGGAATAGAAAAGTCGGCAAATAGTTGCGTAACCGTCGATTTGCCAGAACCGATTCCACCGGTGAGACCGATTATCAGCATTAGTGCTGCAAACCTGTGGTAACTAAATATAGGTTGTTAATATCGTTGCCCCATAGCAAAGCTAACCAGCCCGCAGCGGCTAAGTAAGGGCCAAAAGGAATCGGAACGTTGTGGTCGCGGTCGCCAAAAATAACCATTGAAATACCAATCACTGCGCCAACTAAGGAAGATAACAACACAATGATGGGTAAAAACTGCCAGCCTAACCATGCGCCAAATAAGGCTAGTAATTTGAAATCTCCATAGCCCATACCTTCTTTGCCAGTAATCAGTTTAAATACATGGTAAACCGTCCACAGCGACATATAACCAGCAGCGGCTCCGATAATGCTGTTAGCAGAATCCGTGTAAATATTAAATAAACTCATCAATAAGCCAAGCCATACCAAAGGCAAGACAATATCATCTGGCAATATTTGCTGATCAATATCTATAAAACTTAAAGCAATGAGCGACCATGTGAGCAATAACGCAAAAGCCAGAGCAATGCTATAGTCAAAATGATAGGCAACGATAACAGAACAAAGTCCGGTGAAAGCTTCAATCAAGGGATAACGTAAAGAGATAGGTTGCTTACATTCTGCGCATTTGCCCTTTAAAAATACATAACTAATCACAGGTATATTTTGATAAGGTTTAATCGCAGTTTTGCAGTTTGGACAGCGTGATAATGGCAAGGTTAAATTAAAAACTTCATTGTTGTCTTCGACTTCAAGTTCCAGAAACTCGCGGCAATCTCTACGCCATTCACGTTCCATCATAATAGGCAGGCGATAAATGACGACATTTAAAAAGCTGCCAACCAATAAGCCGACAATGCCACATAACAACATTAAAATTAACGGTTCAGAAAGAAATGTAGAAATTTGCATGAATCAGTGTGTGATAATATTTTGAACGAATTGTCTAGGCGGATGTCATATCTCTACAGAATTAGCCTACCGCTTCGCCCATTGCGAAAATCGGCAAATACATCGCGACAATTAAACCACCAATCAGAGTTCCTAATACTACCATGATAAATGGCTCCATTAAGGCACTCATATTATCAACTAGGTTATCAACTTCCTCGTCATAAAAATCCGCCACTTTTTCAAGCATACTATCAACTTTTCCTGACTCTTCACCAATCGCAACCATTTGCATCATCATATTTGGAAACAAACCACTTGACCCCATTTTAGCTTGCTCCATTGCAAATTGCAGGCGTTGCCCTGATGAAATATCGACCTGCATTCGCATCACGGCTTCATAAAAAATAATATTTCCGCACGCTCCCGCCACTGAAACTAACGCCTCAACCAACGGCACACCAGCGGCAGACATTGTGCCAAGTGTTCGCGCAAATCGCGCTAATGCTGATTTATAAATAATTTGTCCAAAAATAGGGGCTTGCAGCAAAGCTTTATCAATTGCGTGTCTAAATTCTGCTGATCTGACAAAAACAAATCCCCAAATTTTCACAATGGCAAAAACACCACCAACCACTTTCCACCAATCTTCCTGCATCCATGCTGACATTTTAACGACCATTTGTGTAAAAGCAGGCAGTTCTTTACCAAAGCCTTTAAACATGCTGTCAAACACAGGCACCACAAAAATCAATAAGATAGCGGTAACAATAAACGCCACAACCAAAACTGCAATCGGGTAAGTTAAGGCTTTTTTAACCTTTTTACGCATGGATTCTGATTTTTCTTTATACGCGGCAACTTTACCGAGTAACGTTTCTAAAATACCCGCTTGTTCACCGGCTGCAACCAAATTACAAAATAAATCATCAAAATACAAAGGGCGTTTTCTTAAAGCTTCGGCAAAAGTATCGCCTTCTTCAATGTCAGCTTTAATCGCCATAATCATATCGCCCATACTGACATTATCATGTCCTTTGCCGATGATGTCGAAAGACTGTACTAATGGCACTCCGGCTTGCATCATGGTGGCAATCTGCCGTGCAAACACTGAAATATCTTGCGTGGTAATAGGTTGGGGAGCTTTTTGAAAGAGTGGTTTGGGCTTAGGTTTTACTTTAAGAACACGAACCCCCATTTTTCGGAGTTCGGAGCGAGCAGCAGCTTCGGTTAAAGCCGTTATCTCGCCTCTGTTTTTTTCACCCTTCTGGTCTTTACCTTCCCAAATAAAGTCGATTACACCTTCGTTTGCTTTAGTTGCCATAATTATTCCTCTGTCACGCGATCAACTTCATCTATGGTGGTAATACCTTGCATAACTTTTAAGATTCCAGAGCGTCTTAAATCATTCACACCTTCTGCGGTAGCTAATTCTGCAATTTCCATCGCATTTCCTTTTGCTAAAATCAAAGCTTTTAATTTTTCTGTCATTGGCATTACTTGATACATCCCTACCCTACCTTTGTATCCTTCATTACACAGCTCACAGCCAACTGCTTTATAAATAATGAGCCCCGGCAATTCCTCTGGTTTAAATCCAAAGTGCAATAAAAACTCATCAGGATATTCGGCTTTGACTTTACAAGCATTACACAAGCGTCGTGCAAGTCGCTGTGCCATCACTAAGTTGACCGCTGCCACAATGTTGAAAGGTTCTAAGCCCATTTGCATCAAACGGTTAATCGTCTGTGGCGCATCGTTAGTATGCAAGGTTGATAACACCATGTGTCCTGTTTGTGCCGCTTTTACTGCAATACTGGCAGTTTCAATGTCTCGAATCTCCCCAATCATAATTACGTCTGGATCTTGCCGTAGGAAAGCTTTTAATGCTGAAGCAAAGGTTAATCCCGCCTTAGGGTTGACGTTAACTTGGTTAATCCCTTCAACCGTAATCTCCACAGGGTCTTCAGCGGTAGAAATATTACGGTCGATGGTATTGATAATATTCAATCCTGTGTATAGCGATACTGTTTTACCACTTCCTGTAGGGCCTGTTACAAGCACCATCCCGTAAGGTCTATTAATAGCGCGAATAAACAACTCTTGCTGTATCGGCTCAAAACCCAACTTCTCAATCCCAATTTGCGCACTGCTAGGATCAAGAATCCGCATACACACTTTTTCGCCAAATAATGTCGGGCAAGTATTGATACGAAAATCAATCGCTTTGGTTTTAGATAGTTTTAATTTAATCCTGCCGTCTTGTGGCACACGCCGTTCAGCAATGTCCAACTTCGACATAACTTTAATCCGAGAAACTAAGCGTCCGCAGATTGCTAAAGGTTTGCGATCATATTCAAACAACATCCCGTCACCGCGAAAGCGAATCCGAAAGATTTTTTCGTAAGGCTCAAAGTGTAAATCCGACACGCCTTTTTTAATCGCATCCAATAAAACCTTGTTTACATATTTAACAATCGGGCCATCTTCAGGATCGGAGGTATTTAAAATATCACTGTCATCGTCATCATCACTGCCGGCAAATTCGATACTGGATAAATCATCATCCAGATCTGACATGCTATTATCAGTCGCTTCTATCGCTTTTTCGATGGCTTTGGCGAGTTTATTTTCCTCAACCAAAATCGCCTCAGTATTTAGGCGCGTATTGAATTTTATTTCATTTAACGCAACCGTATTGGCAGGGTCTGAAGTCGCAACATACAATTTATTGCCACGTTTAAACAAGGGCAATACATGATGCAGCTCCATCAGTTTTGGCGTAACCAACGACAGCGGCATAGTATCTAAATCAACCGCATTCAAATCTAATAAGGGAATTCCAAATTCCAATGACGCATGATTTGCAACAATATGTGCATCAATCAACTTTTTAGCGACTAAATAACTTATCAAATGGACTTTATCCCGTTGAGCTTCCTGCATGTATTTTTGGACATCAGGCTCTGTAAAATAGCCATCGCGAATCAAACTTCGCATTAAGCCACTTAAAGGTAAGACCGTTTTTGTAGGTGTGGGTGTAGGTGCAGTTGCCATAATAGTACTGTGTCTTCAAAGTTAAGCTAACTATAGATGAAATAAGTATTTTTTCCTAGCCATTCTTAAATCAGGATTTAACAGTTTTTAAGATAAGCAGAATGATATTTTATAACTTAAATTCCGCTCATTTTTTCATTGTAAAAATTCTAATTTTCGATATTTTTATAAAGCTTTTATCTTATTAAATTGCTGCTCCAAGTTAGCTAGAGAAGATTCTAACGCTGCTAACTTGGCTTTTTCTGCTTCAAGTACCGCTGCCGGAGCTTTATCCACAAATCCTGCATTATTTAATTTTCCAACAATTCTAGGCAATTCTTTATGAATTTTTTGCATTTCTTTTTCCAATCGTGCTAACTCGGCTTCTTTGTCAATTAAGCCTGCAATAGGAATCAAAATTTTCATTTCACCAACTAATGCCATTGCCGATTCAGGCGCAACTTCGTCGCTATTCAGCCAATGAATATTTTCCAAGCGTGCCATTTTTTCTAAATAAACACGATTGTGCGCCAATGAAACTTTGTCTTTCACAGAACCATTTTGCACTAACACAGGCAACGGTTTACCCGGTGCAATATTCATTTCCCCACGAATTTGTCGCACGCCCAATACAAACTTCATCAACCATTCTACTTCAGTAGTTGCAGTGTGATTAATTTGGCTTTCATCCACTTTAGGATAAGGTTGCAACATAATCGTGTCAGAAAAAATCCCTACTAAAGGCGCGACTCGCTGCCAAATTTCTTCTGTAATAAACGGCATTAAAGGATGCAGCAAACGCAAAATTGTTTCCAATACCGTCAACAAGGTTTTGCGCGTACCGCGTTGCAAAGCTTCATTATCCGATTGCAACGCAACTTTCGTCAGTTCCAAATACCAATCGCAGTATTCATTCCAAGTGAATTCATACAAAAATTGTGCTGCTAAATCAAAACGATAGGTTTCAATCGCTTGGCAAGTATTAGCAGTCACTTCATTCAAACGTGAAACAATCCAATGGTCAACTTGCGAATATTCACAATCACCGATTAATCCAACATCGTTGCCTTCCGTATTCATCAATACATAACGCGCTGCATTCCAAAGTTTATTGCAGAAATTACGATAACCTTCGGTGCGTGCCAAATCAAAACGAATATCGCGCCCTGTGGAAGCTAATGACGCAAAGGTAAAGCGCAGTGCATCCGTACCGTGTGAAGCAATTCCATCAGGAAATTGTTTGCGGGTGGCTTGTTCAATTTTTTTCGCCAGATGCGGCTGCATCATTCCTGAAACTCGTTTTTCAACCAAGGACTCTAAATCAATTCCGTCAATTAAATCAATGGGATCTAACACGTTGCCTTTCGACTTAGACATTTTCTGCCCTTCGGCATCGCGCACCAAGCCGTGAATATAAACTTCTTTAAATGGCACTTGTCCTTGAAATTTGATGCCCATCATAATCATTCTGGCAACCCAGAAGAAAATAATGTCAAAGCCCGTCACTAAGACGCTGGTTGGATAATGTTTAGCTAATTCTTCCGTGTTTTCTGGCCAACCTAACGTGGAAAACGGCCATAACGCAGAAGAAAACCAAGTATCGAGCACGTCTTCATCACGTTGAAGATAATAATCGCAAGCAAGTTTATGTTTTTCTCTCACTTCTATTTCAGATTTGCCAACATAAACATTTCCCAGCTCATCATACCAAGCCGGAATCCGATGTCCCCACCAAATTTGCCGCGAAATACACCAATCTTGAATATTGCGCATCCATTCAAAATAAGTGTTTTTCCAGTTATCCGGCACAAATTTAATGTCGCCATTTTCCACCGCTTCAATCGCAGGTTTCGCAAGTGGCGCAACTTTTACATACCATTGATCGGTTAAGAAAGGCTCAATCACCGAACCTGAACGATCGCCGCGTGGCACCATCAATTTATGATCAGCGACTTTTTCCAGCAAATTCAAGGCTTTTAAATCACTCACGATTTGTTTGCGGGCTTCAAAACGCTCTAAATCGTGATACAACAATGGAATCACGTTATGTTCGTCGCCTTCATTGTTACGAATGGTTGCGTCAATGGTGAAAATATTAATCAAACCACCGTGAGGTAGATTTCTAATCGCTAAACTGTCACGATGACGCATCCACACTTCATAATCATTGAAATCATGCGCAGGAGTAATTTTTACACAACCCGTGCCAAATTCGGGGTCAACATATTCATCGGCAATAATAGGAATAAAGCGTCCAGTCAATGGAACTTCGACCAATTCACCGATTAAGTGTTTATAGCGTTCATCATTCGGATGAATCGCAACCGCCGCATCGCCGAGCATCGTTTCGGGGCGAGTGGTAGCAACAATCAAATGACCTGTGCCGTTAGAAAGTGGATAGCGAATATGCCACATTGAGCCATTTTCTTCTTCGGATAACACTTCCAAATCAGAAACAGCAGTGTGCAAAACAGGATCCCAATTCACTAAGCGTTTACCGCGATAAATCAGCCCTTCTTCATAAAGACGAATAAACACTTCCTGCACCGCATCGGACATGCCATCGTCCATCGTGAAGCGTTCCCGATTCCAATCTAATGACGAACCCATGCGCCGCAATTGTTTGGTAATTGTGCCGCCGGATTCGCCTTTCCATTCCCATATTTTTTTCACAAATGCGTCACGTCCATAATCGTGGCGGGTTTTGCCTTCAGCATTAGCTAACCGCTCCACCACCATTTGTGTGGCGATGCCTGCGTGGTCAGTTCCGGCTTGCCATAAGGTGCTTTTTCCTTGCATTCGATGATAACGAATCAAAGCGTCCATGATGGTGTCTTGAAAAGCGTGTCCCATGTGTAAACTACCTGTGACATTCGGCGGTGGAATCATAATGCAATAGGATTCGCCTTCTGAACTGGGCGCGAAATAGCCGCGCTCTTCCCAAGTTTGATACCAGCGTTGTTCAATTGAATGTGGGGAGTATGTTTTTTCCATGAGTGACTCGTTGTGTTTATATATTTTTTTAAATTCTGACAAACAGATGAAGGCAAGCTGTCGTTTTTATATTCGATTAATTATTAAGCTCTTGATGAATAATTTGTTTTAAAGCTTTAATCATTTTGAAAATGGCGAAAATTTCTTCATTATCGGCATGATAAGTTCGGCTGATGCAATAGTCATTGCCGGTTAAAACAACAAAATACCAATCTAAACCGACGACAAATAAACCATAAATCGGTAATTTATTTTGATTTTGTTCTCTGGCAACCAACATTGCAGCGAGGACTTGCGCATCGGGTGTGCCTTGATTTTCAATGCTGCGTTTGTATTCATGTAGGCAGAAATACGGAACTTGCGGGTTGCGAATTCCTGTGGCAATCACGCCATCGACAATACCGGATAATTGATAATCACCGACAATGCCAGATAAGGGGCGTTCTAAAAAGTAGCCTATTTGTTCATCCTCAATTCTAGCGGTGAGAATCAAAGGGCTGATAAATTTATTTTCCAATTCCACTTCATTCCACGCGCGTCCACCTAGAATTAGAGCTTTTTGCATATACAATAAATTACTTTTTTCAAGCTCGCTCACTGATTCTTCGTTATTTTCCCACTGCTTTAATAAATCAGATTCCCAAATCTGCTCCAACCCAAAAGCATCTTCTAATGTGGTGAGAGTCCAGTCTTTAAAGGTTGCTTTTTGCATGATGTATATCTCAGTGTCTGGCAAAAATTTAACGTGCGATGCTATTAGCAGTCATAGATTGAACTACTGTTACCGCGCTAAAAATTGCGTGAGTAAAAGATGTCTAAAATGGCGCAAAATCGCAATAATTTTCAGTAAATCATCTTGTTCAGTACAATCATAACTTTTTGATAAACAATAGCTTTTACCTTCTAAAATTACAAAGCTCCATTGTTTTCCCATCACTTCACAGCCATACATCGGGAATTTGTGTTGATTTATTTCTTGCGCAATCAGCAAAGCTTCTAATAATTGCGCCATGGAATCGCCTGTGGGTCTTTTGTGCGGCTTCCATTCTTGAAAATGAAAATACGGTTGTTGCGGCTTATCTAATATCCCTTTTGCCACCATAAAATCCGTTTTTGTTTTTAAAAAATGCCCATCAATAGTTGCTGAAAGCGTTTTTTCAAAATAGGTATGATACTCTGGTGAATCGGTTAAATGCGCTAATCGTAAAACAAAGGCAATAAATTTCATTTTTAAATCTTCTTCATGCCATGCGTGAATATTATGTTTGGCATCTACTAGAATTTCATCAAATAAAAATTGCTCCATTGGTGTTAATTGCGTTTCTACATTAAGCCATTGTTGTAATAATGGGTTATTTTCCTCACCGACAAAGCGTTGTAAATTCAATAACAGAATTAAATCAGCTTCGGAATAATTGCGGATTTTATTTTTTGTTTCCATAAACATTATTCACATTAATTTTTTGAGATTAGTATATGGGGTTCGCTATATATCTACCCATCATACGCGCTGATTTCGAAATCAATCAAATAAGTTTTTTGAATAAAAATTATTAATTAAATAACCCTTTTCTTGTTTGATAATAAAATTACCTTTTTCTAACTTATTAAATATAATTCTTATTTTTCTTTTAAAGTTATCAACACTTTTTATATCTATAATTTTTTGATTTTGGTTCAAATATAAAATAGTCCCCGCCTGAGATGCAGAAATTGACTTACTTTTACTGTATGTACTTATTTTATAAATTAACTTTAAACAGTTTTTGTAATCATTGCTAAGTTTAATATAGGAATTTCCAAAAAGTGATGTTAATTCTTGCGTAAAGTTTTCTTTTACTAATTCCCTGTTAAGAATAAATACAGGATGAATAGCAGAACCTAAAGAATGTTTAAAAATTAAACCAAACCTCTCTAATGACTTTATAGCATCAAAATGATTATTGTCTGGCGATAATAGTATTGTATAGCAATAATCTTCATTTTTCTTTTCTGACTTATAAAGATAAGCGACAATGTGCTTTTGAGCTGTAGTTAATTGTTCACCTTCCGTTCGTTCTTCAATAAACCCAGAATACATTGATAGTAAGCTGTCAATATTATCATCCAACAACTTCCCACTTGGGATAATTAAAGCAATATCATTTTCAGAACGAAATTTATAATAAGGTAAATCTATTTTATCATTTAAGCATTCATTCACTAACGTTGCCATACCAATTCCCTTGCCTTCATATTTATTAAAAACCTTTAAAATATCAGCAAGCCTTGGATTAACGGGTTTTTGATTAGGAATAATTCGCCGTAACGGAATTTCATTATTAACTTCCTCGATAAGCAAAGATCGTTTAAAACTGCCTGGATTTCTTATTTCGATATGTTTTTGTGGCATAATATCAATATTGACAAAACGATCAATCGTGTAGTCACGATGAGCTAATGAATTATTAATTGACTCCCTTATTAAATCCTCTGGGTATTCAGAAACTTCAGTTCCGCCATTTTTAGCAATGACACCTGTCTGTATATTTCTGTAAATAAATCCAAAACTACTCTCTAATAATTGAAGAATATTATCTTTGATTATTTTTTTATTTTGAGCAATTTTAACTTGAGAATTCACAAAACAATCTACTTGACATCGTGTTCCGAGATAATCATCAGGATGCTCTCCACAAACCAACATTCCTAATGTAGTTGCTACATTATCTATAATAAACTTTTTACGCAGCAAAAATGATTCTGCACTCTTTATATCAGCTTTAACCGCTTCTATCTTTGTTTCTTTATTAAGCCAATAGATATAATCATTCAGTTTTTCAACCGATAAATTATCAATAGTTGTTTTTGGTACAGGAAATAACTCTCTTGCATTATAAATTTCTTGCTTATACTCTTCATGCGAGAGTAATTTTGTTTTATTAATAGGATGATCGCCTGTTAATTTTCTTTCATAAGCAACACCATTAAAAAAAGAAAACTTTCTATCAAGTGGAAGAGGTTCGACATAAATTAATAATACATATCCAGTTAAAAAATCTTTAACTTCAAACTTAATAAGCTCAGATATATCAATAGATTTTCCTAAACTATCTTGAACAGATTCTTTTTCAAGCTTTTTAAAACTTTCCTCAAATTGACTGTTGTAGCCATTAAAAATATATTTTTTATTTTTTATATCTTCGTAAATTCCAATTAGTAAAATACCACCATTCGTATTTAGAAATGCACAAATAGTTTCTTTTACCGTATAAAGCTCCTTATTGGTAGCTGGTTGATTTTTTACTTCAAACCATTCTGTTTCAACAGATTCATATTTATCATGCGTAATACAGTCTTCTAATACTTGAATTTTTTTGTCAGCTAGAGTCATGGCAGTTGTTTAGTACGATAAAAAAAGGAGTCTCTGTAGAAAAGCAGTTCTTTCATTAATCATATTTTATGGATCACAGATTCAATTCCCAAGCGTTTATAGTGACGAAACCTGTCTCTGCCCATCGCTTTAATCTGTTCATTGTTATCCAAAATCTCCAACACTTTTTCAGCACTGTTTAAATCTGCTGGCAAATTTGCCGACAAATTAAGAATCACCTTCTGCCATTGCGCTGGCGCAGCTTGATTGCCAATTAACACCGTATTTGGAAACTGCGGCGTTTCGTTGTGGTAAATTTGATGCGGAATAAAACTATTCGGGCGAAACGTCCACAGCAACTCATCTAGCGTATGACTTTGCTGCGGCGAATCAGTCTGCACATAACAAAACGAACCGCTGCGATACGCTTTTTCTATCAACTTGCAGGCAAACCGATACCGCTCTTGCACGCTGCTGGTTGATAGAATGTAAAAGCTAATTTCAGCCATGAGCGCGATCAAGCAAATATTGCATTAATAACGGCACGGGTCTGCCTGTTGCGCCTTTGTGACTACCGGTGCGCCATGCTGTGCCGGCAATATCCAAATGCGCCCAACGAAAATCTTCTGCAAAACGCGACAAGAAACACGCAGCAGTCACCGTTCCGGCATCACGTCCACCGACATTCGCTAAATCCGCAAAATTCGATTTTAATTGCTCTTGATATTCTTCCCACAACGGCAAACGCCACACGCTGTCACACGCCGTCTCGCTGGCACGAATTAAAGCGTCACATAACTCATCATCATTACCTAACAAACCGCTGGCAACTCGACCTAATGCCACTAAACACGCGCCTGTGAGGGTTGCTAAATCAATCACCACATCTGGATTGTATTTTTCTGCATACGTTAAGGTATCGCACAATAATAAGCGTCCTTCTGCATCGGTATTCAACACTTCAATCGTTTTGCCTGACATACTGGTCAAAATATCGCCCGGTTTATTCGCATCACCGTCTGGCATGTTTTCTGAACTTGGCACTAAACCAATGATATTTAACGGCAAAGCTAATTGTGCAGCCGCTTGCAATACGCCGATAACGGTTGCTCCGCCGCACATATCGTATTTCATTTCATCCATGCCCGCGCCGGCTTTCAAAGAAATACCACCGGAATCAAAGGTTAAGCCTTTGCCAATCAACACAATCGGTTTTGCTTGTGCCGCGCCACCTTGATAATTTAAGCAAATCAATTTTGCAGGTTGACGACTGCCGCGCGATACGGATAACAAAGACCCCATGCCTAATTTTTCCATATCGGCTTCTTCCAAAATCTCTGCACTCAGATTAGGAAACGCCTCAGCAATTTTCACTGCTTCATCTGCCAAATAGGTTGGCGTGCAAATATTGCCGGGTAAATCTGCCATTAATTTGGTTAAATCTATTGCGTTGGCAATTGCAATGCCTTGTGCTAAGCCGATTTCTGCATCCGCTTTCACCGCTTCAGACGCGCTAATTTGTACTTTTTTCAAATTAATCACAGCCGGTTTAATGCTTTTAGTTTGGCTATATTGATAAACTGCATCATTAAAAACTTCAATGATTTGGCGAGTTTTCCATTGAAAATCAAGACCTTTCAACTCAACTTCGGCTAAAGTGCAGGTCACAGAGCCACAAGAAGTCGCTTTAATTGTTTTAATTGCCGCAGACAACGCCTTACGATACAACTTAGCAGAAAACTTATCCGCATCACCTAAACCCACAATTAAAACACGCGCAAGACTGCTATCAGGCACAACATTTATCATCAATGTTTCGCTGTTTTTACCTTTAATATCGCCACGTTCAATTAAATTGCTAATCAACTGATGCGTGTTGTTGTCTATGAAGGAGGCAGAAGGCGTAAGTTGTTGATTAGTATAAATACCAACAATAACGCAATCAGTTTCTAGTTTGTCTAATGACAGGCTTTCTATAGAATAGTCCATGTTCGTGATGTGTTTTATGTGTGAATAAGCAGTTAAACGTTTTAACCTTGTTAGAAAAGTTCAGCCATCGCTAACACGCAGCTAAACAGTGTTTGTCATCTTGATAACATGCGCAAAACTGCTGAATTTAAAAATAAAAATCTAGCCATTGTGAGCGTTGTTATAAAATTAAATCCTTAAGTTAAGTAATTATACATCAGTATTTTGTCAGAGGAGAGTCGCTTGGTCAGAGAGTCAGCAAAACAGCAAAAGCAAAGGTCTTATCATTTTATTCGACTGCTCGATAAGATGATTGCATGGGATTTATTAAAAACCATCACAGCCGTGCTAACCGTCATCGTTATTATTATTGTAAGCCGCAAATTTATCAAAATTCTCGCGCTTGCCATTGCCGGAACCATTTCTGGCTCAACTGCAATGGATATTTTAGGCTTAAAAACCATTGTCGCTCTGGTGAACTTTTTGCCCGCCGCCATTTTTATGGGCATTTTAATGGTGCTAGGCAGAATGTATAAAGAACAAGAAATGTCTGCCATTGCCTCAGCCGGAGGTGGAGTCACCATGCTATATCGCTCCGTCTTTTTGCTGATTTTGCCCTTAAGCATTGCCACCGCCGGCTTATCCTTATACGCCGCACCTTGGGCAGAAAAGCAAATGCTTCTGCTCACCAGCAAAGATATGGAAACCGCTGATTTAAGAGGAATTTCCGCAGGACGCTTTACCGAATACAGTCACGGCGATTTGATTTTTTATACCGAAGAAATCGACTCGCACTTGAAAATGCACAATATTTTTATTCAAGACCGCCAACATGGTGAACCCAATACCATTAATGCCGAATATGGCAGCCTAAAAGAATTGCCCACTGGAAAATATGTGGTATTAGAAAATGGCGAAGGCAGTCGTGGCAGTCCGGGAAAAAGCAGTTTTATTTTAGAAACCTTCCAAGAATACGCGGTGCGAATTGATAAAAAAACCAGTCCAATTAGTTACAATCCAGAATCTATCAGCACCCAATCATTGCTCCAATCCCAAAAAATCACTGACAAAGTGGAATTACAAAAACGCCTCGCCTTACCTTTAGGCGTGTTTTTCTTAAGCTTTTTAGCCGTACCTTTAGCAAAACTTTCCCCGCGTGGCGGCGTGTATGGCAGCTTGATTTTTGCGTTTTTAATTTATTTTATTTACGGCAATATCAGCCAAGTCAATCGCAGTTGGATGCTGCATGAACTGATTCCAACGTGGGTAGGTTATCTGTGGGTGTATGTATTTCTATGGCTATTAGGTATCGCGTTATTAATCCGGCTATACGGCTGGCAATGGATTTTCCAAAATCTTAAAGGAGGGCAAAAACGATGAATATTTTAACTGCGTATATTGTTAAAGAAGTGTTAAAAGGCTCATTTTTGGCGTTAATGTTATTGCTAACCTTGTTTAACTTGTTTAGTTTTAGTGACGAACTTAAAGACTTAGGCAAAGGCTCTTATCAACTGCACGAAATTTTGGTTTATCTGGCATTAAGCACCCCCACCGTTTTTTATGATTTAGTCCCCTCTGGCGCGTTAATCGGCAGTATTTTTGTGTTAGGCGCAATGGCAAATAATAGCGAAATCATTGCCATGCGAGCCGCTGGCGTGTCTGTGTTTTGGATTATTCGCTCTGTGATGCTGGCAGGTGTGTTTTTAGTCACCATCTCAGTCCTCATCGGTGAATTTATTGCACCCGAAACCGAGCGAGCTTCGCAGATTTTAAAAACAACTGCGCAAAATAATCGCGTGGTGATGCAGGCTAAATATGGCGTTTGGCTCAGAGAAGGCAATAGTTTTGTCAATATTCGCCAAATTGCCGGAAAATCCCAATTAACCGACATTAGTTTTTATCGCTTGGATAAACAACATCATTTGCAACAAACCAAACACGCGCAAACGGGAATCTTTCTCGGTAAAAATCAATGGCAATTAAAAAATATTCAAACCAGCCAATTATTTAAAAACAGCGTGACGGCAAGCAATGTAGACAGCGAACTATGGCAAACCTCAATTGCGCCTGATTTATTGGATGTCGCGGTATTAACTGCAACCAATCTTTCCAGTTATGACTTGGCAAAATACATTGAATTTTTAAAAGAAAATAATCAAAAATCGCAAGCATTTGAAGCTGCTTTTTGGTCGCGCATTCTGAATCCTTTTGTCACGTTTGTAATGCTGTTAATTTCAACACCGTTTGTAATTGGAATTAAGCGCGGTACGGGGGTAGGTGGTCGCTTGCTGATTGGGATTGTGATCGGCTTGAGTTTTAATATTGTCGACCAAATCACGGGGCATTTAGGAATTGTTTATAACTTAAATCCATTGCTGATGGCGTTATTGCCTAGCACATTAGCGTTAATTGCCGCGCTGTACTTTATTAATCGACTCAAGGCTTAATTTTTTCGTTTAAAACCCATCGAATCAGTTAAATAAACGTTATCTATGAAAATATTATTTTTAAGGAATTGATAAATGCTAACTAAAAATAGAAAGTTAATTAGTTTTGATTGGGCAATTAAAAAAATCCTGCGCAGCAAAGCCAACTTTGAAGTCTTGGAAGGCTTTTTAAGCGAATTGCTATTTGATGATATTACCATCAAAGAGATATTAGAAAGTGAGAGCAATAAAGAATCCAGAGAAGATAAATTTAATCGTTTGGATATTAAAGTGAAGAATTCAAAAGATGAAATTTTGTTAATTGAAATTCAATACAATGGCGAACTCGATTATTTACAAAGAATTTT
The DNA here is from genome assembly GCA_936941155.1 of uncultured Methylomonas sp. Classification (GTDB taxonomy): domain Bacteria; phylum Pseudomonadota; class Gammaproteobacteria; order Methylococcales; family Methylomonadaceae; genus CAIQWF01. The sequence goes on along the minus strand of CAKZJE010000034.1, from coordinate 65,559 downwards.
ATATGCCTCTGCAAAAACAATTGTTGAGCATATTAAAGAAAGAGAGCCTTATGCAAAAATAGTTAAAGTAATTTCAATTAATATCGTCTATTTTGATTTGGGCGAAGGTGATGATTATATTTATCACGGTACAACTTCCTTTAAGGGAATACACAATCACGAGTTTTTAAAATTATCAGCGAGTCAAAGAGAGCTTTATAAAACTGAAAGATTAGAAAACATTTATCCTGAGTATTATTTAATTAAGGTTAAAAACTTTAATGATGTTGCTAAAGATACGTTGGATGAGTGGGTTTATTTTTTGAAAAATGAGGATGTGAAGGAGAGTTTTAAGGCGAAAGGGCTTAAAAAAGCGAAAGAGGTTTTGGATTATATGAAATGCTCTGAGGATGAAAGGTTGGATTACGAGCGTTATAAAGAGTCCTTGCGTTATCAGGCGAGTATGTATGAGTCGACTTATGTTGTTGGGAAAATGGAAGGGGTTAAGGAGGGAACTGAAAAAGGAGAGCAGAAAAAATCACTCGAAATTGCTAAAACGATGTTAGCAGAAGGCTTTGATATTGAAACGATTGTCAAAATCACCGGACTGAATAAAGAAAGCGTTTTAATGTTAGGAAAGTCAGGGTAATATTTCACCGTAGAGACGCAAAATTTTGCGTCTCTACCACCTCATTATTGACACACAGAGGATAAAAGCATGGCAACAATACAACCTGGCATTATTACAACTGATTTAGGCGAAAATGATGTTGGCTACAGTGTCGTTTTACAAAGCGATGGCAAAATTTTGGTCGCAGGATATATTTCTGGTACTAATAACTTCGCCTTAGTGCGTTATAACAGCAATGGCAGTTTAGACAATAGTTTTAGTGGTGATGGGATAGTTACTACTGCTATTGGTTCATCTGTTCAAGTGAATAGTGTCACATTACAAAATGATGGCAAAATTTTAGTCGCAGGAGACGCTGAGATTGGTTCTAACAGAGACTTTGCTTTAGTACGTTATAACAGTGACGGCAGTTTAGACAACACTTTTAGTAGCGACGGGATAGTCACCACCGATATTGGTACAAATAGTAATTTTAGCTACGATATTATCGTACAAAACAATGGAAAAATTTTAGTCACAGGAGTCTCCTCTGGTAATTTTGCCTTAGTGCGCTATAACAGCGATGGCAGTTTAGATAGCAGTTTTAGTGCCGATGGAATAGTTACTACCGCTATGAATGGCACAGGCACAAGTCTAGCATTACAAAGCGATGGTAAGATTTTAGTCGCAGGTGATAGCTTTGATGGCACTTTGGACTTCGCCTTAGTGCGTTATAACAGTGATGGCACTTTAGATAACAGCTTTAGTGGTGATGGGATAGTCACGACTGCGATTGGCTCAGGTCATGATATCTGTTCAGGTTTAACGTTACAAAGCGATGGTAAGATTTTAGTTGCTGGAGGCAGTTATAATGGTTCTAACTATGACTTTGCATTGGTGCGTTATAACAGTGATGGCACTTTAGACAGTAGTTTTAGTGGCGATGGTAAAGTTACTACTGATTTCGGTTTAAGCGATGATAGTGGCTCAAGTGTAGCGTTACAAAGCGATGGTAAAATTTTAGTCGCAGGACACAGAGGTGGTAGTCTTGCATTAATACGCTACAACAGCAATGGCAGTTTAGACAATAGCTTTAGTAATGATGGGAGAGTCATTACCGCTAATAGCTTTGGCGGAACCAGATTGCTGGGGAACAGCGTAACTGTACAAGACAATGGTAAAGTTTTGGTAGCGGGTTGGGGTGATGGCAATGGTATAGAGAATGATTTTGTCTTAGTGCGCTATAACAGCGATGGCAGTTTAGATAACACTTTTGATGGCGTAACGATTGTTAATAATTCACCCACAGGCACAGTCACCCTCAACGACACCACTCCCGAACAAAACCAACTTCTTAGCGTCTCCAATACCCTAGCTGATTTAGATGGCTTAGGCACAATCAGTTACACATGGAAAACCGGAACAACCGTGTTAGGAAGAGGCAACACTTACACAGTCACTGCCAATGAAGTGGGCAAAACTATCGCTGTCACTGCCAGCTACACTGATGGCTTAGGCAATCTTGAAAGTGTCTGTAGTGAACCTACCGCCATTGTCATTAATCCATTTATTCCACTTGAGCTTTATGGCGATGTCGGGGGTTACAAAGCCGATATTCTGGTTGGCAATAGCGGCGATGATAGTCTTTACGGCTTAAATATGAATGACAATTTATCCGGCAATGCAGGAAACGATAAACTGTATGGCGGCTATGGTAAAGACAGTTTACAGGGTGGCGATGGCAGTGACACACTTTATGGCGACCAAGATGACGATTTCCTAGACGGTGGCAAGGGTAATGATAGGTTAAATGGTGGTGTAGGCAACGACAATCTAAACGGAGGTATTGGTAAAGATGTTTTGAATGGCAACAGCGGGAATGACATTCTTAATGGTGGTACAGGTAACGACGTATTACGCGGCGGTGCTGGCAAAGATAGCTTTATTTTTAACACGGCATTCAAAGCAAATATTGACACCCTCACCGATTTCACCCCGATTGATGACACCATCAAATTAGAAAATGGCATTTTTAAAGCTCTAACAACCGTTGGCGTATTAAATGCGGCAAATTTTGTGAAAGAAGCTGGCGCGGTTGCGCATGATGCGAATGATTTCGTGGTTTACGACACAACTTCTGGTGCGTTGTTTTATGATGCAGATGGCAGCGGCACGGGTGCTGCGGTACAAATTGCCTTGATTGGCACAACAACACATCCGGCTTTAACCAATGCTGATTTTGTGGTGATTTAGGCATAAAAAAACCTTCCAGGTTTTAAAAACCTGGAAGGTTTAAATATGAAACTTACGTCACCGTCCAAAAAAAGGAAGTCGAATAATAAGTTTGTTCCATCTCGTTATAATCAAAACTAGCCGACCGCCATATTTCAATCAACTTCTCATTGCCTTGCTTATCGCGCCCTTTGTTATATTTCACCGCATCCGTTAAGTTGTAATGCACCAATTCTGAAACACCGATGTGATTAGGAGCTTCCAATTTATTCGCAATTTCCATCGCTATATTCAACACCTCGCCACTCCACACCAAACCACCGAGCGGCGATTGCAAACTCCCCAGCTTGACGCATAACACCGTGCCATCATCAATCCCAATCGCAAAATTCACCGCATCATAACTTTCAAATAACTTTTTCACTCTGGAATAATCATTGCCCAGCATATATTTGATTTTCATAGCTGCTTTAACAGCACTATTGAGCGTATCTTGATTTTTACCCTGAAAAAAAATGTACACCCCATCATCATGCGCTTGCCTCACTACGCCGCCTAACGGATTGACAATTTCAGCGATCAAACAAAAATAAGCAATGCGGATTTTTGCCAAGGTAATTTCACTGTGTTTATTCAAAATTTGATTCGTGCCTCTTAGCACCACATAAACGACTGTCGCCTCAAAACTTAAGCCCTTGCTGCCAAACACTAAACGTTCATCATCTAACTCTGGCACTTCTTCGATTTCTTCAATTTCAAATGAGCTTTCAATAATTTTTTTGATTTGTTCTTCTATTTCTATTTTCATTAATTGCCCTTCTGTAGTCAGTACATAAGAAAAAGTTTTCCGGCATTAAACTTATTGACGACTTCCAGTCTCACAACCGGAAGTCGTTTTTTACCCTAAAACCTATGACAAAACCTATAAGTAGTTAAACAAAATTTTTATCACCTAAACCTTCCAGGTCTCTAAGACCTGGAAGGTTTTTATACATGAAAACTTATGCTCAAGAACTTAAGTTGATGTGGTGTTTTCGCAGTGCAACCTCTCCACGCAGTTTTTAAGGATACAATGCCACCGTATGTAAACCTTCATTTTCTGCAAAACCAAACATCAAATTCATATTTTGCACCGCCTGCCCCGCCGCACCTTTCACCAAATTATCTATCACAGACAAAATCACCAACGTGTTTTCGCCTTGCGGTTGAAACAGCGCGATTTGGCAATTATTGCTGCCACGCACATTGCGCGTATCAGGATGCGAACCTAGTGGCAACACATCCACAAAGTGCTCTTGTGCATAACGCACTTCAAACAAATTTTGAATCTCTGCAAGTTTGCTTTCCGTTTGCAATGGCGCGTATAAAGTTGCATGAATTCCGCGAATCATCGGTAATAAATGCGGCACAAAGGTCAATCCGACCGCTTGCTGTGCGGCTAAAGCCAATCCTTGTTTGATTTCCGGCAAATGTCTGTGACCTGCCACCGCATACGCTTTAAAACTTTCGCCCGTTTCACTCATTAACGTTGCCAGTTCCGCTTTACGCCCTGCCCCACTCACGCCTGATTTTACATCGGCAATCAAATGTTGCACGTCAATCAAGCCATTTTCAATCAACGGTAAAAAACCTAACTGTACTGCGGTTGGATAACAGCCCGGACACGCTAACAAGTTAGTTTTTTTAATCGCTTCACGATTGACTTCAGGCAAACCATACACCGCTTCTTGAATCAAATCAGGGCAAGCGTGCTCCATGCCATACCAATGTTGCCATTCTTTTGCATCTTTCAATCTAAAATCAGCTGATAAATCAATGACTTTTACGCCACGCGCTAGCAGTTGCTCTGCCATTAACATCGCTGTGCCATTAGGTGTAGCAAAAAACACCACATCGCAATCGGCTAAGTTTTCAACATCGGGGATGGAAAAGACAGCATTGCACAAACCGCGTAAACTCGGATACAGCGCGTCCACACGCTTGCCGTCATCAGAACGCGAAGTCACTTTTGTCACTTCCACTTCTGGATGTAACGATAAAATTCGCAACAACTCTACGCCCGTGTAGCCTGTTCCGCCCACAATACCTGCACTAATCATTGATTATCTCCTGTGTTATTGTTCGTTAATCGAGTTTTCAACGCGCATTTTAAACGATTCTGTTCTTTAAAGTGGATGCGGAAAGTGTAAGTCGATAGTAGATGTTACGCAAACCCGATTGAGTGGCGCGAAAATCATCTATTCATATTGCCATAGAAACGCGATTAATCGCGTTTCTACAAAATTGTTTTATCCGTTATTTTGATATGTCAACACTTTTTCGGACACACCAGCAATTCTCATTATGAACTTCTGTTAAGTAACTAATTGAAAAACAAACAATTACTTTTTAATCTTAGCCTTTAAAGTGAGTTTATAGAATTAAATATATTCGCCAAAATAACTCATTTTTTGAATAAAGAGACTTTTTTGTTCAGAACTTAATCAATGCAAACATAATTTAAGCATTGATTGCGGTTGAAAATGGCTAAATTAAAAATCCCATTGTCTTATCTATTTGATTATAAATGAGTTGTCATAATGAGAATTGCTGTTGAAATATAGCTGATATCGCCAACGAAAACCTGATTTGGATTGGCGACTGTAGACTCGCGTTTTAGATGATTTTCGGCAATCGGCAAATCATGCTTCGAATTTGTAGTCGCTTTGTTGTGCGTTTCACTTTGCAAGCCAAGCCCAATTCAGCCATCAACCGACCAATTCTCGGTCGGCTGACAATGACTTCTTGCTGTGCTAATGCTTGTTTGATACGGCGCGTGCCGTAGATTTTACGACCTTTGTCAAACTCAGTTTGAATCAAGTTTATCAACTGTTTAATTGTTTAGCGTATTTTAAGTTGTGTGTCCGGTTTAGTGTAATCACATCAAATATCATTAACCGGGCAACTTGAAGAAATGGTCAACACCAAAGTCGTCAGCAAACTTTATAACGATGCTACCGAAGTGGTGCGCGAATCCTTGTGCTTTATGCAACTGCACGAAGAATGGACTCCCGCCTCGCAAGAAGATTTGCGGAAAATAAAAGCTTACAGTTTGACAACATGGGTAAAACGACAAACGCAAAATTATCTTGCGGATATGGAAGTCGGATTGGAACATTTGGTTCTTTCGCCTAAGCTGGGCAAAAAAAGAGACGACTTAGCTACTAAACTTTTTTAACTTTACTAATCAATCAGTTATAAAAAAATCAATTTGAAAAATATTCTTTTAAACTGTTGATTTTATTATCTGCTGGAGTACAAAACATGTTTTGCACTCCAGTTTTTTAACTATAACAGCTTGATATATAAGAATACTTTGTTAAAACAAGTCTATTGGTTTGCGTAGTTTTCAAATGCGACAACATCTTATTTTCTACCGTTGTCGTGAAGAACTTGACGTTGTGCCGATTTTGCATGGGCGAATGGATATTTTGAAAGTTATTAGTAAGTAATTAAACAAAAGTTTTTCGGTATGTCGGAGTGCAAGCTTTGCTTGCAATGTCAGGCAAAGCCTGTCCTCCAGTATTTCGCAATGCCTTGAAACTTTTTCTCAGCTACTTACCGCGTATATTTTGAACATACTCAACGCTTGTGCAATGACGCAATAACAATGCCGCCTAATGTTTTCAACGTAAATGCGGTTTATCCCTATAAGATTCTGCAAACGTTAATAAAACACCAAAAGCCTCTCTTTTAAAAATACCTAATTTTTCAGGATTAAAACCGTTTTCAAAAAAAGGTGCGTAGCCTGGATGATTCACAGCATCCTGCGCCTTAATCCGATGAAAACCCATGTGCCATTTTTCAAAACTGCGGAATGGAATAGTTTCGCGATCTATGATGATAATTCCGTGATGTCGAGTATCTTTTTCAATTCTAGCAAAGGCTGCATCAACATCTTTTTCCTCCCCCTCAAGCACTTGCAAAAAGTTCCCGCCAGCGTATAACAACATGCCAGTCAACTTGTTTTGTTTATTGCGAAGAACAGAGTATTCCAGAATTGCATCCAGCTCAGCATCAGTTTGCTCTTTGATTGCAGAGCTGATATAGATTAAATGTATCAGTGCCATTTTGTTTTCCTAATATGGTAAATACTTGTTTATAAATAGACTTTTTTTAACAAAGTATTCTTATATATCAAAGTGTTATAGTTCAAAAACTGGAGTGCAAAACATGTTTTGTACTCCAGCAGATAATAAAATCAACAGTTTAAAAGGATACTTTTTAAATTGACTTTTTTATAACTGCTTGATTAGTAAAGTTAAAACAAGTCTACTATTTATACTCGATTAAGCAATGAATTGTAACCACACAGGCTATATTTTTTAACATCATTTTAACAACTTATTCAATCGAATAAGAACACGGCTCAAAAACTACGCGTCATTTACAAACATAACCCTCTCAACTTTTGAGCTCGCTTTTTTGCCCACGTTTTCCCTACTTGGTGAGTATTATTTTTTGCACCACAAAAAGTCGCGCCTTGTGTTCCGAACTGTACATGATTTTAACGTCGAAAGAGTCAGGATGAAGTTGATAACACCAGTTTGTGACATCTGCAATTTCGCGGTCGCCACTTTGAGGTTCTGGATACACCAAAATCGTTAAAATTCCATCCGTTGCCAATAATTCTATCGCCGCATTTAAAGCAAGTCGTGTGGAATCAGATTGCGTAATAATTCTTTTATCGCCGCTCGACAAATAGCCGAACTTGAACATAATCGCATTGATGTTGCCATGATGCTCCGGCGCAATATGTTCTAACATTTCTGCATGGCTATGCTGATTTAACAATGCAAACTCGCGCAAATCTGCATCGCAAAGGCGATTATGGATTGCTTGAAGTGCAGTTTGTGAAATATCAAAACAATAAACCAAACCATCAGGCATCACTTGTTGCACTAAAAATAAACTGTCTTGCCCATTGCCTGCAAAGGCATCTATTGCGATGTCTCCATTGCTAAGGTGTGCTTCTAAAATTTTCTGAGCTTGTTGCGTTAAGGAGAGTGAACTAGGTATCATAGTAAGTGGCTAAGATTCTTTCAAAAGGGTGTCATTTGCATGGAATTAAAGACCAAATGCCGACAATAACGCAACGGCTAATCACAAGGCGTAAGGCGCGTCTGTAGCTCCGATTTTCATTTAGGAACGTGCATATGCTGGTTTATTTGGTGTAGGTGCGGATTTATCCGCACTGTGCGAATGAATTCGCAGCTACCGTTGTCGAGATTATTTCATGCACGTTTTTTACTCAGTCTTCATTGACCACCGCAGCATTTTATTTTACTAAATTTTTCAAGACGACCAGTCGTCTTGAAAAATTTCATGCGAAAATCGAGTAAAAACTTCAACACAAAAACTACAAGGTGAGTCTAACTTTTCACTCACCTTGTCATCTATTTTCCCCGCTCAGTTAAGCGCACCATATCATTCATCACGCCATCTAAGCCGCCGTACACATTCAAGGTATTAATCCGCGCGGTAATCTTTTCCAAAATCTCCAACTCTTTCAAACGCAATAACACCGGATTTCCTTCCATCACTTTCGCGGTGTTATGCAAGGAGCGCGTGGCTTGGGTTTCTTCTTGGCGTTTAATCAAATTCGCCTCCGCCAATTTTTGTGCCTCCACCACTTGCGTTAAAATCGCCTTCATTTCCCCCGGCAACACAATATCCCGCGCCCCGACGGTTTTCACTTCAATGCCATACGCCGCCGCTTTATCCGCCACAATCGCTAACACTTGTTTATTCAAGGAATTTTTATCCGCTAACAATTCATCCAAGGTTTGCGTACTGACAATCGTGCGCAAAGCTAATTGCAATTCGCGATATAAAAAATCTTTCGCATCGGCTAATTGCGCTTTCACCACTTCTGCATGTTTGATTTGCCAGGTTGCTGATAAATTCACCCGTAAACTCACGCGATCTTTGGTCAAAATTTCCTGTCCGTTCACTTCCATGTTTTGCAAACGACCATCATACAAAGTGACTGTGATATTGCGATTAAACCGCCACCACACATGTGTTCCGGTCGCTAACGTGCTGATGGTTTCGCCATCCACATTTAAAAAACCGACGTGATTTTCCGGCACGGTTGCCATAATCATGGCTGTGGTAACTGCTGAGCGCAATGGCTCATTTTTAACATTGGCTAATAACGCTGCCATTTTTTTCGGCAAGGTAAATTCTTCGGAAATATCAACTTTTTCAATCTGAATTTCTTGATTGGTTTTCCAATACGCGCCGCGTTGTCCGGGTGCTTTAATATCCTTTAACACCTTGTTTTGATAGATTAAACCGACTTCCTGCTCACCGGTTTCCCATTGTGTCAATACAGGCGCAAACGCTTCAGGATGCACGGCGGCTAAATGCAAAATCTCTTTGCTAATGTTTTCTTGCAAGGTGTCGGTGATGTTGATGATTTGCACTTGGTATTGATTTTTCCAATCCCAAAACGAATGCACACCGGCGGATAAAGTTTTGTTGAATTGTTGCTCTTTAAACAACAAGCCGATTTGCGTTTCCGCGATAATGATTTTTTTCTTTAATCGCATGATTGTCTCCTGAAAATAAGGGAATAAAACCTCCACACAGGCGCGGGCTTCATCGCTTTGTGGCGAATGGGCAAATCCACAACCGCTATTTGCGCACTCGGCAGACCCAGCGCGAAGGCAGCATCTGTGTTGATGTCCGGTGATTTTGCTGTGCGATAAAAAAACTGCCTCTATCAACACACCGCCGCCACTTTTCATCGGGAGGTTTTACCGGTTGTCCTTGCGGACTGATTTTTAGCTACCTTAAAAGGGTAGTTCACTAGCCGGACTCGAACCGGCTACACACTGATACCAATTCAGTTGCTCTACCAAATGAGCTATAGTGATGGAGCAGCGAGCTGGATTTGAACCAGCGACCAACCGAATCTCTCGGGTGCTCTACCTCTGAGCTATCGCCGCATTTGACTCCTTAGCAACACCGATACGCAATGACCTACAGGGTTGCGTCAGTCAGGCAAAAAGAACCTGAACCGCTGTTGTTGAAAGGGCTGTCAAATTTGTTTTCAGACCTTCCAGGTTTTTAAAACCTGGAAAGTCTAAGTTTGGTTTTATCTTTCTTTATAAAGTTTTTATCTAAAAAAAAGAAATTGTTTTATTTTTCAATTTAATACGTTGCATGAGTCAAAAAAAGCGGATTGTAACGATAATTTTTTTCTTTAATAAGATAGCAAAATCCAAAATATTCTGTATAATGCGCCGCTCTTTAGTCGGGTGCTTAGCTCAGTTGGGAGAGCATCGCCCTTACAAGGCGAGGGTCGGGGGTTCGAACCCCTCAGCACCCACCAGACTAAACCGCAGTTTTTCAAAAAGTCTCCAGACTTATCAAACACAGGCACATTGCCTCTCCTCTGTTGTAAAAAATCCTTGTACATTCATCAAAAAAGCTAAGTTGGCTTTGATTTTGCTGATATTTAAACTTTTGCCACAAAACACTCATTCACATTATAGCTATTGACACTTCTTTCAACCGTTTGAAAAAAGCCATTGGCGTAAATTTTACACTAAGTAACTCAAGAAAAGTTTAGGGATATTTTGGAGTGCAAGCTTTGCTTGCCACTCAATGACTTATTTAGACAGAGTAACGATATTTCTATAAGAAATGAGCACGAAACAACGTATGCAAGTTTATTTTGTGTAGGTGCTTATTTCATGCACGTTCCTAAGGACGATAAACAACCAATTCCCCCTTAGTGTAAAAGTTCCAAAATATTTAGAACCGCTCTTAGTCAATCAAATTCATCAATCTTGCAATAACCTCCAGTCATCAACAGCTTGAAAGTCGTTTTCTATGCTATGTTTAAGCAATTACCTTACGTTTTCAAAAAACGATCAACTTTTTCCCTAAGCCATGTCCAAACAAACACCTTTTCAACGTGCTGCTGATGCCCCGCTGTTACCCACCAGCACTGCTAAATTTATTTTGTACTGTATCAGTCATTTTCGCGGCTTGGTGCTATTGATGCTGCTGATGGAAACAGGGCAAGCAGCGGGCAGCATTTTAGTACCGTATGCGATTAAAGCGATTATGGATGGCGTAGCGCATTTACCCAGCACCACAACAGCTAATGTTTTAGAAACACTGCGGCAGCCATTGTTGTTGCTGGTGGGCTTAAATGTGGCAGAAATTCTATTCAGCCGAGCGAGTGGCGCGGTGTTAATTGTCATCGGCCCCCGCTTGCGGCAACGCACCAGTAAATCGCTGTATTCGTATTTGCAATATCATTCGCCCCGTTATTTTGGCAATCATTTTGCCGGCGCATTAGCGCATCGCATTAGTGAAACCGCAATGAGCGTCAATCATACCGTTTGGACGGTTTTATGCGATTTTTGGCCGATTTTGATTACTTTCACTGTATCTATTGCTTTGTTGTATAACGTGCATCACGATTTAGGATTATTAGTGGCAGGATGGGTTTTTTCTTATGTAAGCTTATCGTATTGGTTAGCGACACGTTGTCAGCCTTATGCACAAAGTTATGCCGCCATGCGCAGCCAAGTCAACGGCAAAATTGTCGATGCAGTTACTAATATTTTGAACGCCAAATTATTTGCACGGTTAAACTTTGAACGTGAGTATTTAGAAGATTTTTTAGAAACTGAAGTGCAAGCCGCACGGCGCACGTTTTGGTTTATGGAGCGAATTCGCTGGTTTCAATTTACTGCGGCTGCCATTTTAAAAGTCGGTGCGGTGTATTATGCGTTAAAACTGTGGGATGCAGGGCTTATCAGTGTCGGCGCGTTCACCATGAGTGTGGGTTTGGCTTTGTTGATTATCAACGATGCACGAAATCTAACGCGGCGGTTTTTAGAATTTTTTGAAAATTTAGGTAACGTTGCAAATGGCGTTAAAACGATTGTGCAACCGCATGAAATTGTGGATATACCCAATGCGTTGCCGATAAAAATCACAGCGGGGCGCGTTGAGTTTCGGAATGTTTGTTTTCGCTACGAAGAAAATCAACCGGTGTTTGAAAATCTCAATGTTGTGATTGAAGCAGGGCAGCGCGTGGGCTTAGTCGGTTTTTCAGGCTCAGGAAAATCCACGTTTGTCGGCTTAATGTTGCGTAATTTTCAGCCCCAAAGTGGAGAGATTTTGATTGATGGCGTGGATATTCAACAGGTTTTGCAAGATTCCTTGCACGAACAAGTCAGTTTAATTCCACAAGACCCTAGTTTGTTTCATCGCAGTTTAAAAGAAAATATTGCTTACGGTCGTTTGCATGTGAGTGATGCTGAAATTATGGCAGCCGCGCAAATGGCAAATGCGGATGAATTTATTCAAACCATGCCGTTGGGCTATGATTCCTTGGTTGGGGAACGCGGGGTGAAATTATCGGGAGGACAACGGCAACGGATAGCCATTGCACGAGTGATGCTGAAAGATGCACCGCTGTTGATTTTGGATGAGGCGACATCCAGTTTAGATTCTGTTACTGAGAAAACGATTCAAGAAAATTTAGATCGCGCAATGGGGAAAAAAACCGTGATTGCAATTGCGCATCGCCTATCCACGATTGCGCATTTAGATCGAATTTTGGTTTTCGATCAAGGCAACATTGTGGAAGATGGCGAACATGAACAGCTGTTAGCACAAGGTGGTTTTTATCATCGTTTGTGGACAATGCAGGCAGGGGGCTTTTTGCCTGATGAAGTGAAAGTCGATGCGCCACAATAATCGTTGCAAAACAGGCTCTGAGTGTTTTTTGCGAAACTTGCCATGTTTTTAAAAATTTAGCCATTACAAAGCCTAAAAAATTCAGTTTTAGGTAAAATAACCACGCCATTATAAAATAATATTGTTATTATTTAGTTATCAAATAAGTGAAAAAGATTCAATGTTAGTGAGCACATCATTGAAATCGTTATTGCTGGAAATATTGTCACACAAGGTTTATTAATGTCCCCGAAAAGTTCATCCATCCGCGAAGTTAAAGTGCCAGTTTCGGGTTTGAAACTAGGCATGTATGTTTGCAGATTGGACAAAGAATGGATTGATTCGCCGTTTTTATTTCAGGGATTTTTACTTGATAACGAAGAAATTATTGCGCAACTGCGGCATGAATGTACTTACGTTTACGTTGATGCCAATAAAGAAGACTTTTCGCTAAGCAAAGACAAAGCTCCAGCCAAAAAACTAGGCTTTACTATTAAGTCTTTGTTTATTAAAAAAGATAATTCAAATATCGGCAATGTTAAACGCGAAAATACTCATTCGCTAAGCGAAATTGTTGAGCGCAGAGTTTCGATTGAAGAGATTAGACCGCCGAAAAAATTAGTCGCTTATGATGAGGAAGTGCGTCCTGCCAAACAATCTCATGCCAAAGTCAGCACCTTGATGCAGGACTTTTCCACGCAAGTGAAAGAAGGCGGCAACATTGGTTTGTTTGTAGCGCGGGAAGCAATTTTTGAATGTATGAGCAGCGTATTGCGCTCGCCCGATGCGATGCAGCTTGTGATGCGTTTAAAAAACAAACACTTAACCAGTTGGCAACACAGTATGAATGATTCTGTGCTTGCCATCAGTTTTGGACGCTATCTTAATTTAAACGATGATGAGCTTGTGACGTTAGGTTTGTGTGGGCTACTGCATGATATTGGTAACTTACGGATTTCTAAAGAAGAGTTGGCGCAAGCAGAAGATAAAAAAGAGCTTATCAGAACCCACCCGCGCTTAGGTTATGAAATTTTATTAAATTGTCCAGGCGAATTAAGTAAAACAGTGGCAGAAGTGGCTTATTCACATCATGAGCGCATGGATGGTTCTGGTTTTCCACGCGGTTTAAAAGGCAATCAAATTTCACCTTACACACGCATGATTACCATTGTGGAGGTTTATAACTCATTGACTAATGTCAGGGCTGAACAAAAACTCACGCACTACAACGCTATTACACAAATGCTCGCTCGCGCTAATACGCAATTTGATGAAACCTTGCTGCATTGTTTTCATCAATGTATCGGTGCATATCCTGTAGGCTGTGTGGTGGAAATGAATACCGGTGAAATTGCAATGGTGGTGGAAACTAACGAAGGTTTGAAACTGCGACCTAAAATTATGTTGCTTACGGACGCAGATAAAGAAAAATGCGATAAAAAAGTGGTGAATTTAGCTGAAAATGATTTAGATGGCGATGACGATGCTTATGTGATTAAAAAGATTGTTCGTCCTGAAAAATATGGGATTACGCTGTAGAATAAAAGTATTCTGTTTTGAAACTTGAGTTCACCATGAAAAAAACAATTATATGGATGACTTGTTTATTGATGACCCGCGCTTACGCAGCGGATAAAGATATTAATAAAATATTGCAAGATGAAATAGAGTACTTGCAAGCAGAAACTTATGTGTATAGCGCGTCAAAACATACGCAACACATTTCCCAAGCTCCCGCCTCCATCAGCATTGTCACTGCTGAGCACATCAAAAAATACGGATACCGCGATTTTGGCGACATTCTTGCCAGCTTAAAAGGCTTTTACCACACTTACGACCGAGGTTATGGCTTCGATGGAGCGCGTGGGTTTGGCTTACCATCTGATTTCAACAGCCGTTTATTATTATTGATTGATGGACAACGTTTAAATGACTCTATCTATGATGCTTTTGATAGCGCGGAGTCTTTTCCTGTGGATATTGATACCATTGAACGTGTTGAAGTGGTGCGCGGCCCCGGTTCTGCTTTATATGGTAGTAATGCCGTCTTTGGAGTGATTAACGTTATCACCAAAACAGGAAAAACTGCACAAGGTGCAAATATCAAAACATCTTACGGTAGTTTTCATGCCACTAGAACCAGTTTAAGTTACGGAAAACAATTTGCAAATGGCGCGGAAACTTATACAACTGGTAGTTTTTATCACAGTCATGGCAACAACCGATTGTATTATAAAGAATTCGACTCGCCTGCGACCAATGGCGGTATTTCTGAAAACAATGACCAAGACCAATCCGTAAAATTCCTCACAACGATCAGCTATCAAGATTTCACCCTGCAAGGTTTATTTGATAGACGAAAAAAACAGTTACCTACAGCCTCTTTTGATACTATTTTTAATAGCCCTGATGAAAGCTATTTAGACGAAAAAATCATGGTTAACGCCAAATATACGCACACTTTTGAGAATAATCTGAACCTGCAAGGAAAGATTTCTTATAATCGATCTTCCTATCATGGTCATTATCCCTACGACTATGGCACGCCGGAAACGCATTATGTGGTGAATCAGGACTACACTCGTGCACAATGGTGGCAAGCCGAATGGCAAATGAGTCAAGTTTTTTGGCAATCACATCGTTTTACCTTCGGCGGTGAATTTCAGGATAATTTTGAACAACAGCTCACCAATTACGACATTACTAAATACTTTCATGTCAAAACAAGCAGTTATCGCTGGGCAGTTTTTTTGCAAGATGAGATTAATTTGACGGAGAAATTGTCAGCTAATTTAGGATTACGCTTTGATTATTACAGTACATCAGGCACAACAGTGAATCCACGCGCGAGTTTAATCTATGAAATAAACGATAACAGCACGGTTAAATTACTCTACGGCAGTGCGTTTCGTGCGCCGAATCCGTTTGAAATGAATTATCGTGGCACGGGCATTATTCCTAATGCCCATCTGAAACCTGAATTATTTAAAACGCTAGAGTTTATTTTACAGCATCGTTTTAATCAGCAGTTAAATGCTGAGGTCAATGTGTTTTACACCACAATGAAAGATTTAATTAGATTTACCGAGATTGACAGCGGCGTGTTTCAAAATAGTAATTTAGGCAGAGTGCAATCCACAGGCGTGGAAGCGCAATTAGAAGGAAAGTGGGCGGTCGGTTGGCAAGCGCGGCTGAGTTATTCTTGGCAATCAACCATTGACCAAAACACGCAGCAATCTTTAAGCAATTCACCAGAACACATGGTGAAACTGAATGTGATTGCGCCATTATTCGGTTCAGAGAAAGTTTTTGCAGGCTTTGAAACGCGCTATTTAAGCAGCAGAAAAAATGCCACTGGCGGAAAAGTGCCAGATTATGTGGTGAGCAATTTAACCGTATTCAGCCAAGATACTATGGTGAAAGGGTTGGAGTTGTCTGGCGGCGTTTATAATTTATTCAATCAACGTTATTTTGAACCTAGCTCTCCTGAGCTGCGGCAAACAGGTATTGAGCAAGACAGATTAACGTTTAGAATTAAAGCGAGTTTTGATTTTTAACAGAAAAATCAGAAAAGAAGAAAGCTTTGTTTGAAAAGCGCAGTTTTTAATTAAGCGGTAGAGACGCAAGATTTTGCGTCTCTACTAATTTAAAAAATATCAAAAACACATTTTAATTATTCATTGATATTACGCAAAACCCATGCAGTGTTGTGGGAATAATCTTCTAAAATTTACAAGACGACCAGTCGTCTTTAAAAATTTTTGCTCAACTTCCTATATCGCTTGCGTGGCTATGGTGAGTATTTTTGCCTAATATTCGTTATTGACTCATGTTACGCATAGCTTTAATTGTCCACGAAAAGCACGAAAGACACGAAAAATTTAGAGGTACTCTTTAAATAGTCAAATACAGTTCTATCTTTTCGTGATTTTTGTGTGTTTCGTGGAGAAATTACTCACCTGCCTAACATCAGTTATTCAAAAAAACCAAGTTAGGTTTTCACAATTGAGCGATTATTTACCAACGCCCAATTTTTCGCGCCAGCCTGGATAAATCGCATCTGCATCGTTTGGAAAAGACTCAAATGCCCGCGCAAACTCTTTATGTTCTTTCGCGTACTCAATCGGGTCTGAACCAGATTTCCAACATTCATAGGCTTGTCGCAACGAAATTGCGCCGGCTGCTGGACTGTCTAAATGTCCGTAAGAACCACCACCAGCAGTATTAATGATGTTGCCATGCCCCAGATTTTTGAAAAAACCAGGCAAGCGTAGTGCATTCATGCCGCCAGATACAATCGGCGCAGTTGGTTTCATGCCATACCATTCTTGATGGTAAACAGGGCCTTGGCAAGCATCGCGCTCAATCATGTAAGCCAAAATAGTGTCTTCCATTTCGCCTTCCATTTTGCCATATCCCATTGTGCCGACATGAATGCCCGACGCACCTTGTAAACGCGACATTTTTGACAATACAAAAGCAGTGTAACCGCGTTTGGCAGAGGGAGACGTTATCATGCCATGACCTGCACGGTGATAATGTAAAAATTGTTTTGGATATTGACGACGTGCAGTAGTAATCGCGCCGGGTCCACCCACAAATCCATCCACTAAAAAGGCAATGTGGTCGGCAAATTCACCAAAGGTTTCCAACACATAATCAGCTCGCGCTAACATTTCATAATGATCGTCTGCGGTGATATTGGCTGAGAATAATTTGGCTTGTCCAGTTTCATCTTGCGCACGGCACATGGCATCACGCACTAACGGAATCACTTTTTTCAGGGGACAAAAAGTTTGATTGCCTTGTGGCTCATCATTTTTAATAAAATCGCCACCTAACCAGAATTGATATGCCGCGTAAGCAAATGGCTCAGGACGCAGCCCTAATTTTGGTTTAATAATTGTGCCAGAAATATAGCCGCCGTCTTTCACTGGACGACCTAAAATGCGCCATAAATCGCTAATATCAGTCGCAGGACCATCGAAAAGTTGAATGGCACGAGGCGGCATCCAAAAATCAATCATTTTGGCATGTTTAATATCGCCCATGCCTTGATTGTTGCCAATGGTCAAAGTTAAAAATGACACCAGCATCATCCGTCCATCAATCATATTTCTATCAAATAATTCAATAGGATAGGCAATGCGTAAATCTTCATTCGCCTCATCAATGTAATACACTAATGCGTCCACACCTTTCGTAAAATCATCCGTAGTCGACACTTCCACGTTTGTTCCTGTTGATGATTCAGCAGCAAAATGCGCAGCAGCTGCTAAATAACCATGTCCTGATTTTGGAGCCATTTTATAAGCAACCAGAATATGATTACCGCCTTTGATTAAATCAGCTTCATTTAGGCTTAAATCAGCATAGCGTGTGGATTGGTCCATTGCGATTCCTTGTGGTTTATGGGAGAAAATGAGGTTTGAGTCAAACACTACAACTTAGCTAAGCACTATAAACTGTTTTTACTATAATAAGAATTCAGTAGTTATGATTTTTTTGATAAATTTATTTGATGATGATTATTAAAATGCAATCGCAAAGCCCACTAAGGCTGAAAAATTAGGCGTGATTTGAGTTAAGCCAGCACTAAGATTGGTAAAAAACGCCACTCTTTGCAAAGGTGTCCATTGCAGACCTGCCCCTACAGCACTGGTAGTTAGGCCATTTCCGGTATTGGTATAACCGTTGACAAACACGGCAACATCTTCAAAAACTTCTCGTTGTAATGCCCATGACAAAGCCAGTTGATATTCTTTTTTGCCTTGCGCATTTTCTTGACTGATAAAACCTAAGTTGTATTCAAATGCAATATCAAATGGCAAGGTTTGATCGAAGTTTAAGCTCAATGCCGGCAACCAATAATTACTTTTAAAAGCACTCGCGCCCCAATTGCTTTGCACTGAAACTTCAATGCCGATGGCAGGAAGAGATGAATCCTTATTTTCGTCCAGCAAATGCCATTTAACATCCAATATTTGTGGACTTAGACCGTTGGTTTTATTTTCATTATCAACCCATGTGTAGCCATTCGACATCAGGCGCACTTCCAAATCATCTAGCAAACCATAGCGCAGCAAATAGCCGCTGCTGATTTGAGCTGGCATGTCGTTGCGGGTGCGGCTGCTGTAATTGTATGAAGAGGATTCAAGATAGGCGCGACCTTGCGGCAAAGTAAACGCGCTATTTGGAAAGTTTGCTAAATCAGCACCGGGCGTTTGAATGGATGGTTCTGAGGATGCTGCGAAGGCACTATTGATAAAAAAACACGAAATAATGATGCCGATGCAGTTTAAAAAATGATGATTTTTAAGTTTGCGAGGAAAATAACACATGACAACCTTCCTGTTTTTTATAGCGTAATACCATAACTTTTAGCATCCACAATCGCTTTAATAAAGTAAGAGCTGTGTTCATTAATAAACTCAATGTCAGCTAAATTCACTACTTTTTTGGAGATTTGTTCTTTCTCAGGATTGGTGAGCAAAATAACTTTCGGTCTTAAGCGTTGCGACTCATTTTCCTCCACCACCATCGCAATTTCGCCACTGCTCATTTCCACCACGCAACCGACTGGATAAGTGCCGATACAGCGGTTAAAGCTATCAACTAAAGTTGCATCCAAATGTTTATGCGCTTTTTCTAATAACACGGTCATCGCATCATAATGCGTTAAGGCTTTTTTGCCCGGTCTATCCGTAGTCAAATTATCATAAAGATTCACAATGCTAATCATGCGGGTATAAGCACAGATTTGTGCACCTTGCAAACCGCGTGGAAAGCCGCTGCCATCAAGATGTTCATGGTGAGAATAAGCCACAGTTGCCGCAACTTCCGCCAGCTGTCCCATGCACTTTAACAGAATATCGCGCCCTAACAGGGTATGTGAATTCAGCATCGCAGTTAATTCTGCTTTGGTTTTCACTTCGGCGAGAACTTTATTTGAAATACCTAGTTTGCCAATATCGTGAAACATGCCTGCTAAACCTAATAACATCAGTTCATCGTCATGCAAATTAAGATAACGCCCTAAAGTGATTGCTAACACGCTCACATTCATAGAATGTTGCCACATGGAATAGTCTTTGGTTTTTAAACGCATCAATAGCAACATTGCATCGGGAGAGCGTAAAATGCTGGAAATACAATCATCTACGGCGTGTTTAGCAACAATAATATCAACCGCACCACCTTGCTTAACATGCGACATAAAATCTTTAATCAATGCACTGGCATGAGTATGGGCAACACGAGCAGCATCTTTTTCTTGATCAAACGAAACTGGTTTCAGGGGCGGGCGAATATCTTCAGTGGAAATATTGCGTTCTACAATATCAATGAGTTTGTGGGTGTCTTTGCGAACTAGAACATTACTTTTTCGACCTAAGATTTTATCTAAAAAGTTTTTCTTAGGTTTCGTGTTTTCACTGGCCATTTCTGCCAGTGATTTTTCAGGAGATGCACCGCGATTTTCATCAATATAAACATAACGACACTCTTCCTTGAGTTTTTTGATAAGTGATTCATTTGTAACTAAAAAGCCCTGAAACACAAAAGAAGACTCAACCCAAGGTTTATCAAGCTTACAGACATACATCCCTTCTCTGAGCTTGGCAACAGGAATTTTGACTTCAACAATAGTCAGGTTTTTAGGGGGCATCAAGAGTCCTTTGATAAGCGATTAGTTTTTTGCAAAACCTAAAATTAGAGCTTGTCTAAGATTACGCTGTTTTGCATTTATTTGAAAATCGAATCGTCATAGTTTAGTAACATATTATGCAATATGCACTATAACCTTAATAATAGGTTGAACTCTATCACTTATTGGCTAAAGTTTTTGCAGATTTATACGTTTTTATCGCTGTTTTTATCTAAAGAAATTTTTTTCACTGAAAAAAGGCTGTTTTTCGATAAGGAATGAGCTCGAAACAACTTAAACCGCATCCATTCAGAAATACATAGTTTTTTAAATGGTTAGGGGCTATGCAAATATGTAGAGACGCAAAATATTGCGTCTCTACGATTCAACAAAAAACTACGTTTCTCAAATTAGATGTGGTTTATGCAAGTTTATTTTGTGTAGGTGCGGATTTATCCGCACTGTGCGAATGAATTCGCACCTACAATTGTCGAGCTTATTTCATGCACGTTCCTAACAAAATCGTTATTGCCCCAAATAAGCAGCGCGAATTTGCGGATTTTGCAACAACGCAGAAGCAGAATCGGTCAGAACAATATTGCCACTTTCCATCACATAACCGCGCATCGACAATTCCAACGCTAATCCGGCGTTTTGCTCCACCAGAAAAATCGTCATGCCTTCCGCTGCAATTTGTTTTAGCACATCAAAAATGGCTTTCACCACCAATGGCGCAAGTCCCATCGAAGGCTCATCCAACAATAATAATTTTGGGCGACTCATCAACGCCCGACCTAATGCCAACATTTGTTGCTCACCACCGGACAACGTGCCCGCCGCTTGTTGATGACGTTCTTTTAAGCGCGGAAATAAGCTGTACATTTTTTCCAAATCGGTTTGCACTTGCGCATCTTTATAAATATACGCCCCCATCAGCAAATTTTCTTCTACGGAAGAATTGCTGAAAATGCCGCGACCTTCCGGCACTAAAGCAATCCCCATCCGCACCAAATCATGGCTTTTGACTGCCGCTAAATCTTTGCCCGCAAAGGACAATTTGCCAGAATGCGGCGCGAGTTTGCAAATGGCTCGCAAGGTAGAACTTTTGCCTGCCCCGTTTGCCCCGACCAGCGCGACAATTTCACCACTATGCAGATGAAAATTAATCCCTTTTACCGCGTTCACGCCACCGTAATGGACTTTCAGATGATGCACTTCTAACAGTTTCATTAAACGCTGACTCCTAAATACGCTTCAATCACTTCGGGGTGATTTTTAATAACCTCTGGCGTGCCTTCGGCGATTTTTTTGCCAAAATTCAACACCGTAATCCGGTCGCACAAGCCCATCACCAATTTCACATCGTGTTCAATTAACAATAACGTCACGCCGTCTGCACGAATTTTTCTGAACAAATCTTCCAAGCTATTGGTTTCCGTGTGATTCATGCCGGCTGCGGGTTCATCTAAAGCTAATAAAACCGGCTCGGTGGCTAATGCGCGAGCAATTTCCAAACGACGTTGATCGCCATAACTTAAGTTTCGAGCCACCGTGTTGGTGTGTTTGGCAATCCCGACATATTCCAATAATTCTTTTGCCCGATTCGTGATGGCTAATTCTTCGGCTTTGGCTTTCGGATGTTTAAACACTGCGCCAATCACGCCCGCAGAAGTACGACAATGCCGCCCGACCATCACATTTTCCAATGCGCTCATGCTGGGAAAAAGGCGAATATTTTGAAAAGTACGCGCCACGCCTGCGTTTGCCATTTCGTGCGGGGCTTTGCCGGTCATGGCTTGTCCGTTTAACAAAATTTCTCCGCTATTCGGTGTGTAAATCCCCGTAATCACGTTGAATAAACTGGTTTTCCCCGCCCCGTTTGGCCCGATTAAAGCGTAAATTTCGCCGCGTTGAATCTCTAACGACACATCAGTTAATGCAGAAATTCCGCCAAACTGTTTACTAATATGATTGATTTCTAATAGTTTTTCACTCATCGCCGCTCTCAACAGTTGCAAATTCTTGTTTTCTCAGCGGTGAAGGCCACAAGCCAGCAGGACGCAAGAGCATCACTAAAATCAACGCTAAACCGAATACCAACATCCGCAAATCCGCCGGATCAACAAAAATTTTGCCAAACACATGATTTTGCAAATCGCCCAAATAACGCAACGCTTCGGGCAACACGGTTAAAAGCACCGCACCAAAAATCACGCCGGGAATATGCCCCATGCCGCCTAACACAATCATGCACAAAATCATCACCGATTCCATCAGGTTGAAACTTTCCGGACTGACAAACCCTTGAAAACCAGCAAACAATCCACCGCCCAAACCGCCAAAACTCGCACCCATAGAAAATGCTAACAGTTTGATATTGCGCGTATTAATCCCCATTGCTTGCGCAGCAATTTCATCTTCGCGAATCGCCACCCACGCCCGTCCAATCCGTGAATATTGCAAGCGGTGCGTGACGAAAATAATCAACAGCACAAACAACAGAAAGCAATAATAGTAGTTGTAAACCGCCGGAAACCAGACTTCTTTGGAAAGTTCAAAACCGCCGATGCTTAACGGGTCAATCAGGTTAATGCCTTGCGGCCCTCCAGTGATGTTATACGGTGCGTTAAGGTTGTTGAGGAAAATGCGGATGATTTCACCAAAACCTAAAGTGACAATCGCCAAATAATCACCGCGTAATTTCAAGGTGGGCGTACCGAGCAAAATGCCAAAAAATCCCGCCAATACTGTGCCGATAGGCAGTAATAACCAACTGGGTAAATGAATACCTAAATGCGGTGATCCTAGAATGGCGTAGGAATAAGCTCCGACTGCGAAGAAAGCGACAAAGCCTAAATCCAGCAAGCCAGCGAAGCCAACCACAATGTTCAAGCCTAAGGCGAGCATGATGTACAGCAGACTGAAATCAAGAATTCTGACCCAAATTCTGCCGAGGGCGAAGTCGGTGAGATACGGTAAAGCTAATAGGAAAATTCCTAAGCTGAGATAAAGAATGATTTTTAAAGTGGGATTTGACTTTGTCATAGGGCGGGCTAAATCGTTACAAAATGAAGTAAGGCTTACTTGAAGTGTATTTCAAATTCGATAGCTTGAGTGTTTTTCTTTGAATATTGTGTCATGTAGGGCGTGAAAAATCAGCTTTAGGATATAAAAGTAAGCCGATTGGGTCGAGAAACTTTTGTTTGCTTAGTGTTTATCGCGTGTTTTTACGAATCATTGTTCTAAGTATATAGAATAAGTTTTCAAGCATAAAATCAGATTAGCTTTTTTAAGTGTCAAAAAACTGCAAGTCGATTTATCTGCTAAGGAACGTGCTTGAAATAAGCTCGACAACTGTAGGTGCGAATTCATTCGCACAGTGCGGATAAATCCGCACCTACACAAAATACGAATCGTAGCTACTGAGCAATGAATGATGAATTTTTTAAGACGACCAGTCGTCTTGAAAAATTTTCGTATTTTAAACACGATTTTTAAGATTTCAAGATTAACAGGATGACGTTTGTTAATTTAAGTTGAGGTGTTGCTATTGACTGTGTTTTTGGGGGAACTTAGGTTTTCTGAGTTGCCTGAGAAAAATAATTGTGAGTAATACTAAAATGCAGCCTGAAAACAGCACTAATATTTCTGTGACAGGCACGCCTGCTAAAAAGAAATATTTTTCAGAGCGAGTTTCTTGCGGATTTAACTGCAATTCAATAGCCAACGCATAAACGCCGCGCTGCTGAATGTCAGTTTGCATCATCACCACACCGTTATTAAATTCTTGTAACGGTGTTTTTTTTAAACTTAACAAAGCTTTGTCAGGATTAAAAACTAAATCAAGCCACGAATGCAGTTGTAATAGTTGCAACGAAACTTTTTTATTTATTAATCCGCTGGTGACTGGCTCAATTTTAATCACGACAGAGCCTAAATCAGGCAACACCCGACAATAGGCTTGGTCGGGATGCTGGCTTTGAAATTGATAGCCGCTAAAGCGGGCGGTATTGTTAGCGATTGTGATAAAGCAGTTTTGGCTTTCATGCGGCCCTGCGTGAGGAAAAGCAGAGCTAGCAAAGATGTTTAAAATAAAAAAACTGCTTAAGAAAATAACAATACGGTTCATAGTAATACTTTGATTTAAAATGGAATTTAATTAATCACAACCATATTATCGCGATGAATTAATTCTTCATCATCCGCATAACCGATAATCGCTTCAAATTCACTGCTGGGTTTTCCGGCAATTTTCAGACATTCTGCCGCGCTGTAGTTGACTAAACCGCGTGCGATTTCAAATCCTTCGCCATCCAGACAGGAAACTAAATCGCCACGATTAAATTGTCCTTCCACTGATTTCACCCCAACGGCTAATAAACTTTTGCCATGTTCGGTTAAAACGTTTACCGCGCCGTTATCGAGTATTAGTTTGCCTTTCAATTGCAATTGTCCGGCAAGCCATTGTTTTCTCGCAGCTATCGGGGCGATATTCGGGATTAAATAAGTGCCGAGGTTTTCACCCGCCATCACACGAGTAATGACGTTTTCAATCGCCCCTGCGACAATCACAGTGGCTGCGCCAGAACGGGAAGCCAAACGTGCAGCGCGAACTTTGGTGTACATTCCGCCGCGCCCTAAACCGCTGCGACTTTCGCCTGCCACTTCATCTAATAAGCCGTCATTGACGCTAGCGGATTCGATTAATTTTGCATCTTTGTTTAAGCTGGGATCAGAATCGAATAAGCCTATTTGATCGGTCAATAAAATTAATAAATCGGCTTCGACTAAATTAGCGACTAACGCCCCTAATGTGTCGTTATCTCCGAAGCGGATTTCGTCGGTGGCAACGGTGTCATTTTCGTTAATCACCGGAATTACGCCGAATTCGAGCAGCGTCAGCATGGTGCTACGCGCGTTTAAATAACGTTGCCGATTGGTTAAATCGTCGTGCGTTAAAAGAATTTGCGCGGCGTGTAAATGATGTTCTTGAAATTTATTTTCAAACACGCGCACCAAGCCCATTTGTCCAACGGCGGCGGCAGCTTGGAGTTCGTGCAAGGCTTTTGGACGTTGTTTTAAGCCTAAGCGCACCATGCCTTCTGCGACTGCACCGGATGAAACCAGCACGACTTCTATGCCTTGTTGCCGCAGAGCAGCCATTTGTGCCACCCATTCGCGAATGGCGGGTTTGTTTAAGCCTTGTCCACCGGCAGTTAGTAAAGAGCTGCCGATTTTGATAACAATTCGTTTGGCGGTTTGAAAATTTTCTCTACTCACGATTTATTTGCTCTGTTGTTTGGAATGTTCATCACTCAATGCCAGCAATTGATTATACCATTGCGCAAAATGTCGGCATTCGGCTAACAATTTATCAATGCCTATCGCTTCAATCGCTAACGTGCCGTGTAATGTTTTACGATAATAAGGATTTTTTAAATGGCTTTCCAACCGTTTAGAAGGAGCTGTTTGAGGGCTATCATTGATGTGTTCAGGTGTTTCTACACTATTACGAATGATTTGCAAGGCGTTGGTTGTTTGAGACCAAGCTGTTTCTATTTGCGTTAATTTGGCAATATCAGAAAACAGCAAGCCTTCAAATTCATACGGTTGGATATAAGGAAAAAAACGATTATCAAAAGATGTGTTTTCTTGAAGAATATCTGATTTAAACGCTTGTTCAAGCGATTCTACTTTTGCATAAACATCGGCTTTTTTTTGGCTATCTGCAAAATGGGGAAATTGATTATCCAATGCGTATAAATCAAAAAAAGTGGTGACAAAAACATTTCCCTCTTTTAATGAGTTGAGAACAAATTTTCTAACTCGTTCATACGTTAATGCTCCACCTTTGCTAGTTTTTGAAGTGGGAATGAGCCGCGCTATTAAATAAATTTGTTGAGGAGCTAAAATCGGCGCAATCACATTACGAATAAAAGTTTCTTCTGTTTGTCCTTCACACACAACGTAACAGCGAATCATCGAGACGGTCTCCCGCCGATAATGTTTTGTTTCCACAAATCACCCAGCGTGTAATCCTCTAGCCAGTCTTTTAAGTTTTCTTCATCAAGGCGTTTAAAAGTGGATGTGTCATTGACTCTATCTACGACAATAATATCATTCGCTGAAAAATAATTAATTAATTCAACAGATTGTGTAGAGATAATTAATTGTTTTTGCTCTGCTGCACGTTTGATTAAATCAGCTAATACTTGTAATGCGTAAGGATGCAAGCCTAACTCCGGTTCATCAATTAATATCGTATCGTTCATTAAATGAAATGGCTGCAATAACAAAGTTGCTAAACACATAAAACGTAATGTGCCATCCGATAAAACATGCGCTTTAAACGGCGTATCTAAATTACCTTTTTCAAACCATTCTAATTGAATGTACCCTCCATTCTCGCGATTAACAAAGTCAGAAAAAAACGGCGCGACTAATTGAATAGTTCTAACAATTTGATGGTAACTATCTGAATGTTTTTGTTTTAATAACCATAAAAATGCTGCTAAATTAGCAGCATCCGTTTTAAGTCGTAAATTATCCGAAGTGGAATGAATTTGTTTAACTAAAGCAGTGTCGCTTGTGTCGTGAAAATGATAAACGCGCCAGCTTTCAATAGCGTCTATAGCATAAACAGCCGGCACAGCATTGTGCATCTTTGATTCACTATTACCTTGCCCAATGGTAGTTAAACTCTCCATATAAGTTACTGGAGGAATAAGATGCTCGGATATATGAAAAATATTTTCTTCTTTGAAAATGAGTCTATTGTCTACGGTCGGTATAAAATCGAAAAAATAACCATTATTCTGAAAATAAAACTTCATTTTTAGTTCTTGAGTTTTTTTTCTCCCATAATGTAACAACGCATCAGCACCCCCATTTTTCTGCACATAGAGTTGCAAATTCTGCGCATACATATTGGCAAGCAATTTAAAAACAGAAATAAAATTACTTTTCCCTGCGCCATTTGCGCCCAGCAAAATATTAAGATTCGTCAATTCAAAATTTTCTAAACTCTGAATTGATTTATAACCTTTAATTGTCAGCTTGCTTAATCTTGACATCGTTTTTAAACGCTTAGTTGATTTTTTTGCTCGTTCTCAGCTTGCCGCCGCTGCTCCAAAAACTCCATAATCGCAAACATCAACGCCTGAGTACCTGATTTTTTCAACGCCGAAATTTTAAACACTTCGCCCGTCCAACCTAATTCATCGACAATCGCTTGGCAATGCGTATCAACTTCTTCATCCAACACGCGGTCGGTTTTATTCAACACCAACCAACGCGGCTTATTGGCTAAATCATCACTCCATTTTTCCACTTCTTTAATAATCTTCCGTGCGGACTCAACCGGAGTCTCATCGCCATTTTCGTAAGGCTCTATATCAATCACATGCAGCAACAAACCAGTACGCGACAGATGTTTCAAAAATGTCAAACCTAACCCCGCACCTTCTGCTGCGCCTTCAATAATGCCCGGAATATCAGCAATCACAAAACTACGCAAATCATCGACCCGCACTACGCCCAAATTCGGATGCAAGGTAGTAAACGGATAATCCGCCACTTTTGGTGTCGCAGAAGAAACAGAACGAATCAAACTCGATTTGCCCGCATTTGGCAAACCTAACAAACCGACATCCGCAATCACCAACAATTCCAAATGCAACATCCGGTGTTCGCCTTTTGAGCCTTTGCTGGTTTGGCGTGGCGCACGATTGATACTGCTTTTAAAACGCGCATTGCCTAAACCGTGAAAACCGCCTTTTGCCACCAACAAAGTTTGTCCGGCGGTGGTTAAATCGCCAATTTTCTCGCCCGTGTCTTTCTCATAAACAATCGTTCCTAACGGCACAGGAATATAGCAACAATCGCCTTTTTTGCCGCGACAATCATTGCTCATGCCATTTTGACCGCGTTCAGCACGGTGCGTGGAGTGATAACGAAAATCAACCAACGTGTTGACGTTTTCAGTCGCAACTAAAAAAACGCTGCCACCATCACCACCATCACCGCCATCGGGCCCGCCCCAAGGAATAAATTTTTCCCGTCGGAAAGAAGCAATCCCATTGCCACCATCACCCGCTTCTACTTTGATGTCTGCTTCGTCAACAAATCTCATACTACACGCACCTTTACTGTTCTACTTCAATGACCCTGACAGATTTTAAAAAAACTTATCAGGTCTAAAGCTTAGCCTTAAAAACAAAAAAGCCCCGTCATGGACGAGGCTTTTTAGCTACTTCATCATGCCGCTATGCAGCTGATAAATAATTATTACGCAGCAACAACACTGACGTATCTGCGGTTTTTAGGTCCTTTAACCTGAAAAACCACTTTACCATCCGCAGTTGCGAATAAAGTATGATCTTTTCCGCAGCCTACGTTATCACCAGGGTGAAATTGTGTGCCACGTTGACGAACTAAAATGTTTCCAGCTGCAACAACTTGACCACCGAAACGTTTTACGCCTAAGCGTTTGGACTGCGAGTCACGTCCGTTGCGGCTACTACCGCCTGCCTTCTTATGAGCCATTGTTTAACTCCTTAAAGTTTAAGCAGAAATTCCAGTAATCTGGACTTCTGTATAGTATTGACGATGACCCATTTGTTTCATGTGGTGCTTACGTCTTCTGAATTTTATAATTTTAACTTTGTCATGTCTGCCTTGAGACAACACAGTTGCAGTGACTTTGCCGCCTTCTAAGAAGGGTTGACCAATTTTGGTCGCATCGTCAGCCTGCACCATTAAAACTTTGTCGAACTCAATGCTGTCGCCGGCTCCAAGCTCTAGTTTTTCTATTTTTAAGGTAGTACCTTCTTGAACTCGGTACTGTTTACCACCTGTTTGAATTACCGCATACATCAGCGTCAGCTCCATCAAGCATTAAATATCTGTTAAGTGAACAAAACATTATATTTTTAAAAGTTACACTCGTCAAACTTTAAATCAAACAAGATGTTAAAGATTATAAACAAAATATCGTAAAAGTAATTGACACCACCCTAACTTATTCAATAGCATGGCAGGATTTAATCAAATCCTAGCAGCTAATCATCTCCCCATGGCATCACAAGATTCTTCCAACTCATCGACACTTATTGACTTTGACGCAATTAAAAACCTTACCTTAGCGGAAGCTGCCGCCGTCGATCAGCTTATTTTGAACGAATTAAGCTCTGACGTAGTGCTTATTAATCAAATTGGGCATTACATTATTAGCAACGGCGGAAAGCGATTGCGCCCTATGTTGTTGCTATTAGCGGCAAAAGCGTTGGGAGGAGCTAACGATAGTCATTTAATTTTAGCGGCAGTGATTGAGTTTATTCACACAGCAACATTGCTGCATGATGATGTGGTTGATGAATCGGCTTTGCGACGTGGACAAGAATCAGCCAATGCGGTGTGGGGCAACGCAGCTAGCGTATTAGTCGGTGATTATCTTTACTCCAGCGCGTTTGAAATGATGGTGCGCACTAACAATATGCGCGTGATGGAAATTTTATCCAAAACCACCACCGCAATTGCCGAAGGTGAGGTGTTGCAATTGTTAAACTGCAATAATCCAGACACTACCGAAGAAAAATATTTAGAAGTGATTGCCAGAAAAACGGCGATTTTATTCAGCGCGGCAACACGTTTAGGCGGCGTAATTTCTAACGCAGACAAAGCCACTGAAGACGCGCTTGCAGCATACGGTCAGCATTTAGGCGTTGCGTTTCAGCTGATTGATGACGCTTTAGATTACAAAGCGACCACGGAAGATTTAGGCAAAAATTTAGGTGATGATTTAGCAGAAGGTAAGCCAACGTTGCCGCTAATTTATGCGATTGCCAAAGGCACGCCAGAGCAAGCGCAGATTATTATTGATGCGATTAAAACAGGTTCGCGCGATGCGTTTAATGATGTTTATGAAGTGGTTAAAAATACCCAAGCCATTGAATACACAGAACAAGCAGCACAACACCAAGCGCAACTTGCAATTGATGCACTCGCTTGTTTAGATGAATCCATTTACAAAGAAGCACTTTCTCAATTAGCCCGCTTTTCTGTGCAAAGAAATCATTAATTATTGTTGAAAGCGATAACATAACGGTTAAGATTGCTTATATTGCCATGTATAAGTTTCTTGAAAATGAGTATAAGATGACTCAATCAAGTGATATTGGCGGTTTGCTCGGTGGAATATCACTCTTAGAAGATGGCTCTACAGCAGCCCCTGCGGCATGGCAAGATTGGCTAAATGCTATCAAACAAGCTTCCTGTGAAAATTGCGATATACGTTTGAATTTAATGCCGTAGTGATTTGTAAATTAAGATTTGGGAGTCAAAAAATGTCGCAAACTCAATTACTAGATGATTTGTTAAATCCTTTAATAAAACCCGCGCTACTTTTAAAACTCTCAAATTCTGAACAGGCTGAACAGGCAAGTTGTGCCAGCAAATTTGGTGGTTTACCTTACGCAGAAGCAAACGAAACTTGGGCAAGTTGCCCGACTTGCAAAAACGAACTCACTTTTGTCGCGCAAATTAAACTGCCAGCCGAAAATTCTTTACACACATTTTTTTACTGTTTTGACTGTTTTCCTTGGGGATTTGGCGATGAGGAAAAAGGGCAATGGTTGATTCGCAGTTATCAAAACCCTAACATGGCAAATTATGTTGCCATCGCTCCAAGCCATGTTTCAGAATATGAAATATCGGCTTGTACTTGTACAGAACAATCTGTCAAAACATTGCCGGATTTCAATGATTTAGAGGTTTTATCTCCAGAAGCTGCACAAATTTTCAGCGAAAATGATCGTTATGAGGATTATGAGGTGGCAGCGGCTGAGCGTGGTTGCCTTACAGATTACGCCACTTTTATTGGCGGTTATCCGAAATGGATTCAAAGTGAAACAACCAAAGTTTGTGCTATTTGTGGCGATGAAATGGCGTTTTTTGCCCAAATTGATTCAGAAGATAATGCAGATGTGATGTGGGGAGATTCTGGCGCAGTTTATTTGTTTCGCTGTGCTACGCATAAAAATGAATTTGCCTTAGAGCTGCAATGTTACTAAGAATTTGGCTAAAAAATAACTTCCGATTTTTGAAAGCTGATGTAGGGGCGAATTCATTCGCCCTAGGCGATTAAAATCGCCTCTACACAAAGAATCCTCAACTATTAAGGCAAGTTATTGTTGATCATATCCTAAATAGTCTCTTTTAACGTGCCAGGCTTTTTCAGAAAAATTAAAACTCAATCCCTTGTTCTGCTTTAATCCCTTGATTGTAAGCGTGTTTAATCGGAGTCATTTCTGTCACGGTATGCGCCAACGCTATCACTTCAGGCGCGGCATTGCGCCCGGTTAAAATCAAGTGCATCCAATCCGGTTTTTCAGCGGTAATAAAATCGGCAATTTCTTGCCCACTAATCCATTGATAACCGCAGCAATAATTAATTTCATCCAGCAGCACTAAATCAAACTCACCTGAGCGAATTTTTTCTTTGCTCAATTCCCAAATCGCACGACTGGTTTTTATATCCTGTTCTGGATTTTTAGTATCCCAAGTAAAACCATCACCGAGCGCGTGCCACTCAATATTGTCAAATTTCTGCGCGGCTTTTTGCTCACCGGTTTGCCATTGCCCTTTGATATATTGAATCACGCAAACCTTCATACCCCAGCCGGCAGCACGAAACACCATACCTAAGGCACTAGACGATTTTCCTTTGCCTTCGCCCGTATTAACTAACACAATACCTTTTCTTCTTTCTCTACTTTTCAAGATAACCACTTCGTCATTTGTTCTGGAGCACTGGAAAAATACCAGTGAATATAAGAAGCCCGCACATTTTTCATACGCACGCCTTTGTCGCCTATTTGTACATTAAAACAAGGCTCTAAGTTTTCAGTATTTTCGCGTCGCGCATAGTGAAACTCATGCCCTTTCATGCCATTTTCTTCTTCGCGATAGCCTAGCGACATTAATCTTTTTTCCATCACCGAAGTACACGGAAAAACACCAGACATTGCCCAACGCTTGCCCTCTGCGTCAACCAATTCTTTATCGAGTAACATCGCTCCACCGCATTCTGCTAACACGGGTTTGCCCATCTCAATAAATTTATGCAAAGAACGCCATGTTTTTGATTCTGATAACTCTTGTCCATGCAGCTCAGGATAACCGCCCGGCAACCACAGCGCGTCCGCATGTTTAGGCACAGGCTCACCGCCTAAGGGTGAAAAAAACTGCACCTCCGCGCCTTCTTCTTTCAGCCAATTAATATTCGCAGGATAAATAAAACAGCACACAGGATCTTTTGCAACGGCAATGGTTTTCCCTTGTAGCAATTTTGGATGTTCCGGCTCTGTTTGTTTTTTATTCGCAACCTCAGCCAAAGCCGCGCTTAAAATGCGATCATCCAAATTAAAAAAGGGCAAAAAATCAGGAACATCTTCAATTTCAGGTCTTTTTAAAGCTAAATGGCGTTCAGGCAATTCTGGAGCGTTTTTTTCTAGCCATGCAAATAAGGGCGGCAATTGATGTGTGTTTAATAAATCACGCAAAATATTCGCATGATGTTCACTGCCAACACGATTCGCAATAATCCCTGAAATAACAATGCCACGTTTTTCAGCATAGTGGCAAAAACCACTCACCAAAGGCACAATCGAACCTGCCATACCTTTGGCATCGACAATCAAAACCACCGGAATATTTAAAACCTTCGCTAATTCAGCACTTGAACCCATGCCGCCTACGCCAGCTCTACCGTCAAACAACCCCATCACGCCCTCAATTAAGGCAATTGGCACACCTTGAGATTCTTTGTTGAATTGATGCCGACACGCCTCCGCGCCCATCATTTGCGTATCCAAATTATAAGAAGGCTTGCCTGTGATGGCTTGATGCCAAAGCGAATCGAGATAGTCAGGGCCTGCTTTAAATGCCGTAACATCTAAATTTTTACTTTTCAAATACTGTAATAAAGCCAGCATCACTGTTGTTTTACCACAGCCGGATTGCGTTCCTACTACAAGTGCTGTTTTTAGCATTTTCTTCTCCTGCTTATCTCACAAACGCGCTTTAACCGCTTATTATTTTTATTAGACCTTTCAAGATATATCTGGCTTGAATAACCCTGTTAATAAAATACATTGTAGTTGATTAAACTGTGTTTTTGTAATCTATGTCACACTAACAAGCTGCTACAATAGCCCGTTTTTAAGCCACTTGTTTTGAAAAAATGGACGTTATTTTACGCATTGCCCAAGAGTTATCAGTTAATTCACATCAAATTACCGCTGCGGTAAAACTTTTAGACGAAGGTGCGACTGTACCTTTTATTTCACGCTATCGCAAAGAAATGACCGGCGGGCTTGATGATACTCAGTTGCGCACGTTAGATGAGCGATTAGGTTATTTGCGTGAGTTAAACTCGCGCCGCGCCACTATTTTGGAAAGCATTGAAAATCAAGGAAAATTAACGCCAGAATTAGCGTTGGCGATTAACGATGCCGAAACAAAAACGTTGCTGGAAGATTTGTATTTGCCTTACAAACCCAAACGTCACACCAAAGCGCAAAAAGCCCGCGATGCAGGATTAGAGCCGTTAGCCAATGCGTTGCTGGAAAATCACGCTTTGATTCCTGAGCAGGAAGCTTTGAAGTATTTGAACTCAGAACACGGCATTACGGATGCGAATCTGGCTTTGGAAGGTGCTCGGCAAATTATCATGGAAAGGATCAGCGAAGATGCGAATTTGTTGAGTGAATTACGCGAGCGGATTTGGCAACAAGGGATTTTGCGGTCAGAAGTTATCAAAGCCAAAGAAAACGAAGCAGAAAAGTTTAGAGATTATTTTGATTACAGCGAGGCGATTCATAAAATCCCTTCACATCGCGCGTTAGCGATTTTTCGTGGACGCAATGAAGATATGTTGACTGTGACCTTGTTGCCGGGAGCGGATGAAAAAGAAGCGCATCAACTTTACACGCAATTTGTGATGAAGAATTTGAATATTAGCGGCACGGATAAACCTGCGGATGCTTGGCTGGCAGAAACCGCGCGGTTTGCTTGGAAAGTGAAACTTTTCACGCGGATTGATTTGGATTTAAAACAACGATTGAAAGAAGCCGCCGAACTGGAAGCGATTAAAGTATTTGCCAATAATCTGCGTGACTTACTCCTCGCAGCCCCCGCTGGCGCGAAAGCCACGATGGGATTAGACCCTGGGATTCGCACGGGCGTAAAAGTCGCAGTGGTAGATACAACAGGCAAATTATTAACTACTGATACCATTTATCCCCATCCGCCGCGCAAAGCGTGGGATGAATCGATTGAAATTTTGGCAAAACTCATTTCAAAACATCAAGTTACTTTAGTTTCGATTGGTAACGGCACAGGTTCACGCGAAACCGATCAATTAGTCGCTGATTTGATGAAACGTTATCCCGATTTGAAGTTCAGCAAAATCATGGTGTCAGAAGCCGGAGCTTCGGTTTATTCGGCTTCTGAACTGGCAGCAAAAGAGTTTCCTGAGTTAGATGTTTCATTGCGCGGCGCGGTTTCGATTGCGCGGCGTTTGCAAGATCCATTAGCTGAATTGGTGAAAATCGAAGCCAAAGCGATTGGCGTTGGGCAATATCAACATGACGTGAATCAAGTGCAGCTGGCGAAAAGTCTGGATGCTGTGGTTGAGGATTGCGTGAACGCGGTCGGAGTGGATGTGAATACAGCATCCGTCGCCTTGTTGAAACAAGTCTCTGGTTTAAATAATACGATTAGTGAAAATATTGTTAGCTTTAGAAATGAAAACGGCGCGTTCAGCAATCGCAAACAACTGAAAAAAGTCCCGCGTTTAGGTGAAAAAGCGTATGAACAAGCGGCAGGTTTTTTGCGCATTATGAATGGCGAAAATCCGCTCGATGCTTCTGCGGTGCATCCTGAAGCCTATCCGGTAGTGAATGCGATTATCGAAAAAAGTGGTAAATCCATTCGTGACATTATTGGGCAAAGCAGTTTTTTACGTTTGTTGAATCCAAAAGATTTCACCAATGAGTTTTTTGGAATTCCAACTGTAACGGATATTTTGTTGGAATTGGAAAAACCGGGACGTGATCCGCGTCCTGAGTTTAAAAGTGCGCAGTTTAAAGAAGGCGTGGAAAGCATCAGCGATTTAAAAGTCGGGATGGAATTGGAAGGCGTGGTGACGAATGTGGCGAATTTCGGCGCGTTTGTGGATATTGGTGTGCATCAGGATGGTTTAGTGCATATTTCGCAACTTGCAGATGTGTTTGTAAAAGACCCGCGCGATGTGGTGAAAGCGGGGCAAATGGTGAAGGTGAAAGTGGTGGAAGTGGATGTAGCGCGAAAACGGATTGCCTTAACGATGAAAAAAGACGGCGAAATTCAGCCACAAAAATCTGCGCCAAAAGCAGCGATGCCGAAACAAACGGCGGTCAGAAATAATCCGTTTGCGGTGTTGCGTCCAAATAAATAAAAGCATAGCTCTTGTTCCCAACGTAGTGCGTAGAACGAGAAAAAATCATAAATTGAACTTGGATACTTCAATGAACTACCAGCAAGCAACACATTGTCCTGATTGTTTTCAACCTAGCTCAAGCGCGATTTGTCCGCATTGCCAATTTAATCGCGATGAGTATTTGCAAAAAGAAGCCGCTTTGCATTATTTGCCTTTGTTTACCACGCTTGGAAATGACTATGTATTAGGGCGCGTGTTGGGCGAAGGCAGTTTTGCGATTGTGTATGCTGCCTTGAGAATTGAAGATGGATTGGCTCTTGCGGTGAAAGAATATTATCCGCAAGACTTAGCCAAACGTGGCTTAGACGGCAAAACGGTTAATCCAAAATCAAATCAGGATTTTTTGGATGCTTGGCATAGTCGTTTTATTAGCGAGGGCGAATTATTGCGTTCTTGTTATGACTATCCGCCGATAAAATCGGGCGTGGTGCGCTATGCGGGATTGATTAGAGAGCAGAATAAAACGACTTATTTGTTAATGGAACGTTTGTACGGTCAGCCGTTGGGGAATTATTTAAAGCCTGATAAAGAAAATCCTTATGGCAAAATTATGTCTACGAGTGCGATTTGTGGCTGGTTAAAACCGTTGCTGGAAACCTTGCAAGATTTGCACGGCAAGAAAATCTATCATCGTGATATTAGCGCGAATAATATTTTTCTATGCGGTGCAGACCTTCCAGGTTTTAAAAACCTGGAAGGTCTAAAAGCAATGCCCGTGTTAATGGATTTTGGCTTGGCGCGTGTCGGTGCGCGTGGCACTTTGCATTCAGGAACAACTTTGGGAACTGGCACTTTTATTGCGCCGGAACAGTTAAGCGGTGGGCGTTGCGACCAGCGCACCGATTTGTATTCGTTGGGAGCGGTGATTTATTTGTGTTTGCATGGACACCCGCCGCCGTCTGTTGAAGACCGCAGGCAAGGGGCAGCGTTTTCACGTTTGCAGCAAACCGATGAGGCGAGCGTGGCTTTGCATAAAGTGGCGTTGGCCTGTTTGCAGTTGGAGATAGACAAACGTCCTGCTGATGTGGCGCAAGTTTTGAAAGAGTTGCAAAGTTGTTGGCTGAATCCTGTTAAAGAGACAAAACTACCAGAAAAAATAATTTCTGCATCTGTTGTTTCGGAACAAACAAATCAAAACACGATTATTCAAGGCATCTATGAAGGTACAAAAATAGAGGTTAATCGGACTTTCATTATCCAGGACAAAATGAAATGCGGCGCACTTGCGCCCAAAATGGTGTTAATCCCCGCAGGCAGTTTTTTAATGGGATCGCCTGAGACAGAAGAAAGAAGACAAGAATACGAAAAACAACATCCTATGACTATAGAAAAGCCATTTTATATCGGGCAATTTGCAGTAACGTTTGCCGAATACGATTTGTTTTGCGAACAAACAAAAATAAAAAAAAGATTTATTTTTTTTAAAGTACTCCCCAGAGAAAATCCGGATGACGAAGGTTGGGGGCGTTGGCAACGTCCAGTGATTAATGTGTCGTGGTTTGATGCAATGGCGTATTGTGAATGGCTATCTGAACAAACCGGAAAGAGTTATTGTTTGCCAACTGAAGCGCAGTGGGAATATGCCTGTCGGGCTGGCACAAGCACGCCGTTTGCGTTTGGGGAAACGATTTCCACAGACCAAGCCAATTACAATGGTGATTATGTGTATGGCAACGGCAAAAAAGGCAAATATCGGAGAAAAACATTACCTGTCGGCAGTTTTCCTGCCAATGCTTGGAATTTGTATGATATGCACGGCAATGTAGGGGAATGGACTTGTTCAGCTTATGTAGAAAATTATGATGGTAGCGAAAGAAAATGCGCAGCTGGTAATAGCTCTAACAACTATCGGGTGATCAGGGGTGGTTCTTGGGACATCTACCCGATGTGTCTGCGTTCGGCTATGCGCTTCAGGAACTCCCCCGATGGTGTGAAGCTCAACCTTGGTTTTCGTGTTTCCAGAATGTAAATCTTTATCCTTTTATCTGAAGCAGGATTTTCAAGATTTTAGGATTGACTTGATTTTGCCGTTATCCTGTTCATCTTTTAATCTTGCAAATCATGATTCAGACATTTTGCAATAATTGCTTACAAACTTAACAGCAGCAATCGCAGCATTAACACTTTATCTTATTCCCACACGCTGCGTCGGAACAAGAACAAAACGAGAACAAATTGATTCTTTTACCTGTTTTTAACGCTCTGAAATTTTCAAGACGACCAGTCGTCTTAAAAATTTTTGTAATTTATTACTGCGTGTAAAATCCACTATCTAAATTGCAAATTACCCCTGTGTTTTTATCGGTTTCTTGACAAACAGCGCGTAGCAACTACATTTCTTATTAGGACTCACATTTAGAACGTAACAAAACCATGAAAAAAAACACCGCGCTTACCCTCCTTATTTCCGTACTTGCTGTCAACTTATCAGGATGCGGCACGCTTTGGAAAACAACAGAACCTAGACGCACCGCCTTAAGCCAAGTTTTAGTTTCAACCGCCGCAGAACGCGCTGCAACTGCCTTAACCACCGATAATAATGGTCAAGTGCAGAGCAATCTTGCCAGCGGCTTAGGAAAAAGTTTTGTCGATGCGAAAAACTTTAAAAACAGCGATGAGTTATATGCTTTGCAAGCGATTCGCGACAGTTTTTTGGCAGCGGGAATCGTGTTAGTCGATGATGTAAAAAAAGCCGATACCATTATTGAAGTGGCGACCGGCGCGTTATCCATTGATAACACCAGCTCTTTAGTAGGGATTCCTGCAATGGCGTTACCAGTTCCACTAGCAGGCAACGTCCAAATTCCAGAAGTGGCGTTGTATAAAACGACTAATGATCGCGGTTTAGCCAAGTTTTCGATTAGTTTACGCGATGCGCATACTGGCAAGGTCAGAATTAAACCGTTTACAGCGGTCGGAACAGCGTTTTCTAAAAGCTGGGAAGTTTTGCTATTTTTCAAATTTATGGAAAACGATTTGCAGTTGCCGCAGCAATATGACGCACTTGTTCATTAGTTTTTAAAATCGAGTTTATTTTCTGTAGGTGCGGATTTATCCGCACTGTGCGAATGAATTCGCACTTACAGTTGGCGAGCTTATTTCATGCACGTTTCTTAAACAAAAAAGGCAGCTTATAGGCTGCCTTTTTTATTTCTGTGTTTACAATTTTTTAGCGCGTATCTGCGGACATCACCAAATAACCTGAAATCAACACACCTAAAAACACCGGAGCTAAAATCCAAGGCGGGAATTTATCGTACATCACATAATCAATTCCAGCCGCCATCAGCGGTTGTAAATAAATAAAAATCATGGATTGGCTTGGCGATAAATATTTCAGCGATTTAAAACTGAGTAAATAAATCAACGAAGTCGCAATCACAATTTCAAATGCCATTTTCGCAAAATTCATTTCTGTAGCAATGCTGTAATCTATTAGCGTTGGTATTTCATCTATCACAAAGCACAGCAGCCCTAAACCGCCAAAAAATAACATGCTGGCTGAAATCATGGTGGAAGGAAAGCCGCTTTTCACCAATAATTTCGTTTGCGTGGTGGCAATACATAAGGTGATAACGCTGGCAAAAATTAAGATATTACCTTGTTTTGCCAAGACTAATTCACTGTGCGAGGTAAAAATAATCAACAACGCAATCATGCTAAAACCAATCACGCAGCCGATGAGTTTTCGCCACGAAAAATGCTCTACTCTAAAAATCATCGCCATAATCGCCGTCATCACCGGAATGGTGTTCATAATCACGGCAGTATTGAGTGGTGTGGAAAGCTTTAAGCCCTTTAAAAACAACACTTGATTAATAAAATAGCCAAAAAAAGCAATGCTTAATAAAGTGGCGGCGGTTTTCCAATGAAATTTGCCTTTCACATGCGAAAAAAACAGGATATATAAAATAAGTCCGCCAATCACGCCGCGCACAGCACCCAGCATGGTAGGCGAAATGGTATGTAACACATCTTTAGCGACAAAAAAATGCACGCAAAAAGTAAAAGAAACAACGAAACTGTAAAAACCACCTAAGAGTTTTTGATTACGGGTATTTGCGTGTGGAAGCGTCATTTTTAAATTATTCCTTTTTTCATTATTAATACCTTAAAACAGCGGGAAGCTCTGACGGCTTGTGAGTAGTGCTTAGCAATCCTGCTTTTTTAAAACTAACGGCACTTGTCCTTAAATGCTCGGTTTGACGTAACCTATCTGTTTATTATTTCTTAAGTTTTAAAGTTTGTACATTAGTTTTATATTCAGGCAATTTCTAAAAAAATTCAGAGGAAAAAACGGCGCGATACTTTGGATTTTTTCTCAACTAAATGACTGGGTTGTTTTAATTTAAGATATTGATTTTAAACAATTGTTTTTTATAGTTATGTTGATTTTTAAAAATAGAATGCAGCACGGTGATTGTGTTGTTGTAAATTGGCGAATTCGCTTATACTAATTTACAAATTTTTACTTTTTCATTTTTAGGTTGCCATGAATACAAAATACGCATATCTCTTACTCACGCTTGCAAGTGCAGGCTCAATCCATCAGCAAGCTGTTGCTGCTGATTTGGTGATTAAAATTGGTTCTGCCGCGCCTTTAACAGGCCCTCAAGCGTTAGGCGGCAAAGATAATGAAAACGCTGTTAAATTGGCGGTTGAAGAAATGAATGCCGCAGGTGTCACCATCGGTAAACAAAAAGCCAAAATCGAATTACTCAGCGAAGATGATCAAGCTGACCCACGCGCAGCAACAATTGTGGCGCAAAAATTTGTCGATCAACAAATCAATGGTGTGGTTGGGCATTTGAATTCTGGCGCATCTATTCCCGCCTCAAAAATTTATAGCGATGCGGGCATCGTGCAAATTTCCCCTTCCTCTACTGCAATTGCTTACACCGCACAAGGCTATAAAACTGCGTTTCGCTTAATGGCGAATGACGGTCAACAAGGTTTAGCGTTAGCCAATTACGCAACGAAAGTTTTAAAAGCCAAAACCATCGCCATCATTGATGACAGAACGGCTTACGGTCAGGGCTTGGCCGATGAGTTTGATAAAGATGTGAAAGCTGCTGGCGCAACCGTTGTGGCGCGTGAATATACCAATGATAAAGCGGTTGATTTCACCGCAATTATCACTTCGATTAAAGGCAAAAAACCAGATGTGGTGTTTTATGCGGGCATGTCGCCACAAGCGGGGCCGATGATGCGGCAAATTGTCGGTTTACAATTGAAAGCACAATTTTTAAGTGCGGATGGCGCGAAAACGCCTGAGTTTTTGAAACTGGCAGGCGGCGCGGCAGAAGGTGCGATTGCATCCTCTCCTGGCGTAGTGCTTGAACAAACCCCAGCCGGAAAAGCGTTTGTGGCAAAATTTGAGAAAAAATTCGGCAAAATTCAAAATTACGCGCCGTATGCGTATGAAGCGGCTATCACCATGGTTGAAGCGATGAAAGCCGCAGGTTCGGCAGATCCGAAAAAATATCAACCGTTTTTAGCGAAAATTAATCGCGTTGGGGTGATTGGCGCAATTGCTTTTGATGCCAAAGGCGATATTAAAAGCGGCGCGGTCACTATTTATCAAGTCAAAAAAGGCAACTGGGTTGCTATCCCGTCTAAATAATGGATGTCTTTCTTCAACAACTCATTAACGGCTTAGTCTCAGGCAGCATCTACGCGATTGTTGCCTTGGGCTATACCTTGGTTTATGGCATTTTGCGGCTGATTAATTTTGCGCATGGCGAAATTGTGATGATAGGCGCGATGATTGCGCTGACAATTATCGGCTTGTTAGGCGATAGCGGCTTGCCTGGCGTTGCGATTATCGGCTTAGGCTTGTTGGGCGCGATTCCGTGCTGCATGTTGATAGGTTATTTAATTGAACGCATCGCCTATCGTCCGCTGCGCCACGCGCCGAGCCTTACGCCGTTGATTACCGCGATTGGTGTTTCCATTGTGCTGCAAAATCTCGCCATGATTGTTTGGGGCAAAGAATATGTTTCTTTTCCGCCATTGATTGAAATGCAATATTTTCCGATTGCCGAAGCGTCTATTAATAATGTGCAGATTTTCATCGTAATGGTTTCCACGCTGATGATGGTGGGGCTGAATTATTTAGTCAACAATACCAAGTTGGGTAATGCGATGCGGGCGACTTCACAAAATGCAGAGGTTGCAGGGCTGATGGGGGTCAACGTCAACACCATTATTTCTTTAACGTTTGTGATTGGTTCGGCTTTGGCAGCGGTGGCGGGAATTATGGTCACAGCGTATTACGGGCTGGCGCATTACGACATGGGCTTTATGTTAGGGCTGAAAGCTTTTACTGCGGCGGTGTTGGGCGGAATTGGCAATTTGCGCGGCGCAATGTTCGGCGGGATTCTGCTGGGTATTATCGAAAGCATGGGAGCGGGCTATTTAGGGACGCTGACTAACGGCGTGTTTGGTAGCAATTATCAGGATGTGTTCGCGTTTTTCACCTTGATTGGCGTGTTGATTTTTAAGCCTTCGGGCTTGTTAGGGAAAGCAGGCAGCGAGCGTCCTTAAAGGTTTTTATCGATTAGTCTGAAAGTTTGGAGTCCAAAACACGTTTTGGACTCCAAAAGTTATGCCAAACAGCCGCCGATTGTTATTAACCAAAGTTAATTTTTGCTTCCATATCATTTTGCGAATCTGCATTTTTTAACGCTTCATGCAGGCTGATTTTTTTGGCTCTGTATAAATCATAAAGCGCGGAATCAAAGGTTTTCATGCCTTTGCTACCACTGGTTGCCATCGCTTCTTTAATTTCATTCAGCTCCCCTTTTAAAATTAATGAAGAAATGTGCGGCGTGTTAATCATAATTTCAATTGCTGCACAGCGTTTGCCGTTCATATCAGGAATTAACCGCTGCGAAACCACGGCGTTTAAGTTGCCTGCTATATCCATGAATAATTGTTTATGCCGCGCTTGTGGAAACA
The DNA here is from genome assembly GCA_936941155.1 of uncultured Methylomonas sp. Taxonomy (GTDB): domain Bacteria; phylum Pseudomonadota; class Gammaproteobacteria; order Methylococcales; family Methylomonadaceae; genus CAIQWF01. Next base: position 22,848 of record CAKZJE010000034.1, on the reverse strand, counting down.
TATTCACAATCCGCTCCATTGCTTGGTTGGCATTGTTAGCGTGCATGGTCGAAATACATAAATGCCCTGTGTTTGCCAATTCTAAAGCCGCTTCCATCGTTTCTTCATCACGAATTTCACCAATCAAAATAACATCGGGAGCTTCGCGCAAACTGGCTTTTAAAGCTTTAGCGTAAGAGGCTGTATCTACACCGACTTCGCGCTGATTCACAATCGACATCAGGTTAGGATGTGAGAATTCCACAGGATCTTCAATGGTTAAAATATGTCCGGGGGAATTGGCGTTGCGATGATTAATCATGGCAGCTAAGGTTGTTGATTTACCAGACCCCGTTCCACCCACCATCAATAATAAGCCGCGTTTTTCCATAATCAATTCCAGCAAAATAGGAGGCAAGCCCATTTCTTTGGCATCAGGAATTTTTGACGGAATCAACCGCATGACCAAACCGACGGTTTTACGTTGAAAAAAAGCATTGGCTCGAAAACGCGCACTGCCATCTGGCATGGCAATCGCAAAGTCTAAATCTTTAGTCGCTTCAAATTCTTCACGTTGTTCTGGAGACATAATCCCCAAAGTCCCTGAACGGCTTAATTCAGGCGTTAAAACAAACTTATCTAATTCGATAGCACGACCTGAAACTTTGGCTTTAACCGCAGAACCTGAGGTAATAAATAAGTCAGACGCTCCAATTTCAATCATTTTTGCCAAATACGGCAAAATATCTAAGTCGCCTTCAGGTGCAGCCCCCAACACTTCGATATTCTCTTGATTAGAAACTTCTTTGCTAGTGACTGGAGCAACGGTTTCGATTTTTCGGTCTTCTATTTCACTTAACGATATTTCCTCACTCATTTGGCTGGGTTTGATGGATAAAGATAATCCATCCGCCTCAACCCGGACGGTAACTGCGTAAATAAAACGACTTGCATCGGTATAATGAAAAGTAATGCTCTTATTTTGCAATAGATCTTTTTTCTTTGTTTCATCAAGAAAACTAAAGGCAATCTCTTTCATCAGTTTTGCATCGACTGCCGTTTTACCCACAGGCTTTTGCTGCCCACCCAATGTAATAATGGGGGCTGAGCCTATTCTAAAAGACAAGTTTTCGGCGTTTTTTTCGCTGATTAATTTTAAATAAGGGGTAATGTCCATTATAAATACAGTAATATTTTAAGTAAGAAAGGAGCGAAAAGCTGTGTTAGTCTCGATCTGAGCTCACAACAAACTTAGATTGCGCTGTCTTTTTAGCAGCCGCTTGTACCGTTGCCGATTGTTGTGCTTTGGCTGCTGCTGCAACCGCCTCCTCATCAACTTCCTCATGCAAGGTTAGGCTGTTATTGCCTAAATCGCCGCCCGCCGCTAATTTAATTCTCAAACGCAATTCGTTAGCAGAGTCAGCATTTGCCATCGCTTCATCAAAGGTGATTTTGCCTGAGGCATATAAGTCATACAAAGCTTGGTCAAAGGTTTGCATTCCCAATTCTTTTGATTTTGCCATAATTGGTTTAATGCCAACTTGATCGTTTTTGGCAATCATTTCTGAAATCAACGGCGTGTTAAGGAGAATCTCAATAGCAGCACAGCGTCCGCCATCAATTGTTTTCACTAAACGTTGCGAAACAATGGCGCGTAAGTTGATTGATAAATCGCCCATGAGTTTTTGCTGTGTTTCGGTAGAAAAAAAGCTTAAGACCCGGTCAATGGCTTGGTTGGCATTATTGGCATGTAAAGTTGCCATCGCTAAATGTCCGGTTTGCGCAAACTCCATTCCAAAACCCATGATTTCTGCATCGCGAATTTCGCCTAACAAAATCACATCTGGAGCTTGTCTTAATGTGTTGTGCAATGCCGCTTCCCAGCTTTTGGTATCCACACCGACTTCACGTTGCATCATCACGCAGTTTTTGTGCGGATGTACATATTCAATCGGGTCTTCCAAGGTAATAATATGTCCGTAACTGTTCGCATTGCGATGATCAATTAATGCCGCCATTGTGGTGGACTTTCCAGAACCTGTACCGCCCACCATAATAATCAAACCATTTTTTGCCATAATCACTTCCTTGAGAATCGGTGGCAATCCTAACTTATCAAAATTAGGAATTTCTGAGGTAATCACCCGCATCACCAAGCCTTGGCAGCCTTGTTGTACATAGGCATTGCAGCGAAAACGACCTAATCCAGCTGGCGCAATCGCAAAGTTACATTCTTGCGTTGCTTCAAACTCTTTGAGCTGTTTGTCGTTCATAATACTTTGCGTGATGGATTTAGAATCTTCAGCTGTCAACGCTTGCTTAGTAATGGGAGTCATTTTTCCTTTGACTTTCATCGCGGGCGGAAAACCTGCGGTAATAAACAAATCAGACCCGCCTTGTTGCAGCATAACTTTTAGCAGCTTAATCATAAACGACATTGCTTCGCTTCTTTCCATCTTAAATCCCCTTGTATCGTAGTGATATTTCTCAAATTTTCATCATATTGATGATTTATAAATTGATTATAGCGTATGTTAGGCGGGCTTAAAAAAATAACCGAAAGGCTTTAAAAAACTCTATGTCAATCGTATTTTTTAATATAAAGCTGTTATGCACTGTCGATAGAAAACAGGCATCGTGCAGGAAATGCAAAACAACCTAAGCTAATTTATTTTTGTAGCGCGGTAGAGACGCAATATTTTGCGTCTCTACACTTTTGTATTTCTAAAGTGATGCGATTTATTTAGGTATTTTTGCGAAATTTTTTTAAGACGACTGGTCGTCTTAAAAAATTTCACAAGAATTAACAACTCAGTCACGAGAGATAAGTTTTAAAGTCTTGATATTTTTTGTCGATGTAACAAATCTGCATTACCTAGATTTTGAAACTTTTGTTCAAGTGCTTATTGCGTATAATAGCTTTCATTTGGCAAGCGAAAATTTCAATGAGTAAACAAATAAAAGCGGTGGCATTAATCTCCGGTGGCTTAGATTCAATGCTGGCGGCTAAAGCCGTGCAAGAGCAAGGCATTCATGTCGAAGGAATTAATTTTTTCACTGGATTTTGTGTGGAAGGACATACGCACGCAATTAGAAAACGCGATAGTGATAAGCCTAAGCGCAATAATTCACTGTGGGTGGCTGAACAATTAGGCATCAAACTGCATATTATTGATGTGATTGAAGAATATAAAAACGTGCTGATTAATCCAAAACATGGCTACGGCGCGAATATGAACCCGTGTTTGGATTGCAAAATTTTTATGGTGAATAAAGCCAAACAATGGATGTTAGAAAATGAGTTTGATTTTATTATCACCGGCGAAGTGATTGGGCAACGCCCAATGTCGCAACGCAAAGCAACCATGCCGATTATTTCTAAAGAATCCGGTGCGGATGACCGCTTATTGCGTCCTTTATGCGGAAAAAATCTGCCAGAAACTTTGCCAGAAAGAGAAGGCTGGATAGATAGAGATAAGTTGTACGATTTCAGTGGACGTTCACGCAAACCGCAAATGGAATTGGCAGAAAAATATGGCTTTATTGATTACGCGCAACCTGCGGGCGGCTGTTGTTTTTTAACGGATGAAAAATATTCCAACAAATTAGTCGATTTGTGGAAAACGCGCGGCACAAAAGAATATGAACTCGATGACATTATGTTGCTGAAAGTCGGTCGGCATATTCGCCCAAATCCACGTTTTAAAATTATGATTGCCAGAGAAGACGGCGAAGGGCGTTTTATGGAAGGGTATAAAAAAACCTTTACTAATCTCAATTGCAGCAGTCATCAAGGGCCTTTGGCGTTGATTGAAGGAACGCCAACCGAGGAAGATTTAGTGATTGCGGCAAAATTAATCGCACGTTACGGGCAAGGCAGAGAAGCGCAAACAGTGGATGTGGAAATTCGTTTATTAAATGGCGAAAGCAAAAATTTATCCGTTACGCCGTTTTTAGCAGATGAAATCCCGCAGGAGTGGTTTATATGACAGCGCATAGCTTAAATGCACGGCGGTTGCTCTGCCCGTTGCCGGTGATTCGCACGCAAGATAAAGTCAAGCAGTTGCAATCAGGTGATACGTTAGAAGTGATTTGTACAGATCCCGGCGTGATGCAGGATATTCCAACATGGTGTCGTATTAATGGACACAAAGTGTTGAGTGCAGAAAATATTGATGGCGAATATGTGATTGTTTTAGAAGTAAATTAACCTGTTTTTAGTTATCAATATCACAGATTTCATAATGTATTTAACGTCGTCATCTAAATGGGTGATGACGGCATTTAAAAGTAAGGGTATTTTAAACGCTAGGGACAAAATTTTAAATTTAAGGACACTAGCCAAACCTATCGTGAGATAGGGACGGAAAGCTACAGAACTTTTAAATAATAAAAGTTGGCTGAGTTGCAAATTATTTCAATTATTTAATTTGCGAGAAAAAATCATGAAAAATTCAATTAAAAAAGTTTTGTTGGGGATGTTGTTAGCAACTACGGCTGTTTCTGCTCATGCTGCAACAGTATTTTCAGACAACTTTAATGCAAACCCTTATGTGCTTAACTCTACTCCAGCAGGATGGTCAGTTTCGTCAGGAACTGTAGATACCATAGGTCCGAACTCCCCTTTCGATTTTATACCAGGCAACGGTATGTATATTGATTTAGATGGAAGCACAGGTAATGCAGGTGTTTTGTCTAAAGTATTTAACTTCACAGCTGGCACAAAATATACTGTTTCTTTTGATTTAGCAGGCAACAGAAGAAATGCAGGTAACGACGTTGTTAATGTCAACTTTGGTACAACAGCCACAACCTACACTTTAAGCTCTACTGACGGCTTTGCAAATCACTCATTAGTTTTTTTACCTGCGAGTTCAGGTAATTACACACTGAGCTTTGGAGATGTCGGTCACGACAACATGGGGGCATTGCTTGATAACGTTGTTGTTAATTCAGTCGTGCCTGTGCCTGCTGCTATCTGGTTGTTTGGTTCAGGATTAGCAGGGTTAATAGCTGCTAAACGTAAAAAAAATACAGTGTAATAAATCTTTAAGTTAGATTTTATTGATGGATTTTTTTATAGGGTGGGCAAACAATTTTGCCCATCTTTATATTTAAACAAAAAAAGTTTTTACATAGTGTTAGCTTTCAATGATTGTTATTGAGGTTAAACTAACAGAGTCATTTAAGATGATGACGGCATTTAAGAGTAAGATTATTTTAAATGCTAGGGAAGAAATTTTACCTTAAGGATGATAGCCAAACCTATTGTGAAATAGGGACGGAAAGCTACAGAACTTTTACACAATAAAAGTTGGCTGAGTTGCAAATTATTTCAATTATTTAATTTGCGAGAAAAATCATGAAAAATTCAATTAAAAAAGTTTTATTAGGCATGTTGTTAGCAACCGCTGCAATTTCTGCTCATGCGACTTCCACCACTGCAAGTTGGACTAACTGGTCTGGTACTTCAGGCTCTTTTGTTCAGAACTCAAATACAATCAACGTAACTTACACAGGTCAAAGCAGCTGGGTTGACCACAGTGCTTACATTTACGATGTTCCAAGTTCATTCACAGCACCATCAGTTACTAACACTCCAGGCACAAATGGCACAGTCGTCATGGTAGGTGGTGGCAATAGTTGGGGAAACTTCCATTTTTCTCAACCTGTAACTAATCCAGTATTGGATCTTTTCAGCGTTGGTCAAACTGGTGTTCCTGTTAGATTTGTATTTAATACAACCGCGTTTAGTATTTTAAGTCAAGGTACTGGACATTGGGCTGGCGGTAGTTTAACTCAAACAGGCAATACAGTTTTAGGTAGAGAAGGTAATGGCTTGCTTCAATTTGTAGGTTCTTATACAGACATCAGTTTTTCATTACCTGATTATGAGTACTATTATGGAGCAACTGTTGGTGCGCCTACAGAGACTCCAATTCCCGCAGCAATGTGGTTGTTTGGTTCAGGATTAGCAGGGTTAATAGCTGCTAAACGTAAAAAAAATACAGTGTAATAGATCTTTAAGTTAGATTTTATTGATTGATTTTTTATAAGGTGGGCAAACTATTTTGCCCACCTTTTTTGTTTTTATGCGTTAAGTTAAAAACAGCCAGCAATTGATTGCCGCCATAAAAAAACTCCACCATACCACTTTCCCTTGCACGGAAAGACTCCGCCATTGAGTTAAAGTTTCTGTTTTTTGTTCAGACAAGAAGTGTTTAAAGTTTTCGTACCAGCGCGGTAACGAGCGATAGAAACGATAACAACCACCGCCAATAACTGCAATCATGATATAAAAAACTACAATTTCAGTTTCACGATTGCCTATCTCAAAAACATAATCAATCAGATGATCAAGAACAAACTCAGCACTTTCAAATACAATATGCAGCAGCCATAGCAACAAGTGAAACACTGCGTCATACATTGAAATCATCAAAATCGTTGTCGCCATAGCAAGGCTGATTTTTTGATGAATATTTAAAATCATTTTTTTTCTCCAGAGTCATAACAAGAGTGGTTATGTTTCTGACTACAGCTTTAGCCGTAGTTAAACCTGTGCCCAAATGCTTTTGACAGAATGTTTTCCTTTTACATCAATAACATCTACTCGAATATTATCATCCGGTGCAGTTTGCAAAAAGTCATCTATCGTTTCTAAAATATCGTGATCTATAAACGCAGCTCTGGTTGCATCAATCGTCACACTGCAATTTTCTTCAATTTGATTCAACAATTTACGCAATAAAGCTTTGTTTAAAAAAGAAACATCTTTGTTCATCAACAGCGTGTAATGATTGCCTTCTTTGCTCAAGGTAATTGAAGCGTGATAATTTGCACGAATCACAAAATATAAGCCAATCGCAATGCCGATAACAATTCCTTTCAATAAGTCAGTGATTAAAATTGCCACAATCGTTGCCGCAAACGGAATAAATTGATTTAAACCTTGTTTATAAAACTCAATAAACATTTTAGGTTTGGCTAGTTTATAACCGGTTTGTAACAAAATGGCCGCCAAACACGCAAGCGGAATTAAATTCAAAATATTGGCAAAAAACACGATACTTAACAGCAAAAACAAACCATGCACAAAACAGGAAACCCGTGTTTGTCCGCCTGCATTAATATTAGCAGAACTACGCACAATGACGGCTGTAATAGGAACTCCGCCTAATAAACCGCTGATAATATTACCCATGCCTTGCGCTTTTAATTCGCGATTCGTTGGCGCGGTGCGTTTTAGCGGATCTAACTTATCAACTGCTTCTAAACTTAACAAGGTTTCTAAACTGGCGATAATTGCTAGCGTAAAAGCAATGCTGTAAACCTTGGCATCAGCTAAAAAGTTAAAATCAGGAAAAGTGAGTTGGGCAAATAATTCTTGTGGGGTGGTTGTAACAGGAAATCTGACTAAATGATCGTCATGCACAGACCAGTTTGGTAAAAAATCCGTTGCCAATAGGTTATAAACTACGCCCCACACCACAGCGACTAACGCACCTGGCACTAAACGCGCCCACGAAAACTTTTTCAACCAAGCACTTTCCCAAATTATCAAAATCAACAATGAAACAGCAGTAATCACCGCCGCACCTGGGGTAATGTGCGTAAATAAATGCAGCAGCTCGTTAAAACTGGAAGCCGCCGTTTCCTGCATATAACTTTCATCGCCTTCAAAACCTTCGTGATAACCGACAGCGTGTGGCATTTGTTTAATAATCAATATCAAACCAATCGCTGCCAACATCCCTTTAATCACTGAAGATGGAAAAAACGCGCCGATAACTCCAGCTCTTAAATAACCGAGCAAAAGTTGCAAAAAACCAGCTAACACCAAGCTAACTAAAAAACCCTGATAACTGCCGAGTTGTTCAATTGCATTAAATACAATCACGGTTAAACCTGCCGCAGGCCCTGAGACACTAAGCTGCGAACCGCTTAACCATGCCACAATCAAGCCACCGACTAATCCTGCAATCAAGCCTGAAAACATCGGCGCACCGGAGGCTAGAGCAATACCTAAACACAGCGGTAAAGCGACTAGAAAAACCACCAATCCGGCTGCAACATCTTGTTTTAAATGTTGCCCATAATAAGCTAAATGTTTGTGAATCATACTAAACTCTCATTTGCGTTAGAAAAAGAACTAACTGGCAATTGTAGCTGGCATTTAGCTAAAATCGTATTCATAAATGGAATCAATCGGAGTTGTGTCATCCATTGAAACCAGTTTTTTGATAAGACCATCGTTTAAACTATAAACACAACCGTGAATCGTCGGTAGTTTTTCCTGTTGCCAGGCGTGTTGAATAATTGAAGTTTGTGCCAAGCGTGTCACTTGTTCAATCACATTCAGTTCCACCAAGCGGTCAACTCTTTCCATCTGCGTAGGCAAGGCTTCAATTTCTTTTTTGTGCAACCGATACACATCTTTAATGTGCATTAACCATTTATTGGTGATGAGCAAATCGCCACTTTGTTTATTCAACGCCGCTTTCACCCCGCCGCAGTTATAATGTCCGCAGACAATAATATGACTGACTTTCAACACTTTCACCGCGTATTGCAACACACTTAAGCCGTTAAAATCGGTGCTGATAACCTGATTCGCGATATTGCGATGTACAAAAATTTCGCCCGGTTCAGCATTGACAATCACCTCGGCTGGCACGCGACTATCAGAGCAACCTATCCACAAAATGTCCGGTTTTTGGTCTTGAGAAAGGCGTTTAAAATAATCAGGATCGGACGCAACTTTTTCTGTTGCCCAAATTTGGTTTTCAGCTAATAAACTATCAATTGTTTTCATGGCTTTTCCTTAAAGCAACTTATCAAAAATGATGATGGATTGATTGTAGAAACAAAATCTTTCAATAACCTTTCAAACAACACAACTGCTATGAATATTTTATTAGTCGAAGATGATGCGGTTTTAGCCGATGGGCTGCTGTACACCTTAAACAAAAGCGGCTACACGGTGATTTGCGCGACCACCGGAAGCTACGCGGAACAACTGCTGCAAGCGCAGAATTTTGACTTAGTGCTACTTGATTTAGGCTTGCCGGATATGGATGGATTGACTTTATTGCGCCGTTTACGCAGTCGTAAAATTCCAATTCCTATTTTAATTTTAACGGCGCGAGATGGTATTAATGACCGGATAGATGGCATAGAACAAGGCGCGGATGATTATTTAACCAAACCGTTTGAGCTGCGCGAGTTGGAAGCGCGGATAAAAGCCTTGATTCGGCGTTGTTATGGCGGCTTTAGCAACACCATTACAGTGGGACGATTAACGTTAGATACCGAAAATCATCAAGTTTTAGGCGATGATGTACCAATTAGCCTATCCGCACGCGAATATGGCGTGTTAGAAATCATGCTGATATTGGCAGGAAAAGTAGTGAGCAAAGACCGGATTGCGCAGCGTCTAGCCGCCGATAATAGTGAAGCCTTAGCCGATAATGCGATTGAAGTTTACATTCATCGGGTGCGAAAACGTATCGAACCTTATCAAATCAATATCTTAACGATACGCGGTTTAGGTTATTTATTGGAGATTCCCAATGCCGATTAAAAACAATAGCTTAAAATCCGGTTTTATTCTGCGGCTGATTATTCCATTGATTTTTTTTATGACGGTGGAAGCCGTGTTGTCGTATTTCATTACCTTGCATTATGTCGATACGGCTTATGACCGCTGGCTGCTCGATTCTGCCGATTCTTTAATGCAAGAAATTAAAGTGAAAAATAATAAAGTCTCAGTCGAATTACCCGCCAGCGCGTTGGAAATTTTTAAATGGGATGATTCCGATAAAACCTATTTTAAAATTATTTCCACCGAACAAGGCATGATTGCCGGCGATAAATTTGTGCCCGAATCGTTTGACCCGAAAGCAGATTGGTCGCAGCCGATTTTTTTTAATGACAAAATTTACGGTGAATCCGTGCGAGTGGTGTCGATGCAGGTTCATCGTCAAGATATGAATCAAAAAGTGTTTGTGCATGTGGCAGAAACCTTAAATAAACGCCGCATTATGATGCGTGATATTTTGTTGGCGGATTTAGTGCCGCAAAGTATTTTGATGTTGTTCACCGGATTTTATTTAGTCACAGGCGTAAAACGTGGCTTAAAACCCTTGCATAAATTGGCGTATGAAATAGCGCACCGTTCACCGCGTGATTTAAGCCCGATTGCAGAAACCTATATTTTTCATGAAGTGAGAACATTAACCGATACGATTAATGATTTACTCGCGCGTTTAACCACCGCGATTGAGGCGCAACAACGCTTTATTGCTAACGCTGCACATCAACTGCGCACGCCGTTAGCAGGTTTAAAATTGCAGGCGGAACGGGCGTTGCGTGAGGATGATTTAAACGCGATGCGTCCGGCGTTGTTGCAAATTCAAAGCAGTGCCGACCGCGCTTCGCATTTGATTACGCAATTATTGTTGCTGGCAAAAGCTGAACCTGTTGAGGGAATGCACAAATTACAAACGGTTAATTTGTCAGATTTAGCCAAAGAAGTGTGTATGGATTGGATTTCTAAAGCCTTGCAACGCAAAATGACCGTGAGTTTTGAGACAGAAAACGAACAAGTATTTTTGCAAGGTGATGAAATTTTGCTCAAAGAGTTGTTGGCGAATTTATTGGATAACGCGATTGCGTATGGTTACGAGCGCGGCAATATTTGGGTGAAAGTGACCGAGCAGCCGCACAAAGCGTTGATTGTGGAAGATGACGGCATCGGGATTGCGGAAGAAGAAATTAATAAAGTGTTTGAGCGGTTTTATCGTCCGGCGAATAGTCCGGGCAATGGTTGTGGTTTGGGCTTGGCGATTATTAAAGAGATTGCGGATTTGCATCATGCGCAGATTTATTTAACGCGCTTGAGTGAAAAAGGTGGTTTGCGGGTGGAGATTGTTTTTTTGTGATGTGTAGAGTGGGCACGCTGTTTTGCCCACCGTTTTAATCCGCAACCGCCAGCTATTTTTTGTAACCAGTTACACATTTTTCAAGACGACCAGTCGTCTTGAAAATTTCAGCTGAAAACAGGCACAAAAAAACCGCCCTTAAGTTTCCAAAAGGGCGGCTTTGAAAAGCATGACTGCCAGTCCTTTGAAGGACTGGCAGTCATAAAAAGCTATGGTTATTTAAAATAAACAGCTCTACCGTCATTGGCTTTTGCTATATCAATCCATTGCCCAGTAATACTCAAACCGGTTGCAAATGTTTCAGCACCGCCTATCAGTTCTCCTACTGCTGAAAAATACTTTGCCGCTTTTTTAGCAAAACGCTTTGCTGCTTTTTTTGCTAAGACATCTTTTCCAAACACTTTAATTAATTTATCACCATCAGTAACAAACACTTTAAAAGAAATCATGGATAATTCTTTGAGCATTTCTGTTGTAATACTACTTGCCTCAACAGAATTATTTTTGCTTATTGCATCTTTTAATTGGTTATTCAGTCCGTTAAGACTACTTTTTGCTACCTCTTCGGCAAATATTTTAATGAGCTTTACTTTAACGCTGCCTTTTTCGTTGTTTAACCAATCCTTTTCGCCAAGAATATCCAATGAATTATTAAGCACTGTGTTCGCAATAGCCGTTGTACTATTTTTTGATATGACCGCATAACCACCACGCGGGATAGCAAAATTGACAACTGTTTTTTCAACACCTGCGGCATCTCTTGGGTCAAACACAGAATAGGCATCACCATAAGAATCATAAGTTGTTATCCATTTATCCCACATATCGCCTCCAACAGTGGTTTCTGGGCGATTGCCTTTAACGACGATAAAGCCAGTCCAATATCCTTGTTTATCGTAAACATCTAACATGGCATCGGCATAACCGCGATTGTATAAATTTGCTGTGATTGTCGCTGTACCGTTGCTAAGAGTTCTTGTCAAACCATCGACAATATAGCTGGTGTTGATGAGATTGATGGGAATGTCGCTGGTACTCACCATGCCAAGCACATTAAAGATGGGACTAGCGCACCAGTTAAGATTAGTTGCGCAGATATTGGTGTTGCTGGAAACACCGTTTTTAATGGGTTTTGTGCCTTGTTGATAAAGTGCGCCCACTTCGGTGGCAGTGAGGGCGCGATTGTAGATGCGGACTTCATCAATCGCACCTTTAAGTGGAGGAGCGTAATATGGCTCGTTAGGTTGTGCATCCATGCGTCCAATAAGCAAATCAAAATTACTGTTATTAAACGAATTATAACTATCTGGTTGTTGCGTCTTCAATTGACCATCAATGTAAAATTTTGTTAGATGATTGACTCTATCTATTACGTTGACAATATGAAGCCATTTACCAATAGTAATTGGTGAGTTGCTATTAAGCCATTGTTGACAATTGTTATCTCCAGATGATGTAACATGGAAAAAATCTGGATGTGAAATATCTTGACCTAACCAAATACCATATTCTCTATCAGCACCACAGCCATCCCAATGTGTAAGTCCTTTACCAATTATAGCCGCATTACTAAGTACATCGGCTCGAACCCACAATGATATTGTTAATTGGTTGACAGGATTTAATGATGTTGAACTTGGTACGGTAATATAGCTTGCACCATCAAATTGTAATGCTTTTCCTATTTGACCTTGTACACATTGCGTTCCGTATTTTGTGCCGTTATTTCCTTTTCCACTTTTATCATTCGCGGTGCAATCATCAAAACTCCAATACGCCACCAAACCTGTGTTTAAATCCGCAAACGCAGGGGCATGAAAACACAAGAGCAAAAGCAGCAACAAAGACCTTCCAGGTTTTAAAAACCTGGAAGGTCTGAATTTCAAAAATCTATTCATTTTCATTTCTCCTCGTTTTTTAAGTTTTCAATTTGTTCAACGGACAATTGCGTATAACGCACAATTTTCTCAATTGGCTCGTTATCTAATAACATCTCTTTTGCAACTTCTTTTTTTGAGTTTAACTCAGCTTTTAATGCAGCATCTTTACGCTCCGTTTCAACAAACAACCGGTCTTCATATTCATCAATCATATTAGCGCGGTCTCTCGGTGTAAGACCACTTTCCTCAATCATCTCAAATACTTTTTGAATCATCGCATTGTGATAATGACTTTCATCAACTGTTGTATCCAACGTATCGGCAATAGCCGTCATCCATTCTCGATAAGCAATAGGTGTATTTTCATTAACACATTGCGGACACAAATAAATCAGCTTATGCGGAATTTCACCAATCCCCTTACCCTGTAAATCTTTTGGGTCAAAATCAATCGTTAAAACATCTTTTTCATATTTATCCAGTGAAGTTAAAACCACAATGGTATAAACAGCTAACGGTGGGCGATAACTTTGTTCACCGCGCGGCATTTGCTCTAAAATGGCAGCACAGTGATAATGCAGAAATCGGTCGTAATGACTGTCCTTTTTTCGATGTTGAATATCCACAATCACGCGATTTTTTTCATCTTGGGCAAATAAATCAAAACGTGAATCCACATTACCGATTGCAGGTCTAAACGATTTCTCAGTTTCAACTTTATCGCAGGAAAATTGAATTCCTAATACTGCTTTAACAAAAGCAGTGAATATATCCGGTTGCGAAAAAGCCTTTTTAAAAATAACCCCATATTGCAGTGATGCCACTTGTTTCATAACTTCCCCTCATTTAAAGCCGCAAACGCAAGCGCATGAAAACACAGCAGCATTAGTAGCAACAAAGACCTTCCAGGTTTTAAAAACCTGGAAGGTCTGGTAATCAAATTTAAAAATGTATTCATGTTTATTTCTCCTCATCATTTAAAAGTGGCACGCCTAATTTCTCGATTTCGGAAAGGGATAATCCGGTTAATTTCACAATCAAATCCAACGGTAATTTTTCAGCTAACATGCCTTTAGCAATCTGCAAAGCCTTTTCTAATTGACCTTTTCCAATTCCCTTCTGTTCGCCTTCTTCTATTTCTTCGAGGCGATGAGTTTCTTCAAACATCTCGTAACGTTCTTCAGGACTAATGCTATCTTCCTCAATCAAATCAAATATTTGCTTAATGATTTTATTTTCGTAATGCGTTTCATCCACTTCACCATCTAAAGTGTCATTAATGGCTTCCAACCATTCCCTGTATTCCATCGGCGTATTCTCATTCACAAACGCCGGACACAAATAAATAACCTTATGTGGAATTTTACCAATGCCTTTATCTTGCAAATCTTTTGGGTCAAAATCAATGGTTAAAACGTCTTTTCCCTGCTTATTTTCCGATGTTAAAACCACAATGGTAAAAACTTTCGCTTTAGGATGATAATCTTTTGAATTTTTAACCTGTTCCAATATCGCCATGCAATGATAATGCAAAAAACGGTCATAATAATCTTCATGCTGCATGTGTTGAATATCAACAATCACACGCTTTTTAATATCTTCTGCAAACAAATCAAAACGCGATTTCACTCGACCTATTTTTGAGTCAAATGTTTTTTCCATATCTACACTGGTTATTTCTAACTCAATGCCTAAAACTGCTTTCACAAACGCTTTAAATATTTCAGGTTTAGAGAAAGCTTTTTTAAAAATAACATCATACTGTAGTGAAACGACTTGTTTCATAACTTATTCTCCTTCGCGGTGCAATCATCAAAACTCCAATACGCCACCAAACCTGTGTTTAAATCCGCAAACGCAGGCGCATGAAAACACAGTAGCATTAGCAGCAACAAAGACCTTCCAGGTTTTAAAAACCTGGAAGGTCTGGCGGTTAAATTTAAAAATGTATTCATTTTTATTTCTCCACATCATTTAAAAGTGGCACGCCTAATTTCTCGATTTCGGAAAAGGATAATCCGGTTAATTTAACAATCAATTCCAATGATAATTTTTCAGCTAACATCCCTTTAGCAATTTCTTTTTTTGACTGTAACTCAGCATCTTTGCGTTCTGTTTCAACAAACAAACGGTCTTCATATTCATCAATCATATTAGCGCGGTCTCTCGGTGTAAGACCACTCTCCTCAATCGTCTCAAATACTTTTTGAATCATCGCATTGTGATAATCACTCTCCTCAACTTTTGTATCCAAGGTATCGGCAATCGCTTCCATCCATTCCCGATAAGCCATTGGCGTATTTTCACTCACACACTTAGGACACAAATAAATGACTTTATGCGGAATTTCGCCAATCCCCTTACCCTGTAAATCTTTGGGGTCAAAATCAATTGTTAAAACATCTTTTTCGTATTTATCCAGTGAAGTTAAAACCACAATGGTATAGACCGCTAACGGTGGGCGATAACTTTGTTCACCGCGCGGCATTTGTTCTAAAATCGCAGCACAGTGATAATGCAAAAAACGGTCGTAATGACTGTCTTTTTTTCGATGCTGAATATCCACAATCACGCGATTTTTTTCATCCTGAGCAAATAAATCAAACCGTGAATCCACATTGCCGATAGAAGGTCGAAAGGATTTCTCTGTTTCAACTTTATCGCAGGAAAATTGAATTCCTAATACTGCTTTAACAAAAGCAGTGAATATATCCGGTTGCGAAAAAGCCTTTTTAAAAATAACCCCATATTGCAGTGATGCCACTTGTTTCATAACTTCCCCTCATTTAAAGCCGCAAACGCAAGCGCATGAAAACACAGCAGCATTAGTAGCAACAAAGACCTTCCAGGTTTTAAAAACCTGGAAGGTCTGGAGAAATTTAAAAACTTATTCATCATGTATTCCTTCTGTAAATTTTAGACAATAAAAAAACCACCGAGACTTAAGCACCAGCGGGTTTTGTTGTTTGAAAAAAAACTAACGCAACTGTCAGTGAGTGTTTTAAAAGTAGCTAGAAAGCTAGAATAGTAGACATTTTGTCTATGGCAAACAACCAGCAAATAATCAAAGTTAAACGTTATCCAACCGATTTAAATGATAAAAAATGGGAGATTATTCTTCCATTATTACCAGCGGCTTTATTGGGTGGTCGTCCACGCAAGACAAGCTTAAGAAAAGTGATTAACGCCATTTTGTATATTACCCGAAGTGGCTGTGCGTGGCGGTTATTGCCGCATGAGTTTCCTGCGTGGTCAACCGTTTACGGATATTATCGCCGCTGGACAACAAACCAGACATGGCAACGAATTCACGATACGTTACGAGCGAGAGTCAGACAAAAAGAAGGACGACATAAGCATCCCACCGCAGGATCAATTGATAGTCAAAGTGTGAAAACAACCGCTCTAGCCGGCATCAAAGGTTACGATTCAGGAAAACAAATTCAAGGGCGCAAACGACACATTTTGGTCGATACTCTTGGTTTGATTTTAGTCGTTGTTGTCACTGCGGCTTCTGTTCAAGAGCGGGATGGAGCAAAACTGATTTTCAAAGCCTTCACAGGAAGTTGTAAAAAATTAAGGCGTATTTGGGTTGACGGTGGTTATCGTGGGGCAAACCTTATGGAATGGGTCAGTCAACGCTTTCATATTGTTTTGCAAGCCATTTTACGCAGTGACGATACCAAAGGGTTCAAGTTATTACCACGTCGCTGGGTTGTTGAGCGAACTTTTGCTTGGCTTTATCGTTATCGTCGCTTGAGCAAAGATTATGAAGTGCTTACGGATTCCAGTACTGCTTTTATTCACATTGCTATGATCAACCTGATGCTAGGGCGGCTTGAAATTTGATTTTTGACTTTTAAAACACGCTCTCAGGAAAAAATCACTTTTCTGTATCACTATTTTCACCTTGATTTTATCGTTAGAACTTAAAGCGAATTATATTTTTAGTTATACAACTCTGCAAAATCTTTATTTTTTGTAAATTCCATTATCAGAAATTTTTCAAGACGACCAGTCGTCTTAAAAATTTTTCGCGTAACTTATAAATCATCGCAAAGAATTTTTCAGGCATAAAAAAACCTTCCACATCGTAAAGACATGGAAGGTTTAAGCGATAAAACGTTTCTTTAACGATTTATAATTTCAAAGCGATTTTTGCACGGCGATAAATCCGCCCTAACAACGAGCCATCTAATAGATAATGTTTATGCAGCGGTTGTTTCACTTCCCAACTACAGCTCATGCCGGCTGGAAATGTCACCAAATCACCTTTGCCAAAAGTCACAGGCTCGCCGCCATTTGGCGTGATAACACATTCGCCTTCCAAAATATAAGCAATTTCTTGCTCAGGAAATGTCCAAGGAAACACCGATACTTCTTTTTTCCATGTTTGCCATTTGCTTACGCCCAAACTATCTAAACGGGTTTGCTCTGGGTTTTGTTCTACAATAATTTCGCTCATGCTGGTCTCTTTAAAATAAAAATGGTGATTTTAGCCTATCTCAGATGACATCAATGTGTCATGCAGCCTGCGAAATATTAGGTAATCACAGTCGGTTCAACTCTGCCAGTGCGTTGTTTGACTTGCGCAAATTGTTCTGCCAATTCAATCAACTCCGCAAGTGCCACTTGTGCATCTTGGTCGTGTTTGCTGGCATCGGGTTCAAAGCGTTCAATATAAATCCGCAGCGTTGCTCCCACTGTGCCTGTGCCTGACAAACGATAGACAATCCGCGAACCATTTTCAAAGCCAATTCTAATCCCTTGTTGACTGCTAACGCTGCCGTCTATGGGGTCGGTGTAGCTAAATTCATCCGCATAACTGACTTTGTATTCGCCAAACGTTTGACCAGTTAAAGTTGGCAATAATTCGCGTAAATCAGCAAAAATACCGTTAGCAATATCGCTGTCTACCGCCTCATAGTCATGGCGACTGTAAATATCGCGACCAAATTTTTGCCAATGTTCCGTAACAATATCGGCAACCGATTGGCGTTTTTTCGCAATTAAATTCAACCAGAATAACACTGCCCACAAGCCGTCTTTTTCGCGTACATGATTAGAGCCAGTGCCGAAACTTTCTTCACCGCACAAAGTGATTTCATCAGCATCTAATAAATTGCCAAAAAATTTCCAGCCGGTTGGGGTTTCAAAACACGGTAAACGATAAGCATAAGCCACGCGGTCAACGGCTTGACTGGTTGGCATAGAACGCGCCACGCCGCTTAAGCCTTTTGAGTAAGCGGGGATTAATTTTGCATTCGCAGCTAACACCGCCAAACTATCGCTAGGCGTAACAAAGAAATTTGCGCCGACAATCATGTTGCGGTCGCCGTCGCCATCAGAAGCTGCGCCAAAAGTTGGAGCGTCTGCGCTGAACATTAAATCCGCCAATTCTTTGGCATAAACCAAATTAGGATCAGGATGCCCGCCGCCAAAATCTTCCAACGGTGTGCCGTTAATCACTGAGCCGGGTTTCGCGCCTAAAATATCTTCTAAAATGCGTTTGGCATAAGGCCCCGTAATGGCGTGCATCGCATCAAATACAATGCTGATATAGCCGGAACTTAAGCTGTTTTTTAATAAAGTAAAATCAAAAATACTCGCCATTAAATCTGCATAATCCGTGACAGGATCAATAATGCTGATTTCTAAACCTTCCACTTGCGAGTCGCCAATCACATCTAAATCAATATCTGCAATATCGGCAATTTTATATTCTGTGATTTCTTTGCTGCGTTTAAAAACCGCATCCGTATAATTTTCAGGTGCAGGGCCGCCATTGCTGACGTTGTATTTAATCCCAAAGTCTTCGTCCGCCCCGCCGGGATTGTGACTTGCCGATAAAATTAACCCGCCATAAGCGTTATTTTTACGAATAATATGTGATGCTGCTGGTGTGGATAATAAACCGCTTTGACCGATGATTAATTTGCTAAATCCGTTGGCTGCGGCAATTTTTATAATAATTTGAATGGCTTGGCGATTAAAATACCGTCCATCCCCGCCTAAAACCAAGGTTTTGCCCACGCAATCTTCTAAACAATCAAAAACTGATTGCACAAAATTTTCTAAATAATGTTTTTCCTGAAACACACGCACTTTTTTTCTAAGTCCAGAAGTGCCTGGTTTTTGGTCATTGAATGGCTGTGTTGCAATTGTTTCTATTTTCATAAGTAGCCCTTAATGCGAAGTGAGGAGAAATGTTGTAAATTACACCGTAATCGTCTTTTAATTATAGAGTATTTATGTCACGAGTAGATTTATCACTGCGCTTTTGTTTGGTTTTAATGTTAATTTTAGGATTAAACGCTTGTTCAGTGTTGCCGCCCGTTCCGCAAAATCAAGCAGGCGCGGGTTCAGAAATCAACATTTTAGACACCAAAAAATGTCCAGAAAAACTGTTTGGTTTAACACAATTACAGGTAAAAGGCAGTTTTTTAAGCTGCGACCCTGCTAAAGATGGCACTATTTTTATGGATGAGCAAAGCCAGACCGCAGCCTCTCAAAAACAAAGTGTTTGGTTGCTGATTGATACGCAAAAAATGCAATTGGAAGTGAAACAAGGCGAGCAAACGCTTGCGGTTTTTCCCAATATTGCGATTGGACGCAATGGCGCGGGGGCAAAAACTCGGCGTGGCGACAATATAACGCCGTTAGGTGAATATAAAATCGGCTGGGTTAATCCGCAAAGTCAATTTCATACCTTTTATGGCTTAACGTATCCTTCTATTGAAGATGCAAAAAACGCCTTAAGCAAAAGCATTATTTCGCAAAATGAACACGATGACATTGTGTATGCGCAAGAACATAACCTAGTTCCGCCACAAAATACCGCACTAGGTGGCATAGTGGGTGTGCATGGATTGGGAAAAGCCGATGAAAGGATTCATAAGCTGATGAATTGGACGCATGGCTGCATTGCCCTAACAAACAGCCAAGTTGACCAGTTAGACCCTTGGATTGAAGAGGGCATGGTGGTAAAAATAAAATAAATGCCCAAACGCGCTAAAAAAACAGTCACGCTCAAAAAAATGTTGTATTATATTTTTCAGCTTCCATCCTCTGATAATCACAGAGTTGGATTGAAATACCTTCCCCTCTATTAAGGAAAAACAAATGAAATTATTAAAATTATCTGTTATCGCTTTAACTGCATTTTTAGCTGTTGGTTGTGCTAGCACTTCTGACATTGAAAACTTACAAGGTCAAATCAATACTTTAAAAACTGATGTAACTGGTGCAAAAGATGCAGCAGCATCTGCAAACACAGCAGCAGCTGATGCAGCAGCAAGAGCAGCAGCAGCAGAAGCAGCAGCAAACCGCGCTGCTAACACAGCTCAAGAAGTGAACACTAAACTTGATCGTATGTTCAAAAGCTCAATGATGAAATAATTTGTCATTTTGACGAAGAAAAAAGCTCGCCGACGAAAGTTTGCGGGCTTTTTTTATGTCTGCTCGTTTTGATAGCCTTATTTTAAGCTCAGTTTTTTGATTGTTTTTGTTTTGATTGCTGATAACCAGCAATTAGCATAGAATCAAAGCGGGTATTATTTACGTTTATCTACATTAGTTATAATTAATAATAAATTCAGGAGAAAGGTTATGAGTCAAGTACAAGTAATAATGATTGCTGTTGTGGGGATGTTTGTAATCGGTTTTGTGATGGTTGGCGCAAGCAAAGAAAAGACAACCGCCGAGCTAGAAGCAGAATCGATGATTAGAAACGTGGTGGCAATGCAAGAAATGGCGGGTAAAAAATGCCCTGAAGCCATTAAAAAAGCGACGGGAGATCAAATTTTCTTCCCTTCTGAAACAGATACAGACAAATCAACTTATGTAACCATGAAATGGACAGGTGAAAGCACCGATCATTTCAAAAAAGCGACTTGCACGTTGCATGTCACATTAGGTGGAATTTCTAGTTTAGTGATTGACGATAAAGTTATCATTGATAAAAAAATGTAATTTTGAATGCTGATGTCATGAAAAAGTGGCATCAGCATCCATAAAAATAACTTAACTGTTTTTTGTTAGGTTTTGAAATTCCAAGCCAAACTTCTGCAAATATTGTTTCAAACGATGCGAATCATTCACGCTGCTTTTTTGGGTGCGACTGTGATTAAACAACTCGCGACCTGCCTGCGCTAAACTGCGACTGTTTTTACAAATTTTCACCACTTGCGGCAATTGTAAACGGTCAAATAAATCCAATTGGGCTAATGCGGATGCGGATAAAATATCAGCCAAGCCATCCTCTTCATATTTTTCCATAAATCCAGACCACGCATGTTGCAATCGGCTGATTTCTTCAGCTACCAATTCTTCCGTAATTCGCCCGCCGACAGCTAAAGTCGCCATACGAGTGATGCTAGAATTCAAATCGCGAAAATTCGCTCGCCACAATGCCTGCGGTGAACGGGCAAATTGCAAATATTGCTCCCGCGCGGCTTTATTAAAACTCACTTTATGCCCTGCTTTAATCGTAAATTCTTGTAGCTCGTGTTCCAAATTCGGCTCTAAATCTTCAAGTCTTTGTTTTAATGCGGGTAATTGATACATCCACAAATTAATCCGCGCCAGTAAATCCTCTCGAAAATTCCCCAAGCGCACTTGCTCGAATAAATCGCGATTTGTCCCTGCAATCAGTTGAAAATCGCTGCTCACTTGTTGATCGCTACCGAGCGGCATAAACACTTTGTCTTCAATCGCGCGGAGCAACATGGCTTGTTCATCCAAACCGAGTTCGCCGATTTCATCCAAAAATAACAAACCTTTATGCGCCTCGCGTAATAATCCCAAGCGCGGATTCATCGCGCCAGTAAACGCGCCTTTCACATGCCCGAATAACGCTGACATCGCATTATCACCGCGCAGCGTGGCGCAATTGACTTCCACCATTTTTCCGGTGATTAAACCGCGTTGTTTTTTGAGTTCAAAAATCCGTTGCGCAAGGCGCGATTTCCCCACGCCCGTTGCGCCAGTTAATAACATCGGTTCTGAGGATTTAATCGACACCTGTTCAATTTGCGAAATGATTTGGTTAAACGCCGGATTACGAGTCGCAATGCCGCCTTTTAAATAAGCAATCCCATCTTGCGCTTCGCGGGCAAAACGCGAGGCAATTTGGTCGTAACGCGATAAATCTAAATCAATAATTTGATAAGAACCTTGCACACCGTCTTTGCTGGGGGAAGTTTGCAGCAGTTTTGCCGGAATGTAATTCGCTTCGGTCAGCAAATATAAACAGATTTGCGCAACATGCGTGCCGGTGGTGATGTGAACGTAATAATTATTTTGTTCGGGGTCAAATTGATAACGGCGCGTAAATTCGTGTAGTTGGCTATAAACCTGCTCAAAATCCCAAGCGTTTTCATAATCAACAAGATACGGGGTGAGTTTGGTTTTTGGCGAAATCAAGGTCATATCTTGCAAGGTTAAATCCGCCAGTTCTTGTTCTTCTAAATGAAAAATCAACACAAACTCATCAACGGGTAAATCATCGTGCATTAACAAACCAACATTCGGTCGCCACTTCTCTTGGCGTTTTCTCTTATTAAAGCCCATGTGGTCTAGTTTTGAACCTAAAATTCCGATAATGATGTTATTCATTTTGATAATTTATTATCTATTTAGATAAGAAATTCATTATAACCACCTTACGCTTTGAGGTAAAAAATTCGTAGGTTGGGTTAGCTTATGGAGTGAAACGAAATAAGCGTAACCCAACGCAAGTGGTGTAAATGTTGGGTTACGCTGTTTTTTCTGATGAAAAAAGCAGCTAACCCAACCTACATTTTTGATAGTTATTGCCACCTGGCACACCATTTGCGATATATGAATCGTTAAGAAAACTTTGTCTGAATCACGATTTTCAGGATTTTAGGATTCTCAAGATTGACATAAAGCTATCCTGTTAATCTTTTAATCCTGAAAATCCTGATTCAACCAATTGAATAATAAGAGAAATTGAGAGGAAACAGCCATGACAACTGCTTATGAAGTTTTACATGAATCAGGTGCATACCCCGTGAAAGCGTGGA
>CAKZJE010000033.1 GCA_936941155.1 uncultured Methylomonas sp. | reverse complement strand
GTGAGTTCATGTGTGAGTGGTGCTTTCTACTTATGTTGTTATTATAACTTGTTGAAGAAGGATACTTTCACAGTCTCATTCCTGTTTTCAATGCGCTGCAAGGTTGCCAGCAATTCAGGGGCTTTTAAATCTGCAATCGGTTTTGCACCAATCCAAGGAAACAAGTCACGATTGAATAGGCTTAAAGTTCTGCTTCTATGGCTATCTGATTTGCCGGTCATGTTTTTTCGTACCACTCCAAAGCAATCGCCTGAAAACTATTTTCAAGCGCACCTGTCTTTTTTATTTTGCGTTCAAGGCTGGGGTCTATACCGTCAGAAATTTGTTTTTTGGCGGTATCGCGTTTTTCCCGTGCTTCTTTTAACGATGTTTCGGGATAAGTTCCCAATGCTAAGGTTTTACGCTGTCCATTATATCGGTAATCAAGGCGAAAATATTTGCTGCCATTCGTATGAATAAGAACATACATACCTTTTTCATCAGCAAGCTTGAAAGCCTTATCAGCGTTGGTTTTTGCGTTCTTTATAGCGGTATCGGATAGTGGCATGACGGTACAAGATTCTGATTAGTTGAATATACCGTTATTTATACCGCCACGAAGACGGTATCTCAATGAACCTTGTTGAACGTTATAGGCAATAAAAAACCCGCTAACTGTTACCAGTTAGCGGGTTTTGTGTACGTTATTGAACGTCATTAAATAGGTGTTTGGTGGAGGCGGCGGGAATTGAACCCTAAACACCACGTTAAAAAACAACAATTTACAAAAAAAATGGCTGTTATTTTTGGCTGTTCACAGCCAATTCAACAGCCAATCGCAATAGGATTAAGCCTCACCGCATCATTGAGATGATCCGGTGCTAAATGCGCATAACGCATAGTCATTTCAATAGTGGCATGTCCCAAAATCCGCTGCAAACTCAAAATATTACCGCCATTGATCACAAAGTGACTCGCAAATGAGTGGCGTAAAATATGGCTACATTGTCCAGCCGGTAAATCAAGCTTAGCCCTCACCACTGCTCGCCTAAACGATCCAATACAATTGCTAAACACTCTGTCATCAGGGTTTTTTCCTCGGACAAACTTTAACAGTTGCTCATAAAAATACGGATCAAGCGGAATAGAGCGTACTTTCTTTGATTTAGTGAATTCATACGTCACGCGCCCATCATGCAATTGTTTAAATCGCAGTTGTTCAGCCTCTCCCCAACGCGCCCCTGTTCTTAAGCATAAATGCGTAACCCAATAAGTCGATGGATTTGCACATTTCTCGATTGATGCAAAAAGTTGAGTTATTTGGCCATGCGATAAATACGAAAGCTGGCGTTCTTGAATCTTGATGAAATCAATACCTGTCAGTGGATTTGAACAGTCAATTACTTTCAAATCTGCTAATTTGCTGAACATTGCGCCGAGGTAGCCGTGCAAGTTATTGCAGGTTTTTTTGCTTAAGCCTTTTTGCAATTTGGCATACCGCCACGCCACAATTTGCTCACTGGTCAATTCGCTGGCAATGGGGTTTTTTAATTCGCGGGAAATATCATCCAAAGCACGTCGGCGGCGTTCACCGTCGGATAAGTTTACGCCGTGATATTGAAACCAAAGCTCAATTAAATCGTTTAAGCGGCGTTTGTCGCTGGGTTTTTCAGTGTGTTCTGCATTGGGCTTAGGTTTATAGGCTGTCAGATATTCGCGTTCAAATTCTTCGGCTTGTTTTTTGGTTTCAAAGGTTCTGCGAACACGCGGTATGCCTTTTTTATCAATGCAGAGATACCATTTCCCGCTTCCATCTTTTTTTATCGACAATCAAGCCTCCCTGCTCACTTTATTGATAAAGCGAGCAAACATCACGCCGCCACCGCCCGCTTAATCGCTTTAATCTCCAAATCCATAGATTCCAGTTTTGCCATAAGCCGATCCAAGGAAGCGGCTGGGATAACCACATAACCGCCCGCCGGTTCTTTCAATCCGTCAGTTTTTGCAAATTTCTCACCCTCTCCAGTTATTAGCCATAAAGAAGAATATCCCCATTTATCTTTAATTTTTTCAATAACATCGCTGGGAATCTTTTTTCTTTTTTCAGACAAAATATCTTGAAAAGTTTGCCTTTCAACGCAAAGCTGACGGGCGAATTCGGATATAGATAATCCACTATCTTTGATTATCTCATTGATTATAAAGGATGGTTTTTTCATAGCTCCTCCAATAAAGAAAATTATCTTGATTCCAAGAAAAATATCTTTAAAATGCTTACATAATATGTAAACAGAATACGCTTAAAAGAAAGAGTTATCAATAGGTTTAGTAGGACATCGAATGAGCAAACATAGTAGAAAAAAATGCAGAAAAGCAATGAATTTGCGCGAGCAAGTTTTTATGCAAATTTTAAGACGTGAGTTAAAAACTTCAGGGATAGAAAGCTTTAAAGATGCTGCTGAAAAAGTAAATCTAAATCAAGGAAATGCACATAACGCAGTAATTCGTCATCCAACAGCAGGAAATGCACAAAGTATTTTTAACCTTTGTGGATTGAGCTATGAACAGCTTGAAAAAATGACATCAAAAGAAATAGCAAAAATGCTAAGACAAAAACCTAAAGCAAAAAATACCACCACTGAGGAAACATCATGCCAAGCCACTTAAAAGAAATTGCAAACCCGTTTTTATTCACCACCCAAGCAGTGAGAACCGCCACTGATGAACATCAGGAAGTTTGGTTTTGTGCCAAAGATGTCTGTGACGTTTTAGAACTGGATTGGAACGGTTTTGAAACCCTTAAAAACATGCCTGAAAACTGGGTACTAGTATGGAATCTCCATACCAGTAATGGCAAAAAAGACACCTATTTCATCAATGAAGCAGGGCTTTACCGTTTGATATTTCGCTCACAAAAACCCAAAGCCGAAGAATTTGCAAATTGGGTGTGCAGCGAAGTATTACCCGCCATTCGCAAACATGGTTTTTATGGCGCGGTTAAACCCCGCGATTATCTGATTGTGATTAAACAAATTGATTATTTAACTCGGCAGATGGTCAGCTCAAAAAATGTGTTTCAACTGGAAACAACCTTGGAGCAACTGCGCACTTTGCACAATATGGCGGGGTCAAAAATGCCAAATATCCACTTGATAAAAGCTGATATTGAGCAAAGCGACTTGTTTTTGCAGATGACTGAAAAAGTAGGGTAATGCCATGCCTGATGTTTATTTCAGCCTTTATGCAGCAAAAAACTATCAAGATTATAAAGATGAAAACCACACGTTTTCTTGTGACAAAGTAGCCGCTGACATGATTGTAAAAAGCTCAAATCCTGAGGCATTGTTGTTTAGAGCACTGCAAGAATGTGGGTGGAATTCACCGCAACCGTGTGACGTACAAGCTGTTTTAACAGCGTAATGATTTAAGGCTTCCTCCTTCAAGCAACCCCTCGCACGGTTTAACCGCCGTGCTTTTTTTTAAACAGCGTTAAACCGATTTAGAAGAACTTTAGAAGAACTTTAGAAGAAAGTCGTTTTAACGCTGTTACGGGTGTAACAGCGTTCTGTAGTAAAGCATCTCATCACATAAGCATGGATGACAAAGCCCACACGGACGGGGCAACTACAAAAGAGGCTGATATGAAAACAGTTTATTACGAAGTCAAACGCAAACAACGCTATGGCTATACGCCATTTTTTTATAAATAAGGGGTTGGCATGAGTATTTTTATTTCTCAAACATGCGATGCCGGATGCGGAATTCCAAGAAATAAGCATTCAAAAAAACAAAGAGAGGCTTGTTCAAAAATAAAGAAAAAATTGCGAGAAGAGGGAAAGCTTTTTTATGAGCCAATCAACTTAGGCAGGAGTGTTTCAAGACTGCCCGTGCGTTCAATTTCACTACGTCATTACAGCGAGTAAGTCATGCTTATAAACCCAAAATTTCAAAACCTGAGCGGTTCATTTAACACTGAAACCGACTTATTAACCTGCCATGCCAGCCCAAAATATCACCGCGTCGAATTATGTTTTGATGGAAAGTGCATTGTAACGTTTGCAGAAATAAAGCTGTTTTCAGCGGGTTTTTCTTCGCCTGCTTCAGTTTATGCAGACGCAAAAACATTAGGCAATGAAATTGTAAATCGGTGGAATCATCACGCGCCACGCAGTATTGAGCAAATTCGTGATGATTTTGAAGAATGGTATTTCAATGAATATAAAAATACTCAGCATCAAGTAAATATTCTTGAAATTAAAGAGGCTAGAAACGGTGACAAATATTTTGAATGTTATGGGGAAATTCAAAAGTCATGGAAATCTTGGAAAGCATCACGCAATCAAGCTTTAAACAAAAAATCATCATTACACGGATAAAAGGCATGATGAATATTCAAAACTTTATGCCTGCACAGCAAAAAAGCAGCCTTCCGGTAGCTATTCAAGCCGAGCAATCAGTCTTAGGCGGGCTGATGCTAGATGCTTCAAAATTCGAAGCAGTTAGCAAAATCATCACAGAAGATGATTTCTCCCATGATCTGCATACGCTTATTTTCAAAGTCATCAGCAATCTAGCGCGTAAAAAACAGGCTATTGACGTTATTACAGTTGCCGAGGAATTAAACAAAACCCAAAAAAATGTAGCTGGAGTTTACAGCAATCAAACTTATGTTGGTTTATTAGCGCGTGACACACCAAGCTACGGTGAAAATATTGTTTCTTATGCGCAAATCGTGAAAGAAAAATCCGTACATCGGAATTTCTTAATCACATTGCAGCATATCGAAAGCCAAGCAACGCGCGAAAAAGTGGACGTGTCGCTGTTATTGTCGCAAGCAAAAACGCTGATTAGCAATTTGGCAGAAACTCAGCCGGTTTCGGTTTTAAATGAGTCGCAAACAAAAGATGAAATTGACTTGCTTAAATACTTGCCAGACGGTCATATTTTAAAACGCATGGCCATTGAAGTGGGGCGAGAGGCTTGGATTCCACCGAGCACATGCTTATTGATCGGAATAGGCGTGTTTTCGGGTATGTCATGCCGTCGTTATGTGGTGAATCATCAAGATATTGGGGAGCAACCGTTGGGGCTTTACACATTAAGCGAACACCCCAGCGCGACCGGTAAAACACGTTGCATGAATCGCTTTCTTAAGCCATTTTTCAAATATCACAAAGAAGCCGTTGAAATCCGCAAAGAAAAAATCAAGCAACTTCAAGAAAAACAAGTGTTTGAAGGGGTTAATTTTTCACAAGATAACATGGAAGAACTGACTTATCTGCTAAAAAATCCATTGCCGAGCTTGTACTTAACCAACAGCACCACGAGCGCATTGGAAAAGTTCATTATTCAAACCAAAGGCTGTTTTTCAGTATGTTCTACTGAGAAAGGCGCAATCAATGTCATGCTTGGGATTTCTTACAACACAGGCAGCGAGAACGATAACGACACGCTGCTCTATGGATTCAATGGCGAATTTGTCAGCATTGCGCGTAAGCAGTCCGAAAGCTTTGTAGGTCACGCAGTGGGCGCGATTTCTGTTTTTGCGCAAGACGGCACGATTGATAGCGTTATTAAGCAATCAAACACATCAGGATTATGTGAACGGTTTTTGATGATTATTGAACAGCACATGCTCGGTAAACGCGATCACACCAAACGCTATTTTGTGAATCCTGATATTGCCGACGAATATGCAGAGTATTGCGGGGAATTGGCAGATATTTTTACTGAGCCGAAGGAAATGGGCGACATGACGCACTTATGGATTAGCCCTGAGAGCTGGCACAAAATCGCGTTATATCGTAACCAGCTAGAGCCGTTGTTAGCAGACGGGCAACGCCTAAGCCACTCTGTGATGCGTGGCGCGGTGGGCAAAATGGATATTCAGATTATGAAAATCTCTGCCAATTTGCATTTGCTGCACAGTGGCTTTTTTATTCCGCAAATTGCCGACGAATATGTGGATGCGGCTATCAATATCGTAAATGCCCTGCTGAAAAATTTAGAAAAAATCCTCATTAGCAAGGGCATTATTGGGCAACGTGCAGATTGGGAAAAGGTTGAAGAGTATTTGCGCTTAAGAAATCTGGAAAAAACAGAGCGTGACATTTACATGGGCTTGAAAAACTCTAAGCCGTTTAAGGACTACACAGGAAACATTAAGCAGTACATTGAAGAAACGTTAAAAGAGATGGTCGCAGGGAATATTTTAGGGTCAAAACTGGATGGAAATAAGCTGATTTATTATCTAAAACAGTGAATTTTCAGACGGTCATTTTTTTGGCCTACGGAGGTGTAATTAACTTAGGAATAGGCAAAAAACCTAAAAAAACACTCCCAACACTCCCACTTAAATAAGTAAATATATAAGTTATTAATATATATATATTATTTTTTATATACACAGTTATTTTTTGAGGAGTGCCACACTCCCAAACACTACTTTCGCTCCTCAAAACATGCAATCTTAGGCGTTAGGGCGTAAAAAAGTGAGGAGTGTTTGGGAGTGTTTGGGAGTGTTGAACTCCCACACTTAAACCCAGTAGTGGCGTGGCTTGCAAGGGTGTTTTTTTGGAGTTGGGAGTGTTGGGAGTGTTTTAGGGGTGGTCTGGATAAAAACTCAGCAGATTTAATTAAAAAAGAGGGGATTTATGGAAACTAAATATAGCCAAAATTGGCAAAAAACAAATCATGGCGAAAAGCCAGTATTTCATGTGAATGGAAAGCGCGTATCGCTGCTCGAAGGGTTTAAATTAGTGCAAGATGGTTTTTATGGCCATGTGCCATTTTTGAAAGAATGGTTTGATGAAAATGGCTATGTTTCTTACGAAGCTGAGAAATTAGCAAGTAACGATGTTGTGTCTCTGGTGAAAGTTAGAAGTGAAATATTGAAAACACTTGAAGCTTTCCCGTCAGCTTATCTTTTAAAAGATTCAATTTGGCACATGGTAGCGGCTCTTTATATAGCCGCCGGAGGAAGTAATGATTATTTAAAACAACGTTTTCCAGGATTTTTAGGTGATTTATGAACAAAGAAGCCATTAAATTTTTCACAGCAGAATTGCTGATGGATTTAGGTATTGGGATTGCAACGGTTGTTATCGCTATGCTGTTTGCATTAATTTATTTTAACCATGTAGTAAGCTAAAAATGTCTGAAATAGAAGATTTAAAACAGCAACTCGCTACAAAAACGCGGCAACTCGACACAGCAATTATGCTGTTGGTTGACGCACAAATTTTAAACCAAGAACAATCACGCGCCCGCAATGTGTTGCTGAAAGAATTTGAACTCAGTGCAAACACGATTGGCGAAGTGATCCACAAATGGAAAGATAAAAAGTGACTCCACTGAATTTAGATGATGTCGGTGAAATACAACCACCAGAGCGCGGGTGCATTATTCAACTGGGTTTTGTGTACAGCAACAAGCGAGAATTTCAAATAATTGTGCACAAAGAATCCGCCGCTGCTCACATGATTGAGAAATTGCTCTATGAAAATTCAGACAGAATAGAGCACTTACTAGAAGATTTACTTGATTAATAATTGGAGGAAAAATGGGGCAAGCAAAATTAAGAGGAACAAGAGAAGAAAGGGTTTTAAAAGCTAAAAATAATCGTATTTATCTTGGTGGTATGTGTCCTGAACACTATAGAAAACAAAATGATAAAAATATTATTGAGATTTTATCACTGGGTAGCGATAACGAAATATTAGCAAATATTTTGCGCCTAAAAAAATCAATCACACCTATTTCTAGAACTTCATGTGTAGAAATAAATGTCAGATTGGCAATGGAAGTAGGAGTAGAAATAGCTAAGCTTGGTGGGAGACAGGCATTGCTGAAAACGCTTGATTTTTTTAATGCTGACGAATCTAAGGTGTTAATAAATTTATGGCAAGATTTGCTCTGATTAACAACAGAGGACAGTGATGATCGGCATATTTAAACATAAAAAAAGCGGCTGTTTATATGTGGCGAATGACTACATTAAATTTGAAATTCCGTTTTTAAACTATTGGATTTGCTTTGTTGAGTATAAAAAATATTACGGTGCGGACAATACAAAATATTTTAGAACTGAACGCCGCTTTAAAAGCAGTTTTGAAAAAGCAACGCTAGAAGATTTGAACAAAACAGAGGGGTTATGACATTAAGAGAACATTTATACGCACTTTCCACTGAAAAGCTGCGTGAGCTGTACAACGACATTTTGACCGCTGGCATCATGCACGAAAACCGCAAAAACGCGCGTGATTTTTTTAAAAAACAGGGTGAGGTTTCCAGTGGGAAGTTGAAAAAGATTTACGCCGCGTTATCCAAAGCGGATGACGCGGGAATTGACAATATGTTTAAAGAGATTGCAAAAAGCGATTTGAAAATTTAATGCTCACGACATCAATGCCGGAAGCAAACCCCCTTTCCTCAATGACTGGGGATTTTTTATATCTAAAGCATTAATATGGTATTGATTTTGCTTGTAAATATAGGGCATTTCTTGCAATTCGCTAAAAATATTGCGCAGAGAGGGAGTGCGTTTGGTGGCAAGGGAAAAGGTTTTTTGCGGATTGGGTTATACTTTGTGACTCTAACAACAAAAAATGGGTGAAAATATAAAGTACAAATCAAAAAAAAGCCCCGTGTTGTTGCCAACACGGGGCTTTTTTATGCGCAAAATCAATGCGTAAACACCTTGATAACCTTATTGTTTTTATCATAATCAACGGTAAGCTTATATTCTTCACCAGTTAATCCTTCAATGGGCGTTCCAACAGCTTCCCAAATCCCTAAAGTCACCACATCCATAATCGCATGAGCCGCCGCCCTTCCTGCATTGGGTGAATTGCCGCGCTCAAGATGATAAATATCGGTTCGCCCCTCTGCTGTGGTCAGCGATTCAGTTGGCGATCCCAAGTTCAAAATCACAATATCGCGTGATTTACCAATATCTAAAAATGAAAGGTTAGCATCGGGCTTGCCACTTAACGCCATGCCCACTGAGCAACCATTTAACAACAGTGCCATGACTAAAATACAGATAGTTTTCATTAATATTCCTCACTCATAAAAATAATAAGTCTAGCAAATAGTTTACTTATCACCCAACCGCCTCAGCACCTCATCCAGTTTTTCCTCAAGTTTAGCCAGCTTTTCATTCGTATCATTTGCATAACTTTCTTCCAATCTATGCACGATTTCAGAACTTATAGTTTCGTTCCTAGATTTTGCTGAGGAAATTATCCGTTTTTTTAATGCTGTTGGAATTCGTATTTGAGTAGGCGAAATATCCATTAGCCGTTCATCTTCTACTTTCATATTATGCACTCTGCATTATTTTGTTGACAACAATATTATACAGGTAGCATAATTCACATGCACATTATGCAGCTTGCATAATTAAGGAGCAAAGAATGGAAAAAATAAGTGAAAACTCACCTACTCAAATACGGTTTCCAAGTGAAACAAAACTTTGGATTAAAGAGAACGCAAAAAAAAATAGGAGAACAATTAGTCAGGAAGTAATTTTCATCGTAGAAAAAGAAAAAGCCCTGAGTGTGTCACCACTCAGAGCTTCCAATGCAAATAACCCCAACGCTTAAATCAGAGGATTCACGCCATGAATACTAACACAAATCCAATCGCAGGCGAAACACGCCTACCAATCAACAACCAACGCTTAACTCGCGCTGTCACCGCTTATTTAGAGCTAAATTTAACTAATGCCAGCACTTTTGCGATCGACGGCTTTTTATCCGTGTGGGATTTAAACATTCCAGGCTTTGACGGCATGAGAGCCGACGAGCTGGTTTTGAAGGCTAGAAAAGAGGCATCTGAACGTGTTAAAAACAACAACCAACCCCACGCTGTAACAGAACAGCCCCGCCCTATCTTGTGTTTTGCGGCTGTTTACAAAGGCAAGCATACACGCCTTCGCACCTACACCGAAAAAGAAGCCCGCAAACAAGCGTGGATTCAGTTGGGCGGAATCACCGAGTTTTATCAAACCTTTCCAGCGGATGTTGATTATTCCGCTTATCCTGAAATTCAAGCGTTGAAAGTTGCAGCGTTGGGCGGTGCAAAATGCCAAAACTAAATATTCCCCCTTGCCTGCCAACGGTTGATTTGTTTCAAGCAGAATTAGCCGAAGCCCAAAAAAACAAACGCCATGCCGATTGCAATCTGTGCGTTGAATATGCCAATGAAATCACAGCAGCGGCAAACAAGCTGTCTGCTGATTTTTTTGAAATCAAAAATGCAGCTTATAAAGCAGCGCAAAAATTCTTATCCGCAGCGCGTGAAAATCGGTATGCAGTTAAGGCGGTGCAAAATGAGCAATTTTAGTCAACGCTCACAACTGAACAATCAAGACGCTGACAACCTGCACAAAGCACGTTGTCTTTTGAATCTGCAAATTGCCACTATTTTCCACGCCGACAAAGAACGCAAAACCATTGAGTTGGATGCTGAACACTTGCATTGCTTTTTGCGCCACATCGAAGAATTAATCAGCATTGAGGGGGTGTGATATGTCTTTTAAATCAAAAACATTAATAACAAAGAATGGCGGCTTTAGTTTTGAAATTGAAAGAATAAGAATCGGTTTATCTGCTGAAATTTTAGCTACAAAAATTTCTGAATATTATGATGAGTTTGGTAATTTCAAAAAAATGATGGGGCAAGGCATTTTTTGTGAAGAATCAAATGGAGCATTTATAGCATTTGATAATTCAACAGGTGATTTTTTTGTAGAGGTTTTTAAAGATTTACAACCAGCATACAAATGGCTTGCACATAATGAATT
Source organism: uncultured Methylomonas sp. (assembly GCA_936941155.1). Lineage (GTDB taxonomy): Bacteria > Pseudomonadota > Gammaproteobacteria > Methylococcales > Methylomonadaceae > CAIQWF01. The sequence goes on along the minus strand of CAKZJE010000033.1, from coordinate 196,147 downwards.
TTGCGAGTGCAAACCTGATGATACGACAGGATGCACAGAATTTTTTGAAAAAGGCAGATGTATTTGTAATAACTGCGGATTATTTGTGGATGTGTGACATGGCAAAACAAATTGTTCCACCCTTTGCGCAAACCTTAGATTTGTTTGCAGAAATCACAAGCGAAAGCACACGTCCAACAATTCCACCTTGCCCACATTGCGGCGGCGTTGGTGAATATTTCACACACAAATCAACCACAGGATTGTTTGAAGAGGTCATCAATATCCGCTGCACACAATGCACTTATGCAGGCTGGGGTGCGGTTCTTATCAAACCTTACACTGAGCAAATTTTAATTGAAAGATGGATGTCAGGCTGGATTGGGTCAATGGCTAAGCCTTTGATGAATCAAAAAACAGGCGAATTGGTTGTTGATAAAATCAATAAGGCGGGGGTGTGAGATGGCAATATCAAATGTATGGAATTCTGAGGGATTAGAAACAACCGATATTCCAGAGCAACTTGTTAATTTTGGTCAACATTATCCAGATTTAAAGCCACGCGATGTTGCTGTTTTAATGTACTTATTAAGCAGACCAACAGTTAAATTCGTTAAATCTAATGAAGAAATTGCAAAAGCTACAAATATGGGAGTTTCAACGGTTGCCAGATCTTTAAGAGTTCTTCAAAAAAATGGGTTTGCTTCTTATGCACGTTTTGCAAATGGACAAACTGAATGGACAATAAAAATTCCTGAGCCAAAAGGAGGTAAATAAAATGCTACCAACTTTTATGTTTAGGCAAAAATCCCGTAGGTTAAAAGCTCCTAAGCTTTTACCAAATCAATTGGAATTAACAGGTGGTTATTTAGCCGTTCCAAATCAATTACTCAACTGTGCTCAATATGGATTAAAACCTGCTCACTTAGCTATTTTGCTTTATCTACTGGCTAAACCACCCGTAACAGAGGGCGGCGACCCATGGAAAGTCAATTACACGCACATGGCAGATCAATTAGGGATTGGTGCGACTTACGCGCCTAAATATGTGACTTTCTTGCGTGAAAAAGGATTTTTATCTTTTAATCGGAATGAAAAAGGTGAAACGGAGTGGGTTATTTCATTACCTGATTTTTCGCCTAAAAAATCAGAGCCACAGCGCGAAAATATCCATCTGGATAATGTCCATGTCGAAAATGTCGCCCCTTTAATAACAAATAAAGATTTAAATAAAAATAAAGAAACAACAACCGCTGTTGTTTTGCCTGATTATGTTAATCAACAGCCTGTTAAACAGGCGTTAAGCAAACTAGAAGCAAAAACACAGGCTGTAGTGCTTCAAATAATGATTGCAGCGATGACAAAAGGCGGAATTAAGTCGCCAGTGGCTTACATGCTGGGTTTGATAAAAAAAGCGAATGACGGCGTTTTAGAAGCAATAGCTGTGGAAAAAACGGGGGTTAATCCTGTGGACAAAGAACGCCAACGGCGTAAAGACTTGATAGCGTTTATGCAAAAACACCGCGAAAAGCTGGCTATTGACTTTCAAACTAAGGATTTTGTCCGTAGTGAAACTTTTGGCAACATCACGCGGGTGATGTTTCGGGATTTTGAGGCAGGAAAATTATGAGTCAAGAAACCAAGATTTGCAGTCGCTGCAAAAAAGAAAAGCCGCTTACAGATTATTTAGATAAAAAAGGCGGTAGGGAAAACAAAGCGTGTTCACGGTGCTTAGCTCAAAAAAGAGCAAAAGTGAAACTTCTCAAAGAAAGAGAAATAGATCCGGTAAGTGTCTCTTATCGGTATTGGGAAAAATGAAAGCGGTGTCTGTTAGCCGTGCAAAGTTGACAGACACCGCACCCCGCAAGAATTAGAAATCATTGAGGTAAAACTATTATGTCAAATAAATTGAAATGGGTGTTGTTTTATTTAGCCAGCAACCTTGCAAGCTCCTATTTTGGAGTTTGGGAGTTATTTAAAGAGCTGGTAGTGTTTTTGTGCAAAGGATGTATTGAGGTGCTGAAATGAGCGGCTCAATTGGCAAAACAATGAATCTTATCGTGTGGATATTAGCAACTTACGCGCTGGTCAGCGGATCGGTTTATGTTGCTTATTCACTCTCACCAGGGTTTATTGATAAAGTCATCAATATCCCCTCTTATATTGCCCTATCCATCTCTTTTGGCGCATTAGCTTGGTATGCCAAGCAAACAAATATTCTGGAAGGCGGTTTTGTTTTATTAGTTGCAATTGCAATTGCCGTTTTGGAAATCAACACGCAAGCCAGTTCGTTTTTAATTTCAAGCGAAAAATTCAAAGTCGATAGTGCTGAACAAAAAAAGGAAGATTCCATTGTTGAATTGCAGCAACAAAAGCTTTCCATGTTCAAAAATGTGAATATTGATGTGAATGCAAAAATTGAGGAAAAATCCGCGCTAGAAAGCCAGCTGTCTGGCAAAAAAGAAGCGGCTAAGCTGCAATGCAAACGCTCTGAAAAAAAGTGTCAAAATCGCATTTTAGAAGGTTCTGGAGAGTTGGAAGCAAAGATTTCAGCAATCAATACAATCCTGAAATTGAACGATAACAAAGTCAAAGCAATTTCAAGTGCTGAAAAATCGTTTAACTCAGTAGGAAAAAACGACTGGAAAAAGAATCACCCCATGTTTATTTCTGCTAGTCGCTTTCTTTACGACACACCAGAACGCGCCGAGGATGCCCGCGCGATCATTCAGCATTTAAAAGCTTTTTTGCTAGTTTGCATTGGATTTTTCTCACTAAGAGCGGCTTCGTTGGGTGAAACAATTGAAGAATCCGTTATCCCCTCACCGCGTTCTAAAAAAACGTTTTTGGACAAAGCAAAAACAACATTGGAAACGGCAAAACAAACTATTGCTGAATTGCCATTAAAAGCTAAACAAATGAGCGAAAAAGACAGGATTATTTCTCAGCATTTGCACCCAGAAGTAGAACATCCGCTGGCTTTGAAACGCACAGGAACTGATAACCAACCGACAGAAGGACAACAAACACGCGGAACAGCAACTGTTTTGTCCTTCCCGCAAACACAAGGACATGCTGTAAATTTAGCAAAGCAAGGACAGCAATCGCAAGGACAAGGACAAGGAAATAATGAAAAAAGTCCTGCAAAAAGGACAGACGTGCGTCCTTTTACAAGGACAGAAGGACAAAAACCACAAGGACAGACTAAAAAGCCTAGTGACGCAAGGACAGTAAAAACACGGACAATGAGTGACACGCACAAATTAAAGTTGAAATTGTTTAATGAGGCATTGCGAGACGGCTCTTATTTTAAATTGTACGCCACTGTTAATTGTCGTGATGTTGGTCGGTTTTTGGGAGTTTCAAAAGATACCGCATCTGAATTTATTAAATTAGCAAACGGTGATAAAAAATGAGTGCACATCACTTTAAAAGAATTGACCATGAAATTGACAGTAGCTTTAAAAATATGAAAATGCTTTTTACTTTATGTATTTATTTATTAATTTTAGCGATTGGATTTTATATTGGTTTTTCATTTGGGTATTCAAATGCTAAAAAAGATATAAAAGAACTAAAAGAGGTAATAAAAGAAATTTCAAAAGAAAAGCGTCACAAATGGAAACGGTGAAATGTGAAGATTGCGAGAACTTTTCTCGCAATCAAATTGGATGCCCCATTAACGGAATGGGGCAGTGCAAAGAATGGCAGAAAATTGAAGTTTTGAATCTGCCATTTCTTCAGCATAAAGAACAATGGCGGCGGTTTGGAAACAAATGTTTTTGGCCGCGCGTGGAAAGAAAATGTGAGTTTTTCAAATCAAAAGAATAAAAAAAGGCGGTTTTAACCGCCTTTTTTGTTATTAATTAAAAAGTTCTATTTGTTCTGGCGGAATATCCTTAAATTCAACGTTTAATGGAGTAGGTTGGTTTTTGGTAAAGTGCGAAAAAGACAGGATAAAATACTGTACTCTCCCACATTTTAAAACATCCTTACATTCACAATATAGCTGTGCAGAATCACTTGATATTGTTATTCTGCTTAATATTTTTGCATCATGCCCGCAATGTTTGCAACGTACCAGCATATCTAACCCCGCATAAGTTAAAACTTCCATTATTTTAACTTATGCGGCGGGCATTAACGTGTTAAATGTATTGATTTTTTCATTTTCAAAAACAAGTTGGCTATCTTTTGGTAAAAAATCATTCAATACTAAAAACAACTGCTGAAACGGAATAATTTCAAATTCATAATATTGCACCATGATTTTAAACAAATCGCGTGATCCTGCATTTTGTTCCGGTATCATCCCTGCCAATTCCGGCGGAACTCCCCAAGCCTCCAAAATATCACTTGCGGATTGATTCATTAGCTGCGTGAAATCAACTTTAGTTAAATCACCTACAGGCAGGACTGTAATTGCTTTTGATATGTCAGTGCCTGTTGGAAAATCAAACAGCATCGTTCCGACCTCAGCAATTCCTTTTTTTTCCTCCAGCTTTGCTTCAATTTTAGTCATCTTATCTTTTGAGATACCAGAGACTGCTAATAGCGTTGTTTTGTAAGAGCCATTTTTAAAAGTTTTTCTGACAGCAATTCGACTTTCCTCACCCATCAAAATGCTTTGCAATGCCCCGATCCAATAGGGAATCCCATAAATTTGCGTTAAACAGGTATAGTCAAACAGATGAATAATTTTCCCTTTGGGAAATTTAATCAGTTTGAATTGATATTGGTTTAAATCATCACGCTGTAAAAAACAATAACTGCCATCTTGCATTCGGCGCATGTTTAACGCGGGAATGTGGCGAATACCTAATACAGTCCCTAGTTTGTTTCTAATCAATTCAAAATAACAATTTCCCAACGCACAGAAATCAATTGCAGCATTTTTAAGCGTGCCATAACCCACAATTTTGTTTTTCTGAAAATATTTCAGCATCAGATTTGCTTTAAACGCAGGAAGTCTCCCGTGATGACCATTGGTTAGCAACAAATCACCAAGACCTTTTAAGCTAAAGGGTGTGGTGTAAAAATCATACATCGGGTCAATAATCACATTATTGTATTGATAATGATCGTAATTGATTTCATGGCGCGTCAATGCCGATTCGGTATCACCAAAATCCATACTGATTAAAATATCATTTTCCATTTTGTGCCTTGCTAATTGTAAATAGTAATACTGGCTTCACGTTCAAACTCAGCAAACGGCGATTCGCATTGAAAACACTCTAAAGCCCCCCACGCTGCATCACCATGCCCACCTTTCTTAGTTCGGGTCGAATAATAAGTAATCTGATTACTATGTGGAGTCACTTTCTGTTTAATGCTCATAAACGCCAGCGGCAAGGTGCGGTTGTTTTCCATGTCTGCATCATATTCAAACCGTTTATCCGCAATAATTTTCTTGCCGTGCAAAACCAGTTTGGTTTTTCCTTCTACTGAATAATTACGCCGCACCACATCAGGGAAAATATTCACCACAAAATCCCCTAAGAAATTGCCCGGGCCTGTATTATCAATTTCCATATAAGTGACGTTATAGCGTTGTAAAGATTGGGAAACTAAATCGCATTGGTCATTAGCCGGAATACCACGCCAATTGTTATTTTCCAGTAGCCTGAATTTTTCTTGTTTAGAATAAGGGCGTGTCATCATCAAGTAGGATGAATTATCACCCGTTCCGGCTGGCTCATAACCTGCTGTCACTTCACCCATGCCGAAGGGTCGGCTGCTGTTAAAATCAATATCTTTCCAGCTTTCGCGCTCCACAGCACACGCTAAAATTTCAGGTAATGAAAACACTGACGCGGTGTCATCAATAAACGTACATTCAAACAGACAAGCAAAGGTGTTTTTGTCGGGGTATTTAATTCGCAGTTTTTCCAACCGCACCCCGTCTTTTCCTTCCTTGGGTAAGCCCATATTCCAAGCGTCCCAAATCGTAAAACGCATTCGCCAAATGCCGTCAGGGTCAAGCCGTCCAGTGCGTAACTGGGCAAAATCCTCTTTAGTCGTAATGCCGATATGGACTTTTTTATCATCACTTTGATGTTTATTAAACCGTGTGCCGTCCCAGTATTCATAAGCATCGTGACTAATAGAGCTGGGCGTTGAAACAAACGTAGTTTTCAAATCACCGCGTGTGGACATCGCACCCGCCACATCTTCCATTTTGCTGAATTGTGCAGTCCAGAAAAATTCGTCATAAACCACGTTGGCACAAAAGGATTGCGCATTGCTATTCGGGCTTAAAAAGTGAATCTCAGCACCATTCGCCAATCGAATCGGGCTACCTGTCAGCGTGACATTAAAATAGGTTCGGGCAATTGTGATGATATAAGTTTTGAAAACTTCCGCTTGGCGTTTGGTGGCTGAAATAAACGCCGTGCTTTCGCCTTTCACCACTGCATCATAAAACGCTTCAACCGCTAAACCCCACGTCCCACCTGCTTGTCGCGGCTTAAGAATCATCCGCATCGCACTGGTTAAAACATTTAACCCCGCTTGATAAATAATATTTTGGTATTCGTAAAAATGCTCATCAATAAACGCTTCAAGCTGTTCTTTTGTTATTTCACTCGTGTCGTTATTTTTGAGCTTTTTATTGCTGGCTTTCGCTTCTCGGCTATTTGCTGAAACCTCAGTTTTTCTATTTTTAACGTTTAAAAAACGCTCAAGCTGAATAGAAAGCCGTTCAGATTCTTGTAAATCACTACCGGTTTTATCTTCTTTTTCAGTTAGCCAAATAATCCGCCGCGAAAGTGTCGCAATCACGCGCTCCGGTGTGGCGTATTTATCCCAGCCGCCCCGCTCAGCCCACTTAAAAACAATTCTGACGTTATTAATCCCAAGCTTTTCCACGATGCGTGGCACTAAATAGCCCAAATAATAAAGCTCTTCGGCTTGCGCTTTGATTTCATCTGAATATTTTGCTGTCATGGCTAAAGTTTAAACAGCTTATCTATAAATCAGAATCACTAAAATATCTATTTCTTAAAAATAGATATTATGCTTATTGCTGTTAGCTGATTTTTGCTTGAAGATAGCCCCATGAAAACAAAAAACTTATCTCATAAATCACAAGTCAGAATGGATGCCAGCGGCAATGGCAACCATTTGGATTTATTCCTAATCGGTTACGTTGGTGACTGGGGCAATTCGATTGAGGATTTTTTATATCGCATTCGCCAAATGCCAAATTTGAAAACCATTGATGTTTATATCAGCTCGCTAGGCGGTTGCTTTGAAGATGGTTTGCCGATTTTTAACGTGCTGAAAATGCACGCGGCGTTTGTTACTACTAAAGTGATTGGCTATGCGTGTTCAATGGCAAGCGTGATTATGTTAGCAGGGGATAAAGTCCAAGCATCACAAAACGCGATTATTATGATTCACCGCGCCCAAGGCTTAACGTGGGGTGATGCTGATAAATTCCGTGAATATGCAGCGATTTTAGAAGTGCATGAAAAATCAGTGATACCGGAATATATGCGGCGCATGAATAAATCAGAAGCGGAGGTTTTGGCATTGCTAAAAGCCGAAACTTGGTACAACGCCCAACCCGCGCTAGATGTTGGCTTGATTGATGAAATTATTGATACCGTTGCAATTAATAATGACGGTTCAGCACCACCATTTCCTGAGCAAGACAATGAAGATGATGCAATTACTGAAAATTCAGCTAAGTACGCGTTGGAGCATTATAAAAATATACCTACTGATTTACGCTCAAATTTGGAAAAAATCACTGGTTCAAAGCAAGAACAATCGTTATTCAAAAAATTCTTAAATTTCATCGGCAAAGAACAGTCAAAAATGCTGACCGATGACTCACAAAATCCTTCTTTACCGGATGAAATTGATATGACTGAAGAACAATTAAAGGCGCAAATGACAGAAAACAACAAAGTGTTGTTAGCCTGTGTTGCAGAAATGCTAAAAAAACCAGAACCAGAGCCGCAAGCAGAGGGCAATAAAGATACTGAAATTGCCGAGTTAAAAACTAAAGTCGTGGCAATGGAAACAAAACTGGCAGGTTTTGAAGAATTAACCGCAAAAGTTATTGCTTTGTCAGACATTATTGCTGAGGCGGGTTTATCCACTGATGCGATTGATTTTGATGCTAGCGCAGGTGCTGTAGAAAACGAGGAAAAATACTAATCATGGCAAGAACATTAGCGCAGTTAAGACAAGAATTATTGCTAGGTTTTCGTGAAAACTTCGGCAATCAAGTTAAATTCGGTGTGCAGTTTGAAGTAACACCCTCAGCAGTACAGTCTTTTGAAGAAAAGAAGCGTCAGCAATTTGCTTTTTTGAATGAAATTGATTTTTTTGCCACCGAAAGCAATACGGATCAAATCATTCACATGGTGGACGGTACGATTGTTGATAAAAGCATTGTTACTGGATCACGCCAAGCATCAGGAACCGGTACTTTATCTGATCGCAAATTCCTCTGCCGTGCCATTGATCAAGATGCACAAGCAACTTGGAAAGAACAGCTTGCATGGGGGCGGCAAAAACAAGCGTTTTACAATATTTGGCGAGCATGGGTATTGCGAGCGCGGGCGCGTGGCTTGTTGCGTGTTGGCTTTAACGGACAAACATACTTAGGTAATGCAAATTCCAGTTTAACAAACTATCCGATGGGGGAAGAAATCCAAGAAGGATGGTTGGAATACATGATTAAAAATTATCCACAAAATGTGATAGGTCTGGTAGCCGATGCGAATGGCACAATTTTGGATAAAGATGGTAATAAATACAGTGTTGAGCAAATTCGCATAGGTGAAGGCGGTGATTTTGTCAGTATGGCTGAGTTAGCTCAGTACGGAAAAAGCAAAATCGAAATTGTTTATCGTGGTGATACAGGCATAAAAGTAATTGCTGGTGATGCGTTAAATTCAACACGCAAAAACGAATTAATGCGTGCAGCCATTGACCCGATGCAACAAGCCGCCGCTGATTCATTATTGCAAATGAATAGTGTTTCAAATATGGCAGTGACCACGCCGGATGAATTTCCTGTTTCTGGCATGTGCGTGACTAATCCAATTAACTTTCAATATGTTTATCAGGTTAATGGTGTTTATCGCGAAGTACGAGAATGGTCTGATGCAAAAGCGACACAAGATTTATTGCACATGCAGCGCGATTTTGTGATTCCAGTGCCTGAAGCGTTTGTGATGGTTCATCCTGATGCGCCAATGGTCAAGGTCAATGATGAATGGTCACATCCTATAGGCTGGACTGAATGGTCTTTAACGTAAGATGAAACTTGCATCGCATTCAGAAGATGGCAAACGGATTCGGCAGGCTGTGCAGAATGATGTGCAGCCTGTTAATTCTGAGCCAAAAAAAACACATGATGAATCTGGCAAGCGGATTAGACTGAATGAAACGCTAAAGTTATCTAATGGTGGAAGTCTTAAGTTTGTCGGTTTTGATCCAGCAGAAGGATCGGGGCTTAAACACATTGCTATCAGTGAATATGAAGTTTTAAAAGATTTAGCCGCCAGTGAATGGGCTTCATTAAAAAGCACTGCCGATAAAGTCAATAAAAAGAAAAATCAAACATCATTGTTAGAAAAATATCGTGAGTTTTTATTGCGATACATGGAAAACGGTGAAACGTATCACAATAGCCTGCTGTTTTATTGCTTGATTTGGGCTGCTGATACACAAGATTTTGCTTGGGCAATCGCGCTAGGCGACACAATTGTTAAAACTAACCAATCGTTTGAATTAGGTTTTAAGCGCAATGCGATCACGATTGCTTGTGATTCGATTATGGAAAATCAGGAAAAGGTTTTTGAAACTGATAAAACTTTAACCAGTGCTTTTTCCACTGCTTTTGAAAAGCTCAAAACAAAACAATGGCGGGTTGATAACGTCGTCACGTTAGGTAAGTTTTACCGCATGGCAGGTCGCTATGCCGAAGAAACAGCGGATTTTAAACAGGCTTATGATTATTACTGCGAAGCCGAAACGATTAATCCACGCGCTGGCGTAAAGAAAATGATTGAACGCACGAAAGCGTTAATTTAAATAGCTCCCACTCGGGCAGCGTTACTTGTGGTCATCGTGATAGATTTTCATATCGAATCTGCGTGAGCACAATCTAACGCTGTTTAATACCAAGAGACATATTATGAGTAAAAATACTGTCAGAGAAAAAGTTTTAGCCAAGGCGGTTGCACAAACTGGGCTGACAACTTTGATTGAAGTGAAAACGGCAAACTATGACCGCTTAGTTGCTCAAATTAAAGTAGCTACTCACGATTTAGATGCCTTTGTGATTTCTGCAAAAGCAAGCCCTTATGCAGATTACAAAACATTGCGTAGCGCCAGTGGAAGCTATACGTCGCCTACCGGAATTTTGCTTGATTGCACTGGTGATTTAACGGCGCAAGTAGCAGCTACAAGCAATACTTTCGTATTGGATGTGGGCGGTTTTTATCAAGTTAAATTAGAGGCTTCTAGTGCTCATGCAGCGGGTTCTGCTGTCGATGTTTACACCGGTTTGCGTTAATTAACTAAGCGATTTTGCTATGGCTCAAAGCAATCATCAGTCGGATGTTATTACTGATTTTTTAATCAATTTTTTTAATAAACTCAGTTACACCGGCGGCGGAATAAGCATAGGTTCTTTAATGATTTATAAAGAACAGCTCTCGCTTTTATTTGGGGCATTAGCTTTATTGTTTACCGTATTAACTTTTTTTGTAAGCTTATACTTTCAAATAAAGCGCGATCGGCGTGAAGAATTAGAAGAGCAGCGCAAAGAATTATCTTTTGAGCAGACTCAAGAAGAACGCCGCAAACATTGCAACACTGACAATGGCGAACGCAGGCGCGATACGGATTTTTTAGAAAAAAATGGCTAAATATTGCGCTGTAGAAAATGTTTTTGATGCTCAGCTAAAAGGCATTATCACAGAAGATTATTTATTGGTTGCCGATGTGCGATTAGATGCTGAATTAACCAAGCTTGGTTTTAAGCCGGCTGATATTACGTTACCCAATCCACTGCTAACACAAATTGCAGTATTTATGGCAATGGAAACGTGCTGTTTGGGCGAGGCGCAAGGTGAAGATTCACAGCTATTGAAAAAAGCCGATGGTTATAAAGCGCAATATCAGCCTTTACTTGATAGTTTAGTGCTAGATGGTTTAGGGGTTGAGGGCGGTGCGGATGATGTTTATTTTGCTGCAATATGATTGAAATCACAGGTTTAGATTCTGTTTTAGAATCATTGGGCAAATTAACCGATCAAGATACGCTTGATTTAGTCGCTTTTGCTTCTGCCGATTCATACCGTGATGACATGCTGACATGGATTGATGCGGGGAAAGCTTTTACAAACAGAACAGGACGTTTAAGAGCCTCTATTGAAGCCGATTTTTTAGGACGTAGTGCATCACATGTTGGCGGCGGCTCGGATGCTGGCTATCAATATGTAAAAAAATTTAATGATGAAGGCATATTGCAACGCGCTAAACATGCTGTTGTTGATTATTTTCAGCCTTATTACGCGCCTTATGTCGAATTTGGCACATTTCAGAATGCAGCTTATCCATTTTTTTATGCTGATATTCCTGCGCGTGAAAAAAATATTGTAGATATAGCCGTCGGCATTTTGGAATCGGTAATTAAAGAATGAGCATGGGCATTTTAGAGCGGTTACGCGCTGAAATCGCAGGAAACACAGAGTTAAATACCTTGTTTGCTGACCGATACAAAAAATCAGCAACCGCGTTTGTGGGCTATAAAAAATCCCCATCAATATCACAATTGCCTTGCCTTTGCTTTGTGCCAATCGTGCGGGCATATGAAGATAACACCGCAAATATGCGACATGGCGACCGCGCCGCCAGCATCCTAATCAGCATCAACGAACCCACTGAGGCAGATGGAATTTTTGATGGTGTGCGCTATATGGAGCAAATCATTGACCTGATTATTGACATTATCCGCTCCCAACCGTTTCCAGAAGTCATTTTTAAAAAAATGCGAGTTGTAAGCGATAAAGGTTTACGCCACCCACTCTATGAAAGTGAAATTGTTTTCAGTTATTTAGAAATCACCTGAAGGAATTGAAATGACTAAAGCCGAATTACAAGCCAGCGGCAAAAATGGCTATTACAGCCCGGAGCATGACAGCTATTTTTTTGAAGGTGAAACGCCGCCGCCATTAAAAAAAACTGAAAAAGCAGCGGTGGTAGTCAATGCGCCGGCACCAAAAACAACCCCAAAAGAAGGATTGAAAGAAAATGTCTAATCCGTTATTTTCAAACAAACAAGCAATTAAAATTGCAGAGGAAACAACCAGCGGAGTTCCTGCCAACTTTGCTGATGCTATTGCAATTGAATTGGAAGATTTAACAGTCGATAAAATGAAAACGACTGAAATTACACGAAATACTATTAAGCCATATTTTGGTGGTAACAAAAAAATAATTACCGCAAATGAAGGCATGATTACTTTGAAATTTGCTTTGGCAGTTGGAGGGAATGCGCAAGGAATTTCTGTTCCAGGCACTTTGCCGCAATATGACATGCTATTGCAGGCATGTAATTTATCATCTGTTGTGACTAGCAGCGAAGTCACTGGTACAGCGCAAGATGGTGATTTGAATTCAATTGTGTTGGCAGCAGAATCATCAGCGCAAGATGATGCTTATGCAGGCCATGCTATTTATGTGCAAGTCTCTGGGGGTACAGCGCAAGATCCTGCCAGTTCAAACAAAAATATTATTAAATTATCATCAGAAGCACGACCAACGGATAATTATTTTAACGGCTTTTTTTGCAGAGTAAAACATTTTGCAGGGACTATTGTTGACACAGCGAGCAGCAATTCAACTAAAGCTTATATTTATTTACCAGCTAGCACAGTCGGCATTAAAAACTTAACCGGCTGCGATATTGAAATCAAAACAGGGGAAAATCAAGCTGAAATTAAACGCATTAAATCGTATGAAATTGCGTCAAAACGTGCTTTGCTTGATTCGCAATTGGCGACTATACCAAGCAATACATCAACATTTGTAATTAGCGAATCCAAACTTGTGACTGGTTACGACGGAACTACAAAAGTTGCCACGTTAGCCAGCAATTTAAAATTTGTAACTACAACTAGCACTACTTATGAATTAGCAGAAATGCGTCATATTCAAGACTATGACGGTGCGACAAAAACAGCGGTGGTTTATCCTAAATTAACTAAAGAAGCGAATGATACGATGACTTATATCATCGGTAAATCGGTTGAGTATTACCCAAACAGCAATACCGATACGCAAAAATCATACACGATTTGGTATTTTCAAGATGGTGCACTGCATCAGTTTAGTTATGCAAAAGGCACGGTAACATTTGATTTCACCAGCGGACAAATCCCAATGGCACAAGTGGTTTTGACGGGCTTAATTGAAGATTATGACGTTGCCGATTTACCAGCGATTGATTTAGCCGCATGGGTTAATCCATTGCCTGTGAATTATGGCAATACTAAAACGCTGGTGATTCATAGTTTTGACGAAGGCGTGATGGAAAAAATCACGTTTGATTTGGGTAATAAAGTCATCCATCGGAATATGCCAAATGCGGATCGTGTGCTTATTACAGGGCGTGAGGCAAAAGGGCAGGTAGCGATTGAAGCAGTATTGAAAACCGATTATGACTTTTATGCAGCGATTGAAAATGCTGACATCAATAAATTGCTGTTTATGCACGGCCCTATAGGTCAACAAGTGGGGGTTTATTCGCCTTCGATGCAATTATCAAATCCATCATCCAGTGATAAAGACGGTATTGCGATGCTAACAATGGATATGACGTTACCAGCGATTAATGGCGGCAATAACGAATTTGTTTTGATTCTGCAATAACCCTGTAGAGACGCAATATTTTGCGTCTCTACTTTGATAAAGGTAAAAAAACATGGCTTTAAAAATTGGCAAAAAAGAAACTCGTGTAATTTCAATTACAGCGATTGAGCCACTCGACAAAGATAAAACTAAAACGCATTCATTTGAAGCTGAATTTAAAATTTTGCCAAAAGATGACTGGCAGGCTTTGCTGAAAGATAACGATTCGTTGATTATCGATATTGCCTATGAAAATCTGGTGGATGTGCAGGATATTGTGGATGAATCAGGAAGTCCTGTGGCTTTTGATAATGATGTTAAGCAAGAAATGATGAATCAACCTTGGTTGAATAAATCCGTGATTGATGGATTTATGGCGGTGCAAGGTGGCGTGACCAATGCCGAATATAAACGGCAAAAGCTAAAAAACTAACAGAGGCGGGTTATCACTGGGCAAGTGCAGAACCGGCAAAGCCTGTCAGTGAAAAAAGCTGTTTTGAGGCTTTAGGAATTAACCCGCCTACCAATAGACAACCCCCCAAAGGCTCAGAGTGTGTGCTGTTTTATGATAGCCAGCAGGCTCTGAGCCTTTTCTTTTTTTGCCAAACCCAGTGGACGTACCATTTTGGCGGCGTGGCTGGTTTAGATTATTCAGCAGTGTTAGCGGTGATTGCATTGCATGAGCGCAAGCGCAAACAGCAGTTGCTATTGCTGGAGGAAATTCAGGCGTTGGAAACGGGCGCGTTAAAGGCGTGGGCTGAGAAAGCCAAGAAAAAATCGGCAGAAAAAAAATAACCGTAGAGACGCAATATTTTGCGTCTCTACAGCGAAAATAGGATTAAAAAATCATGGCTGGAAATTTACAACTGAATTTAAACATCAAAGTTGATTCTGGCAATGCAAACCAGCAAATCGCGGCTTTTTCCAAAGAAACACAAGATTTGGGAAGATCTGCACAAGCCTCCTCTGTTAGCCTAGGCAAAACGACTACTTCAATAAAACAACTCGGCGTTAGCAGTCAATCAACTGCTAACGCAGTTGCTGCATCACTCGGATCAGTTAATAACGAACTTTACAAAGCATCCGAAGCATGGAAAACCGCTAACAATACCGCTAAGCAAGCTACATCCACGCTAAAAGTCACAGGTGATGTGCTTAAACTATTTGGTGTAAACAATAATTTTAACAAGTTAGCCGGTGAAATCGAAGGTTATCAAAAAGCCGCAAATTTAGCAGTGAATGCCATCCGCGGAATGATTACGCCAACTACAACACTGGCAAACAGCACGATTGGCTTAGGTGGCAATATCAGTGAAACCGTTGGTCAATTAGATGCAATGGTGAAATCTGCTAAAGCGGCGTATCAAGTGTTTACGATGTTGCCACTGCCTGTGCAGGCTTATGTAGTCACAATGGGAGCTGCAAACGCCGCTAGCACTGTTTTAACAGGTTCATTTCACGCGCTTGAATATTCAATCACTAAAGGCGTTCCTGCGTTAGCGCGGTTTACTCAGTTAAGTAGTCAGTTTGTCATGGCAATGGGTAAGGCTGACGTGATGGCGTTGCAATTTAGCAGTGGCTTACAGCGCATTAGTCAGGTTTTATATAGTTTGGGTTCAATGGCTAAGCTGGGTGTATCGCTGGGGGTTATTTCTGAAAAATTTGCGGGTTTAGCAGGTGTATTGCTTGATACGTCAGGGAAAGTCACGGCTGCAAACTTTGTTTTTAATCAACTGACAAAAACTATTTTTGGCACTGGCACGGCAGCTGAATTTATCTCTAAAGGATTGGCAACCTTAACATTTCAAAGTGGTTATGTTGGGGGCGTAATTGGCGGGCTAAAATCAACAGTATCGCTGCTGAAAACCAGCTTTATCGAAGCCAACACCACTACAAAAATATTATCTCTGGCATTTTTGGGGCTTGGAACGGCCACGCGAATTGCAACCGGCGCATTTGATTTAATGCGCTTTGCAGCGGCTAAGTTACAGCCGTTATTTTCTGGCTTACTCTCTCTTACCGCGCCATTAGTTGGGGCATTGCGGTCAATGTCATCTTTGCTGCTTTCTACGTTGCCATTCATGGCTTATCACGTTGTCAAATCCGCTGACAGCATGGAAATCTTAAAAAGCCGCATGAAATTAGTTGTGACATCAACTCAAGAACTGGAATACGCACAGCGGCAATTAGTGCAATCATCCGTTAAAACAGGATCAAGCCTTGAAGCTAACGTGAATATTTTCACCAAAGCCGCAAAACCACTGCGTGATATGGGCTTGAATGCCAAAAGTACGGTTGCTGTAGTTGATACGCTGGGTAAATCACTGATTATTGCCGGAGCGCAAACCTCAGAGGTCAATTCTGTATTGCTGCAAACTAGCCAAATGCTTAGCAAAGGTATGTTTTCCGGTGATGAATTTATGAGTTTGATGGAAAACGGCTCAGTGGTGATGGATAACTTAAGTAAAGCTTTGGGCAAAACCAAGGGCGAACTTATTGAGATGTCTCATAACCAACAGCTCACCAGTGAGATGTTTGCGTATGGTATGTTGAAAAGCTTTGGTGACATGCAACGCCAGTTTGACACGATGCCAGTAACAATGGGCAGGGCGTTTTCACAATTATGGACAGGGATTAAACTTTACAGCGGCGCGATTGCGGATGATGTTGGCAAAGCAGCATCATCAATCAGTCGCTTTGCTACAAACGCCATTGAATCTTTGCAAAGCGGTCAGTTTGAGCGGGAAATGATTAAAATTCAGTTGGATTTTAAACTTCTGGCGAATGATATTGCGCAAACTGCAAACACGATCTCGCCGTCACTTGCTAAGGCGTTTTCTATTCAGTCTCCTTTTCTGGCGTTAAGAACTGATTTTAGAGTGTTCATTATTGAGGTAGTACGCGGCTTTGATAACGCGCTGGAAAAAGCTAGTGCAAACTGGGATAAGCTTAAAAAATCGTTCATTAACTACAATCCATTTAGCAATTTCAATGAAAACCGCAATGAACAGCGTGATAAAGCTATCGCTAGAAATAATGAAGCTGCAAACGCATTAATTGCTCAAACATATAAAGAGCAAAATGCAGTTATTGCTGCTCAAAATACTTTGACTGAGCAAGGATTACTGCTAAGACAAAAATTACGCGACGAAGCTAAAAAGGAAGCGACAGAACTAGCAGCCAATGCCACTGCACAAGCAGCTGCTATGCAGGCAGGCATTGAAGAAAAACTTTCAGCGGCTGGCGTGGATAAAGAAGCCGCTAAAAAAGCTCTCTCTGAACAATTGGACGGCATTAAAAAACTGACTGATGCCAAAATCACGCAATTTGAAGAACAAAAAGCCGCCAATGACGCGCTATTCAACCAACAAAAAATCAGCGCGTCGCAACACTACCAAACCGAGCTGAATTTAATCAATCAAATTACCCAAGCCAAAACCAGCTCACTGACGCAAACCAGCAAACTGGAAAGTGCAGCATCCTCTCAAAATCTCAGCGACTTAGACAAAGCCTATCAAGCTATTCTAAAAATCGAATCCGCTGGCGGGAAATTGGCACAAGTTAACCAAACTAGCCACGCCCTAGGACAAATGCAAGTGTTGCCCAGCACATTGCGTGATCCAGGATATGGCATAAAACCCTTTCAACCTGCTATTGACCAAAACATCACGGCTTTGATGTCATATCAACGCCTGCTGAAATTTGTGCAAGAAAATGAAGCGGGTCTTAAAAAATTCGGTGAGGATTACTTTAAAGGCTTAGTCAATCACTACGGTAGTATCGACAAAGCTGTGAATGCTTACGGTGAGCACACCGCCGCTTACATGGCAAAATTCAAACAATATTACGGTCAAATCAGCGGGCAAACTGAACAGCAAACCAGTGCAGAATCTGATCTGGCAAAAGTACGATCTGAAAGCAACAAAGCCGCCATTGCAGCGGGAGCAGAATATGCCAAACAACAGCAAGATTATTTAAAATCGGTGCAGGATTTAAAAAATCATTACATTGAACTGACCGGCACGGCACAACAAGCGCGTGAGGCGCAATTGGCTTTGCAGTATGAAAATAATCCATTGCGCAAAGCAGCAACGCTAGGCGGTGATAAATCAACTTTAGACCTGCTCGACAAAGTACAACAAGCCGAGCTCGATAAGGAATTTAACGACCGCATGAAAGCGTTGCAAGATGAACAATTGCAACTTCAAATGACTACACAGCAATGGCAATACTACCAAAACGCAAAAATCTCTAAAAACAGCACTGAGCAAAATAAACTCAATGATTTAACTGACAACATCGAGAGCAAAAAAGCGGCTAAAAAAACGCTTGAATACAAAATCAGCTTTAAAGACAAGGAACTCACTAACGGTTTAGCAAAAGCACAAAAACTAGCGACTGGCTTACAAAACAGCTTTGGAAAAGTAGGAAAAAGCATCGGTGATATGGCAGTTGCAATGGCGAATTATGGCAAGGTGTCGAATGATATTGAAGTGCAACGCGCCGCTGTGACTAAAGAAAATGGCGCGAATGCTGAACAAATCGCAATTGCACAAACAAAAGCCGCACAAGAACAAGCCATTGCTCAAATTGATGCTTATGCCAGCATGACAGAAGCCGCACAAGGCTTTTTCAAAGAAGGTACAGCAGGCTATCAACTCATGGGTATTGCGACTAAAGCTTTTCGCGCTTATGAAATGTATTTGTCCAGCCAGTCTACCATCACTGCAATTGCAGACATGGCACGAACTGTAGGTATGTGGGTGACTGGTGAAACGGCAAAAACAGCAGCAACCGTTGCCAGCGTTGCGCCGGAGGTTGCAGCGTCAACAGCCAAAGGCACGGCAAAAGCTGCTGAGGCAGTGGCGAATGAAGGATCAAGTGGCGACTCCTACACAGCTTTTGCTCGTGTTGCCATGATGATTGCGCTGATGGCTTCTGTTGGCTTTGGTCTTGGTGGCGGTGGTGCAGCGGCGGCGGCAACAACTATCAATTTAGCTGAAGATCGGCAAAAAACGCAAGGCACGGGGTCTGTGCTTGGTGATGCAACGGCTAAATCAAAATCTATTGCAAATAGTCTTGAAATCTTAAAACAAAATTCTGATGTCACCTTACCCTTAACATCGGCAATGGCGAATTCTTTGCGCAATATTGAGTCAAACATCGGTGGTTTAGGTAATCAAGTTAGCCGTGCTTTTATCAACAATCCGAAATTTGTTGAAACATCTCAGATTTCAAGTGGTTTGTTTGGCAGAAAAACCACGCGCACACTTGCAGATTCTGGCTTAATCATTCCAACGCAAATGGTTGGTGATATTATCGCAAAAGGCTTTGTTGACGCAGCGCAATACGTTGATGTGCAAGTGACAAAAACAGGTGGTTTTTTTAGCAAAACCAAAACATGGGTAGAACGACAAGTTTCAGCTGTGGACGATGAAACTAAAAGCCAGTTTGGAAAAGTGATTATGAACTTAGTCGGAGCGGTAAGCGTAGCGGCGGGTTCACTGGACAAATCAGGTACTGATTTTTCACAAGTTTTAAGCAACTTTGCGGTTTCGATTGGCGATGTGTCGCTGAAAGGCTTAAAAGGTGATGCGCTGCAAACTGAATTAGAAGCGGTGTTCGGTCGTGTTGCTGATGACATGGCTAAATATGCGTTTGCTGGTTTGATTGATTTTCAGAAAGCAGGCGAGGGTTATTTTGAAACCTTAGTGCGTGTCGCCAGTGCAGTTGAACAAGCAACGGTAGGGCTTGATAGATTGCACATCAAAGCGATTGCTTACACTGACGTGGTTAATAAGCAAGGTGATGTTTTTGCAGAAATCGCACGGCAAAGCATCGTGGCACAAGAAACGGCGGCAAAAGGCATTGCAGATGTTATCAACACACTGAACGGATCGGGTTCGGATTTGATTGACATGTACAAACAACTGTCTGCGATTCGTGACACGATGAATTTAAATGGCTTGAATGGCAATTCAATTAGTTCAAGTACGATTAGCGGTGCGGGTAGCGTGGCAGATTTGAATAGCGCGGTCACAGCTTATGCTGATAAATACTTTTCTGATGCTGAAAAACTCGTAGCTTCCAATACCAACATGCAAAACCAATTTTTAAAACTTGGTTTGGCTATGCCAACAAGCACGGCAAAATTCAGGGCGTTGGTTGAAAGTATTGACGTGAGCAGCGCGGCGGGGCAAAAGTTCCAAGGGCAGGTTTTATCGCTTGCTGATGCTTTTTACACTGCGACTGATTTAGCGACTAAGGCAATTGATAATCTACAAGCCAACGTCACGACAGCTGAGGATAATTTGCGCAAAGCATACCAAACCGAATCAGCCGCATTAAAACAATCGGTGGATGATTTTGGTGGTTTTGCCAAAAGCTTAAAAGAATATCTTGATAGCTTGGTGCTGAGTGATATTTCAACCAAAACGCCGCTGCAAAAATATCAAGAGGCGAAAAGCCAGTTTGATGCAGTCAACACGCTAATCAACACCGGAACGGATGCACAAAAACAGGAAGGCTTGGGCAAGCTGCAAGGGGCAACGGATACTTTTTTACAAGCATCACGCGCTTACAATGCCAGCTCAATGGGCTATGTGCGTGATTTTGCGACTGCCACCGCCGCGCTAAATAACGGAATTACGAAAGCAACGGTTAAACAAAATATTGCGCAATTGCAACTTAACGCGCTGACTGATCAAGTCGGCAAATTGGTGACGTTAAATGACAGCGTTTTATCAGTAAAAGATGCTATTACTGCATTGACAGATGTGCAAAAGGAGTTAAAAGCTGCACAAGATATTGTCACCGCACAAGCGATTGCAAATAACGCAGCGGCAAAAGCAGCGGCTGAAAAAATCAATCAACAAGCGTTTGCAGATAGCGAAAGTAAACGCTTAGCAGATTATGAAGTCAGCATTAAAGCCGCTGCACAAGCTGCAAATCCGCTAAAAATTGCCACACAAACATCTTGGCAAGCGGGCGGGACTAAAGATACGGTTTGGGAAAATTTATTAGCAACGTTTAATCAATCGCATATTGCACGTTATGGAATTGCTTTTAATCGTCCGTTTACTGCGGATTCTGACGCAACGTCATTGGGAGCAAGCTTAAACGCACAATACAAAACGATAATGACAGCGCAAAATGCAGCGGCAATACAGTCTGCAATACAGTCTGCAATACCCTTTATCCCAGCAACGTATGATCCGCTTAAAAAGTACGCATTAGGCGGGATTTCAAACACCGCTGCAATTTTTGGCGAAGCAGGGCCGGAGGCAGCAGTTCCATTGCCCGATGGTCGCACTATTCCGGTTACTTTAAGTTTTCCACCCAGTCCACAGTCTTTTAACTCAAATAGCAATGGAGATAACAGTGATGTGGTTGCTGAGTTGAAAAAGTTGGTAGAGAAACAAGCGGAAGTGATTGAAGAATTAAAAAACCAAAATGAGCTGTTAAAACAAGGTTTGGAAGTTGATCGGTTTGGCTACAAAGAATTGCTGAAACAAGGTGAGTCGCAAGCCGAAAGCTTAGAAAATATGGATAGAAGACAGAGGGCAAAAGCATGAGCCAGTGGATTTTAACGCTTGATACTTTGGATGCTAACGACACTGCCGAAACGTTATATTTTACCAGTGGCAGTTATGTTGATAATGACCAAAACTATTATGACTCACGGATTATCACGCCTGCTTTAGTAACCGTTTCACCAAATGACGGCGGCTTGCTGGGGATTTTTGACAGTGCCAGTGTTGGAGATATTGAACTCGAAAACAAAGACGGTGGTTTAGATTATTTAGCCAGTTATGCAATTGACGGTCGCGCGGCGGTTTTGTCGTGGGTTGATGAAAATGAGACCGTGACCGAATACTATCGCGGTGTTGTCACAAAAATGGCTGAAAGCGGCGGGCGAATCACGCTGTCATTGAAAGCACCGCATGAGGTTTTAACTGACAACTTTCCAATGTCGATTTATGCAGGCACAAACAGCGGTTTTTTAGGTTTAGAAGGCACTGCGGATGATATTAAAGACAGCGTTAAAACGCAGGTTTTCGGAGATTGTCGCAATATTGCAGCAACACTGGTTAATAGTTCACTACTGATTTATCAAGTTTCAAGTCGAGACGATTGCATTGTTACAGCGGTTTATGATGACGGCGTTAAGTTAGTAAATTATCAAACTAGCACGGCGCATAGCATAGGTGATGCCACGATTGGAATGAAAAATGGAATCGGTGCGCTACAGCCTGATTTGCAACTCAAATTTGCTAACCATTCTGCTTTATATAGTGTTGAAACGGTTTGGGGTGACAGTATTGTTTTAAGCAGCGGCTTAAGTGTTGCCGTGCCTAAAAATACTGCGATTGAAATCATTGATTTTTACGCCGATCTAACTGATTTGCAAGCCGCTGATTATCAAGTCAGTGGGGCTCATGCTGCAAACATCAAAGCTATTAATTTATATAATGGCGTTGGTGACATTGCCGCCGGTGAGTTGTTGATGTTTAGCAATCAAACTGCGATTTATACGGTTGCAACTGCTTTGTCTGGCGGAGTAATTACATTATCAGCTGGCTTAATCATTGCGCTGAACGGTGATGAATTTGTTTATGTGATTGGCACAAGCCCTGCATTGTGGGGCGGCTACCAAGGCTATTTTAGGCTGACAACTGCACCGGTTGGCACGATTACCTGTGACGCGGTATCAATAAATAACGGTGCGGTGCGCAAAGCGGGTGATGTTTTTAACGATATTGGCGTTGCAGCGGGTTTAACAATTGATAGTAGCTCAGTCACTGAGTTAAACAATGCTGGCACACTCGGATTGTATGTTGATTCGCAAACCACAATTAGCGATCTGCTAGACAAAATTATCCGAAGCGTCGGAGGTTTTTATCACATCTTAAACGGTGTGCTGTATGCGAATTTGCTTTTTACTCCCAAATTAACGGCTGATTTTGTGATTGAAGATTGGCAGATTGATCGGATTGAAAGGGTTGCTACGGGCTTGGGTAGTAATGGCTTACCTATTAAAGCTTTCCACGCGCTTTACGATAGGATTGAAACGGTGCAAACAACTTTAGCCGGCGGCGTATCAGAGGCATGGCGGGAAAGATTGCGTAAACAGTACCGCGAAATCACAACAACTGAGGCTGCAACTGCAACACGTCATCCGATGGCTTTAACGCTGGAAGTTGAAAGTTTATTACGCTCTCTTTTGTATATTAACGCGCTTAAAACGCGGCTGTTTAATGTAACAAAAGTACGCCGAGACATCGTAACGATTGATGTGATTTTTACAGAATTACCCGCGTTTTTACTTGCTGACACTGTGAAAATCATCACGCCGCGCTTAGGTTACAGCGCGGGCAGAAATTTTGTGATTATCGGTTATACCATTGATATGAAATCTAAAATCATCACTTTAAAGGCATTTGGATAATGAGCGTTTTATTAGCGTGGCACAATCAAATTGAGAATGCGACTTTAACCAGTGATGCTACGTTTGTAAGCACATTGCCGTTGGCGAATTTGAAAAGCTATTTACTGCCAAAAGTTGCACGGACTACAACTAATGACCCGTTTACCATCACAGCGACGTTTGCAGCTGCGATTAGCGTGGGCTGTATTTTTATCGTAAATCATAATTTGGCGCGTCTCTCCACTGTGCAAATCAAGTGCTATAAAGATGATTTGCTTGTAGATGATTCTGACGTAATGGTTGTTTATCCAAAAGTGTCTGGATACGTTGCTCAGTCAGAGATGATTGCAACTTTACGCCGCGATTTTGCTTATTACCTTCCGCAAAATACCTCAATTGATAAAGTTGATGTGATTTTTACTCCAGCTAATTCGAGCTATGTGCAAATCGGAAGGTTATTTATTAGTGAATGTTATGAGCCGAGCGGCGGGGTTGATTATGGCGACCAGCCAATAAGCTACCGAGATCTGTCAGAAGTCAAAACCACCGCGCGTGGCATTCGCTATGCGTATCAACAGCAAAAGTTAAGAAGCGTTGATTTAACGCTGAAGTATCTGCCTGAAAGTGAGATTTTTAATAGCATTTTTGATGCACAGCGGCGGTTAGGCGTGACGGGAGAAATTGTTTATTCGCACACGGGTCGCCCAACTTTATCAAGCGTGCCACAAGGTTTAGCACAAAGCCCCGAGGTTTATGCGCAATGTTTTATGGCTAATTTTGTAGAGCTGAACCCGCTGAACCAAGCGTTTTATCGCGGATATAACACAGTGTTGAAATTGCTAGAGGTTGCAACGTGACTACGAAAACATACGACCGCCGGCTGCAAAAATGGAAAGTTTATGAGTCTGAACAAGCGGCTATTGAAACTCAGGTTGCTGCTTTGCAGCGTGATGTGAATGCGATCCAAAACGCTTTGACAAACGAATACGAATGCGCTGGCTCAAGTCTTGAGTTTTGCGATAGTGAAATTTATTTTGAGTAAAAAAAATGGCTGAAAATATTGAAACATTGCCGAAAATTGTTGAAACCGATGACGCGGCTTTTATTACAGATGATGCGTTAATCCCCGTGTCGCTGAAAATCAGTACGTCATTGCGTAAAACAGTAGCAATCACAGTGACGCAATTGAAAACGCTGTTTAGTGGGGATTTAAATGCGAAAGAAGATACTGCGAATAAAACTGGAAATATCGTTGATTTTTTGACTAGCACGGCTAAGTTTTGGCATGTGAAAGGCGTTGTTGATTATGTTGCAAGCGAATTAGGTAGCAAACAAGACAATCTTACGTCATCCGCTGCTTTTATCAACGGATTGACCGGAAAAACAACACCCGTTGATGCCGATGTGATATTGATTGGAGATAGTGCAGCAACATGGTTTAGTAAAAAAGTATCTTTTGCGGATTTGAAAACGTTTTTGAAAACGTATTTTGATACGCTGTACGCACCTAAAACGCTTTTACATACATACAATCGACAAACAGCCAGCTATACGGCTGTTTTGACTGATGTAACAAACGCAGCAAACAATAATGTGATTGTGATGATTACATCGTCATCTGCAAATACGTTTACGATACCGCCAAACTCTTCTGTGGCTTTTCCTCTTGGCTGTCGAATTGACTTTAAACAGGGCGGCGCGGGGCAAACAACAATGACAGCTGGCGCGGGGGTTACGTTGCAAGCTCCACACGGGCTAAAAGTACAAGCGCAATATGGCGCAGTTAGTTTAGTGCAAGATGATGTTACCCCTGACCTCTGGTGGGTGATTGGAGATTTAACAACATGACAATCGGCAGCTTTGGACTGGTAGGAAGCGCACGGCATACAGCAGCAGCCAGTGCTGGGGAAGTAATATCACTACTGCATGGAGAAGATGATACTGTAGTAGATTCAGCTACACCTCCGGCAATATATAGCCTCCAAGGTGCTAGAGGAATGTTATTTACCGATACTGTTTCTGCTAACTACTACTCAGTGCCAGCACCTGTAGGCTCTAAGTTAGTAACTTTAAAGATTCCATCTGGGTATTCATTAAAAAGTAATACGTTCACAGGTATTCCAATAAATACTCCATTCACATTAGAAGGTTACTTCTTAGCAGAAAATGTAAGTGGAAGTGGTAGTTTTGATATTTATTTGGCTAGTGTTACATCAAATTTATATGGTGATAATAAGTATGCTGCGTTATCTATAGGTAGAGCCGGGACATTCAAATTTATAGCTGGGTTAGCAGGTTCGTTTAATCAAAACATATCTGTGGGGGATTTTCATTTTATCCGTATAGCTTTTGATGGGACACATATCAGAGCCTATCTTAATGGGAACTTATCTGTTTTTTCTCCACTGGAGGCTACTGTAGATTTATCAGAAGGGTTTTTTATATCCTTTAACGGTGTGCCTGATTACTTTTGGAGCTTTGATGAGTTCAGAGTAATAATCGGACAAGCATTAGGTGCTGGTATGCCAACTTTCCCGCTTCCAACTTCGCTTTAATTTAAAATTAATTTTTACATTGTAAAAACAGCCAATTGATAGCCAATTGGCTGTTTATTTTCGACAAGTTATTGAATTCATTGGTGGAGGCGGCGGGAATTGAACCCGCGTCCGCAAGTACTCCGCCACAAGGTCTACATGTTTATCTCGTGCTTTTAATTTAGTTGATGACTACCCGCCGAGCCAAGAAAATCACCAACGATTTCGATTGGATTTAGCACGTTTAGCTCCGAACTAAGCCTTAGTGCGATCTTATGTGAGATGACCCCTGAATGTTCTTGCGAACCTACCCGCATAAGCACAGATAGTCAGAGGAATGGTGCTGGTATTAAGCAGCTAAAGCCATTGAGTAGTTTTCGTCATTTGCGAATACTTTTTTTCAGTAGGTTTTACAAGCTGTACTGTGCTTGACATGCACTCGAGGTTTCGCTACCCACGTCGAAGCCAGGTCGCCCCCTTTAATGAGCCGCTAATTATACTGGAGTTTACGATGCAACGTCAGCATAAATTTTTTATATGCAGCTTTTGGTTTTTATCTGTTTGAAATTCATCATTGAGATTAAAAATCGCACACTCGAAAATCACAAGCAATTCTGTAATATCTGAAAAAACTAAAAACAAAAGATATTTTTGAATTATCCCTGCTGCCGCACCACTAAAAGTTTTTTAATTTCTGCAATCGCTTTGGCAGGATTTAAACCTTTCGGGCAAGTATCGGTGCAATTCATAATCGTGTGACAACGATAAACTTTAAAGGAGTCTTCCAACTCGTCCAATCTTTCGCCTTTATTCTCATCACGACTGTCCGCCAACCAGCGATAGGCTTGCAACAACACCGCAGGCCCTAAATATTTATCACTATTCCACCAATAACTCGGACAACTGGTCGAACAACACGCGCACAACACACATTCATACAAACCATCGAGTTTTTTGCGGTCTTCGTGACTTTGCAAACGTTCCCTATCCGCTGGAGCGGGCGTTTGCGTTTCTATCCAAGGTTTAATCGAGGCATATTGCGCATAAAAATGCGTCATGTCGGCAACCAAATCTTTCACCACGCTTAAATGCGGCAACGGGAAAATCTTAATCGTGCCGGAATAATCGCTGATAGATTTGGTGCAAACCAGCGTATTTTTGCCGTTTACGTTCATTGCACACGAACCGCAAACCCCTTCACGACAGGAGCGGCGGAACGTCAACGTGCTATCAATTTCATTTTTGATTTTTAAAATCGCATCCAATACCATCGTGCCGCAGCGATCTAAATCCAGATGATACACATCAATGCGTGGATTCTCGCCACTGTCAGGATTCCAGCGATAAACTTCAAAGCGTTTCACTCGTTTGGCATCGGCAGGGGCAGAATATTCTTTACCTTTCACGGGAACAGAATCTTTGGGAAGTGCAAATTCAGCCATTTAATAAACCCTCTTTTTCGGTGGAATCATCTCAACTTCATCGGTTAAGGTGTACAAATGCACGGGGCGATAATCAATTTTCACCTCATCTTGCTCTAGCCAAGTTAAGGTGTGTTTCAGCCAGTTGACATCATCACGCTCAGGAAAATCCTCGCGCGAATGCCCGCCGCGACTTTCGGTGCGATTTTCTGCCGCCGCAATTGTGACCGCTGCTTGTGCAAGTAAATTATCTAGTTCTAACGTTTCAACTAAATCCGTATTCCAGATTAAAGAGGAATCGGTGACTTGCACATCGGCAAAACTGGCGCGAACTTGTTGCAATTCTTCTTTGCCTTCTTTTAAGACATCGCCTGTTCTAAAAACGGAAGCGTGATTTTGCATGGTTTTTTGCATTTCTAAACGAATTGCCGCTGTAGAGACGCAAGATTTTGCGTCTCTACCTGCATAACGAATTTTATCGAATCGCGCTAATGCGGCATCACAGGCATCGGCTTTTAACGGACTGTGTGCGGTTCTGGGTTTGATTAATTCCGCACAACGAATTGCCGCCGCGCGTCCAAACACCACTAAATCTAGCAACGAATTTGAACCCAAGCGATTTGCGCCATGCACAGAAACGCAGGCTGCTTCACCCACCGCCATTAAGCCAGGCACAACGGTATCAGGATTGCCGTCTTTTAAAGTGACGACTTCGGCTTTGTAATTGGTGGGTATCCCGCCCATGTTGTAATGCACGGTGGGCAAAATTGGGATGGGTTGTTTGGTGACATCCACGCCAGCGAAAATCCGCGCGGTTTCAGAAATACCGGGCAGACGTTCTTTGATAATCGCGGGGTCTAAATGTTCAATATGCAAATGCGCATGGTCTTTGAGTTCGCCCACGCCGCGCCCTTCGCGAATTTCCATCGTAATGGCTCGACTCACCACATCGCGCGAGGCCAAATCTTTCGCATTTGGGGCATAACGCTCCATAAATCGCTCGCCTTCGGAGTTGGTAAGATAACCGCCTTCGCCACGCACGCCTTCGGTGATTAAACAGCCTGCGCCATAAATTCCGGTCGGGTGAAATTGAATGAATTCCATATCTTGCAACGGCAAACCCGCGCGTAACACCATCGCGTTGCCATCGCCTGTCACCGTGTGGGCGGAGGTGCAGGAGAAAAAACTGCGTCCGTAGCCGCCTGTCGCTAAAACCGTGCTGTGTGCTCTAAACAAATGTATAGAACCATCGTCCAAACACCACGCCAATACGCCTTTGCAAACGCCGTCATCCATAATTAAATCCAGCGCGATGTATTCAATAAAGAATTCGGCCTTGTATTTTAAGGATTGTTGATACAAGGTGTGCAAAATCGCGTGTCCGGTGACATCTGCGGCGGCGCAAGTGCGTTGTGCCGAGCCTTGCCCGAAATGCGTGGTCATGCCGCCAAATGCGCGTTGATAGATTTTGCCATCGGCGGTGCGAGAAAAAGGTACGCCGTATTGTTCCAATTCGATGACGGCGGGAATTGCTTCGCGGCACATGTATTCAATCGCGTCTTGATCGCCGAGCCAGTCCGAGCCTTTTACGGTGTCGTACATGTGCCAACGCCAGTCGTCTTCGCCCATATTGCCCAACGCCGCGCTAATGCCGCCTTGTGCTGCAACGGTGTGGCTGCGGGTGGGAAACACTTTGGAAATACAAGCGGTTTTCAATCCTTTTTCTGCCATGCCGAGTGTGGCGCGTAAGCCTGCGCCGCCTGCGCCGACTACGATGGTGTCGTAATGATGGGTAATTATTTTATAACTTGTGGTCATGTTTTTTTCCTGATGTGGCTTTTTCCTATTGTAACAACTGTTTAGCATAGCGTGTTATATAGCATTTTTTGCGGCTGGTGGTTCAATCATTTGATAAGCATTGTTTATTGCATAACTTGCACATAAACTATGCACATAAAATTAACGCAGGAGTTATCAATGAGTCAGATACTGAGTTTAAAAAAACCGACAAATGTGAATATTAACAGTGAATTATTACTGAAAGCCAAACAGTTAAAGATTAATTTATCTGCGACATTGGAAGCGGCATTAATAGAGGTTGTCAATGCAAAACAACGTGAGCTTTGGAAACTTGAAAATACAGCCGCTATCAAAGCTTATAATGAGCTGGTAGCAAGTCAAGGTGTTTTTAGTGATGAGTTTCGGAGCTTTTAATGGCGCAGTTCTGGGTTTATAAAAATACCAACCGCGCTACACAATCGCGCGTTCCTTATCTGTTGGATATTCAATCGCCTTTATTGGATGAATTACAAACTACCGTTGTCATTCCTTTGTATTCCAAGGCTTTTATAGGAAAAGCGGCAATTACAAAATTGTGTCCTGAAGTGGAAGTAGACGGTGAACAGTTTGTGGCTGTTACGTCACAAATCACAGGTGTTGACCGGAAGATTTTAGGAGAAAAAACAGCTGATTTATCGGATTATCGCGCTGAAATTATTGCAGCGGTTGATTTTATAATTTCAGGGATTTAAGCAATACAAAATCGCTTTTGAGGTGTTCCGATTGATTTACTTGAACCTTTCTTAAAGATTTAGGTGCAATTAATTTGAATTAAATTGATTGGGTTATTGTAGGTGGTTTCTGTATAATCCTATTTGAAAGCCTTTTTTACTAGAAATTTAATTTAACTATGAAAGTAACTGAATATGCAATTCGAGAGGAGTGCATTACTATAAATAATAATCCCTTTGATGATTTGGTTTTAAGAGAATTTAAATTATTCAGCGAATAAATTGATTAATTAATATGAAACAATACGAAGCTGTTATTTTAACTTTAGAAAGACTGGGCGGTGTTGCAACGCTTGGACAATTAAATCAAGAGGTTTTTAAATTAAAAGAATGTCTTTGGAATACTAAAACACCTTTTGCAAGTATTCGCAGAATTGTACAACTAGACAAAAATATTTATAAAATAAAGCCTGGTCTTTATGGATTAATTAAATTAAGGAAAGAAATAGAAAGTCGCGGAATAATAGTTGAAACAGAGAAAAATAAAAACTCAAAAGAGGCTGTAGAATTCAATCACTCTTACTATCAAGGTTTGCTATTAACAATAGGAAACTTAAAAGGATTAAATACTTTTGTTCCGAATCAGGATAAAAATAGAAAGTTTATAGATAGCCGGAGTTTAGCAGAAATAAGAACACTTAATGAACTACCTGAATATTCTTTTCCTGAAATTGTTAAGCGTAGTTCAACAATTGATGTTATCTGGTTTAATCAACGAACAATGCCTCATTCTTTTTTTGAAGTCGAACATTCTACAGATATTCAAAATTCATTGTTAAAATTTTACGATTTACAAGACTTTTATACACGGATGATTATTGTAGCTGATGAAATTAGACATTGCGAATACAAACAAAAATTAAATCGTGGTGCTTTTATGGAAATTCAAAATAGAGTAAATTTTTTAAGTTATCATTCTTTGATAAAACAATATGAAGCTGAAATATTTAAAACTTCGCAGCAATTTATTATTTAAAAATATAAGAAATGAATGAATCAATTGAAGGGATTTATTTATCAGGGAGTGATTTAAAAAATCTTAAATTAGTTTTAGATTATTTATTGGAGGTAGAAGAGTCTGATTATAAAGAACATATTGCAAAAGATTTTGAGGATTTTCTAAGTAAATCGCCTGCCAATTATTTTGTATCAAGAAAAGAGTTTTATAAAAAACTGAATTCAGGGCATATTTATGAAACTGTATTACACTTAATGGACAATATTTTTCATGAAGACAATTTAGATGACGATTTTGAAGAGGAAGATTTGAGTGGATGTCAACGAAAAGAACAGCATTCCGAATGCTATGGAGTGCTTTGGCAATGTAGTAAATGTGAAATCATTATCTGCTGCGCAGAAGGAACTGATAGCGGTGATAAAGTACTAGACAATTTATGTGATAACTGTTGGGCTGAAGAAGTAAACAAAAAATAAATAACTTTAAAATTCACAATTACTTAAAATATTAAATGTGCTAAAAAATTTATTTTTAACCTACGCAGTGCAGGGAAATCAGGCGTAGGTCAAAGCTTATATTTAGACAAAGATAAAAACACCATTAACAACTTTTGCAATAGCGATGGAGAAGATGGCGAAATTGAAGAATATATTGGCGAACCTCTATTTATAGATTTAGCTTATTATAATGATTTTGATAATTTTGAAAAAGAAGCCATTGAAAAATTTGGCAAACAACCAAATAAAAAACATTTAAGAGTATTAACGCTTGCAAAAGGATTTGATGGAATCCGTTATTATGATCCTACTGCAATAGGCGAAGAGTTTGTTTTATACAATACTGAAAAGATTTTTCTTTCCTATTACAAAACAATG
The DNA here is from genome assembly GCA_936941155.1 of uncultured Methylomonas sp. Taxonomy (GTDB): domain Bacteria; phylum Pseudomonadota; class Gammaproteobacteria; order Methylococcales; family Methylomonadaceae; genus CAIQWF01. Next base: position 164,502 of record CAKZJE010000033.1, on the reverse strand, counting down.
CTACATGATTTAATTGTCAAACCCACTGATTGCGCCTAAATTTTTGACAGCGTTTATTAATTAAAAACACATCAATGCAGCCAATACAAAAGGCAAAAAACATTGCAACCTTTAACAAAACTCAAATGGCAATGCAGACGCGGCACGCAAGAACTGGATAAATTATTAATCCATTATTTAGAAAACAGCTACGCAAATGCACCACTCACAGAACAACAAGAATTTCAGCAATTATTGAAATTAGAAGACAGCGAATTATTACATCTGTTTTTTACGCACGACCTATCTTTAATGACTGCCAGTCCTCAAAAAGACTGGCAGTCATACACACATCAACAGGAATTAATTGACCTTGTCGCAAAAATCCGCAGCGCAAACTTTTAGCGTTCAGCAATCCCAAATATTGCTGAAATGGCTGATTTTTATACACGCGCTGGCGGCGTTTGCTTGCGTGGCGAATGCCTTACCTTGGATTTATCAACTAACGACATTGATGATGGTAGGCGCGAGTGTGTTTTTTAATTTACGTTGCTATTACACACACTTTCAACCCTATCAACTCAAATGCGGTGAAGATTTTGTTTGGTCGATTGCAGATAGCAATAGCGATTTTCAAAGGATGGATATTTTGCCTTCCAGCGTCATTACAACAACATTCATTGCGTTGCAATATCGGCTGGAAAGCGGCAAAAAGCAAAGTTTAGTGATTTTAAAAGATGCTTTAAGTGAGACCGATTATCGTAAGTTGGTCGTCACTTTAAAAATAGCAGTACTATCGGATGATAAAATGGACACCAATCAGCGTTTTGTAATTAACATCGGCAAATCATTTTTAGGACGCAACGTTAAATGACATTCATGGGACACCACTTGTCCTTCAGGCAATGCCAAACGAAAATTTTTCGCTAAAGTAGCCAGTGATAAAGTTGCCACTACCGTACCAAAAAATTGCGCTGAACATTCACTCGGCATCCCACTAAAAGGCAAAAAAGCAAACTTATGCGGTCTTGTTCCCTCTAAAAATCGCTCTGGCATAAAATGATTCGGCTTATGCCAAAACTTTTCGTGCCGATGCAGCAACCAAGGCACAACTAACATAATTGAACCTGCTGGAACTTCACGATTGCGAATCACATCATAGCCAGTCGCCTCACGCGACAACAATGGAATCGGCGGATACAAACGCAAAGTTTCATCAATAACTGCACGGGTAAAAATCAATTTATCCAAATCATCCAAGGTTGCAGAACGTTCTCCCAACACACAATCCAATTCTTCATGTAATTTTTTCTCAACATCGGGCGATTGCGAAATTAAATACCAAGCCCAAGACAGCGTATTTGCCATCGTTTCTTGCCCTGCCATAAACAGCATACTTAATTCATTTCGCAGTTGCGTTGCGGTTAAACCATTCGGATGACTTCCATCGCGCACAGTGAGTAAATGCGATAACACAGTATCTTGATTGTCATTTTTTGTACCTTGAGCAATGAAATCATCTGTGATTTTATGAACTTCTTTGGCAGCTTTTGTAATGGGATTGCCGCCAAACTTAGGCAGCCAGCCGGGTAGCCCTAAAAAAAGACTAATATCCATTTTTTCCACAGCATCTTGATACTGAGAAAAAATACCCAGCATTTCACGCGATTTTTCAACACTTAACTTTTTGTTAAACAGCAACTTGCAACTAATTTCCGCAGTTAAGTTGCGCATTTCAGGCAAAACCTTAATTGTTTCCGCCGAAGTTAAGCTTCCCCAACGCCATATATAATTTTCAGTTGCGTTTGTGATGGTCTCATTATGCAAAGATACCAATTCAGGATTAAACAAATCAGATTGATTGCTGTCTGGTTTGTACCAAGTTTCTTCATCACTATCAAAAACATCTCCTAGCAAAGGAGCTAAGGCTTTGCGCATTAAAGGATTTTTGTGTCCATATTGTGTCAAAACGTGATGTGCTGCGTCTGGACAATTGGCAAGAAAAAAACCTTTAGTCAGGATGGTCATGCCGGTAAATTGCACTTGAAACGCTTTGCTTGGCCAAAAAGATAATAAATCTTGGCGAGCGAATTTAATAATATCCAAAGGGTTCGGCCACTCTTTGTATCGAGGCGGATAGGGAGGGATAAACTCAGTCATTTTTTAGTCCTAAAAAGGTTAAAGGTTAATTAACTGTCCATTGCACTAAGCCGCTGTAAGCTGTGGCAAGCACTGCAACGCCAAATACAATCCGATACCACGCAAACGCGGTAAAGTCGTGCTGACTAATATAGCGCAACAGTCCACGCACCGCTAACAAGGCACTGAAAAAAGCGGCAATTAAACCTACGCTAAAAATGGGTAAATCGGTACTGCTTAATAAATCGCGGTGTTTATATAAATCGTACAAACTTGCGACAATTAAGGTAGGAATCGCTAAGAAAAATGAAAACTCGGTGGCAGCTTTGCGTGATAAGCCAAACAATAAACCACCGATAATGGTTGCGCCGGAGCGTGATGTGCCGGGAATTAGAGCTAACGCTTGCGCTAACCCCAATTTTAACGCATCAAGCGGGGTTAAATCTTCCACTTCGGTCACGCGGATTTTATGCTCACGTTTTTCTGCCCAAAAAATAATCAATGCACCAATAATGAACGCTAATGCCACCGGCACGGGTTTAAACAAATGCGCTTTTAAATATTTGCCAAATGTTAAGCCCAATAAGGCTAACGGCAAAAAAGCGATGATTAAATTTAAGGTGAATTTTTTTGCCGCAGCTTCCCATTTTAATAATCCTGATAAAACAGAGCTGATTTTAAGACGATATTCCCAACAAATCGCAAAAATTGCACCAGTTTGAATCACGATTTCAAAGACTTTTCCGGTTTCATTATTAAAATGCAATAAGTCACCGACCAAAATTAAATGTCCGGTGCTAGAAATTGGTAAAAATTCGGTTAAGCCTTCAACAATGCCTAACACAAGTGCTTTTAATAGCAGAATTAAATCCATGAGTATTTCTCGTATAAGTTATTGATATGTTTTGCCTTGATGTTTCAGCCAGCCATTAATATGCCGCCCGCTAGGATCATGATGCGTCCAATGCACCACGCCGCCTTTATTATTCCACTCATATTCGCCATAAAAAGCCACCTCATCACCGATATTTAGATTTTCAATCCGCGTGGATAAATCAATATTATGCGCAATCAACACGGTTTGTCCTGAAGACAATTTCAGTAAAAATTTTTGATGTTTTCTGCCCTGCGTATCATCCTGCAATAATTTTACAACGATGCCTTTGCCTTCAACTTGAATATCGCTAGTGCCGTTGCTGAACGCTTGTTGCAAGACATCAAGATCATTCAAAGCCAGAACTTGCGCAGATGGCAGAAACTCAGCATAAACGTTGTGTATATTAAAACAGAATAAAAAAATCCATAAATAGCTAATTTTTTTCATTTGATTGAGTGTACATAAATTGCGGTTATCAAGCGGCTGGATAATTGCCAGCAGCTCTGTGAATGACAGAAAAAACAACGCTCTGCCTTGTGACAGGCTATTGACAATCCCGCATAGAAATACTCTGCTAGACTTCAACGACTATCAACTATGGTAAACCAACACTAGCGAGTTTCAAATATTAAGTTACAGCAAATTTTTTTAAGACGACTGGTCGTCTTAAAAATTTTCACGATTTTTGATTGAATTAGAATTTCCATCATTTAAGAATTGTCAGAATAATTTTGTAAAATTTTTAAATTCTGATTCAGATAGAAAAAATAAAGAATGTGAGTTGCATCGAATTTTCGATAAAAAATAGCTTAAAACGCTATAATACACCGGTTGATATGAACCATAAGAGGGCAGGACACTGTGGATATTAAAGCAATTATGCAGCAATTGGGGCAGCAGGCAAGACAGGCTGGTCGTGAAATTAGCAAAGCCGATTCCAATAAAAAAAATCAGGCTTTATTTGCCATTGCAGAGCAAATAGAAAATAGCCGTGAAAATCTCGCAGCGGAAAATCAAAAAGATTTAAGCGCGGGAAAAGCGAATGGTTTAGATGCCGCATCGTTGGATAGATTGGAGCTGACACCCAGCCGCATCACTGCAATGATTGAAGGTTTAAAACAAGTTGCCAGTTTGCCAGATCCTGTTGGTGAAATTACCAATTTGCGCTATCGCCCGACCGGAATTCAAGTTGGACAAATGCGCGTGCCGCTTGGCGTTATCGGGATTATTTATGAATCGCGCCCTAACGTAACAATTGACGCGGCGGCATTGTGTTTAAAATCGGGCAATGCTTGTATTTTGCGCGGCGGCTCAGAGTCAATTCATTCTAATCAAGCGATTGCTGCCTGTATTGCGAAAGGTTTGCAGCAAGCAGGATTGCCAACAGAAGCTGTGCAAGTGGTTGGCACAACCGATAGAGCTGCGGTGGGCGAGTTGATTACCATGCAAGTGTATGTTGATGTGATTGTGCCACGCGGCGGCAAAAGCTTAATCGAGCGGATTACTAAGGAAGCCACCATTCCTGTGATTAAACATTTAGACGGCATTTGTCATGTTTATATTGATGATAAAGCCGATTTAGACAAAGCAGTGACGATTGCAATGAATGCGAAAACGCACCGTTATGGTGTGTGCAATGCAATGGAAACTTTATTAGTTGCTGAAAGTATTGCCGGAAAAGTGTTGCCGATTCTGACGGAAAAATATTTGGAAAAAGGCGTTGAGTTACGCGGTTGTTTAAAAACCTGCGCTTTGATTCCACAAGCATCACGCGCGACTGAAGAAGATTGGCACACCGAATATTTAGCTCCGATTTTGTCGATTAAAATTGTGGCGGATATGGATGAGGCAATTGCGCATATTAATCAGTATGGCTCGGCACATACTGATGCGATTGTGACTGAAGATTACAGCTTAGCGCGGCGGTTTCTGCGTGAAGTTGATTCCAGTTCGGTAATGGTCAATGCCTCGACACGTTTTGCTGATGGTTTTGAATATGGATTAGGCGCGGAAATTGGCATTAGCACGGATAAACTCCATGCGCGGGGGCCTGTGGGCTTAGAAGGTTTAACCAGTTTAAAATATATCGTGCTGGGCGATGGACAAATTCGTCAATAATCAAACCGATAGCGTAATGACTGCCAGTCCTTCAAAGGACTGGCAGTCATGTTCTGAGCTGAAAATGATTGGAATTTACGGCGGCACGTTTGATCCGGTGCATTATGGACATTTGCGCACCGCGCTGGAAGTAAAAGAAATTTTTCAGTTAGACCAGTTACGTTTGATTCCTTGTCATCAATCGCCGTTAAAAAACAGCTCGCAAGTCACGCCTTTCAATCGTTTACAAATGCTGCAACTGGCGATTCAAGATGAAAAAGGCTTAGTTTGCGACAGCCGTGAATTGGATAGAAAAGGGCATTCTTATATGGTGGATACGCTAAAATCCTTGCGTGAAGAGCTGCCAAACACGACGCTGCTGTTATTTATGGGCAATGATGCGTTTGTCCATTTATCGCGCTGGCATCAATGGCAAACATTATTTGCTTACGCGCATATTGTGGTGATGACGCGCCCGCAGAGTGAAAAAATTCCTTTGTGCGATTTTTTAACACAATGTTTTACCACAGATAAATCAGAACTCAGCACAAAAACCGCAGGAAAACTGTTTTTTCAACCCGTCACACAGCTGGATATTTCAGCCACAGTGATTCGGAAATTGCAGGCAACAGGGCGCAGTATCCGTTTTTTATTGCCTGACAATGTTATACACTACATAGAGCAACACACGCTTTATAACCTACCGTAGGGGATACGGAACTTTACATCTTAGGAATAGAAATGCTAGAAGAAAATGAATTAGTCAAAGTAGTATCGGATGAACTTGATTTGCGTAAAGGTGAAAACATCACGGTGATTGATGTGAAAGGCAGAACCAGTGTCACTGATTTTATGATTATTGTCACCGCAATGTCAGAACGTCATGCAAAATCTTTGTGTGGCTATGTAACTGATAAACTGAAAGAATTTGGAGTCCGCCCTTTAGGATTAGAAGGCAGCGATCAAGGCTCGGATTGGGTACTGCTAGATTTGGATAATATTATCGTCCATGTGATGACAGCTAAAGCAAGAGAGTTGTATCAATTGGAAAAACTTTGGTCAATTGCTAGTCGCAGCCAAGAAACAGGAATGACTCCTTAGAGATAATAATGATTAAGGTATTATTAGTTGATGACCACGAATTAGTACGAACTGGGATTGCTGCCTTATTAAATGCAGTGGAGAATATTTCTGTCGTAGGCATTGCCAGTTGCGGTGAACAAGCACTTTTGTTTACCGAGCAACTGCGCCCCGACGTTATTTTGATGGATGTAAGAATGCCGGGAATGGGCGGCATAGAAGCTTGTCGCCAAGTTTTGCAAGCGCACTCCACTGCAAAAATCATTGCATTATCAGCTTATAACGACGGAGTTATTCCAAAACAATTATTAAAGCTGGGAGCGATGGGGTTTATTTCTAAAAACTCAGCGGTGACTGAAATGGTAAAAGCCATTTGCACGGTGATGTCGGGTGAAATTTATTTAGCAGAAGATACGGAAGATAACATCACGGATCAGTATGCGCAAAAAACTGAGAACAGCCCTTTCTTGCAACTTTCAAAACGCGAAGCAGAAGTGGTTAGTTTAATCTTGCGTTATCACCGCAGTATTCAAGAAATGGCGCAGATTTTAAAGTTAAGTGACAAAACCATCAACACTTACCGTTATCGTGTTTACGAAAAGCTACAGGTGAAAAATGATGTGGAATTAACCCAGCTTGCCGCGAAATGGAATTATGCAGGAATAGATTTAAGTATTTGAATTTGCTTAAGATAAAGATTCTATCAACAGAGGTTTGAAAAACTAACGGGCATAAAAAAAGAGCTACAAATTGCTTTGTAGCTCTTTTTTAAATTTGGTGCCTTAGGCCGGAATCGAACCGGCATGCCCGTGAAGGCGCAAGATTTTAAGTCTTGTGTGTCTACCGATTTCACCACCAAGGCATGTCTGATATTTCAGTAGAGTGGTCATTATATATACAGTTTAATGATTTGGCAAGCATTAAATTTATTATTTTTTATATTAATAAGCTTTCTAAGGGTAAGTCATTGTTTAAATTTTATTTTTAAATAAATTAAGTGCCTTATTTCAATTCTTAAACCGCAACTGTATACTTGGTATGGATAGTTTTTTGCTTAATTTAAAGCGAGAGATTTGTTAAGCTTTGTTAAAATAGCTCTCTTACGCTAAAGGCGTAGATGGTTTTATTTAAAATATTTTATATTTCAACTACCTACGTTTACTACACAAGTTCTTACACTTTAATGAAACAAGAAGGATGCCATGACTAATCTGCACACTGTTACATTCACAGATAAAACCACCGAAAAGTCGTTTGAACTTCCGGTATTGTCAGGAACAATAGGCCCTGATGTTGTTGATATACGCGCTTTGCAAACTCAAAGTGGTATGTTCACATACGATCCTGGATTTCTTTCAACCGCAAGCTGCTCTTCAAGCATCACTTATATAGACGGTGACGAGGGTATTTTGCTTTATCGCGGTTATCCCATTGAGCAGCTTGCCGAACAATGTACTTTTTTGGAAGTTTGTTATTTATTGTTGCATGGTGAGCTTCCCACTACCGCTCAATTAGAGGGGTATATTCAAAATATTACCCATCACACAATGGTGCACGACCAATTAACCAACTTTTTTAAAGGCTTTCGCCGTGATGCGCATCCGATGGCGGTTATGGTGGGAATTGTGGGGGCGTTATCTGCGTTTTATCACGATGCCTTAGACGTTAAATCCAAAAAAGACCGCGATTTAAGTGCCGTGCGTTTATTGGCGAAAGTACCGACCATTGTTGCCATGTGTCACAAGTACAGCACGGGTTTACCGTTCATGTACCCCAAAAACAAACTGACCTATGTTGAAAACTTCATGTGGATGATGCACGGCACGCCTTGTGAAGAATATATACCTAATCCAGTATTAGTCAGAGCGTTAGATAGAATTTTAATTCTTCATGCCGACCACGAACAAAATGCTTCAACATCCACTGTGCGCTTAGCAGGTTCTAGCGGCGCAAACCCATTTGCGTGCATTACTGCGGGTATTGCCTGTTTATGGGGCGCGGCACATGGTGGTGCAAACGAAGCCGTGTTAAAAATGTTAGAGCAAATTGGTGATGTGTCGCAAATTGAAACGTATATCAAAAGAGCGAAAGATAAAAACGACAGCTTTAGATTAATGGGATTTGGACATCGAGTTTATAAAAATTACGACCCACGCGCTAAATTAATGCGTGAAACATGCCATGAAGTATTAACAGAATTAGGATTGCATGACGATAGATTATTTAAATTAGCTATGGAATTAGAGCGCATTGCCTTGGAAGATGAATATTTTGTGGCGAAAAAACTCTATCCGAATGTCGATTTTTATTCCGGCATTGTGCTACGCGCCTTAGGAATCCCTAGCAATATGTTTACCGCGATTTTTGCAATGGGCAGAACCATCGGCTGGATTGCACATTGGGATGAAATGATTTCTGATCCAGAACAAAAAATTGGCAGACCTAGACAGCTTTATAAAGGAGCTGTTCAACGCGATGTTTTGCCGATTAACGCTCGCTAAGGATAGGGTCAACAATAACTTCCCTAAAGCCGTTGGTGTTGAGCTTGTCGAATCACATCCCTCTTCGACAAGCTCAAGGCGAATGGTTTATTTCAAAGTCGGGAAGTTATTTTTAGCAATGTTCTAATTATCTCCTACCGTCTTGTTTTAATTGGCAAGGCGGTATCTAAAAATCGTTAAAAAAGGATCGTTTTGCATTTTCTCAACGATACCTTCTAATCGGAGTGCAAGCTTTGCTTGCATGTCAGGCGAAGCTTGATACCTCCATAAAATGAGTTATTTTTTGTCATGTACAAAGATCATCACTTTAAAGTCAGTTGGCTATAGGGTTGTAGAACTCACAAAATTTTTCAAGACGATCAGTCGTCTTAAAAACTTTCAGAGTTTATGGTTTTATAGATTTAAAGTCTCAATGCCTTTGTTTGCCAAACTATCGGCTTTTTCATTGCCAAAGTTTCCTGAATGCCCTTTCACCCAGACCCATTTTATTTCATGCCGACTAATTGCAGTATCTAATCTACGCCACAAATCTTCATTTTTTACAGGCGTTTTTGCCGCTGTTTTCCAGCCACGTTTTTTCCAATTAGGCAACCATTCCTGAATACCTTGCACGACATATTTAGAATCGGTATGCAGCTCAACCACACAAGCGCGAGTTAGCACTTCCAAGGCCTGAATTGCCGCCATTAACTCCATGCGATTATTCGTGGTTTCCAACTCACCACCGCATAATTCCCGTTCTTTACCTTTATATTGCAACCACACGCCCCAGCCGCCAATGCCGGGATTTCCTTTACACGCGCCGTCCGTATAAATAATCACGCTGTCACTCATGGTGTTCTGTCCTTGAGGATTCTAAACCACTGGCAGCCAAAACAGGCTGTGAACTCATGGTTGCAGGGGCTAACGGAATTAATGTGTAGCGGCGTTTTACTGCTCTAATTGCATACGCTGTGGCAAGCAATGTGTTTTGACTCAAATCAAATGTACCAATGTTAAGTTTACAAGAATCTATGCCGAATTCTGCCGTCGTTTTCACTTCAAAATTCAACAGTTTTAACCAATCCAACAAGCGCGACCGCGTAATAAAATGTCCTTGCCACCATGAGTCCGCCAGTTTTCTATCCCATAAATACTGAGTGCGCAGCCACAAACTCCAAGGATTTAGACTTAATACAATTAAATCTCCCTCCGGTTTTAACACCCGCTCTACTTCGCGCATGGTTTGAAAACGCTTTGCATCAAATTCTAAAATATGCGGCAAAATCACCAAATCAACGCTATTGCTCTGAATGGGCAAACTAAACGCCCGCGCCCTAATTTTGCTTGCCTCTGCAAAGCCTTCTCCCAACGTATCGATAATGGTAAAGCGTTGATACAACGAACAATCCATAAATTCATTTTCCCACCCTAAACCGCCAATCTGTAAAATAGTTTGTTGGCAACCCACCGTAATCGAGCGTTTTAAATAATCGACTTCTAGTGCCTGTAATAGCTTGCCTCGCGGCGATTCATAACAGCTAAATAAAAATTTTCGTTTCATTTTTTACGGGTCTCAGGTCAAAAAAGCTATTAAAGTCAAAAACCATGATGTTACAATCTAAAAATTACAATATTATCGAGGGCATTGACTATGATATTAGCCAATTTTAACAGGTCATCCTATTATTTATTTATTTTGAACGTTTTAATGCTATCAGGTTGTACAGAACAATCTGCGAGTCATTTGAGCATAGATCAGGAAATGCCTGCAAAAACAATTGTGAATGAAATGCTAGAGCCACAACCTGCGGTGCAAGTGCAACAAGCTGCACAAGCGGAGCCGCCTGTTGCGCCAGCGAAAATCGAGCCAGCAGCAGTGCCACAAACATTGACTGAATCGCAGCGTCCGATTGTGTCGCAAAAAACCGTAGTTCGACAGACTAGTGTTATAAACCCGCAATTACCCTTTGCAGAAAAGATACAGCATAAACAATCTGTTACAAAATCAACAGCAAACTCTATCGCAGCCCTTGCGGTTGCTCGACACACACGCTCGCTCTGGAAACGCCTGTTTTCCATGTACGCCTTACCGGATGCTGACAATCCGCGTGTCACACAAGAAGTGCAAAATTTTCTTAAACACCCCAAAAACTTAACCGCGCTACAGCGGCGGGCACAACCTTATTTGTACATGATTGTCGATCAACTCGACACCAAACAATTGCCCGGTGAACTGGCTTTATTACCCATGATAGAAAGTGCTTTTCAAGTGAATGCGCAATCTCATGCGGAAGCCGCAGGTTTATGGCAATTTACGCCAACCACAGGCACATCGTATGGTTTAAAACAAAACTGGTGGTATGACGGTCGCCGTGATGTTTCTGCATCAACAGAAGCGGCAACAACCTATTTAAAACGTTTGAATAAACAATTTGATGGTGATTGGTTATTGGCATTAGCCTCTTATAATTCCGGTGCACGCACCGTGCAAAAAGCGATCAAAAAAAATCTTGACCAGTCTTTAGATGCGAGTTATTGGTCTTTAGATTTGCCAGAGGAAACAAAAAGTTATGTGCCTAAATTATTGGCAATTGCGAAAATACTTTCTCATGCAGAAGAATATAATTTAGCTCTGCATCCTATTTCTAATTCACCGGTGTTTAAAGCGGTGGATATATCGTCACAATTAGATTTAAGTAAAGCGGCTGAATTAGCAGGAATGCCAGAGGATGAGTTTTTTAGTTTAAATCCTGCGTTTAACCATGCGATTACTGCGCCAGATGGTTCATATAAGTTGTTGATTAAATCAAAAAATGCAGCGTCATTTAAACGAAAATTGGCACAATTGCCAAAAACTGAACTGGTGAAATGGACTGAGCATAAAATTAAAGCGGGCGAGGATTTAAACGCTATCGCTAAGCTGCATGAAGTGACAGTGGAAACGATTGTGGAAATCAATCAATTGAAAGAGCAAAAATTGGTGATTGGTAGCGTGTTGCGTTTGCCACCTTTGCCACAGCCTGCAAAAACAGCGGTTAAACCTGCAAAAGCAGTGGTGAAAGCTTAATCAGGCTGCTAGTAAGTAATGTATACAAAAAATCGCTGAGGTCACGACTGGCAGTCCTTTAAGACATAGGTATCTACACAAGATAACTTGAGAGTTTTTATAACAAAATTATTGATAATAAAGAGATTTTGTAGGTTGGGTTAGCATTATTGAGCGAAGCGAGATAAGCGTAACCCAACATGCAACACTAAAATAAACGCACTTTGTTGGGTTACGCTCTTTTTTCTGACGAAAAAAGCAGCTAACCCAACCTACATATTTCGATATATCATTGATATATAATAAATTTTTAAACTAAAGATGTGTAGATAGCTATGCCTTTAAGAACTGCCAGTCGTAAAGTTGCCGAGTTTATTTCATGCGCATTCCTAACCTATCCGCAAAAAAAACCTCTGAAGTTTAAAAAAAACTCAGAGGTTTTATTTTTTCAAGCAGCGGTTTTTAGCAATAAACGACTTTTGCTTTCCCTTCCGCTTCTACAATTTCACCAATGCTGAACACGGTTTCGCCTTGCTGTTGCAAAGTTTTAAGCGTCATATCAACATCTTCTGCGGCAACACACACAATCATGCCAATTCCACAATTAAACGTCGTCAACATATCCGGCAACGAAACATTGCCTTGTTTTTGCAACCATTGAAAAATTTCTGGCAACTGCCATGAATCCAATTGAATTTGCGCATTCAAACCTTCTGGCAATACGCGCGGCAAGTTTTCTGTAATACCGCCACCTGTAATATGCGCAAGTGCATGAACATCAACGTGTTTTATCAATTCTAACAATTGTTTAACATAAATTCGGGTCGGCTCTAATAAAACCTCGCCTAAGGTTTTGCCATTGCTAAAAGGTTCAGATAGAGAACTACCGCTCACCTCAACGATTTTACGAATCAGCGAATAACCATTTGAATGCGCTCCAGAAGACGCAATTCCAATCAATTTATCGCCGGCTTTCACTTTGCTGCCGTCAATCAATTGCTCTTTTTCCACAATCCCGACACAAAAGCCCGCTAAATCATATTCGCCATCGCCATACATGCCCGGCATTTCTGCGGTTTCACCACCCACTAAAGCCGCGCCTGCCAATTCACAACCTTTGCCGATGCCTTCAATCACCGCCGCTGCGGTATCAACATCCAATTTGCCTGTGGCAAAATAATCTAAGAAAAACAACGACTCCGCACCTTGCACCACAATATCATTCACACACATTGCCACTAAATCAATGCCAACTGTGTTGTGAATATTCAAATCGAATGCCAATTTCAGTTTAGTGCCCACGCCGTCCGTGCCTGAAACTAACACAGGTTTTTGATAGCGATCTAACGGCAATTCAAACAGCGAACCAAATCCACCTAATCCTGCCATCACACCAGCGGTACGAGTTCTGGCAGCAATCGGTTTAATTCGCTCAACTAACGCATCACCTGCTTCAATATCAACACCAGCACTTTTATAATTTAGGCTTTCCTGATTGGGTAGACTCACAATTTCTCTCTTTTGGTAACGTTTAAAAATGCTAATATTGTACAAGACCACGCCAGCAAGTACGAATAGATTTACGCGGAAGATGGGCTTAATGTTTTGCCACATCAAAATTGCTAAATTTTTCTAAGATGACTAGTCGTCTTAAAAATTTTTAGCTGAACTTTCAGACATTATCAAAATAGGTTTAGGTGGGCAAAACAGCGTGCCCACCCTACGCGATGTTGTTTTTTCAATTTAAAAATGGATTCAAGGTGTTTTTAGAAGTTGGAAAGCCACTGTAAATACGGTTACTATTCTGTCTGAATCAAGATTTACAGGATTTAAAAATGAACAGGATGATCTGAATATTAACAAAACTGGCATAACAGACTATCTTGCTAATCTTTAAATCCTGTAAATCTTGATTCAGACAAGAATATTTTCATTTTAGGAGCACAAAAATATGGCGTGGTTTAAAAGAAATCCCTCTCCTGCCGCAATTCAGCCTGCTGTCATCACACAATTTGACCAATGCTGCTACACCTTAATTTTAAATCACCTGAATGATGAACATACCAATGCCGAAACCTTGTGGCAGAAAAAATTTACCGCCTCGCCTAAGATTTGCGAAAAAAATAGTCAAAATGAAAATTATCGTCTGCAAGCCGCGTTAGATAAAAACACCGCCAATATTCATTGTTATAACGAAAAACTCAAACGCACACGCCCGGAAGCCTTTATTTATAGCGATGTCGTGGTGTGGTTGCCGCAAAGGGTGGTGGAAAAAGAATTGCGCCAAAACACCGGTGCGTTAAGTTCGTTGACTACCAATTTGCCGGTTTTGCACAATGACCGCTTTAAAGCGCAATTGCTGAATAAACGTCCGCCGCATTATGTGGTGATGCCGTCCAGCGTGTTGCAGCAAGATGAAATTGCCTTTCAATTTGGCTTTGGAATTTATGTTGCCGAAGCCCATGAATTAGCACAAATGGAATTAGAAGCAGTTTATTTGGATGAGCAAGATAACGCTTATTCTTTTACGCCACAGGTTTCTTATCAAGTGGATAGCCCGCTGGCTGATAATCGAATTTATCCAGAACAAGATAATGTGTTGCTGATTAAACCGAGCGAACATTTGTGTGCAAACTTGCCTTACAGCGTGTGGTTTTCTGATTTATGTAGCCACATTCAATTGCAACGCAATAAAGATCAGTGGAAAGCGTTTGCCAGCAGCAGTGGCGCGAACACCATTAAAATTGATACGCAAATGCAGGGGCGCGAATGGCATTTTGAATTGACTGATACCACGCTGATGCCGGTGAATGGCAAAGTGCCGCGCTTGCAGTTGGTGTTAAAACCTGTCGGGCATTACGCCACCATGACTACGCCGCAGATTGAAGTGGTTGAGCAGCCCGCACCGGTTTTTACCCCCGCGCCGCAAATTGTAGTTGAAACACCCGCAGTCGGACAAAATGTGAATCATAATCAAGCGTGGGGCGCGACGGTGATTCCTGCGTTGCATCAGCAACAATCGTATCGCACCATTATTCCAGACACTAATGCGCAAATGCAGCCTTTGTTGATTCTGGAAGGGCTGGCATTACCGCGCATTGATAATCCACAAAATCGGGTAAATGGTTTAAAACAATGGACAATCTGGTTTGATGGCTTGGGCAATATTGTCGATGGCAATAATTTAATTCAACGCAGTCAATTAGCGGCGGTAACGGCAAATCATCAGCAAGGCTATGCTTATTTTAAACCAGCGGGGCAGGGCGGCTTGACTCCGTTAATGTTGGAAAGTGATTTATATTTAGGCAATCGACGCGCTTTGGTATTGCCTTCGCCGTTGCCGGAGCGGTTTCATGCGGTTGTAAAGTTGATTAATCCGATTAATTTTGCTTTGCAAGCCGGCGTAAGTTACACCGTAGGGCGCAAAGGTGAAAATGCGTTGCCGGAGATTGATTTAACTTTGCTGAATGATGTGTCTGGCATGGATTGGGAAGCGGGCAGTGCGTATCAAGGCAGTGTGTTAAGTATGTTGTCGTTGTCGCGTAATCATTTGAGTTTTCGCTTGGAAAATCAGCAATTATTTTTGACTGTTCCGGCGGGTAAACAACCCGTTTATTTGCTCAATAGTGATTTGAGTTTGAAAGAAGTTTTGCAAGATGCACAACGCGATAATGAAGCGGTGTTAAACCGAAATGAATATTTGTTGCTAGGAAGTTTTGTGTTGCGGTTTTTGTTATAAGCGAGTGATTTAACGACTGGCAGTCCTTGAAGAACTGCCAGTCGTGGTGCGTAGCTTTGATAAGTTGCAAATGAGCTGAAAATTTTCAAGACGACTGGTCGTTTTTAAAAATTATGCAGCAAATCCGGTCGCCATGTCTTATCGTGTTAGAATTATTAAGGTTTGGAATTTAAGTAACGGCTACTTTATGAACGACAAAACAATAAATACGAATAATTATGTCGCAGGGAATGTAACAGGCGGCAATATTGCAGGTAGAGACATCATTATCAACAATCCACCAATTCAACCGTCTGAACCTCTCAAAGTTGATTTATACCACCTCCCGAAACCCACCACCGCTTTAATCGGTCGCAAAACCGAACTCGCTCAACTTACGGAAGCTTTTACTAATCCCAACAAACGCCTAGCGATTATTGTCGCCGCAGGTGGCATTGGGAAATCCGCTTTAACTGATGAATGGCTAACAGAGCTAGAGAAAACCAATTACACAGGAGTGCAAGCTCCGCTTGCAAATGCAGGCAAAGCCTGCACTCCAGCCATTAAATATGTATTTGGCTGGTCGTTTTATTCGCAAGGTTCGCACAATACCTTTACCAACTCGCAGCCGTTTTTCAGTGCGGTGTTGCCGTTTTTAGGCATTAACGAAATCCCCAAAGATGAGATTGAAAAAGCACGGCTGTTAGCGCGGTGTTTGCAACAACAGCCGTGTTTGTTGATACTCGATGGTTTAGAACCGTTGCAATATGCTGAAAATCTGCAATCTATGAATGGCGAATTGCAAGACAGCGCGTTGAAAGAGTTTATCGCCTGTTTTCGGCAAACGGCGGGAAAAAGTTTTGTGTTGTTTTCATCGCGTCAGCCGTTGGTGGAATTGAAAAAGTGGCAGGCAGAGCATTTTTTGTCATTGGATTTGAAAACTTTGCCGCATCAGGACGGCGCGAAGTTGTTGCAAGCGTTAGGCGTAACGGGCAAGGCGGCAGAACGGCAGGCGATTAGCGAAGACTTAAACGGTCATGCCTTGAGTTTGGTGTTATTCGGGCATTTGTTAAGCGAACATTATCAAGGCGATTGCCGTTATGCCAACGAGTTACCGCCGTTGACTTCGGCGCACGGCGATAGTGATGCCGAAAAAGACAGTCGTCATGCGCTGCGGGTGTTGGATTATTACGATAGTTTGCAAGATGCCGCCTCACGCTGTTTTTTGCAGTTGTTGGGTTTGTTTGACCGTCCGATGAATGCGCAATAAAAAACCGCCGTTGATTTTTCGAGTCGTGTGCGATTTTGTTATTTTCACTCGTTAGGATTGCGACAAACTTTATATGATTTTCCCAAGTAGCGGCACTTGCCATTATACTTGCTATTACAAGCATCCCATGCCTCTTCTTCAGTATCGTAACAACTATTACATCCATATAACAACAAAGTTATCGTAAAAATAATCAATTTTTTCATTTTAAATCACTTTTAGTTAAAAAATACGTTACGAAGGATGCAAGTATTAAAACCTTCGGAAATGCAGCAGATAAACAACGCGATTCAAAACAAAATCCATAAAACATTTGGTTCACTACCAAAATAACAACAAATGCGACGAAAAATATTACTATTGGCATTTTTATTTTTCCTTCATAGGACAGTTTCTTGCATCATGGTCTCTGCCATTACAAATACTACAACGTCTTGCTTCTGGGCAAGTCTGAGCATTATGTCCAGTTCCATTACAAACCGAACAGCGATTAATATTTGGACAATTTCTTAAATCGTGATTACCAGCACCACAGTGACTACATGACATAATTTTTTCCTCCAATTTCAAAACTGCCCATTATAAACCTCCCCAAATTTGATACCATAAGCCCTAACAGATATTCCATCGGTAGAGGCGAGATTATGTCGGTAAATGAAAAAATTAGGTTAATTCGAGAAACAAAGGGATTAACTCAGGAACAAATTGCTGAAAAACTTGGCATATCACCAACTGCTTACGGTGATATTGAACGAGGCGACAATGACCCTAAATTATCAAAGCTACAAAAAATTGCTGAAATTCTCGAAATGCCATTATCCGATTTAATTGATTCAAGTGATAAAGGAACTCTGAATATCAACTTTAATAAACAAGGTAAGCATTACAATGTCTATCTTGGTTCATCAAATGCTGAATTGAAAGAACAGTTGCTGATTAATGAGTTACAAAAAAAAGAACTTGCCATGAAAGACAGGGAAATTGAAAACTTAAGAGAAATCATTGCCTTGTTGAAAAGAGAACCGCCCCAGCCCCAGCCGATTTAAACAGCGCGTGGGAAATCATCGAACGCTGTGGCATGAAACTGTATGCAGTGGATTACTTGATTATTCACGGACGTTACAGCCTTACCACCGCTGACTTTGACACCGCTTTAAACCACTACCAAGAAGCCAAACAACTCATCTCTGAAACCGGCTATCACCTGCGCGATGCAGAATTGGACTTATTCGCCGCGCAAATCTACCTTAGCTCGGAGTCCAAAGTCGCGACTTTGGACTCCAAAGATGCAAACTATTATTTGCAAAAAGCCAAAAATCGCATTGAAGAAATCGGGCAATGGGGACTCATGCCGCGTTGGGAAAGTGTGAACACGATGACACAGATTAAATGATGGACAGGATTAATCGTGTTAATCTTAAAATCCTGTAAATCGTGTTCAGATAATGAGGGATTAATGCCGCGTTGGGAAAAAGTGAAAGTACAAGTACAAGGAGTATAATTCCATTTTAAAAAGAGAACTTGCTTACTACATTGACCCAAACCCCTTTCTTTCAAGAAAACCACATTCAAAACGGAATTAACCTTGTCTTACACACTCCCCACTTGGGCTTACGCCTACAACTCACCTGCCGCCACAGGCAAAATCAAAACGCAAGCTGCTGATTTTATTGTTGAAGAACTTTTGCCATTTCAACCGGAAGGCAACGGCGAACACGTTTTTCTGCACATTCAAAAAACAGGCGAAAACACTGAATATGTCGCCCGTCTGCTCGCCAGAATCGCCAACGTCAGGCAACGCGACATCGGCTTTGCGGGTTTAAAAGACCGTCACGGCATCACGACACAATGGTTTAGCGTTTGGTTGCCCGGCAAAGCTGACCCTGATTGGTCGGCGGCGGAAACTGAAAACATCAAAATTTTGCAAGCGATTCGCCATCCACGCAAATTAAAACGCGGCGTTTTAACGGGCAACAACTTCACCATTTTGATTCGTGATTTTGCAGGCGATCAAGACAAAACCATCGCCCAATTAGAAATGATAAAAACGCAAGGCTTCCCGAATTATTATGGCGAACAACGCTTTGGCAACAACGGGCAAAATATCAACACAGCTTTAGTGTTATTCAATGGCGCAAAAATGAAACCCGAACAACGCAGCATTTATTTATCCGCCGCGCGTTCTTATTTATTCAATTTGATTTTGTCCGAGCGCGTGAAACAACAAAACTGGAATCAAGCGATTGCCGGCGATGTCTGCATGATTAATCAATCGAATAGTTATTTTAAAACTGAAAGCGTTGATGAAACTTTGCAGAATCGAATGGAAAACGGCGAAATTCACCCCACCGCCTGTTTATATGGTAAAGGTGAAAATGCCAGTTCTGCCGATGCCTTAGAAATTGAAAATACAATTCTTGAATCTCATCCAGAACTAACCCAAGGTTTAGTGAAATTTGCACTGGAAATGGATAGGCGAGCGTTACGCGCTCAGGCTGAAAACTTAACGTGGCAATTGTTAGATGCAAATCAGTTACAACTGAGTTTCTTTTTAACAGCGGGTAGCTATGCGACCGCCTTGCTACGCGAATGTATTTAAAATCTACCAGACTAAAAACTTGCCTAAACATAACCTGCTGATTTTTGAATGTTGATATAGGGCAAATTTATCCGAACAATACGAATAAATTTGCAGCTACAAAAAATCCCATTCTGTGAAAAATTTCTAAGACGACTGATCGTCTTGTAAAATTTTGCAGTCTTGTTAAACCTCATCTAATTTGAGAAACGTAGTTTTTTGTTGAACCGTAGAGACGCAATATTTTGCGTCTCTACCCGTTTACATAGCATCTAACCATTTTAAAAAACTATGTGTTTCTGAATGGATGCGGTTTAAGTCTTAAAAAAACAATTATGTTTGCTAATTAAAGCCATCCACGCCAAAATTATCCTTATTATTCTTCGCTTCCAAGTTTTAAAAACTTAGTTCTAATTTATGGACACTTTAACCAGTTTTATCCCAATACTGCCTTTTTTGGCCGCCACAACCATCGGCAGCTTGCATTTATTCGGCATTCTCGAAGGAGAACGGTGCGAAAAAACCACCGCCCGCATTGCCAATTACGCAATGGGTTTATCTTGCCTTTTAGCACTCACTTTGCTCGCAGCCGATTTATTTGGACAAAATCCTGATTCAGTCAAAATTGCGCACTGGCTGCAAGTTGATGATTTTTCGATTACCTTAAGTTTGATGACATCAGGCTTTAGTGTAAAGCTTGCCACGTTATTCAGCGTTTTATTGTTTATAGTCACACGCTTTTCGATAAATTATTTACACCGCGAAGCAGGATTTCATCGTTTCTTTTTTGTGCTGAGTTTATTTTCCTCCGCCATGCTGATGTTGGTGTTATCCGCAAACATGGTGGGAACGTTTATCGGCTGGGAAATTGCGGGGCTGTGTTCTTACCTTCTAATTGCTTACATGTACGACCGCCCGACCGCAGCGCACAACGCCACGCGAGTTTTTATCACTAATCGGATTGGCGATGCCGGATTTATCGCTGGCATCAGCTTAAGTTATTTTTATTTGCACAGTACAAACTGGCTAGAAATCAGCCATTTCGTCAGCCAATTATCTGAGCAAGAAGCAAATTTAATCGCGATATGTTTTGCGTTGGCAGCCTTTGTGAAATCGGCACAGCTACCTTTTACGCCTTGGGTCGCGCGGGCAATGGAAGGCCCCACGCCATCCAGCGCAATTTTTTATGGCGCGGTAATGATTCATTCGGGCGTGTATTTATTATTTTTAATCCGTCCGATTTTGGAACACGCGCCGCTGGTAATGGCTTTGCTTGCTAGCATTGGATTATTAACCGCGATTTATGCGTATTTTGTCGGTTTAACCCAAACTGATATAAAAAGTTCGTTGATTTTTGCCACTTCTGGTCAACTGGGTTTGCTATTTTTGGAATGCGGTTTAGGTTTTTGGCAGCTTGCCGCATGGCACTTGTGCGCTCATGCAATGGTTCGGGCTTATCAATTTTTAACCGCGCCTTCTTTATTGCATAATACCCATCATAATCCTATCAAACCAGTGCATCCATTTTTGGCAAATCACTCGCGTTTTTATACTTACGCTTTGCAACGTTTTTGGCTAGAACCCGCTGCCGATTGGATGTTGACCAAACCGCTACTTTGTTTAGCTGCCGATTTAAATTATTTTGATAAACAGATAGTTGACCGTTTAATGGGTTCACCCGCGCCGACTATTCGCGCTATTTCTTCATTAGCCGCAGCGGAAGAGAGAAAAATTGGCGCACATTTGGATAATTCTGATGACACGTTTGCCCAAGGCAGTGGTTTAGCAGGAAAACTCACGCAATGGACAGCCGCGCTGTTGAGTTGGTTTGAAACCCGCTTTGTGTTGCGTGGCGTTTCCAAGGATGCAATTGATATGGGGCGACGCTTAGGACATATCGCCAATCGCGTAGAGCAAAATCTACTCAAACCGCGCTATTTGGTGTTATTCGTTTTTATTACTTTGCTGGTCGCTTTTTAAGATGGCACTCGATATTAATATTAGTCATTGGGCGGAAGCCGCGCATTTTCCGGTACTTAGCACGCTTACACTTGTGCCACTGCTGACAATGCTCGCAATTTGTTATGCCGACTCGCTCAAACGTTCATTGAGAATTGCTTTTGTAGGCGCGGGGTTGAATTTATTGCTGAGCATTTATTTGCTGTGCGTGTTTAATGTCAATCAAGAAGGCATTCAACTTGCTGAAAACAGAGATATTTTCGGCTTGCATTATCGGGTGGGTTTGGATGGAGTGAATATTTTATTTATTCCTCTAACGGCTATTTTGACTTTATTAGCCTTAATTTACACACTGATTACACGCCATATTGAAGATAAAGGTTTTATTGCCGCTTTGTTAGGGTATCAAGCTGTGTTAATTGGGGCATTTTCGGCTTTAAATGTGATGCAGTTTTGGCTGTGGTGTTTTGTGGAACTCGCACCGGTGATTTATTTAACTTTACACGCAGGCACAGGACAACATCGTCAGCAATTGGTCGCGCGACTGGTGCAATATTGGGGCAGTGGTTTGGTGATGACGTTTATCGGTTTTTTAGTATTAGGCTATGGTTTTAGCGATACCGAATCGAGTTTTGACTGGCTCACTCTGATAAAAAACAACGGTCATTTACACCATCACACCTTGATTTTTATTCTGCTATTTTATGGCTTTGCAATTCGGATGCCGTTATTTCCCTTTCATGGTTGGTTGCCAATCTTAGCGGAACAAGGCACGGTGGCGAGTGCGGCGATTTTTATGGTCGGTTTAAAACTCGGTATTTATGCGGTGATTCGCTTTATTTTGCCACTTGTGCCATTAGTTGCCGAACAATGGGCAGATTTTGTGGTGGTATTAGGATTTATCAGCATTTTTTATGGCGCGTTATTGGCGTTAATGCAAATCAATATTCGGCGGTTATTGGCTTTTGCGGTACTAAGTCACACAGGAATGCTGGTGATTGGCTTGTTTTCCTTCAATGAACATGGTTTGGAAGGCACAATTTTATTATCGCTAACTTACGGCTTGGCAACAGCGGGAATGTTGTTCAGTGTCGGTTTGATTTACGAGCGCACCCGCACTGCGTTTATTCCGCGCCTTGGTGATTTGTTTGATAGCAATATGACTATCGGCTTGCTATTTTTAATTTCCGCGCTTAGCACAATGGTAATGCCAGGAACGCCAGGCTTTGATGCCGCACATTTATTGATTGAAGGCACAATTCAACAACATGGCTGGCTGGTGGCGATTGCAATTTTAATCGGCAATGTTTTTGCGGCGGCGTTTTTGCTGTGGGTGTTTCAGCGCGTGTTTATCGCTCACGGCAAACGAGCCATTCAGCCTTATAGCAGCTTGCATCATTCAATATTCAGGGAGCGCATGATTGCCATCACTATTATTGTGTTGTTAATTGGCACAGGCTTTGATACCACGCCGCTATTGAATTTCATTGATAAAAAAGCTGCAAGTATTAGTAAAGCCTATCCTAAACTTGAACCTTGAGAATAAGAGACCTGACAGGTTTTTAAAACCTGTCAGGTCTAGGCTGAACTATAAAAAGCTGACCTCTTACCATTTACGACATTACCAAAACAACCATGATTGCTCCCTCTCCTTTTCCCTTATTAAGTTCCATTATTTTTTTGCCATTCCTCGGTGCAATTGCGGTTGGTGTTGTAAAAAACATAGACACAGCAAAAAAAATAGCCATTGTCGCTGCGAGTTTGGAATTAATTTTGACCTTGCTGATTTTGTTTTCATTTAACAACCAGAATGGCGATTTTCAATGGCAAGAAAAACAGCAATGGATACCGAGTTTACACGCCGAATATTTGCTCGGTGTGGATGGGATTTCAGTGTTATTTTTGCCGATGACAGCCTTATTAACCCTGATAACAATTGTTGCCTCGTGGAACAATGTGCAAAATTTAACGCGGCTGCATTTTGCCTTGTTATTACTGCTAGAAAGCGTGACGCTGGGCGTTTTTACCGCGCTCGATATGTTGCTGTTTTTCCTATTTTGGGAAGCGACTTTGCCGCCGATTTTCTTTCTGATTGGCTTATGGGGAATTGGCGCACAACGCCGCGCCGCCGCTTTAAAATACACACTTTATATGTTGTGTGGCGGAGTGCCTTTATTATTTGCGATTATTTTATTGGCAATCAATCATGCCGAACACAGTGGATTAGGATTGGCATTTAGTTTTCCACTGTTGTTAAAAACAGCGATACCGCACGACTTGCAAACGCTGATTTTTCTGCTGTTAGTCTTAGGTTTTGCGGTAAAAGCTCCGCTCGCGCCCTTTCACACTTGGTTGCCAACAGTAGCAATGGAAGCCCCTACCCAACTGACTGCGTTATTGACTGGCTTGAAACTAGGCGCGTTTGGCTTGCTGCGTTTTGCGTTTCCATTAGCCCCAAATGCGGCGCATCAATACGGTTGGATAGTGGCGTTATTAGGGGCTATCACGTTGGTTTATGCCGCCTTAATCGCCTTGCAGCAAACTAATTTACGCCAGCTTTTAGCGTATTTGAGCATTAGCCACGTTGGTTTAGTGATTGTCGGTATTGCGAGTTTAAATACGCTAGCCGTGCAAGGCGCGGTTTTTCAATTGCTCAATTTCAGCATTATCGCCAGTTGTTTGATGCTGATTGCCGGCTTTATTCAGCAGCGTTTAGGCTCAACTGAATTAGTGCATTTAGGCGGGTTGGCGAAAGTCGTGCCGCGTTTAACGGTGTTTTTCTTTTTATTCAGTTTGGCAAGTATTGGAATGCCGTTAAGCAGCGGTTTTCCAGCAGAATTATTACTGATTATCGGCGCGTTAAAGCATCATTTTGGTTTAGGACTGAGCGGATTGGCTGGAGCAGTTTTAGGCGCGGCGGCAATCTTGTTATTTATGCGGCGGGCTTTTTGGGGCAATGTGATACACGCACCGATTCAAGCGATGCACGATTTACGTCAGCGTGAGTTATGGGTGTTAAGTTTACCTATTTTATTCGTGATCTTATTTGGACTATGTCCTTCGCTGATTTTAAATATAACCGAAAATAGCGTGCAGGCATGGCTGTTTCGTCTTGCTTATTAACTAAACTTATTGATTTTAATTAGGTTTATCTTCAGTGATACAGAAAAAGTTAGAAAGGAACTGCCTCGTTTTAAAAACCGCCCGATGAGTTGTTTATTTGTTTTATGCCTGCGCAAAAACCAACCCATCTTTTATGCTACAATGACATTGTTTTTCTACCCTAAATTAATTTTAAAAGGTTGTTGTTCGTGGCAAATATCAATACCCGCAAAGCTGTAATGACGCTTTTTTCTTCTCCTACTTGTGCAATGAGTCATTGTGCTCGCTTGGTTTTATTTGAAAAAGGAGTGGTGGCAGACATTGAATATTATGATCCAAGTGAGCCTCCCGAAGACTTACTTGAATTTAATCCAACTGGAATGTCGCCTACTTTGATTGAGCGTGATTTGGTTCTCTACGATTCGCGTATCATCATGGAATACTTAGATGAACGCTTTCCCCATCCACCCTTGCATCAAATGGATCCTGTTTCTCGTGCCAATGCACGCATGGTGATTAAGCGCATTGACCAAGAATGGTATCTGTTACTTGATGAAATCTTGCATTCAGGTGAAAAAAAATCAGCACGAGCTAAAAAAATGCTAAAAGAAAGCTTGATTGCTGCAACACCTGTGTTTGATGCAAGAGCCTATTTTATGACAGATGAATATTCACTGATTGATTGTGCACTGTCTCCTCTGCTGTGGCGTTTACCTAGCGTGGGAATAGATTTACCTTCCTTAGGCAAAGCAATTAACAATTATGCGCATCGGGTTTTTGCAAGAGAAGCTTTCCAAGAAAGTTTAAGTAAAGCTGAAAAAGAAATGGGTTGAGATTACTATGACTTCGCTAAAACCTTATTTAATTCGCTCAGTTTATGAGTGGATTGTCGATAATGATTTAACCCCGCATTTATTAGTTGATGCAACGCATCCGAATGCACTTGTACCTACTGCATTTGTTGAAGATGGCAAAATTGTATTAAATATTAGACCGGCGGCTGTTCAAGCACTTTTTCTAGGCAACGAAGACATTGAATTTAATGCTCGCTTTTCTGGACGACCTTTGCACGTTATTGCGCCAGTTAAATCGGTTCTAGCTATTTATGCAAAAGAAAATGGGCGCGGGATGGTGTTTGATAAAAATGACGACGACGAAGACGATGATGTTCCGCCACCGCCGCCGTCGCCTATTAAAAAATCATCAACTAGACCACAACTGCGTGTTGTGAAATAAAGTCTTATTTTTTATCAGGTGTATAAAGCGTAGAAACGTTATTGCTTGTTTCTTTATGAGCAGTGACAATTTTAGCAATACCGCGCTTTTGCACCTGATCAATCCTTACAATTTCGTGCATGGGAATGAATGTGCGTGAAACCCCTTCAAACTCAATCTTCAATTTTTCTTCGCTAGGGTCGATCACTATCGCGCTTTTTTCGCCGAAAATAAAATCTTCAACGACTAAAAAACCGTACATATCCCCCTCGTAAACGCTTTTCGCATAAATTTCATAAACTTCGTCATGGTTAATAAAAATAACCTTGTAAATCAGTTTCTCAGACATTTTTCTTTTGACTCTTTTAATTTTCAATACAGAGGAATACTCACAGGCTATTTTAGCACTGTAAACCTTTGCTAATGGAAAAAATAACAAAAACAGAAGCGGTAAAGGTTTTGCATGTTTCATATCGCAGAAATTTACAAGACGACCAGTCGTCTTAAAAAAAATTGCTGTAACTTATCGTTGAGTAGCTTTCTTTAAGTAGTTAAAAGCTCATTTGTACTCCGCGAATTAATCCATCTCGACTTTTCTATATGAAGTTGTAGTTTTAAATGCCAGCCATTGTTGAAAACAAATAATCTATCTACAAATCATGTTGGCAAACACACAGTTTCTTAATAGAGAATATAATATGCTTATGAACTATTCTTTAGCCTAAACCTGCCAAACCTTAGGATGCCCGAATGACTGATTTATTAAAACTATTTCAAGAGTCCTCCGCTTTATATGGCAGTAATGCCACCTTTATTGAAGATTTATACGAGCAATATTTGGAAAACCCAGAATCAGTGGAGCTGAGTTGGCGATTGCAGTTCAATAATCTACGCAATGGCAAAACCGACATGGCGCACAGTCCCATCGTCGCGCGGTTTGCCAATCTTGCCGTTGCCACCTCAGGACGTTTGGCTAAATTACAAGGTTTCACTGAAGAAAGTGTGCGTAAACAATCTGCTGTGTCTCGCTTGATTAATCATTATCGCGTTTGTGGACATCAAATTGCGAAAAACAATCCGTTAGGCAATGACAATTCAATGCCGATTGAATTAGACCCCGCTTATTATGGTTTGTCAGAACCGGACATGGACACTTTGTTTTACACACCAACTTTTCACGGTGTCGATAGATTGCCATTGCGCAAAATTATTAGTACCCTGAAAGAAATTTATTGCGGCAGCATTGGCACGGAATACATGCACATTGTCAACGCTGATATTAAACGTTGGATAAAAAACCATTTAGAAAGCCCGCGTCCGCAACTTGATGCAGCTAAAAAACGCGATATTTTGAAACAATTGACGGCAGCGGAAGGCATCGAAAAATATTTGCATCGCCGCTATGTTGGACAAAAACGTTTTTCTCTGGAAGGCGGCGAATGTTTAATTCCGATTCTGAACGAGTTGATTCAACAAGCAGGAACGCAACAAGTTAAAGAAATGGTGCTCGGCATGGCGCATCGCGGTCGCTTAAACGTGTTGATTAATGTATTAGGTAAATGCCCATCCGCGTTATTTGGCGAATTTGAGGGTAAACATACCTCAGAACCCGGTGTGTTATCGGGTGATGTGAAATATCACATGGGATTTTCTTCCGACATTTCCACGCCCGGAGGTTTTGTGCATTTAGCCTTAGCTTTTAATCCTTCGCATTTGGAAATTATCAATCCGGTGGTGGAAGGCTCAGTAAAAGCTCGACAAGACCGGCGCGGCTTAGGCAGCGTCAATCAAGTGATTCCAATTTTAATTCATGGTGATGCGGCATTTGCCGGACAAGGGATTGTGATGGAAAATTTGAATATGGCAGAAACGCTGGCTTTCCATACCGGCGGCACAATTCATATTGTGATTAATAACCAAATTGGTTTTACCACTAGCAATCCATTTGAGGCGCGTTCCACTTTGTATTGCACGGATGTGGCGAATATGATTCAAGCTCCGGTGTTTCATGTAAATGGCGACGACCCTGAAGCGGTGTTGTACGTCACGCAAGTCGCGCTTGATTATCGAATGAAATTTAATAAAGATGTGGTGATTGATTTAATTTGCTATCGCCGTTTAGGGCATAACGAAGCGGATGAGCCAGCGGCAACCCAGCCTTTAATGTATAAAAAAATTCGCAATCATCCTACCACCCGACAACTGTACGCCGATAAACTGATTAAAGCGGGCATGATTACCGATGCACAAGTGATTGAAATGGAACATGATTATCCTAAAAAACTGGAGCAAGGTGCTATTATTCCGCAAATGGTGACGGACACCTCGCAAGCGTATGCCAAAAAATGGAGAAAATATTTTGGCGTGTCTTGGGATGTGGCTTGCGATACGTCAGTGACATTGGAGAAAATTCGTTTTTGCAATGAACAAATGCAGCATTTGCCGCCTAACTTTGAATTGCACGACCGCGTTGCGAAAGTGATGGAAAATCGCACCAAGATGGCAGCCGGCGCAATGCCAATTGATTGGGGCTTTGCGGAAAATATGGCGTATGCCACCTTATTGATTGAGAAACATAATTTGCGCTTAATTGGTCAAGATGTTGGACGCGGCACTTTTTCTCATCGTCATGCGATGTTGCATAATCAGCTGAATGGCGAAATTCATATTCCCTTAAAACATTTATCGGAGCAGCAAGGTCGCCCGCAAATTTTCAATTCTTTACTTTCCGAGGCTGGCGTTTTAGGTTTTGAATATGGCTATAGCTCTTCAGAACCGGACACGCAAGTGATTTGGGAAGCGCAATTTGGTGATTTTGCCAACGGTGCGCAAGTGGTGATTGACCAATTTATTAGCTCTGGCGAAACCAAATGGGGACGTTTAAGCGGCTTGATTATGTTGTTACCGCATGGCTTAGAAGGACAAGGGCCTGAACATTCTTCTGCGCGACTCGAGCGTTATTTGCAACTGTGTGCGGATCAAAATATTCAAGTTTGTACGCCTACTACGCCTGCACAAATTTTTCATTTACTGCGCCGGCAAGCGTTGCGCCCCTATCGAAAACCACTGATTGTGATGAGTCCGAAAAGTTTATTACGGCATAAATTGGCGGTTTCAAGCTTAGAAGATTTCAGCAATGGCGAATTTCAACCGGTTATTTCTGAAATAGATGATATTGCGCCCGAACAAGTCACACGCCTGATATTTTGTGGTGGTAAAGTTTATTATGATTTGTTAGAAGAACGCAGAGACGCAGGATTAACCCATATTGCGATTGTGCGGATTGAGCAGCTATACCCTTTTCCAAATCAACATTTTAAAGCTGAAATTGCCAAATACGCACACGTTAAAGAGCTGGTTTGGTGTCAGGAAGAGCCGAAAAATCAGGGCGCGTGGTATCAATCAAAACATCATTTTACCGATCATATATTGGCAGGGATGGAGATTAGTTATTGTGGTCGCCCTGCTTCAGCATCGCCTGCGGTTGGGCATTTTGCAGATCACATCAAACAACAAAAAGAAGTCGTCAATACGGCTCTCTATGGTCACAACACAGACAGGAAAATACCATGACAGAAATACTTGTTCCAGCCTTACCCGAATCTGTTGCTGATGCAACCTTGATTAATTGGCATAAAAAACCTGGCGATTTTGTCGAACAAGGCGAAAATTTGGTGGATTTGGAAACAGACAAAGTGGTGTTGGAAGTTCCCTCGCCAGCCGCAGGGGTTTTGGCAAAAGTGCTGAAAAACGGCGGTGATGTGGTTATCAGCGGTGAAGTTTTAGCCGTGCTGGAAACAGGGGTAGAAACGAACCCCGCAGAGCCTGAACCACAGCAGCCGATAGAAGCCGAGTCGAATAATAGCGCGGCATTAAGCCCTGCGGTAAGACGCTTAATCAATGAAAAACAGCTTGATCCGGCAGCAATTCCCGCTTCTGGCAAAAGCGGCAGATTGACTAAAACCGATGTGTTGGATTTTTTACACAAACAAGAAACACCCGCACCAGACCTTCCAGGTTTTAAAAACCTGGAAGGTCTTAGTGAAAAATCACAGCAGCCAGCACCACAACCCACAAAAACAGTCGAAGCTGATTTTGCCAGCAATAACGCCAATTTGCGCCCTGAACAACGAGTCGCAATGACGCGCCTGCGAGCAAAAGTGGCAGAACGCTTATTAGAAGCACAACAAAATGCCGCAATGCTAACCACTTTTAATGAAGTGAATATGCAGGCGGTGATTGATTTACGCCAACAATACAAGGCACGTTTTGAACAAAAACATGGGATTAAATTAGGTTTCATGTCATTTTTTGTAAAAGCCGCGATTGAAGGCTTAAAACGCTTTCCAACCGTGAATGCTTCCATTGATGGCAGCGATATTATTTATCACGGTTATTATGATATTGGGATTGCGGTTTCCACAGAACGCGGCTTAATCGTGCCGGTATTACGCGATGCGGATCAATTTGATTTTGCAGGCATTGAAAAAAGCATTGCGGATTTTGGCGGCAAAGCTCGCGCTGGCAAACTCAATTATGAAGACTTAAGCGGCGGTACGTTTACTATTACGAATGGCGGAATTTTTGGCTCAATGTTATCCACGCCGATTCTCAATCCACCTCAATGCGCCATTTTAGGAATGCACGCCATTAAAGAACGCGCGGTTGTCGAAAATGGGGAAATTGTAATTCGTCCGATTATGTATTTAGCACTCTCTTACGACCACCGTTTGATTGACGGGCGTGAAGCGGTGCAGTTTTTGGTCACGATTAAAGAGTGTTTGGAGTCGCCAGCGCATTTGTTGTTAAACATTTAGCCAAAACTTAATGCTCAACTTGCAAGATAGCTTTTAATCGCATAACTATCTAATTGATTAAAAATAAGTTTTACGGTAAAACACAGCTTCCAGTTCGTTGAGAACTGGAAGTTGTAGTAAGCTTGAATACCTAACAACTTTTTTATGAATCTGTATGTTTTTATCTTAAAATCAGTTTTTTTATTAAAAAATTGTTTTTGCATAAGTCTTTTGGAATGCAAAACCTGTTTTGAATTCCAACTTTCAGACTAAAATAACCAACAATAGCGTCTAATGTATTGCTTAAAAGGCTGCTAGTCTTATTTTTTACCCCAATTATTTAACTTCTAAAGGTGTTGTGATGTCAGATGCAAAGAAACAATATGATGTGATTGTAATTGGTGCAGGCCCTGCCGGATATGTTGCCGCAATGCGTTCTGCACAATTGGGTTTTAAAGTGGCTTGTGTTGATAAATGGTCAAATGTAGAGGGACAAGCCAGTTTAGGCGGCACTTATGTGAATGCAGGCTGCATTGCGGCTATGTCGCTGTTGGAATCTGCAAAAATTTACCATGCACTGCAACATGATTTAGCACAACACGGCATTCATGCAGAAAACATTTCGATTGATTTAAAACAAATGCTATCGCGCAAAAATCAAATTATTTTGAATTTAAGCGAACAAATTAAACAATGTTTTGAACATTACAAAGTGGATTGTGTGCATGGGCGCGGTCGTTTATTAGCGGATAATCGCGTTGAAATTAGCTCTGAAAATCAAGCAGATAAAACTATTTTAACTGCCGAACATGTTATTTTAGCAACCGGCTCTGTGCCGATGGAATTGCGCTGCGCTCCGATTGATAACTCGTTGATTATTGATTCAACCACAACGCTGAATATTGAAGAACTACCGAAAAGATTGGGCATTATTGGCGCAGGTATTATTGGTTTAGAGCTGGCAAGCATTTGGAACAGACTAGGTTCAGAAGTTGTGTTGCTTGATGCGCAAGAGCATTTTTTAACCACTACCGATTGGCAAATTTCCCAAGAAGCGTATCACATTTATACCGAGCAAGGCTTAGATTTGCGTTTGGGTGCACGGGTCACGGCAACAAAAAAAATCGGACAAACCGTATTAGTTGAATATCAAGACAGCAAAGGTATTCATCAATTGGAGCTGGATAAATTGATTGTGGCAGTCGGGCGCAGACCAAATAGTCAAAAAATTGCTGCTCCAGAAGCGGGTTTATTGCTCGACGAAAATGGTTTTGTGCATGTGGATGAAAATTGTTGTACGAATTTGCCGGGCGTGTATGCCATTGGCGATTTAACCTCGCTTGCGCCGATGTTGGCACATAAAGGTTTAGAAGAAGGAACTTTTGTCGCTGAATATATTGCCAATCAACATACCGCGATTCATTATGATGGCATCCCTAGTGTGATTTACACCGAGCCTGAGATTGCGTGGGTTGGACAAACCGAGCAAGTGTTAAAAACCATTGGCGTGCGTTATAAAGTCGGTGTGTTTCATTTTAATGCTTGTGGCAGAGCGCAAACGGCTGGAAAAACCGATGGTTTTGTAAAAATTATTAGCCATGCCGATACCGATGCCATTTTAGGTGTGCATATTATGGGTTCTTTGGCTTCAGAGTTAATTGCGGAAGCGGTGGTGGCAATGGAGTTTTCTGCCAGCAGTGAAGATTTGGCGCGAACAATTCATGCACATCCTTCTATTTCTGAAGCCTTGCATGAAGCGGCGTTAGCGTTAGATAAACGTTCCTTGCGCATTCCGCCTATTGGTTAACTCTTTTCAATTCAAGCAGAAATAAACGGAGTACAAAACATGTTTTGTACTCCTGTTTTTAAGATATAACGCTTTGATATAGAAAATAAGTCTGATGATGTAGGGGCGAATTCATTCGCCCTGATCAATTAAATATCGCCTACAAACAATTCAGATTATTTTTCAGATAATCAGATAAGTTACTAAGAAATTTTTCAAGACGACCAGTCGTCTTAAAAATTTCAGACGCTAAAAAATTTACACTTCACTCACATCGCAGACGAAAACACATCGACTTCAATACTCGCAGTTTTTCCAGCATCATCAGAAACCGCGATTTGATGATGCCCAACCTCAGTAAATTGATGTTTCAACGGTTGCTCTGGACTTAAATGATAAAGCAACTTGCCATTAATAAACCAATACACCATGCCTTGTGCGCCGCTGGTTTGCAGCGACACCGCTGGCAAATTCTTAGCCGCCCCCGCAGAACGCACAGACGCATGGTCGGTAAGACTTTCAATTTTTAACACACCTTGTTGAAACTGCGGCGGATGCGCACAGCTGCTATCATAATCGCCAATTTGTAGTTGCCGATGTTGATTGCTAGGAATCCAAGGTTCTACCGCTAATGGCCATAAAGCAATGGTTTTATAAGCAATTTTTTTTGCACTGCACGAAGCATCAATCAAACGTCCGGTTTCCTGATTAATCATCAAAGTTGCAGGATTTTCTTCCCAAACATTCACATCACCCGCTGCCAAAGTTTTCGGCACGGTTTTATTTAAAATCCACGCTTTTCTTTTTTCATGGCATAAAGAAGGCGGCGTTTCTGCAACCAATCCGCCCAACGGCCAGCAAATCGGCTGCTCAACCACGCTGGCAGGTTGTTTTGCTTGACCGATTTTATGTTGATATTGATGAGTAAGGCGTTGAGCAATTTCAAATAGCAGGGGGGATGCGGTAATCGCGCCATAATGTCCGGGAGTCGGTGTTCCATCGGGGCGACCAATCCATACGCCAATTGTGTAATTATTCGTTACTCCAATACTCCAAAAATCGCGATAACCATAACTGGTGCCGGTTTTCCATGCCAATCCTTGCGTTTGATTATTCGAGCGACTCAAAATATCTTTAATAATCCACGCTGCACCGGGGGAAAATAAATAACGTTCTTGTTTTGGGCTGTCTTTGAAAAAACGCACTTTTCCCGCTAATCCGTGATTGGCTAGAGCCGAATAAGTGCCGACTAACGTTTCTAAATTAGTGCCCACACCGCCCAAAATCACCGATAAATTCGGTTTCGCGCCTTGATTAAATTGCACTAATAAGCCGGCGTTTTTCAAACGATTCACAAATTTTTCCGCACCCAAATGATATAAAACTTGAATTGCAGGCACGTTCAATGAACTTTTTAGCGCATTACTGGCACTCACCGCGCCCGTAAAACCTCGATCAAAATTATGCGGACGATAACCATCAAATAGCGTTGGCGCGTCGATTAATAACGATTCGGAATGAATCAGCCCTTCATCCAAGGCTAATCCGTATAAAAAAGGTTTTAAAGTTGAGCCGGGGGAGCGCGTTGCAGTAATCATATCGATATATGCAAAGCGGTTGTTATCCGAAAAATCGGCTGAACCGATATACGCTTTGACGGCTAATCCTTTATTTTCAACCACTAAAACCGCTGCGGAAGTTTGCTCCGGCAAGCGTTTAATATAGTTTTGCACCAAATCTTCCAAACTTTGCTGCATGGCATAATCCAGCGTGGTTTTGAGCGGCGTTTCACTGCGGATATACGATTTCAAGCGTTCTGCTAATAACGGCGCAATCACCGGTTGCACATTGCGTTGCGCAAACACATTTTCTTGCATGGCATCTTCGGCGGCGGCTTTTGACCAAACTTTTTCCACCGCTAAACGCTTAATCACTTTATCTCGCGCGGCTTTCGCTTGTTCTGGATGCAAGTCTGGACGATTGCGGCTTGGAGCTTGTGGCAATACCGCTAATAAAGCCGCTTCTGCATAACTGAGTTCGTGCGCTGATTTGCCTAAATACACATAACTGGCGGCTTGCACACCTTCTAACGTGCCGCCAAATGGGGCGTGATTTAAATAATATTGCAGAATTTCCGGTTTGCTGTAATGCCATTCCAATTGCAAAGCGCGACACACTTGCGCTAGTTTGCCGAAAACGCCTTTTGATTGCGGAATAATTAGCCTTGCGACTTGCATGGTCAGAGTTGAACCGCCGGAAATAATCTGTTTATGCGTTAAGTTTTGCCACAAAGCGCGGCTTAAAGCGATTGGATTTACCCCCGGATGTCGCCAAAACCAACGGTCTTCATAATTGAGCAAAGCTTGTAAATACAGCGGAGAAACTTCTGCTAACGGAATTGGATAACGCCAAATGCCGTTGTGGTCGGCAAAGGCGCGTAACGGTGTGCCGTCTTCTGCCACAATAATTTGTGCGTATTGTTGTTGTGAATTGTGAAAACTAATGGGGAAAAGTTTATCAAGCAGATATAGACTCAAAAAAAATGTCGCGATTGCCAGCGCGAGATAGCGAAGTTTTTTGATTTTATTGCTCATCCCAATCGCGCCAATAGACTTGATGAACAAATAAATAATCATCCACTGCTTCGCCAATGGTAGGAAAAAAGCTGTTGTCGCCTAGTTTGCTAAATAATCCATACAATTTGAGTTGATCTTTGACAGGCCCTTTCATTTCTGCAAAACATAGTTCTATATTTTCGCGCTCCAGCATCCTAATCAACTCAGTTAAGGTGTCAGCAGCCGTAATATCTACATCTGTCACAGGTTCTGCGGCGACTAACACTCGTTTAGGTGGGAGAGGAGCATTGGCAACGGCACGAAAAATGTGTTCGTGAAAAATTTCTGCATTTGCAAAAAATAACGGTGCGTCCCAGCGAAAAATCACTAATCCCGGAATTAATCGCGCTTCAGGATGGCGAGTAATGTCGTGATAACCTTTCATGCCGTCTACACGTCCTAGCACTGCTGTATAAGGATGCCACGCCCGCCAAATGAAAATGAGTAAGGCTAACACAACCGCTAAAAAAATCCCTTGAATGACTCCAAACAGCGCGACTGCTAATAAGCACACGAGCGACAACGCAAATTCACTGCGGCGCAAATAATACAGCCGCAATAAACCGCGTAAATCAAGCAAACTAATACAGGCTGAAATCACGATTGCACCTAATGCGGCTTGTGGAACATTTTTTAATAAGTTGGGAGTGAAAATTAATAATAAACTCACGCATAATGCGCCAACAATTGCTGTGACTTGGGTTTTTGCCCCCGCAGATTCTGCAACAGGTGTGCGGGATGCACTGCTGGTGACACAAAATCCTTGAAATAAGCCCGAGATAATATTGGTCAGCCCTAAAGCAATCAGTTCGCGATTGCCGTCAACGTGATAGCCGCCACGCAAAGCAAAGGTGCGCGACAAAACGCTCATATCCGCAAAAGAGACTAACGCGATGGCTATCGAGCCGACAAATAACGCTTCGATTTCTGCCCACGACAAGATTGGAATTTTAAATTGCGGTAAACCTTGTGGCAGTGAGCCAACTACAGCGATATGAAAAGTTGTTGCCACATCAAAACCACCCACCACGATTGTGGCGGTAATCACCGCAATTAATACGCCTGGTGCAGTTGGTAAAAATCGTTTAAAACCGAAAATAATGATTAAACAGGCAACGCCAATCGCACAAGCAACCATGTTCATGCGCCCTGTTACAATTCCTTGAAATAATTGATTAATTTCTCCGCCTAGCGTATTGGCTTTGATGGAAAAGCCAAATACTTTTGGCAATTGTCCAATTAAAACGGTGATGGCAATTCCGTTCAAATAACCAGAGCGAATCGGTTTGGATAATAAATCGGTAATAAATGCAAACTTACACAATCCAACCAGAATGCACAAAATACCGGATAAAATCGCCAACATTCCGGCTAAAATCACCGCTTTTTCTGTGTTGCCGGCGGCTAAAGGTAAAACGGTCACGGCAATTAAGGCGATTAAACCTGAATCGGGGCCTAAGATTAAAATGCGGCTAGAGCCAAATATGGCATAAGCCAGTAGTGCGCTGATGGAGGCATATAAGCCATAGATGACGGGTAAACCAGACGCGGCGGCGTAGCCCATACCGGCGGGAACTAAAATGGCAGTCAAAGCGAATCCTGCAATAATGTCTGAAAGCAGCCATTGGCGTTGATAATTACGCAATAAAGCAAGGATGGGCAACCAACGAGTTAGTTGTTGTTCTGGGGCTTTGAACAAAATATTCTCTAGTTAAGATTTAAGATACAGACAGATAATCTTTCCTCCATGCTTTTTTTCAAAAAACACGGAGGAGTTTTAAACTTAAATTTTAATCAATACTTCACCGCGTCCCATTTCTGCCATATCACCGCCGAAACGTTGTACGCGATTGAACGCTGCCGCGCTGTCTGCAAATTTGGAATTTAAGGATTTAAACGACGCAAATAACAACGGCAAAAACGCCAAGGTATGCGTGCCGCAATCATTAAAGGTCGCAGGAATCTTAGGTTGATTCCATAACAACAACGTGCCGCGTCGCATGGCGTATCCTAAGTGATTCCCAACTTGTCCCATCACCGCAATGGTGCCGGCGGTCATCCGTGAGCCACAATAATCACCTGCATTGCCTTCAATTAAAATCACGCCGCGCCGCAAATGGTCGCCGACTCGTTCTCCGGCATTGCCTTTCACTAAAACCGTGCCGCCTTTCATGCCCATTTTGTTGCCGGGTAATGCGCCGCCTAAAAAATCGCCTGCGTTGCCATTAATCGTCAAGAAGCCTTTTTTCATTTCGCAAGCCGCGAAAATGCCAGCATTGCCATTCACCGTGATTGCGCCAGTTTTCATGCCAATTGCGCAATACGCACCGACATCGCCTTCCACTGTCATAGTGCCGCCGTCTAATTCTTTGCCGATAAAATCTAATTTTTCAAAACTATTTTTAATCAGCAAGTTTTGCGTATCTTCACCCGAAATAGCGAATAATTCATCAACGCGGATTTTGGCTTTGCCATTTTGCAAGGTAATTGCGGCAATTTCAGCCAGTGTTAAATCTTTCAGCTTATTGCAAGTCAAGGGCGACATATCCACGCGCTGCGCAGGGTGTGATTTTAAAGTTAATGTCAACGCGCTCATGCCAAAATCTCCTGTAAGTGAAAGTGAAACGGCCCTAATTTCCCGCCATAATTTCCCGCGCTAATCCGCTTAATGCCTGCATCTGCACCTAATGCGCAGACCGCTTGCATTCCCACACGCATCGCTTTATCAATATCTTCTTTGCTTAAACCGTCAATCACGATTTCCATGACTGATTCAATATCAGGTGATAAATCGGTTTTGGTAATGCCTTTTAAAGTGGGGCAAAACGCATCATTCGTGGACGCG
Organism: uncultured Methylomonas sp.; assembly: GCA_936941155.1. GTDB lineage: Bacteria > Pseudomonadota > Gammaproteobacteria > Methylococcales > Methylomonadaceae > CAIQWF01. Next base: position 126,917 of record CAKZJE010000033.1, on the reverse strand, counting down.
CCTAATGATTTATATTTAGAGCCCACTTTAGAACCAGAACGCACCACGCCACCCGGAAACGGCATAATCACATTCGGAATTTTGCGCATTTCTTCAATTGCCGCTTCACACGCTGCTAAGGCTTGCGGTTGCGATTGCGCCAAAACTAAAAAGTTACCACCACCGACTGCATTGACTTGTCCGGTGGTCGCTTCAGTCAAAAACTCGCCATCCATCACCGGCACGCGCCAATAACGTTTGCCGCCAATTAATTTTGAAATTTGAAAACCGTCACCGAAATAACGTAAATTTTTTCCTAAGGGAATAGCAATATCGCTGTCAATTCCGGCAAATAAAGCAGACGTTGGTGAGGTTAAAACGCATTGTCCAGCGCGAGTTTCCAGTTGTTTTGCTAAACCTTTGCCGCCCATTGCGAAAATCAAAATGGCAACACCGGGGCGACCGTCTGGGGTTTCTTCGGGAGTTAAGGTTCGTTCAATACCGGCCTCACAGCCGCAGGCAATCACCGAAGTTGCAAATCCTGTCATGGCTTGGGCAGAAATCATTGCCCATTTTTCATTTTGGGCGGTAATAATCGCGCGAGTGGCTTTCATGGGGAAAGCTTCGGCGAAGGTTTTGTCGATGACGACACCATTAATAATCATGTTTTTATACTCAAGTTTAAAATTTTTTTAATATTTTAAGTCAGTGACCCTAAGTTGTAATACATTTTTTCTTTGTGGAAGCTGCTTTTACTTGTTTATATGCGCTGAAAATTTTAAATACGACCAGTCGTCTTGAAAATTTTTTCCGTAACTTCTATCTGAAATTAGCAAACTAAGCTTTTTTCATCTTTTTCGTGCTGAAACTTTTTCCAGTTTGAAAAAAACAGCGTCAAATTAAGCAACTGACATCGTTCTGAAACAAAAATATCTTGATAACACAAAAACTTATCCAATCACTGTGTTAAAGCTTTGTCTTGCCGCCATTGCTCATTGAGGATTAAGTCAATTTATGGTCTAATAATCAGGTTTTATGTCTTTAAAGTGCCTCTTAACGTCCGTGTTTTTCGCGTTTAAGAGGGTCGTTTGCCACAACTTGTTTGGAGAGATGGGCTTATTCACTATGCAATTTACTATAACTAAAGGTTTGGACTTACCCATTACGGGTGCGCCTGAACAAAAAATTTCGGAGGGCAACCCGATCAAATCTGTTGCGCTCCTAGGGCGGGATTATGTGGGCTTAAAGCCTAAAATGCTGGTTAGTGAAGGAGACCAAGTTAAATTGGGTCAAGCTCTGTTCGCTGATAAACAAAATCCCGATGTTATTTTTACCTCACCGGGTGCAGGCACAGTTGTCGCCATTCATCGTGGCGCAAAACGGGTTTTACAATCTGTTGTGGTTGAGCTAAAAGGTGATGCGCAAGAAACTTTCAAGCAATATTCAGCATCTGAATTGAATACATTGACTATTGAGCAAGTTAAAGAAAACTTAATTGCTTCAGGTCTTTGGACATCATTTAAAACTCGTCCTTACGGAAAAATTCCTCATACGGATACCACGCCTAACGCAATTTTTGTGACAGCAATAGACACGCGCCCACTGGCGGCTGATCCTGTTGTAATTATTAAAGAGCGTTCTGAAGATTTTGCGAATGGTTTAAAAGTAATTGCAAAACTATCCGCAGGCAAAACGTATCTTTGCAAAGCCACTGGCGCAGATATTAAAGCTGAAGATGTGGATGTTGCACAGTTTTCAGGCCCACACCCAGCGGGTTTACCTAGCACGCATATTCATTTTGTTAAACCTGTGAATGCAGAAAAAACAGTTTGGCATTTGGATTATCAAGCGGTTATCGCGATTGGTGCTTTATTTACCACAGGCAAATTAAACGTTGCAAGAGTCGTTTCTTTAGCAGGCCCTGCGGTTAAAAATCCTCGTTTAGTGACCACGCGCGTTGGTGCAAACACACATGATTTAGTTGCTGGCGAGTTGGAAGAAGGCGATAACCGCGTGATTTCTGGTTCAGTTCTGTATGGTCACGAAGCAGCAGATTGGAATGCTTATTTAGGTTGTTACAACTTACAGGTTTCAGTTTTAAAAGAAGGACGGCAACGTGAATTGTTTGGCTGGATTGTTGCGGGTAAAAACAAATATTCTGCTTTGAATGTTTATACATCCAGTGTAGACCGGAAAAAAGGACGTTTGTTTCCCTTAACAACTGATAAAAACGGTAGTAATCGTGCAATTGTGCCAGTGGGTATTTACGAAAACGTGATGCCAATGGATATTTTGCCAACGCCTTTATTAAAATCATTAGTGGTAGGCGACAGCGATCAGGCGCAATTATTAGGCTGTTTGGAGCTAGATGACGAAGATATGTCGTTATTTACCTTTGTTGATCCCGGTAAACATGATTTCGCGCCCGTTTTGCGTGTAAATTTAGATAAAATTGAGAAGGAAGGATAATGTCGGCTAGAGATTTTTTAGATAGCATAGAGCCGCATTTTACAAAAGGTGGAAAGTTAGAAAAGTATTACGGCCTTTATGAGATGGTAGATACTTTCATCTATACCCCCGCCACTGTAACAAGCGGTACAACGCATGTGCGTGATGGCAACGACCTAAAACGCACCATGACTTTTGTGGTAATCGCCACGTTCTTTTGTATCTTGATGGCAATGTATAACTCAGGTTATCAAGCCAATTTAGCGATGCAAACGATGGGATTAGTCAAAGCAGATAGCTGGCGCAGCATCCCCATGATGTTGTTTGGCTACAGCCCATCAAATCCATTGTCGTGCATGATGCACGGTGCATTATTTTTCTTTCCAATTTATATCGTTACCTTAGCAGTGGGCGGTGTATGGGAAGTTTTATTTGCAACGGTTCGCGGTCATGAAGTCAACGAAGGCTTCTTAGTGTCTTCGATGTTATACACTTTGATTCTGCCTCCTGATATTCCATTATGGCAAGTTGCTTTAGGGATTTCTTTCGGGATTGTGATTGGCAAAGAAGTATTCGGCGGCACAGGCAAAAACTTTTTAAACCCAGCGTTAACCGGACGGGCATTTTTGTTTTTCGCTTATCCTGCCTATATGTCTGGCGATTCAGTTTGGGTAGGCGTGGACGGTTTTACTGCGGCAACTAACTTAAGTTTAGCTTCATCAGGTGGATTGGCTGCAATCACAGCAAACACTTCTTGGTTACAAGCGTTTTTAGGTTTTATTCCAGGCTCTTTAGGTGAAACTTCAACCTTAGCATGTATGCTAGGTGCTGCCTTTTTACTCTATACCCGCGTTGCTTCTTATCGCATCATGGGTGGTGTGTTTATCGGCATGGTTGCAATGTCAACCTTGTTGAACTTTATCGGCAGTGAAACCAACCCGATGTTCGCAATTCCTTGGTACTGGCACATGGTATTAGGTGGTTTTGCATTTGGTACAGTTTACATGGCAACAGACCCAGTCACTGCGGCAAATACAGACACAGGACGCTGGATATACGGTGTTGTAATTGGTGTAATGATTATCATCATTCGGGTGATCAACCCAGCCTTCCCTGAAGGGGTGATGTTAGCGATTTTATTCACAAATATGCTCGCGCCTATCATCGACTACCTAGTGATTCAGTCTAACATTAGAAGAAGGATGAAACGCCATGCATAATGAAGAAAAAAAATGCTGTTCGTTTTTGGAAAAAAATGAACAGTACCAAAAACTCCAAGCCAAACTTGATGGCTGTGAACATTATCAAAAGTTTCGGGTTTATCGCGATAAAATTTTAGCGTTAAGTAACGACAGTTTGGAAAAAACCATTGCGATTGCTTTGGCATTATGTTTGGTTTGTGCTGTATTAGTTTCAATGGCTGCGGTTGCATTAAAACCATTGCAAATTGATAACAAAGCTTTCGACATGAAGAAAAATATTCTTGACGTTGCAGGTTTATTAAAAGCAGATACCGATATTTCTGCGGCATTTGCTGAGCAAATTGAAGCAAAATTAGTCGATTTGGAAACAGGTAACTACGTTGATACTATGGATGTAGAAGCTTATGACCAACGCAAAGCAGCAAAAGATCCTGCACTCAGCATTGAAATTCCAGCAAAACAAGATATTGCTAGCATTAAACGTAAAGCCAAAATTGCTAAAGTTTATTTAGTCAAAGACGGCAGCGCGATTAAATCTATCATTTTGCCAGTACACGGTTACGGTTTATGGTCAACTATGTATGGCTTTTTGGCTTTAAATGCCGATGGTCAAACCGTACAAAGTATTAACTTTTACGACCAAGCTGAAACACCGGGATTGGGTGGTGAGGTGGTTAATCCTCTGTGGCGTGCGTTATGGAAAGACAAAAAAGTCTATTCTGATTCAGGCGAAGTGGCATTAGCGTTAATTAAAGGTAACGTAGACCCCACTAAAGCTGATGCTGCTTACAAAGTAGATGGTTTGGCTGGTGCGTCTTTGACCAGTGCTGGTGTCACTAATCTTATCAAATACTGGATGAGTAACGAGGGTTTTGCCCCGTATCTCGCTAAAGTAAGAACAGGTGGTTAATCATGAGTGAAACAAAAAAAGTATTGACCGAACCGTTGGTGAATAACAACCCAATTACGTTACAAATATTGGGTATCTGTTCAGCGTTAGCGGTTACGTCACAAATGACAACATCGCTGATTATGGCGGTAGCATTGACGTTAGTAACAGCGTGTTCAAGTGCTGCAATTAGTGCGATTCGTAATCACATTCCAAGCAGTATTCGGATTATCGTACAGATGACGATTATTGCTTCGTTGGTAATCGTAGTTGATCAAATTCTGAAAGCAGTAGCTTACGATGTTAGCAAACAAATGTCGGTATTCGTTGGTTTGATTATCACCAACTGTATCGTGATGGGTCGTGCTGAAGCGTATGCGATGAAAAACCCACCGATGGCAAGTTTTATCGACGGTATTGGTAACGGCTTAGGTTACAGCGCGATTCTGGTGATTGTGGCTTTTTTCAGAGAATTGTTAGGTTCAGGAAAATTATTAGGTATTGAAATATTACCTTTGATTAAAGACGGTGGCTGGTATCAACCAAACGGCTTGATGTTATTACCACCGAGCGCGTTCTTTTTAATTGGTTTAATTATTTGGACAATCCGGCAATTAAAACCTAATCAAAGAGAAAAAGCTGACTTCAAAATCATGGATATTTCTCACGGTGAAGGAGGGCATCACTAATGGAAGGCTATATTAGTTTATTTATCAAAGCGGTTTTCATTGAAAACTTAGCTTTATCCTTCTTCTTGGGCATGTGTACATTTCTTGCCGTGTCCAAAAAGATTTCAACAGCAATGGGCTTAGGCATTGCGGTGATGATTGTGCAAACCATTACTGTGCCTGCTAACAACATGATTTATCATGCGTTATTAAAAGAAGGCGCGTTAGGCTGGATGGGCTTGGACAGTGTTGATTTAAGCTTTTTGTCCCTGTTAAGCTGTATCGGCATGATTGCTGCGTTAGTACAAATTCTGGAAATGATTTTAGATAAATTTTTCCCAGTTTTGTATAACGCCTTAGGTATTTTCTTACCATTAATCACCGTAAACTGCGCCATCTTAGGCGGTAGCTTGTTCATGATTGAACGTGACTACAACTTAGGCGAAAGCGTAGTGTACGGTGTTGGTAGTGGTTTCGGCTGGGCATTGGCTATCACAGTGATGGCAGGTGTACGCGAAAAATTAAAATACAGCGATATTCCTAAAGGCTTAGAAGGCATTGGGATTACATTTATTAGCGCGGGTCTGATGTCACTTGGCTTCATGGCTTTCTCTGGAATCCAACTTTAGGAAGGTATCATAATGCTGGAAATTCTATTAGGGATTATTATTTTCACGGGGATCGTGATTGCACTGGTTTATGTCATTATCGGTGCAAAAAGTAAATTGGTAGCCTCAGGTGATGTTGAGATTCTGATCAATCATGAAAAGAGAATCCATGTACCTTCAGGCTCAAAGCTATTAACAGCCTTAGCTGATAATGGTTTATTCGTACCCTCTGCGTGTGGTGGTGGCGGTACATGTGCACAATGCCGTGTAAAAGTTCATTCAGGTGGCGGCGACATTCTGCCAACTGAAACATCACATATCACCAAACGTGAAGCGGCTGAAGGCGATCGTCTCTCTTGCCAAGTCACTGTTAAACAAAACATGGAAATCGAAGTTGAAGATGACGTGTTTGGGGTGAAAAAATGGGAATGTACTGTTAAATCAAACGATAACGTTGCGACATTCATTAAAGCATTGGTGTTGGATTTGCCAGAAGGTGAAGCGATTAACTATCGTGCAGGCGGTTATATTCAAATTGAATGTCCTCCACATGTGGCAAAATATGCTGATTTCGCAGTGGAAGATCGTTTCCGTGAAGACTGGGACAAATTTAACTTGTGGCGTTATGTTTCTAACGTAAAAGAAGGCGCGTTGCGTGCTTATTCTATGGCTTCTTATCCTGAAGAAAGAGAAATCATGTTGAACGTGCGGATTGCAACTCCACCACCACGCGCACCAGAAACTGTACCACCCGGCATTATGTCATCGTACATTTTTAGCCTAAAACCGGGTGATAAATGTATTGTTTCAGGGCCTTATGGTGAGTTTTTTGCCAAAGATACCGATGCAGAAATGGTGTTTATCGGCGGTGGCGCGGGTATGGCTCCGATGCGTTCGCACATTTTTGACCAATTACGCCGTTTAAAATCAAAACGGAAAATCACGTTCTGGTACGGAGCGCGGAGCAAACGCGAAATGTTCTATGTGGAAGATTTCGATATGTTGGCGCGGGAAAACCCAAACTTCACTTGGCACTGTGCATTATCTGATCCGATGCCCGATGACAATTGGACAGGTTACACAGGCTTCATTCATAACGTTGTTTATGAGGAGCATTTGAAAAATCATCCAGCCCCAGAAGATTGTGAGTTTTACATGTGTGGGCCTCCAATGATGAATAGCGCGGTTATCAAAATGTTGGAAGATAACGGCGTTCCACCAGAAAACATCATGCTTGATGACTTTGGTGGCTAGTCGGATTTTTTAGTCACCGACAAAGCAAAGGGGAGTATGCTTTAAGCCTGCTCCCCTTTTTTATTTAGGAAAAAATGATGGCAAAAAAAATAAAACAATACAAAGAAGTCGATTTAATTAAACTATTTGATTTAAAACGTTTAATCGGCAATCACTCTCATCCCTTATTACAAGAATGGGTGAGTATTTCTGACATTTCATTAACTGTCAGTGAGCAGGAAATGTTTGATTCTATTTTGGAAGATGCAATACAAAATATTCACAACTGGCATGAAGAAGATTTAAAAATGCAATTTATCGCCTTTGTTTTGAAATTAGGACATCTGAAAAATACTCCCCGTTATCATCCTTATTTTGAGCGTGTTGTTGAGGCAACTGTCGGTGAAAATTTTTTAAAGGTGAAAACCGATTTTATGATTGCATCAGGTGTTTTGGACAGCCCCGAAGTTCCTTATTTTCATTTTCAAGAATGGAAACGGCAAACCGACCCACACGGCGACCCAATTGGTCAAGTTTTAGAAGCAATGTTAATTGCCTATGAGCTTAATCAAAATGCCAAGCCTATTTATGGGTGCTATGTCGTTGGCAGGTCATGGAATTTCATCACGCTGGAGAATAGAACGTATTGTATTTCAAAAACTTATGACTGCACGGAAGCAGATGAGCTATTACAGATTATTGCGATTTTACGCAAGTTTAAGGAACTTTTAGAAACAAAACTGCTGGATTGATTAAAGTGGCAGGCAATAAAAAACCGCCTTTGGTTTTTCCGAAGGCGGTTTGTTTTATAAAGGCTTTGATATTATTGCGTTTTCCCGCATTACGCAAAGCTTCATGCGGGCTACTTGCTATATCTTATCTCTGACAAGTTCTTTTGCTTTTTCCCACGTTAATGATGATCCGCTACCAGACTTAAAATTACCTTGATCTCCGTTGTATTTTAACCCTGCACTTGTTGAACTACCGTCATTTACCTTGTAGTAAACATCAGACGAACCCTCTCCTTTGTAAACTTTCACCGTTTTACCGTCTTTTTTAAACTCAAATAAATCTTCTTTTCCTGACATTTTATGTTCCTCGTTATCTCGCGAAATTATCACATTTGTAATTTGCTAAGGTAATCATATTACCTCCATCAATAGTTCTTAAAGAACATCCCAGCCCCGTTATACATTTTCCTCTTATTACATACTTACAACTTTCGCAGTTCTCAGAATGAGTACCTCGATACAATCCACTGTTTTCACAAATCCTTGTAACTTTGTCCATTTTCATGTCACTAAAAAATCCCATAGTTCATTGTCTCCACATTGTTTGATTTAAAGTAGTTAAGTGATAAGTAATGTTTACTTAACAAAAAAATTAAGCCGACACGAACATCGACCACAGAAGAACAGTTACATTATGCTAAAATCCCTCAAAAAAATCGTCACCCTATCACTCCACATCTTGCCATCTCAAACTTAACATCATGCAAACTGAAGAGATACAAATCAAAATCGGGAAAAAATTAAAAGAATTGCGTACTGTTAATCAATGGACGCAAGAACAAATAGCTGGACAGCTTCATTTAACCCGCAATGCTTACAGTGATATAGAATTAGGAAAAACTGATATTTGTATTTCTCGCTTAGCTCAACTAGCTAATTTTTTTAGTGTTGACATAAGCTACTTTGTAAATGATAACGAAAAAGTCGTGATTTACTTAGCAGGGACTCAGAACATTCAATTTGCTAAAAGTCAAAAAATAAAAGATTGCCATATTTATCCTGCGGAAGAAAAATTACAGCACGAATTAGACAAACAACAACTAATTATCGAATTAAAAGACAAAGAACTTACTATGAAAGACAGGGAAAACGAAAACTTAAAAGAAATCATTGCCTTGTTGAAAAAAGGTTGAAAATAATGGCAAGAAAAATCAAGCAATACAGTGCAGCAGAGCTGATTAATTTATTTGATTTGCAACGATTAATAGGCAATCATTCCCACCCTTTATTACAAGGCTGGTTGCAGTGTGAAACAACCCTCAATGCAAATGAGCAATATATTTTCGATATGATTTTAGCGGAGGCGCAAGAAAAAATAGAAGGCTGGCATGAAGAAGATTTAAAAATGCAATTTATCGCTTTTGTTTTAAAACTTGCCAATTTAAGTAATCCGAAAAAAAAATATCAACCTTATTTTGAGCGCGTAATTGAAGCCACTATTGGTGAACATTATTTAAAAGTGAAAACGGATTTTATGGTAGCAAAAGGTATTTTAGACAAACCCGAAACGCCTTATTTTCATTTTCAAGAATGGAAAAGACATCGTGACCCGAATGGCGACCCTGTTGCACAACTACTAGAAGCTCTGTTGTGTGCGCAACACATCAATAATAACGGCAAACCTTTGTACGGCTGTATGATTAGCGGAAAATATTGGGAGTTTTTTATTCTTATTGAAAAAACTTATGCTGTTTCAAAAAGTTATGACTGCACAGAAGAGGATAAACTATTAAAAATTATTGCGATTTTGCGCCATTTCAAAGTCATTTTAGAAACTAAATTATTGGATTAATCTGTAAAGAGGAAGTGAATTATGATGTATTTTTTAGCAACATTTGTTTTTATGTTAATCGTTATTGCTATTATGGCAATTGGCGTGATGTTTGGCAGACATGCCATTAAAGGTTCGTGCGGCGGCTCTGATAAAGGAGATTGTGTTTGTACGGAGAAATGTGATAAAAGAAAAAAACAGGAAGCTCAAACACAACAAGATGAAGGCTCAGTGATTAATCTTGATATGCTACAAAAATCTTCACATAGTTAAACGCTGCGTTAAAAAATAAATGCGTTTGACACGTTTGCGTAGTTTTGATGTTTCCTGTTCAACTTAATAATAATAAATACACTGAAGGAGAAAAATCATGCTAACTAAAATCACCATTGCAGACTATATGTCAAAACACTTGGTTACATTAACTGAAGAAACCAGTGTTTTTGAAGCAATCAAAAAACTATTAGACAACAAAGTAACCAGTGCCCCTGTTTTAGATAAACAAAAACATTTGGTGGGCATGTTTTCTGAAAAAGACGGCATGAAAGTCGTTTTAGAATGTGCTTACAATCAAAGCATGGTTGGAAAAGTAGGCGAATATATGTCAACTGATGTGGTTGCGGTTGAAGCGAGTGCTAGTGTTGTTGATTTAGCAGAAAAATTTGAAGGCTCATCTGTGCGCAGCTACCCAGTTTTTGAAGATAATCAATTGGTTGGGCTAGTGAGCCGAACCGATGTATTACGCGCTTTAGTATCCGCAAAATAAGGCACAATAAATGGCTGAATCGACTTTTTTCTGGCATGACTACGAAACTTTTGGCATTAATCCGCAGCGTGATTTTCCTGCGCAATTTGCAGGTGTACGAACTGATTATAATTTTAAGGTAGTCGACAAACCAATCACGATCTATTGCAAACCGAGTGCTGATTGTTTGCCACAGCCTGATGCGTGTGTGATTACAGGGATTACACCGCAATTAGCGGCAGAAAAAGGAGTTTGCGAAGCCGAGTTTATTCGCTTAATTCAGCAACAACTTAGCCAGTCTAACACCTGTAGTCTAGGTTATAACACCTTGCGATTTGATGATGAAGTCACCCGCAATGCGTTATATCGCAATTTTTACGATCCTTACCAGCGAGAATGGCAAAATGGCAATTCTCGTTGGGATTTGATTGATGTAGTTCGCGCCACGCGAGCTTTGCGTCCTGATGGGATTGTCTGGGTTGATAATGAAGCAGAAAACAGACCGAGTTTTAAACTGACTGATTTAACGCAGGCAAACGGCATTAGTCACGAAGCAGCCCATGACGCACTTTCCGATGTTTATGCGACAATTTCGTTAGCAAAATTAGTTAAGAAAAAGCAACCAAAATTATTTGATTTTTTATTTGAAAATCGTCAAAAAGATAAAGCATTTGAATTATTGCAGTTAGGTAGTTTTAAACCTGTTGTGCATGTATCAGGAAAATACCCAGCGCGAAAAAATTGTTTAGCCGTCGTGTTACCGATTTGCAAACATCCAACCAATGCCAATGAAGTCGTGGTTTATGATTTATCAATTGATCCACAGCCTTTATTAGAATTAACTGCTGATGAAATTAAACAACGGTTATTTATTGCAACTGAGCTGTTGCCGGAAGGCGTGGAACGAATTGCGTTAAAAACCATTCATATTAATAAATGTCCGGTGATAGTTCCGTTTGCAAAAAACACAGTAGAGCATTTAGAAATAGACTTAGAGTTGTGCAAAGAAAATTTAGCGAAAATAAAAACGGCAAAAAATCTCGAAACAAAATTAGCCTCTGTTTTTAGCAGTCCTCATTATGAACCTATCACCGATCCTGACTTGATGATTTATAGCGGCGGTTTTTTTGGCAATCAAGATAAAGCCGCGATGCTGAAAATTAGAAATACGCCTGTTGCAGAATTGGCCAATTTGAAACCTAAATTTGTCGATAAACGTTTGCAGGAAATGTTTTTTCGTTATAAAGCCCGAAACTATCCGCATATTCTGACAGCCGAAGAACAAAAACACTGGCAAGCGTTTTGTTATACACGGATAAACGATCAAAAAGAGGCTTATTTGAATAGAATCAATGAGCTAAAACAACAACCTGACATTGATTTTACTCTGCTAGCCGCACTTGAAACCTATTTAAGCGAAAAACTAGCTTTCTTAACCCATTGCAATTAACATTTTCCTCGCGCTCCGGCACGAATTTTGTATTGTCACTTTCTTTTACTTATGGATAACATAATGAGCGATTACCCTGAAAAAACCTGTAGCATTGACAGACTTGTTACACACGCCAAATTAGTTGAAGCAACATTAGCAGGACGCAAAACCCAACAACGCCGCAATGGTGTGTATGCTTATCCGGGCGAAACCTTTGATTTAGAAGGAATTACTTTCAATGTTACTGCTTTAGAGCGGCAACGTTTAGGCGATATGACTGACGCGGATGCGCAAGCGGAAGGTTATCCAAGTCTTGCGATGTATAAAGATTTGATTTTAAGAATGCACGCAGGCATGACATGGAATGAAGAGGATTTAGTCTGGGTGCATACGTTTAGCAAATCCGCAGTCTAAATACAAAAAACCTTTCAGGTTTTTAAAACCTGAAAGGTTGAAGTTTAAAGCAAACGAATACTTTGTTTATCTAAATCAATCAGTTTTTGTTTAAACAACGCGCCAATCGCTTGTTTAAATACTTTTTTACTCACTCCAAACATCTCATAAATCTGTTCTGGCGGACTTTTATCACTTAACGCTAGAAAGCCATTGTTTTCTTTCAGTTTGCGCAAAATTTTATCCGTCAATTCTTCAACTTTGCCATAACCTGGAGCTTGCAAAATTAAATCAATTTTTTTATCAGGGCGAATTTGCTTAATGTACGCAGTGACTGTTTGCCCTTTTTTCAAAGGTTGAAAAATCTCATTTTCATAAATCACGCCCCAATGACTGTTGTTTACAATCGCTTTAAAGCCTAAATCGGTTTTTTCAGCAATAATCGCCGAAACTTTTTCGCCTTCTTTGAAATAATACGATTCTTCAATAATCAAATCTTCAAATTTCATGGTGGCGGCAATGCGGTTTTCATCATCCAGAAAGATTTTTACCAGATAATATTTGCCCGCCACCATTTCATAACGTTGTTCGCTGAAGGGCACGAGCAAATCTTTGGGCAATCCCCACGCTAAAAAACCTCCCGCATGACTGACAGACACGGCTTTTAACCACGCAATATCATCCACTTCGGCTAAAGGTTTGATAAATGTGGCGGTCAGTTGACCTTTTACGCCGCTGTACACAAAAACGTTAAAACTATCGCCGATTTTGCAGTTTTCAGGCACTTCAGAGGCGGGCAATAAAATATCCCCGAGTTCGCCGCCGTCAAAATAAACGTCAAAATCGCGTTTGTTGACGGTGAGTTGGTTAAATTTGCCGATTTCTATCATAGTTTGATTTGTAGTGATGGGGATTAGCGAAGATAATAAAGCAAAAGTTTATTCAACAGTGTCAGCGTTTGCTTCGATGGCTTCAGATTGCTCTGATTTTTCAGCTTTAAACACCTCAGCAACAGTGCCAATATAAGCGGCTAATTGCGGAATTACCGGAATTTTCCATTTTTTTCCCGCAATTCGAGCCAGCAGATTGTGTAACCAAATTCGGTTTGATTTGGTTTGTTGCACAATAAATTCATAAGATTCGCCATCGCGGACAATTGCAAAATCGTCCATCCAAACTTCAATGGCTTCGGACTCACCAACGAGTTGCACTTGAACGTAGAGTTTGCGGGTGTCGAGGTTAAAATCAAAATCTGTTAATGACGCAATGTCTTTTAAAATAAAGTTTGCGACCCAAATAATCATTTTATTCGGCGTTAATTTTATGGCGGTTTTTAGTAAACTAGATTTAAAACTCATTTTTAACTTTTATCAATTGAGCAAGGTGGAAGGTTTAGTTAGCTCACTATTTTGAATCAGAACAGAAAATTATGCGATTGTTTTCTGCGAAAGTTAATAATCGCGGCTACGCACTGTAAGCCGAAAATACTTATTTCTACTTTCTGACGCTTATTTCAGACAGACGTTACGCAAAAAATTTCTAAGACGACTGGTCGTCTTGTAAATTTCTGAACATTAAAAACTCATAAAATAGGTCAAAAGCAGGGGATTTGTTCTAAACATTATTTTTCAACGCCTAATTTTTGCTTAACGCTGGTTAATGTGAATTTGTTGTATGCCATTTAAGTTACTGGGTTCAAAAATAATTTGTAATTTCATGGTGTTGCTCCTGCAATTTTGTAGATTTTGGCTTGTATTGTTGCGGCTTGGGCTAAGGGGGCGAAAATGGCGACAGAAATCATAATAAACCTGCTTTGTTAATCACTTTTGTAAGATATAGCGAATATTTTGCCATAAAAAAAGCGCAACCGGAAAACAGCAGCATGTTTGCGTGTGTCAGGTTACGCTATCTTTAACACATTCAGTTAACTATGGTGATAATTTTATTTTTCCATTACCATCCAGCGGTAAGCTAGTCCCTGTACTTTGTTTAAACCACTGAGTAAGCAACCAAGACCTAGAGCCGTCTTTTAGTGAAAAACTTACAGTACCAAGAGAACCAGGGGTGACATTAAAGATTTTCAATTCCCATGACCCTTCACCATCACACTGAAACACGCCTTGACTTGGGGTAAACAGATTATGAGTCCAGCCATCTTCATCACTCTGCCAAAGAACCCGACCAGTCAATTTAGAATAATCTTTCAGCAGTGCATCATTTAAAATTAATGCGAACAATTTAGGCTCATGGAAAAGTACAGATAACACTTTAGTTTTTGAGTCATAAAGGGTTTCAGGTTGTTTGTAGTATCCATAAGTAATACTGGAGTCTGCATTTTTTGCGGCATTAGGAACATCTAACACATTAAAATCAACCCAATGGGTTAAATTGTCTGCATATCTAAGACTCCACGAGCCATGATCGGCAGGGTCTATGAAAGGAATTAAAGCAGTCCAATAATTTAACGTACCATCAGCTTTTAATACCTTTTTGAGAATTCCACTTCTAGTAGGACATATTCCATTTTTCTTAGGCTCCCAACCTGCTTTATTGGATTGCCAGCATAACCATTTAACACTCTCAGGATTAAAGTTTGTTATTGGTGGATAGAGACCTTGACTACCAAATGGAATTGGATTTTTTAAATAAACCCGTTGTCCTGTTTTACCCATGCGAATAGCTGCATATTTTCCTGCTGGCAGTTTTTTGGGAGCAACAACATTGCTGGCTTGAGCAATGAAATTTGGACAAACGCCTTTATCAAGTCCTGCTGGTGGAGTAACAACCGGAGGTTGTGGTGGTGTGGGTGCTGGTGGTGGCGCGACAACAAGTGTAGGAATAGGGTCTGGAATTGTTACAGTATGTACGTCACAATTATCAGCAGGATTTTCTTCTTCTACCAAATCATCTTTTCCAAAACGAAGACAGACTTTTATTTCGTGTGTTCCGTATTCTTGAGGTAAGGATAACCATGCGTCTTCTGGTTCTTTTAGCATTCCAGGATGCAAATTTTCCCGTAAAATCCGGTCGTGTTCGTTTGTAAATACATCCAACTTAATTACGCCATCTACATACCAATCAACATAAGCAGTTTTACCAAACGGGTTTTTTCCCACATTTGCAAATGAAGCAACTGCATGAACATTGTCACCAAGTGCGTAAATGGATTTATCGGTTGAAAGACTGACAGTTATATTCGGGCGACCCCATATTTGAAATATGAAAGGGTTATCTGGATTGTAGGTGTTATCGTCTTCATTAGTTTCAGTTACATCCTTTTTTGAATCAATGCGAGAAACAACGTTGTACCACTGCGGATAAAAGGCTGCGTCAATGTTTTGATATTCAACTTTAGTTTTATGACCTTCTAAGCCTTTTGTACGCGCTGGAAATACTGAATCTAGTGATACAGCTTTATCCCAGCCATCAAACTTTTTCCCTACTGAAAGATAACATTCAGAATAGAAATTACTGGAAATATCATTACTGCTCGCATTTTCCATGAGCATTTGACACCATAATGGAGTACCTAAATAGATATGCTCGGATGATGTTACTCTTTGTGAATTCTTATCTAAACCATAGGAGACCCAGGTATCTAGGGCTTTCAAATTAGGTCTTGATGAAGAGCCAGAGCCGCTTAAACCGCCTGAACCTGAACCGTCCCCATCATCTGTTCCTGAAAGTCCAAAGCCACCTACATCACAATTTGAATTTGCATAGCGATAGCCTGTTTGGTCGTTTGGTGTGCGATAAATAGTGAGCCGTCTTGTAGCTGAATTTCTGAACTGCTCTACTGCGGGATTAGGATTAGATTGGCTACAGATTTTGTCGTTAAGTACATCGCTAGATAAACCTGTTCCAGATGTGACAAGTTTATCTTTGAATTCAGAGGGAATAGTTAATACATTAAGAGCAGGAAGTCCTGTAGAGGAAGTGCTAAAACCAGTCCCTTGCTTCATTGTGGATGGTATCATGCCAAAGTTATCGTCATACCATAGAACAACTGACTCTCCTGACTCGCGATGAGATAGAAGACTGATCCAGTTTTGAGAAACGCAAAAAGAAATACGATTTTTATCTAAATCTGTAAAATATTTTCCATCTTTATCTACTAACTGCACAATATTTTGTAACTCAACAATGTTCCCATTGCTATCACGCTTTTGATTATTAGCTTCTTTTCCAACAGGACGCATGTAACCAAGAGGAACTCTCCAACCTAAGTGTTTATGTACATGGGCATTCCACATGATATAAAACAACGATGGTGCCATCGGAGCAATGCGAAGTTTAGACGCATCAAATTGCCCTCCTTCTGCTGCAATACGCTCACGAAAAAAACTAATATCGTATGATAAAATTCCATCTTCATTGTCATCAAATTCACCACATGCACGACCACTTGGCTGTCCATTACTATCTATATTTAACGCGGCTACATCTTTAAGAATTAGAAGCTGTGGGTAAACAAAAGGTCTATTACCAATGGGAAGCCATAAATACTTAACCGCAATATCATCAACAGCGAATACCAAACTACTTTGCAAAGAGCCGAACAGTAACAAAACAAAAAGAATAATTTTTTTCATAGCTTTACTCCTTATCGCGTTAAGTAAAGTAAAACCTTGTACAAAACGCATGATTTAAAAAATCGAACTTTACGCTCTTTCTGGATAGTTTTCACTAGCAAATTTTGTGTAGTGGATAAAATTTGCAAGCCAGTTATGACTTAGAAATGGCGGAAACTGCGTTAGGCGATGCTTTAAATGCAGTCACATTTGTTGTTCAATGTAATGCCTGAAAGTTGTGAATCATTACTGTTGCAAAATACTGTCAGGCATAACAACCAACTCCTTAAAAGTCGGCGAAACTATCGGCTGCGTTCCTTTAAATTCCGTCACTTCATAAAAACCATCTTCCAACACCAACACACTCACCTTATTTTCCAGCGGGTCAACAATCCAATACTCAGGAATCTCCAACGCCGCGTATTCCGTGCGCTTAAAACGATAATCCTGCTTAATTGAAGATTCACTCACAATTTCCACCACCAATAATGGCGACACCTCAAACACCGCAACCTGATTACGCATTTTTTCCACTTGCGCTTTCGTCACAATCGCAATATCCGGCAAACGCGACTTATGAAATCCGGTTCTTACGCCCACTTCTTTTAAACAATACCAATCTAATTGCAAACGCTTGACTTCTTGCTTAAAGAGGTCAGCTAAAAAATCAGCGATTAATATGTGTATCAAAGCAGGTGGTGACATCAGTGCTAACTCCCCATCAATTAATTCGTAACGGTTATCGGTTTGGTCGTCATAAGTTAAATAGTCTTCAAAAGACATAAGTTTATAAGCTAATGCAGACATAGTTGTTCTCTCCAAAAACGGGTTAAAACACAGATTTACACTTTAACAGCAAGCATTCTGATTGCAAAAATTTAGCGATTTTTCATCAAGAAACATTTCTACTTTTTAGTTTAGAACTTTAAAAATAGCAAAAAAAAATGATGGAAACTAGCCGCAGTAGTTACCATCATTTTTATATTCATTGCTTGATTTAATCAGCAAGCGAATTGGTTTTTATTTTCAATGATTTAAATGATTCATCTAACGCTATTTTTTAACCACCGTACTCCATGCCGCCAACCATGCCTGCGCTTGATAACTATCCGCACCTTTGTCTAAATCGCCAGTCAACACCATTTTTAAGGTGTAACTAATAATGCCAAAAAAATAAGTGTAAGCTAATAATGGATCTAAGGCGCGAATTTCGCCATCACGAATGCCATTTTGAAAGATTTTTTTGATTTTAATAAACGGAGGGGTGTCTAGCAGCGGTTTTTCTTCAGGTAAAAATTCAGTCACTTTAATCAGCATTAAAAACTGCATGACTTCTGGAGCTTCATCGGTGAGTTTAAACAACAAATCGACAATTTCGCGCAATTGCTCTGAGGCTTTGCGGTTGCGTCTGCGGATGTCGTCAATGGAAATGCTTAAACTGTCTAAAATATTGCCGTATAACGCACTGGCAATCGTTTGTTTATTCTTAAAATGTTGGTAAATTCCGGCGGTGGTTTTGATGCCAACAGCGTCTTTAATATCGGTGAGTGAGGTATTGAAATATCCTTGTTTGGCAAATAACTTTAAGGCTGCCTGTAATATTTCATCGGGGGTAACAACCTTTTTTTGAGTGTTTTCTTTTTCCTTATCCATGCTCTTTTCTACAGCGTACTGTTCTTATATTTTTTTAAAGGTATCAAGTCTGATTTTATAGGTAAAGGCTTGTTAAATATGCCATTTTTTATGCAAAATCCAATGAAGCATCCGCAATATAGGTCAAATACATCGCCAGATAACATCAAACTTGAGTTAAGCCCTTCAATCAAGGGCGTGTTTATTCTCTTAACGTAGCAATGGCTGCCGTTAAATAATTAACCATCGACCATAACGTTAAAATAGCCGCAACATACAGCAGCCAATAGCCCAAGGTCTTGATTGGTAATCCCGCAAAACTCTCTCCATATAATAATAAGGTGATGGCGGTCATTTGCGCCGTCGTTTTCCATTTACCTAACTGCGAGACTTGTACTTTGGCTCTTTGCCCTATCTCTGCCATCCATTCGCGCAAGGAGGCGATGGTGAGCTCTCTACCAATAATAATGGCAGCCGGCACAGTAAGATAGGGAGTGCTTTCTTGTTCTACCAATAAAACCAGAACAAAAGCGACCATCAATTTATCAGCAACAGGATCAAGAAATGCGCCAAACGCTGTTTCTTGTCCCATTCTTCGGGCTAAATAGCCGTCTAACCAATCGGTAATGCCAGCAAGCAGAAAAATTGCTGCGCAAGTAAAATTTGCATAAGTCCAAGGCAAATAAAAAATAACCGCCAAAAGCGGAATCAGCGCGATTCGCAATAAGGTTAAATAAGTGGGGAGATTAAATTCAACTGCCATCTTGAGGGTGAAATGTGTCGTAAATTCGTTGTGCTAATTGTTGGCTAATACCATCTACACTGCAAAGTGCATCTACGCCTGCGCGTTGTATACCTTGCAGTCCTCCAAATTGTTTTAATAAACTTTGTCGTCTTTTTGAGCCTAAGCCTTTTATTTCTTCTAAAGTCGACTGAGTTTTGGCTTTACTACGCCGCTGCCTGTGTCCTGTGATGGCAAAACGGTGCGCCTCATCGCGAATTTGTTGAATCAGCAATAACGCACTTGCGCCAGTTGTCACGGCTAGCGGCTGCGCCTGATCGACTAAAATCAACTTTTCCATTCCAGCTTTGCGATCAGGACCTTTTGAAACTCCGACTATCATAACATTGTTTAGCCCGACTTCGCTCACTGCCTTTCGTGCTTGTTCAACTTGTCCTTTCCCGCCGTCAATAAACAAAATGTCAGGAACAGGATATTCGCCTTGTTTTATCCGCTTAAATCGCCGTGATACCGCCTGATAAATCGCGGCATAATCATCACCCGGCGTAATTCCTTCAATATTAAAACGCCGATACGCCGATTTCAACGCCCCTTCCGTATTAAACACCACGCAGGAGGCAACGGTTTGCTCTCCTTGCGTGTGGCTAATATCAAAGCACTCCAAGCGTTGCGGCAGCTGGGGCAATTTCAATTCGTGTTGCAAATTGAGAAAGCGAGCGAACAAACTTTGTTTATCTGCTAATTTGCTAGACAGAGAATTTTGCGCGTTAGTGATTGCCATTTGCAGCCACTTTTGCCGTTCCGTGCGCACATTATGCGAAATTGTCACGGCATGTTCAGCTTGTTGACTTAACACTTGTGCTAATAATTCCGTTTCTTCCAAGGCATGACTGACAATCAACTCATGCGGCAGTTGTTTTTCCAAATAATATTGCGGAATAAAGGCTTGCAATACGGCGGCAGGAGTTGTGTTATCACCATGCAATTTTGGAAAAAATAATTTGTTTCCCAATAACGTGCCGTGCCGAATAAAAAACACTTGCACACACGCCAAATCACCTTCTGTCGCACAGGCAATAATATCCATATCCCCACGCTCGCCCTGCATAAAATGTTTTTCTAAAATCGAGCGCAAACGGGCAATTTGATCGCGAAAACTTGCCGCTTGTTCAAATTGCAATGCTTTAGAAACCGTTTCCATTTTCGCAATCAATTGATTAATCAGGGTATCGCCCTTGCCTTGCAAAAATAAAATCGTATTCGCAACATCTTCACCGTACTGTTTTTTTGTCACCAATCCCACACACGGCGCGGTACAGCGGTGAATTTGATGTTGTAAACAAGGGCGCGAGCGACTTTTATAATAACTATCTTCACATTGGCGCACCGGAAAAATCTTTTGCAACAATTGTAACGTTTCTTTCACCGCGCTGGCACTGGGATAAGGGCCAAAATACTGCCCGCTTTTTTTCTTTGCACCACGATGAAAAGCTAATTGCGGAAAATCATGTGAGGTTGAAATAAACAGATATGGATAAGATTTATCATCACGCAGGCAGATATTGTAACGTGGTAGATGTTGTTTGATTTGCTGACTTTCCAGCAATAACGCCTCGGCTTCGGTGTGCGTGACAGTCACTTCAATAGCCGCCACTTTTGTGACCATTGTTTGCTGTTTTAGCGAGGCAGATTGGGTTTTGAAATAGCTGGAAACGCGGTTTTTCAGGTTTTTGGCTTTGCCGATATAAATAATCTCGCCCTGCGCGTTGAACATTTTATAAATGCCGGGACGTTGGGTGAGCGTATTTAAAAAAGCTTTGGAATCAAAAGTTGGAGCGGGAGTTTCGTTAGTCACTTTTCAATTTTCCCTATTGATTTGAACATTCAATTCGCCGCTTTAAAATCATAAAGCTTAAATTTTTCTTCCAAAACTTCTATATCTTTTTTCAAAGTCACAGAAATAGGCTTTGTCTCTTTGATAATTGCCAGTATTTTTTCAGTTGTTACAGTTTTATCATTTGAAATAAATGCCGCCTCAATGGTTTCTTTTACCACTGCTTCAATATCCGCACCGCAATAACCTTGAGTTGCTTTTAATAATTTAATCGTATCAATCGCATTGCTGAATTTGCCGCGTTTTTTCAAATGAATTTCAAAAATGCTGCGCCGTTCTTCATCATTGGGTAAATTTACCAAAAACAATTCATCAAAACGCCCTTTGCGCAAAAATTCTGGTGGCAATTTAGACACATCATTGGAAGTCGCTAATACATAAACAGAGCTTTCTTTTTCTTGCAACCATGTTAAAAAGTTGCCAAACAAGCGCGTGGTTATATCGCTACCGCCACCTGTGCCACCGACTCCGGCAAAGGCTTTTTCCAACTCATCAATCCATAATACGCACGGAGAAACGGCTTCCGCTGTTTTAATGGCTTTGCGCAAATTTTCTTCACTTTCGCCGACATATTTGCCCATTAATTTGCCAATATCCAAACGCAACAAGGGGACTTCAAATAAATGCGCTGTAGCTTTGGCGGTTAAGCTTTTACCGCAACCGGGCATTCCCACGATTAATAAACCTTTAGGTAAATCAATGCCAAATTTTTTCGCTTCACCGAGATTATTAAAAATCCGTGCTTTTGCGGTGAGATAGTCTTTCAGTTTAGTTAAGCCGCCAATGCTGCCTAAATTGGCATCGAAATGGATAATTTCCAATAAGCCGGACTTTTTAATGATTTGTTCTTTTTCATTCAGAATCAGGGCTTTATCATTGCCATCTATTGTGCCACTTTCTTGATAAGCTAAATTGAGAATTTGCCGAATTTCAAAATCACTTAACCCTTTAAATGAAACAGCTAATTCATTTAAAACTTCTTCGCTTAAATCTAATTGAAAACCTTGGGCATAATCGTTAATCGTGGCAAGAATTTCTTGATGATTAGGGAGTGGAATATCAAATACGGTAATCATTGCCTCCAATTCAGGTGGAATGACTAACGCGGTATTAACCAGAAAAATAGTGACATAAACATCATCTTGATAAATTGTTTTTAAGGCTTGTGATTTGAGGCGGGCAATGATTTCAGGATTGTTTAATTGATGATGTACATCTTTTAAAATAATAAAGACTTTTTTTGCTTCATTATTATCAAATAAGGCGAGGAATTCATTTAATTTGTAAGCTTGTTGCGGGGCTTTGGTTTTAAAATCAACATATTTATCGGCTTCGTTGTATTCGTAAATTTTGAAATCTTTGCTGGCTGCGGCGATTAATAAATCAACGGCTTGAAAATCAAAGCTGTGAATATAAATGATGGGGCGTAAGGCATCGACATAACTGGCTAATTTTTGCGTGGCGTTTAATTCCATTGTTAAATCACCATGTAAATTAAAGCGTGGTTGGCATTGTTGCTTTTGTAATCTATGCCATCAAGAATTAAAAACTGCCCATTAACAGCATTGGCATTTAATTCTTCGCCATTTTTTTCAGCGTTGCGAATAAAATTACTTGCTTCCATTCTCAAAACTAAACATTTTATCCCTTTCGGTTGTAAGTCTTTCCAATAACCATCAGTAAGACCAGCATAAGATAGATAAGGTGAAGGAAAAACTTGGTTAGGCGGAAGAGAAGGACTCGCAGGTATCTTTGAAAAAACAATTGCTTTTCGTTCATCGTCAAAAAGACCTGATTCTCGATATTCCTCATTTGCCAACATTGAAAATAAAGTCAAAGGATTGTTTTTGATAAATAGCTGGAAAAATGAATCAAAATCGACTTTAAATAATTGCGAGTAATCTTGCCATAAAACGCTAATCGTAGCTTTCAAAAACTGGTAATCGCTAGCTTTTTCATTGTGTTTTTCTATATTGGCAATACAAACATCAGTTGCAAAATCGCTGAGAGCAGAAACAACTTTATCAAGGATTCCATCATTTGTGTTTTTAGCTTCTTTAGCAGGCATGTTTTTAAGCAACATTTTTTCACGCAGGTCTTTATAGTCTGCATGATATTTTTTAATCACTTCATTTCTATTAAATTGTTGAATCGCTAATTCCTCAATCTGTTGTTTTTGTTGGTGGCGCAATTCAAACGGATAAACAGCAGCTTTAACTTCCTCATTGCTCAAATCAACCTGAAAAACTTTACAAAGTGTTTGCGCAATTTCTTTACCATCATAGCTACTAACCGCGATGATTTGGTTTAATTCATCCATTAAACCTCGTACTTCTAGCCAACGATGCAAAAGCTGGCTGTTATAAACGGTTAGTAAATCATCCAAATTAAAATTTTCCAGCAAATCGTCTAAATCTCTAACGGGGTGTTTATCTAACATCAAATTAAATTTTATGGCTTTTGTCATCATGTATTCCGTAGTTTATTTTTTAATGTGCTTTGCATTTTATAGCCAATGCTGCCTAAGTTTTAAAAGATTAAAAACCAAAAAAACTTGTAACGCTGCTACCAAACGATTTTACACCCTCCCATGCCCGTTCTGCCGTTTCACAAACACTTCTAACGACTGTTTTTGCAGCGGATGCAACTTTCTCAACACCTTTGCTGACAAATTCAGCGACTTTTTTACCTGCCGCTGCACCAACCACACGACCGACTTTAGCACCTAAAGCCGCGCCTGCTGGACTAAACAACTCACCAATTGCCGCCCCAACGACTGCCCCCACATTTGCGCCTACCCTTTTACAGGTAGAATCAACCACCACCATCACCCTCGCTGCGGCTTTATCAATCAAATAATCCAGCGCATCAATTGCAGAAATTTCGCCTTCTGCAATTTTATAAGCGACTTTTGCAGCGGTGACACCTTTATCAACAGTTGCCGCTATTTGTTCTGTGGAAGCCTCGTTAAGTTCATCAATGAGCAATTTTTTCTTTTTCGCAATTTCAACTGCTGCCGCGACCACTTTTTTAAAATCGCTGTCCTCTTTACTATCCAAAGGCGCAGCAAAATAGGCTTGAGCTGCTTTGTATTCTTGATTGTTATCGCCGCTAATACTTTCTAATGCAATAGCATTCAGCAATGTGTTAAGTTTAATTTCTTCTTTTAAATTATTGCCAATTGCGGTTTTGTTTAAATCAACAAAGCTATTTGAAACTAAATCAGCAATCAAATTTACATCTGTTTCGCCATTGCTAAGTTGCTTGAATAAAGCAATATTACCGCTATTCATCGCTAATTTAGCCGCATCAATAATCGTGTCTTGTTCTGCTTGCGGTAAATGCGCAATGGCTTTATTCAAATTGTCACGCAACCAAATATTGACAGAAAGTCCTTTGCTTTTATAGGCTTGAATATCCTGATAAGCCTGACTAATGGCATCAATCGTGGCTGAAATTTTAACCACTGTTTGATTGATTTCATCTGCGGTAGAGTACACGTTAGAGTCAGTTAAAACCTGATAAAGAAAACCATCAATGCTTTTTTCAGTTGTGGAATATTTTTCTAAAACTTCAGAAATAATGTCGATACCTTGTTGCGGGATAATTTTTTCTAGGTTGTTTTCCATGTTTAAATCTCTATTTATTTAAAAAAGTCAGCAAAAATAATTGATTTTGCATCACTAAAAATCCTCAGCTTACTGCTGCCGCAAAATCAGCATCGGCGATTTATTCGCCACCTCGCGAACACCCAAATAACCTGCCAGCGTCACAAACAACGTGCCAATCAATGGCGTTAATCCGCACAAAAGCAAATTCGGATGATAATCCATCATCAACACCCAATGATAAAGCGCGAAAACCAACACTTGTGAAATAATCACCGCCAATATTCCTGAAATAAAACCTAGCAGCGAAAATTCCAACAAATGCGTTTTGCGCAATAACGCCCGATTCGCGCCCAAAGTGCGCATTAACGCGCCTTCATAAATTCGCTGATCCAGCGTGGCATAAACCGCTGCAAACAACACCGTAAAACCCGCCAGCAGCGCGAAATACAACACATAATTCACCGCGCTGGTTAATTGCGTCAAAATGGTTTTCAACTGCGCTAAAATCAAATCCACTTCTAATACTGTCATATTCGGATACTTTTTGACCAAAGCATTCAAACTGTTTTTCTGATTTTTTGCCAAATAAAAACTGGTTAAATAAGTGCTAGGAAAATCATCTAAAGTTTTGGGTGAAAAAATCATGTAAAAATTCGGCTTCATCGTGTCCCAACGCAAGCTGCGCAGACTGCTCACCGTTGATTTAAACTGCTGACTGCCCACCGTAAAAGTCAGTGAATCACCGAGTTTGATGTTCATATTTTTCGCCAATTTTTCTTCCACTGATACGAGATTTTTCGGTGCATTTTCTGCATTCCACCACGCACCAGCGACCAGCTTATTATCATTCGGCAAACTGTTTGACCAAGTGAGGCTCAAATCCCGCCGTGTCGCACGTTCACCTTGCGATTCTTTGCTGACAATTTTTTGCACCGGAATATTATTAATCGCCACCAAGCGTCCGCTAATCACCGGATAAAGTTGATTGCTGCCAATTTGTTGTCGTTTTAAATCGGCTGAAAAATCCTGCAATTGCGTAGGAAAAATATTCAGCGCGAAATGATTCGGCGCGTTGGCAGGTAATTGCAATTGCCAATCGTTGAGTAAATCGGTGCGCACGGTGAAACTCAACATCATCGCCACCAAGGTCATGCTAAATGCCAAAATTTGGCTGACGCTGGTTTGTGGATTGCGCAATAAGGCTTGCAGACCAAATCGCCAAGTTAAATTCAAGTGCGGTAATAATTTTCGCGCTTTGATTAACAGCAGATACAGCAAGCCGCCCAGAATCGACAATGACAATAAACTGCCGCCGATAATGGTCGCGGTCATTTTCAAGTCCTGCGTATATCGCCAAATCAACACGGCAATTAATGACAACGCCAAGCCATAAACCAACCACGCGCTGGTTGGCAGCGGTTCTAAATCGCGCCGCAACACCCGCAACGCGGAGACTTTTTTCAAACGCAATATCGGTGGCAATGCGAAACCTAACAAAATCGCCAAACCAGTTGCAAAGCCAAATAACATCGCAAATAAACTCCGACTAGCAACTTGCACGGGTAATAAATCGCGCAGTAAATAAAACAATCCTTGTTGTGCTAACCAGCCGAAACCAGTGCCGATGCTGCTGGCGGCAATCCCTAAAGCTAAAAATTGGCAACTGAACAGCCAGAGAATTTCGCCTTGTTTACAGCCTAAGCAGCGCAAAATCGCGGCGGTATTAAAATGCCGCTCGCTGTAACGGCGCGTTGCCATCGCAATCGCTACGCCAGAAATCAAAATCACCACGATGCTGGATAAGCCTAAATAACGCTCGGCACGACTGAGCGCGTCACCGACTTCGGGACGGTCTTCGTGCACATCTACCAACCGCTGCGAAGGATTTAATTGCGGTTTGATTGTTTGCTTAAATTGCAATAACGCTTGTTCATCACCGCTGAATTGATACAGATAATGCACGCGGCTGCCGGGTTGAATCGCTTTGGTGGCGGCTAAATCTTCTTTGTTGATTAATACGCGCGGCGACATGCTGAAAAAATCACCTTGTTTATCAGGTTCATATAACAAAATATGGGTGATTCGTAACGGTTTTTCACCGACCGTGAGAACATCCCCTAACTTCAATTTTAAAGCGGATAATATGCGCCGCTCTATCCAAACTTCACCAATCGCAGGTGGATGACGAACAATTTTTTCGTATGTTTCGGAATTACGACTGGCAGTCCTTGAAGGACTGCCAGTCGTTAAACTTTCGTTATCAGTAATTTTTAAATGCCCACGCAATGGATATAACGCTGAAACCGCTTTCACGCTGGCAAGTAATAACTCTTCATGCTCAATTAAGACGCTAGGAAATTCCACCGCTTGCGCTTGTTTCAATTGTTTCGCTTGCGCTAACCCATCGGCTGATAATGGCGCGGGCGAGGCGATGACTAAATCCGCCGCTAAAAATTCAGCCGCTTGATTGTTCATGGTTTTTTCTAAACGATCAGAAAATAAACTAATCGCAGTTGAACAGCTCACCGCAATCATCAACGCGGCTAGTAAAATTGTTAATTCACCGGAGCGTCCATCACGCCACAGCAAACGCAAAGCTAAGTTCAAGCGTTTCATATCATTAACCCCGCTTCCAAGGTGATGGTGCGCTGGCAACGGCTGGCGAGTTGTTTGTCGTGGGTGACTAAAATCAGCGTGGTTTTTTGCTCCTGATTCAATTCAAATAACAATTCGATGATGTGCGCTCCGGTTTTGCTGTCCAAATTTCCGGTCGGCTCATCGGCAAATAACACCGCCGGTTTGGTAACAAAAGCCCGCGCTAAGGCGACTCGTTGCTGTTCGCCACCGGAAAGTTGTTTCGGCGTGTGGGTTAAACGATGCGCCAATCCCACCCGCTCCAGCAACATTTGCGCTTTTAGTTTTGCTTTGGAATCTCCGGCTAATTCCAACGGCAACATCACATTTTCCAAAGCGGTTAAGCCACTCAACAATTGAAACGATTGAAATACAAAGCCGACATATTGATTGCGCATTTCGGCTCTGCCGTCTTCATTCATGGCGGTTAAGTCTTGTCCGTTTAAAGACACAGAACCGGTGCAGGGCGTGTCTAATCCTGCCAACAAACTCAACAGCGTTGATTTTCCTGAACCCGACGCGCCGACAATCGCTAAGCTTTCGCCACTGTTAATGCTGAGATTGATTCCTGCTAAAATCTGCAAATCTCCTTCCGAACTGGCAACAGTTTTGCCTAACGCGACGGTTTCTATCATAGTGTGCGGTTTTCCAATAATTTGAGGTTCTGACATGATTAAGTTTTTCGCTCTGCTGATAATGTTCATAAGTTCTGCCAGTGCAACGGCGCAACCGACTTTGCTGGTGGTCGGTGACAGCATCAGCGCGGGATATGGCATTGAAGCAGAACAAGGCTGGGTAGCATTATTGCAAAAAAAGTTGCAGACGGAGCGATTAAATTATCAAGTGGTGAATGCCAGCATCAGTGGTGACACTAGCGCGGGAGGTTTGGCGCGAATTGATAAGGCGTTGGCACAGGCAAAACCACAGTGGGTGTTGCTGGAATTGGGCGCGAATGATGGCTTGCGCGGTTTATCGCCTAAGGAAATGAAAAACAATTTAAGCCAAATTATTCAGCATTCGCAAAAAGCAGGCGCGAAAGTGGCGTTGTTGGCAATGAAAATGCCGCCTAATTATGGCAAACGCTATATCGAAATGTTTTATCAGGTTTATCCAGAATTGGCTGCGGAGTTGAAAATTGTGCTCGTGCCGTTTATTTTGGAGGATGTGGCGTTGAAAAAAGAGTTGATGCAAGCCGATGGTTTACATCCGAATGCGCAGGGGCAGCCTGTGATTATGGAAAAAATTTGGCAGGTTTTGAAAAAGCTGCTTTGAAATTTCCAAAACTGTAGAGACGCAAAATATTGCGTCTCTACGGTTCAACAAAAAAACGATGCTTTCAAATTAGCTCAGATTTATGAGCTGAAATTTTTTAAGACGACCAGTCGTCTTGAAAATTTTTGCATTTTTTTGTAAAAATAATTCAAAAGAATGTCTTAAAATACCTGCATATTTTTTATGCGAAAATCTCACAATTCACAATTCACAATTCACACTTCATTATTCAGATTTAAAACACCATGATTTCAATTATTCAGCGCGTTACACAAGCAAAAGTCACTGTTAATCAACAAGATATAGGCGTGATTGGCAAAGGAATTATGGCGTTGGTTGCCGTAGAAAAACAAGATACAGAAAAAGAGGCGCAGCGATTATTGGAGCGGATTTTAAATTACCGCATTTTTGCTGACCATGAAGATAAAATGAATTTGAGTTTGCGCGATATTAACGGCGGCTTATTGATTGTGCCGCAATTTACTCTTGCTGCGGATACCAATAAAGGCAATCGACCCAGTTTTGCCAGTGCTGCCAGCCCTGAATACGGGCGGCTTTTGTTTAGCTATTTTCAGAAAATAGCCCAAGAAAGTTACGCGCCAGTTCAATTTGGTGAATTTGGCGCGGATATGAAAGTTTCGCTGATAAATGATGGGCCTGTGACGTTTACCTTAAAAACAGGCGTTAAATAAAGACGCTGACAAAGGGGATAAGGTAAGCAATGACAAAATAAAATGCCGCAAGTGCAAAACCTTTCACGGGGCGCAGCATCACCACTTTTTGGAAAATTTGCTTAGTGACCCAAATATTCCAAAGCACTAACGCCACCAAACTGTAAATAAAAAACATCGCCAATTTTCCTTTGACCATGTGAATCATTAACGTAAAAGGAATCCCTAAACTGCCTAAAAATGCGGTACATATAAAGATTGCGCAACAAAGTGGAACGTAATCTTCAATTATTTTCCTATGAATAACAACCGCGCCAGCAAACATTAAGGTTAAGATAATTTCCAAGAAAGTGACGATAATCCCTCCTGCGATACCACCTACATAACCTTGAATGGTTAATGCGATAGCACTGTAAAAGAGTATCCCTGATGACAATGGAATATTGGAGGTAATTTCAGGTTCTTTATGCTTGAAAAAACACAAAGCCAGAAATGGTTTTAAATTTTCCATGGTGATATATCTATAAGGTCTTGGCGCAAGAAAGTGAAAAGAATTGATAGCTGACATAAATTAGATACGCTACTTTGCGATGGTTTATTTTAAAAGAAAATTTGTTTTCAAATAACAAAACCCGTCTTAGCAAAAACATCGGACGGGTTTATCGTAAAAGCATTAAAAAAAACTTTATTTATGAATAATTTGCAGCAGGACGCAACATGGAAGTTTTTCCCACCATAATATCTAAAGTTTTCCACAAACGTTTAAATACCGATTCTTGAATATAGGGAATATTGTGTTTTTCGCACACAGCTTTGACCAAAGGCTGAGCTTTTTGATATTCACTCGCCGTCATATCTGGCCACAAGTGATGTTCAATTTGGTAATTTAACCAGCCGTGTAAAAAGTCGATGGTGTTTGTGCCAGTGGTATAGTTGACTGAACCTACAATTTGACGCAAATAAAACTCACCTTTGCCTTTGGCTTTGTCTTCAAACATAATCACATCTTCACCCGCGTGATTAGGGCCTATCACTAAAAATGAATGTAAATTCGTTAAAATTTCTGCAAAGAAAGAATTAATAAGCACGTTAGTTGCCGCAACTGCACCAAGTGGTAAAAATAATGCGGGTAATAATACAAAACGCATCAAGCTGTAAGGCAACATGCAGCTTAACCACAAATCTCTACCCGCCGGTTTTAAAGGATTCCATAAATCGCTACGCGAAAAATCATCACGGGTTGCGCCAGTTTTTTTCGCTTGAATCGCACGCAATTCGTTTAACGTAGATGGGGCGTAATAAATCATTTTCCAACTTGCCGCCATTAATGCCAACAATACATAGCGTCCCCAGCGTGGAATCGGTGAATTTCTGAGTTTCTCCATATTAAATTCCACTTGGTCAGGATCCATTGCTTCACCTAAGTGATAATGGTGAATGTCGTTGTGTTCAACATCCCACGCTTGTGGGTACATCCAATCCATCCAATCAATACAACGTCGCCAGCCTTTCGCGAAGCCTTTGCTGGTGTAATGCACAGGAATCCCTTCAATTTTATCGTAACCTCGGTGCATCACATGATGCGCAACTGTTGTCCAACGGGTAAAGTTGCCTTGGCTGATTAAATACGCAGAAATCGGGTTAGGAGCAATCCATGCTGTTGCATAACCTAAAAATGAGCAAATTTTGCCCCAGCTTTCGATTTTTTTTAAGTGCTCGAAATCACTCATATCGGTTTTGCGTAATAATTCAGCTTGAATAGCATTTATATCTTTTGCTAGCTGTTCTCTATCAACAGCGTGGTATCTTTCTAAGTTCAAAATCTTCTCTCTTTAAAGTAATAAGGTTGGGCGTTTTTTATGACGGTATCTTGTATGTTGTTATTTTTTTCAGACAAACGTAGCACAAAGCTATATCATAATGTCCTTTTTTAAACAGACAAAAGGTTTTCTGATGCAAGTTGCAAACAAATTGGCAGTATCTATACACTACACCTTGACAGACAGCGCGGGCGAGCAACTTGATAGTTCGATAGGCTCACAACCGTTGATGTATTTGCACGGTCAAGGCAATATTATACCTGGTTTAGAGCAAGCTTTGGCGGGAAAAAAAGCGGGCGATAAACTGAATGTGACTATTCCCGCAGCTGAAGCTTATGGCGAATATTATGACGATATGGTGCAAACTATTTCGCGTAGCATGTTTGAAGGAATTGATACAATTGAATTAGGGATGATGTTTGAAGCAGATGTAAGCCACGGCCCAGGTGTTGTGACTGTCACTAAAATTGAAGGTGATGACATCACGATTGATGGCAACCATCCATTAGCGGGTGAAGATTTAACTTTTGATGTTGAAATTATCGAAGTCCGTCCTGCCACTGCGGATGAATTGGCACATGGGCATGTGCACGGTGAAGGTTGTCACCACTAAAATTAGATTTAGCCTATTGAGTTTAAATCAGAACTATTTATGGAGCGTAAAAAACTATTTTTGCGCTCCATTTTTTTTAAAATGTTAGATTAATAATGATTTAACGCTAGGGAAGCTCAAAAATGAAAAACAATAGAAATAGAAACAGATCAATGCCCAATATACCGGCAAAACCAAGAAATAATGCGTATAAAATGGCAAATTATGAAATTACCGATGAGCCGTTAATTGATAAAACCTTTCAAAGTTTACCCCGAAACATTCAGCAAGAACTGAATACGCTTTTTGCAAACGTACAAGACCGTTTTTATACTGACAAGGCCAGTCTGGTTGCAAGGCTAGAAGAATTGGTTGAGCAATATCCACATGTGCCACACATTTCCAATTATCTTGCAGCCAGTTATCAGATGACGCGCAACAAGAAAGCCAAACCGCGTGTAGAAGAAAATTATAAAACGCACCCCAAGTATCTTTTTGCCCGCATTGATTATGCACGTCTATGTTTAGAACGGCGTGACTTAGCAAAAGTCAGAGAGATTTTTAATGAAGGCTTTGATTTAAAACTGATGTATCCGCAGCGTAATCGGTTTCATATTACTGAGTTTATGGCGTTTAACTTTATTATGTGCATCTATTTTCGACTGTCCGGTGAGGTGGAAGCGGCAAAGCAAATCGCTCAAACACTAACAGAAGTTGCCCCAGACCACCCTATCACCCAACAAATTCAAAAGATGACCAACGATAGTTTTTGGAACCGGTTGCGAAATAGCTGGTACACCTTCAAGCGTCGTCGTAGAGAAAAAAAGCAGTGACTGAAGATAAATCCACAGAGACTCAACTATCTAACCAAGCATAAGTTTTTGAATATTGGTGTTTTTTGTAGATGCGACAAATTCGCATTGTTCGGATAAATCTAAGCCTACACATCCTTTAAAACTTTTATTCAAATACTTATAGCAATTAAAGTCTCTGAATTTCATCCTGCATTATCTTTAAACTTAATTCTACTTAGTCCACATTGACGACTCAAACTCCGCAGTTTATTAACCTGCTCGGACTTTTTAACCAACAATTTGAGAAAGACTTTTGTCTTCTCCCTTCAGGACAAAGGATGAGTCGCGCTGATTTTTTGACTCATGCTTTGTCTTTAAGTCAACAACTTCCTGCGCAAGCTTACGCAATTAATCTATGTCAGGATCGCTATTTATTTATGGTGGCGTATTTAGCCGTATTGCTGCGGCAACAAATCACCCTGCTACCATCTAATCAAGCTCCTCAAACCATCCAGCATTTATTAGGCACTTATCACGCAAGTTATTGTATTCGCGATATTTCTAACGAAAATAAAAATAATAATCCGTTTTTAGTCAGTTGGGATTTATTAAACCACTTAGCAAACGCAGACCTGACAGGTTTTAAAAACCTGTCAGGTCGCATTAATATTCACCAACCGATTTCAATTTTTTTCACCTCTGGCAGCAGTGGCGAACCGAAAGCCATCATCAAAACGTGGGCAGAATTTCAAAGCTCTGCGCAACTGGCTCTGTTGGAATGCAGACTTTGCTTGCCACCTCAATTCCTTTATTTGAATGCCCCGCTTTCTTTACTGCAACAATCTGGTATCTTTGTATCAAGGTCAACTCAGGCTTTAAAACAACAGCACTGCGTTACACTTGCTAGTCAAATTAGCCAGATAAAATGTAGCACTCTTTAATCACTACGCTATCCACACTTTTACCTACTCGCACAAATTATGTCTATAAAAGAAACACTTATCACTTTACCTCAATATATTTTGCCGCATCATTTTCTGTCGCAGATAATGAGTAAATTTACCCATTGCGAAAATAACACTTGGAAAAATCTGATGATTTCGCAAATTATCAAGTTTTACCATGTCAACATGGCAGACGCGCAGCAAGAAGATATTAATGCGTACCGCAGCTTTAATCATTTTTTTACCCGTGCTTTAAAAGACAGTGTGCGTCCCTTAACTGAGTTGAAAACAGGGGTTGCATGTCCCGCAGATGGTGCAGTCAGCCAAGCAGGGCAGATTAGTGCGGGCGATATTTTTCAAGCAAAAGGCAAAAGTTTTACCGTAACAGAATTGCTCGGCGGTGATGCGCAACGTGCCGTCCCGTTTGAAGACGGCTTGTTTACCACCATTTATTTATCGCCTAAAGATTATCATCGTTTGCACATGCCGATAACAGGCACGCTGAAAGAGATGATTCATATTCCTGGGCGACTTTTTAGCGTGAATGGCGCAACTGCGAATTCTGTGCCGCGTTTATTTGCCCGAAATGAGCGGGTTGCCTGTATTTTTGATACGGAAATTGGCGAAATGGCTTTGGTTTTGGTGGGAGCTATTTTTGTTTCCAGTGTAGAAACGGTTTGGCATGGCGTGGTGACACCGCCAACTATTCGTGAAGTACGTTCATGGAAATACACAGAAAACGCTCCAATGCTAGAAAAAGGCGCGGAAATGGGGCGTTTTAATATGGGTTCGACCATTATTGTGTTGTTCGGTAAAGATAAAGCGCAATGGCTGCCAGAGTTTGTGGCAGGAAAATCTGTGCAGATGGGCGAATTAATCGGGCAGTTTTAAAATTTAATGTAAAAGCGGATGATTTTTTTGAATAGTTTTTTGAACTTTTAATAACTCATTGAATTTTAATTCAAAATTATCATCCCGATAATATCCACTTTCCATTTTTTGATATAAAAAAAACACTGAAATCGCTGAAGGCGCAGGCAAACCTTTTTGCAGTAAATCAAAAATAGCGTCATTAAGAGTCATGTCATTCACAAAAGTGGTTAAGTTTAAAAATAACTTAGCAATAACCGCACCATTGAGTTAAAAAATATAACGCTTTGTATTTAGTTGATATTTCTTTTTTCACATCAGAAGAATTTCATGCGTTAACTGTATGCAGTGCAAATCAACCGCTGCTCTTCAATTTAAAATACCGAAGACTATTTTCTCTACCTCTGAAATTTTTTAAGACGACTGGTCGTCTTAAAAATTTTCAACCCGATAAGATGCACTAACTCATAGGATGCTGTTGATTTAAGGAAGCGCATCGCCAACGTTTAATGCGCTTCCCTTCGTTCAGCACATCCTATTGCACTTAAAACTTGCGAAATGCGCGGCGTGGCTTAATAAAATAAAGCTGAAAATTTTAAAAACGACTGGTCGTCTTGAAAAATTTCAGCATATCACGGCATAATTTTCGCGAACTCACTGTTTTTTTCAAAACTCGCTTTTCTTTACAAAGTGTTTTCGTTATTCAATGATAATATTGCCTACCATCAATCACTGTAACTAAAAACGATAATCTTGAAAGAGGTTTTTATGATGAAAAAGCTAATCTGCGTATTAGTGATAAACACATTCTTAAGCGGTTGCTCAAACTTACCTCGCACATCCTCCAATGAACTGAATAAATTGGCCAGTTCCATAGCTCCCGTACTCACTAATACGATGAGTCCAACTACTTTAGTGACTAATAACAAAAAAACGCGCAGTAAAAAAACCAAAAAAGAAACGCCAAGTCTTTTGAGTGGTTTAACCAATTTGGCGGGAACTTCTCTGAAAGAAAAAGATACTAAAATACCTTTAAATCAAGCAGATATAGAAAGTATTGCCAAAGTTGCCAAGGTTGCAGCCGATACTTTAGCGGTGATAGGCGGTCAACTTGCCAATTATTTTACGCAGCAAGATAAAGAAAATGCGGTCAAAGTTTTAAAAGATACTGAAAAAACACAACCGGTGGCGTGGTGTTCTGATAGTGCCGATGTTTCTGAAAACGTGGAAGAGGTGAAATGCAGTTCGTCGCGCAAAATTATTCAAACGCCCGGTGTGGTTGTGAAAAAAGAAGAGAAAGTGTGTCGTTCTCTTAAAACCGAAGTAGTGACAGAAAGCGGCGACATCAAAACAGAAACTCAAAGTCTGTGCCAAGCAGAAAATGGAGAATGGTATGATGAAAAAAGCTCTTAATGTGGTTGAAAGTTGCTTTAAAATCGCGCTTATTGCAGGGACTGTGCTGTTGCTGCAAGCCTGTGCCTCATCATCTAACGTTCAAAATAACTTTTCTAATTCTGCCAGCACAGGTAAGCGGGTTGCGTTAGTTATTGGAAATAATCGTTATATTAATGTGCATGGATTGGATAACCCTATTAACGATGCCACTGATATTTCTGAGGCACTGAAAAGTTTGGGTTTTCAAGTGATTTTGAAAACAGATTCCAGCAAATCTGCCACTGAAATTGCCTTAAAAGAGTTTGAGCAATTCTCGCGCAATGCGAATGTTGCCTTAATTTATTTTTCAGGACATGGAATGCAGGTGAATGGCGAAAATATTTTGATTCCGATTGATTACAATTTTACAGACCCAAGCACCGGAGTTTCAGCGAATGCGATTCAAAAATTGATGCAAAACGCTACGAAAGGCACAAAATTAATGATTTTGGATGCGTGCAGAAATAATCCTTTCAATCAATATGCCGCTGAAGCGGTTGTTCCAGAAGGAAAAAAGCGCAGCACCAAAAAAACAAACGCGCGTAAATTTACAGGCTTAGCCCCCATGATTGCGCTGAAAGAGTTTATTGTGATGTACTCAACCGCAGCAGGCTATGAAGCAGCGGATGGTAGAGGTCGAAATAGCCCGTATACTTCCGCTTTGTTAGAGCATATTAAAGAGCCGATTCCGATTGAAACTTTGTTTAAGCGCGTATCAGCAACTGTTGCGCAAAACACCAATCCTCCGCAATTGCCGGCTAATTATACGGCGGGTTTAACAGGCGATTTTTGTTTTACAGGCTGCGGTGTTGAAATTGCTGATGTTTCGCAAACTTGTCATTTGACAATTGGCAAAGGAATTTATGAGGGCGAATGCCAAGACGGTAAAGCGAATGGTCAAGGTGTGCAACGCTATGCCGATGGTGAATATTACACTGGCAGTTTTAAAGATAATTTAAGACAAGGCTATGGCAGCCAATATTTAACGGATGGCACAGAAATTTCTGGCTATTGGGAAAAAGGGCGAATGACAAAAAAGAAATAATGTTTTTGTCATCATCCATGAAGAAAAGTGTTTAGAACAGTTGAGAGAAAGGCTTTAGCTTTGTTGTTTGTGCTGCTAAAGCATCTTCCACAGCGAAATGAAATAATTTAAGGTGTTTAACATAATGAAATTAAAAGAAAAAGATATTAAAGTCGGCTATTTATATTTAACCACTGCTAGTCAATATCGTGCGGTGTTGGCATTGAAAGGTGACTTTCTGATTTACGCACC
Source organism: uncultured Methylomonas sp. (assembly GCA_936941155.1). Taxonomy (GTDB): domain Bacteria; phylum Pseudomonadota; class Gammaproteobacteria; order Methylococcales; family Methylomonadaceae; genus CAIQWF01. Next base: position 90,001 of record CAKZJE010000033.1, on the reverse strand, counting down.
TAGCGTGGAAAAATCTGCACCTTTAAATTTGAGTGCGATAAAAATGCCGTTTGAAAATCAGCCGGTGAAAAAGTGTCGGATTGAGACTTTTGCGAAAAAAGATTATCAAGAGTTTGATTTTAGAGGAGGTATGGCGATTAAACATCCATTGTCAGATGCAGAATTAGCGCAAGCGATTGCACAGTGCAATGCTAAATTAGCGATTGATGCTTTATAAACCGAACAAAGATGTTAGCTTTTCCAATAGAAAAGTAAAAATTTAAAAAGCGAGTAAGTAAGTGAACATAAGTTTCAAGGTATTAAAAAATACAGGAGGTCAGGCCTGACATGGCAAGCAAAGCTTGCACTCCAAAACTTGAGTTTAATTGCTTGGTTGTAGAGACGTTGTTTTGCAACGTCTCTACGGTGTAATAATTTGGGCAGATAAGGAATGAGTACGAAACAACTTATGCAAGTTTTTTTTGTGTAGGTGCGGATTTATCCGCACTGTGCGAATGAATTCGCACCTACAGTTGTCGAGCTTATTTCATGCACGTTCCTAACTTGCATTACAAGACAGCAACAAGAACAGGGGGGATGCTTTGCGCTACGCATCGCCCCATCAATGCCAATAATCTGCCCAGAAATATAAGCTGCTTGTTCTGAACACAAAAAACCGACCAACGCCGCCACTTCTTCTGGTTTTCCGGTGCGTTTCATTGGCACTAACTATTTAATTTTCTCTTTATCAAAAATTTGTGTTGTCATCGCAGATTCAATAATACTCGGCGCAACTGCATTTACGGTAATTCCACGCGAAGCCACTTCCTGCGCTAATGATTTTGTTGCGCCATGCAATGACTTCGATTTTGACTTTGCCGTTAGCGTCGGTATAAAGCAGAATCTCATTAAATTCGACAGTCATTATTTTTCTCCAGTTTGCGAATTAATGTAATCCATTGCGGTTTGTTCATCCGTTTCGATGGAACTCTTCTAAAGCGTATTTAGCAATATTAGTAAGTACGAAATATTCTGAAAAATTAAGCTTTTCCAAAATACTTAAGAATTTTGAGAGGAATTCTATTTTTCCATTGATTTTCTTCAACATGAAAACCATGCCATTGCTTTTGCGGATTATCACCCTCATAATAAAACTCAATAAATGTATTATAAACTTGGTCAAAGTTGTAAAGATTTTTTCCACTATTTTTTGCGTTAAAATCAGCAATAGCAGTATTAAGTAATATTTGAGCTTGTTTTTTATTGCAACGTAATACAGATTCACCAGACCAATTGCCGCCTCCGTTTTCACCATGCTTGGGAGATAAATTAAAGTTTCTTGGTTCAAATAACCGTATCCAAGCAAGTAAATCGTCTTTATTTTTGATAACATCAAAACTTACTTGCTTAAACTCTAACTTTGATTCTACAAATAATAAAGAATTACATTCAGAATAAGTCAAAGAAATCAAAGCACTATTTTTTTGTTCTTCGATTATTGAAACAGCTTCATTATTTATAAACTCCAAAAACGATTTTTCTCCTGCAAAGCAAACCTGAAAGCAATAGCATTTATTAAATTTCTTTCTTGCACTTTTTAATAAATTTCGTAAATTAAAACCATGAGACTTATTGTAATTTTTATTCCAGTCATCATCATTTTTTGAAAAAAATGATTTAAGATTATCAATTTGATCCTGATTATAATATACGGTTATTTTATGCTGATAGGCAAGCAGCACAGTTTCATAAAGCTTCTTAAAATAGTCAGGTTTTTCTATGTATTGTTCACAATCAATATCTATGTAACAATATAAATTTTGATACATATTAAAATCCCATTAAAAACTCATAATCAATCGTAAACTGGTCGAAAAACCCTGCGGGTGTATAATAAATTCTCCCTCCTTCCTCAATTTCAATTTTTTTAGCAGCACAGCACGGCTCTGATTCATCTCTATCAAAATGGTAAATAGAAACATTATGTTTTGAAATACCTTTTTGTGATTCTTCAAATTTTTTACATTGTACTAAAATCCCATTAATAATATGGTCACTGTGTGTTTCTACCACAATTTGTATTCCTGCCTGCGCTGCTAAACATATTAATTCTGCTAATTTAGCTTGTCCATTTGGGTGTAAATGGGCTTCTGGATTTTCAATCAATAATAAAGTTCCTTCAGGTGCTGACAAAATAGCTACAATAATAGGCAAAACATAAGTTAATCCAAACCCCACATTAATCGCTTTAAATTCATTGGTTCTATCTCTATTTTTATTATTAAAGCTGTATCTTAATTCATAACCTGATTCTCCTTTATCTTGTATATGAATATTAACTCCTTTGCTTATTTCTGTTTCCCATGCTGCAACTTGACTATATAAATCCTTTTCAGAATTAGAGTAATGAATTAGGCTCTCTAAAACATTTATTTTTTGATTAGCATTTAAGAAGTGTACAAAATGCTCCGCTCTACCTTCTATAACAGAAATTTGATTATGGACATCAACAACAACATCATCTTTGCTATAAAAAGGTTGCGGGCCTAATCGTGCAGCACTGATAAATTGACAGGTTTTATTAAATAAGCTTTCCTTTTCTAATATTGCTTTATCAGTTATATGATCAAATTTAAGTGATTTATAAATAAGTGTTTTTTCTAAATCAGAGTCTCTTTTTATTTCAAAAGAATAATTAAATTCATGGTCATCAGTTTTAATTTCAAAAAAAATAGCGGAGTTATCACTATACTGATACAGTGCATCCTTTGCCGTTCCTATTGCAATAAACTTTGATTTTAAATCAATATACTCAAAGTTTGATTTATTTAAATAAGAATCCCTTAATAACAAAAGGGCGTGTATAGCAGATGATTTTCCAATGCCATTTGCACCACAAAGTACAGTAAGATTGGAAAATCTTAGCTCTGTGTTTTTATGAGCTTTAAAATTTTTTATTGTAAGATTTGTTATCATTGGATGTACTTTTCAAGTAAAGTTTTGAGTTTTTCATGCCGTTCCTTTACGCTATCCTTATTAGCTGTTCCTGTCGAAATAGAGTTTTTAAACTCACGGATATTCTGTAAAGATTCATATTCATCAAGAAATACTTTTTTATTCTTTATAAGTTTATTTTTATGTTCGGTATTTAATTTTGAAAAATGAACACTAATCACTTCAAAAAGAGGTTTATTAATAGGTTTTCTACGTCCGTTTTCAGGTAGTTTTCTAAAAGCATTGTCAGCAAAAATTTCAAAAGCTAAAGCCATCGCACTGTTAAAATCATTAATGATTTTTTCCTGTTCTTTTTTATTTGCCGGAATATTTTTAGTTCCTAGTGTTAAGAAAGAATCCATGTCAGGCTCATATTTTTCATACCCTAATATATAAAAAGCAATAAAGCGTGTTGCAAAATCTAAGTCTTCCTGTCTGCGCTTAGGTATTGAACCATCAGTTGCTTTTATAAATGCTTTTCCTTGATGACTTTCTTCTGAAACTAAACTTTCTATAAAATCTACTTTATAACCTTGAAACAAAGCTGTTCTTATTTCTTGTGGTTTTAAAGGAACTCCTCCTTGGTTAATACGACTAAAAATATTGTATTTAACTTGATCAGGTGTTCCTTTCCCTATTAGATTTATAGTGACTTGATTGGTATTAATTCGTCTTTGTATATCTCTTGGTAATTTATCCCATTTTTCCCCATTAAATTCGGTTTTAAATTCCAAGTTTTCAAGTTTAAATGAGGTTTTATTTTTGCTAATCGAATTTTCTTTCTTTGTATCACCTAAAATAAAATGCTCTAAAGTGCTTATTCTTTGTAGACCATCAATCACATGCCATTTTTTATCCTCTGCTTCTGCAAAATAAAATAATGGAATGGGTAAATTAAGCATCAGTGATTCAATAAAACGGCTTTTTTCTTTTAATGTCCAAAGATTAGGGAGACGTTGAAATTTTGGCATTAAGATTTCATCATATTCCAACATATCTACCAACTGACCAATAGTTCTTGGAATAATCGTAATATTTATATCATTGGGATCAAAAGGTATTTCAGATTTTACATCTTCATTACCTAACTCTTCTTCTATATCATTTTCTTGTTCTATAGTCATTTTCTATTACTCAAAAATAAGAAAGGTAATTATCAGCTAACAATCTAAAAAAATTTTGATTTCAATAAATTGAATTTAAACTGTCAGTCTCGAATTGTTTTTAGTGAAATTTGCCAATAATCAGTCTGTGTGCGGGTTTTGCTTAAGCAATTTTAAGCCATTTTCTGCAATGGAATAACATTCGTTTCATTTTCCAGCTTGTCCAAATAATCCGCCCAGGCTTGCACTTGAGCATAAAAAAACCCGCTAACCGTTGCCAGTTGCAGGTTTTATGTACGTTATTGAACTTCAATAAACGGGTGTTTGGCGTCCCCGACAGGAGTCGAACCTGTGACCTACCCCTTAGGAGGGGGTCGCGCTATCCTCTGTGCCACGGGGACTTAATAGAAAGCGTTATTATAACAAGTAGAGCCTAGTTTGTAGCGCGATGAACTCAATAAATCTCAATTTATTCCTTTACCGGACGCTTATCCAACTTGCGCTGCAAAGTGCGGCGGTGCATATTCAAAGCTCTTGCTGCTGCTGAAATATTGCCATCATGTTGCATTAGCACGGTTTGCAAATGTTCCCATTCTAAACGCTTAACAGATAAAGGCGTGTCATTGATTGCAACTGAGGCATCACCTTCATTTTTATACAACGCATTCACGATTTCATCAGCGTTGGCTGGTTTGGTTAAATAATGAATCGCGCCTAATTTAATAGCCTCCACTGCGGTTGCAATGCTAGCAAAACCTGTCAGCATCACAATTCGAGTGTTGTCATCCAAGGAAATTAATTTTTTTACCAGTTCCAAGCCAGAATCATAGCCAATACGCAAATCAATCACCGCATATTCAGGTTCTGTTTGCTCAGCTAATTCAATCCCTGTTTTCACATCATAAGCAATACTGACTTGAAAATTGCGTTTTTCCAATGCCGGTTTGAGCACAGTACAAAAAGTGACATCATCATCAACTAATAATAACTGGGGGCTATCGGGTGTAATCATTATAATCTCTCTCGATATTTATCAAAGGTAATACTATTTCGACACAAGCACCGCCTGTATCCATATTGCGAAATTCTATTCTGCCGCCTAAACGGTTAATGGTTGTGTAAGCTAAAAACAAGCCAACACCTAAGCCTTTTTTATCACTGACTACCGGTTCTTTTCCAGCAAATACGGCAAACTCAGGTGGAAAACCGCGCCCAAAATCGCGCACTTTGAGTTCCACAAAATGCCCATCCCAGTTTGCATGTAGCTCCACGCCTTTATCGACAGGACTGGCTTCTGCCGCATTGTTAAGAATATTAATAATAGAATGCGTTAAAGTGCGTTCTGCAATAATTTCTGATTTGAGATAAACACTCGGTGTCACAATCAAAGATAATTTTGCACCCGGCTTATGAGTGCGCCATTGCATCAGCACTTCATCAATATACTCCACTAAATTCATAGGGTAGCCTGATTCTGCCCGCATTTCACCGCCGGATGCAGACATCACTGATAAAGCTTGTTTGCAGCGTGATATTTGCTGCGCCATGATTAATAATTTTTCTTGCAAATCAGGGTAACGATGATCGGGAAAATCTTGTTGTAATTCATGCACTAAGATTGCCATTGTGCCAAGTGGAGTGCCCATATCATGTGCAGCACTGGCGGCAAGTGTTCCTAGTGAAATCGCGCGTTCATCTCGCAACGCAGTTTCTCTGGCATCGGCAAGATGACGTTCTCTGTCGCGTAGTGATTTGGACAGTTCCACCACAAAATACGCCACCAATCCTGCACTAAACACAAACCCAAACCACATCCCAAAAATGTGTAAATTAAAATAATGCCTATCGCTCATAATGTGCAATTGGTGTTTTATTTCGGGGCTAATCATAGTGGGATCGCCCATGTGCGGCTCTATCACGGGTAAAGGGACGTTGTGAGCGACCAAAATGGTATAAGCCGAGCAGGTTAAAATCACCATATACCACGCATAAGATTGTGGCAGCATGATGCCTGTTACAATCAACGGCAGCAAAAATACCCAGATAATGGGATTTGACGCGCCACCTGTTAAATACAGTAAGGCAGAAATAGAGGCGACATCAATAATTAGCTGCGAGAAAATTTCTATTTCCGTGACAGGTTCATTTGTTTGTAATCGTACCCAAGTGTATGTATTAACGGCTGCAATTGAAAATACCACCAGCCATAATTGTTGCTGTGGCAAAGAAATGCCTAATCCATTTGTGGCCAGAAAAATAACCAGACTTTCTCCCCCTAGCATCAAGTTTCTGAGGATAAATAACCATTCCAGATTATCGCGGCTGGAGATTTGAGTTTCAGGCAAAAATTGAGAAGGACGCATAAATTAGGCAAGCGAGGATGAGGTTTTGAGATAAGAAAAAGGAAGTTTAATGCGAATAATCAAGGGTAAGGTGTTTGCGTGTCTGATTTATTTTAGGAGGATGAGTGCATAAAATTTTCAATATTCGCTTCCCAGTCGTGAATCCAATCATGAATTTTATCGGCAGGCATAGGTTTAGCAATAAAATAACCTTGCGCCACATTACAAGTACTATTACGCAAAAAATTCCAGTCGTCCCAATCTTCTACACCTTCGGCAACCACTTGCATGTCCAATTGCTGTGCGACAGATAAACTAGCGTTATAAATGGCGCGTAGCGTATCGTTACTGGCAACACCATGCACAAAGCCACGATCGACTTTCAGTTCATTAAAAGGAATAGCGCGTAATAGCGCAAAGGAAGAATAGCCTGTGCCAAAATCATCAATCGACAATCCAAAACGCTTGAGGCGTAACCGTCCTAAAACTTCCAGTGAATTAGACAAATGCTTCATTAATTGTGTTTCAGTCACTTCTAACACAATATCACTCGACATAATTCCTGCGACATTGACAGCTTTTGCTAAATAATCCACAAAATTTAAAGAAGCCAAGTTTGCCATAGAAATATTGACCGATACGCGCAAATCCAGCGAATAGTTTTGCCAAATGCTAGTTTGAGAAAAAGCCGTGTCAATGACTAAATAAGTTAAGTCGTCAATTAAACCATTCGCTTCTGCAATCTGAATGAATTGGTCAGGAAAAACAGTGCCATCTTGCGGATGTTGCCAGCGTGCCAAAGCTTCTACGCCCACCACTTTTCCGGTTTTAACATTAATTTGTGGTTGATAATAATTAACAAACTCTTTATTGCTAATCGCGATTTGTATTTCTTCTGCTGAATAAATTTTTCGTGTTTGTGGCGAAGATTCATTAAGCCAAGATGGCAACCATTTTTTTAATAAGCCAGATAACTCTTTTGAACTCACGGGCTTTTGCAAGTGTCCAAGAATATTTATATTGTGGGTTTTAACCAGTTTTTCAGCGGTTTGCAGCATTCTTTCATCTTCACCACTGATGAGAATAAGACTGCCGTGATAAGAACAATTTGCTAAATGACGCACGAACTCTATACCATCCATTCCTGGCATATTGATGTCGAGTAGAATCAAATCTACTGCGTTATCGGGTGAGTTAATATATGCAAGAGCCTCCGTTCCATTTTCATAAGCAGTAATCTGAGTTAATCCTAAATTGGATAACATTTCACTTAACAGCATTCGCATGAAGGGTTCGTCATCAAGTATTAGGACTTTTAATGCAAGGTATCCAGACATGATTTTTTCCGTGTTTATTTAATTAGTTTGTTATTTATGCGTTTTTATACAAAGTTTTTGCTGCGTATTCAGGCAAATATTCGTTAATGCCAATTAATTTTAAGAATTACTCTAACTTTCCGTATTAACTTTTTTGCAGAGTAGACGTACTTTCTTATTGATTGAAAGTCATTGTATTATGCTCTACAGCAAAGTGCGTTTATTTTTCTAAACAAGAAGACCTAACAGGTTTTTAAAACCTATCAGGTCTTGCATAGATAGATTAAACCAACAACCGCCGCACGTCATTTAAATAAGCACAGAGAGTCGCCATAAAGCGCGCGCCTTCAGCACCATCAATCACCCGATGGTCGTAAGTTAAATCCAACGGCAACATCAAACGTGGCACAAACTCTTTGCCATTCCACACAGGTTTCATCGCTGAACGGGTTACGCCTAAAATAGCCACTTCGGGTGCATTCACGATGGGCGTAAATGCGGTGCCGCCAATGCCACCGAGACTGGAAATAGTCATGCAGCCACCTTGCATATCCGCAGGAGTGAGTTCGCCTTTGCGCGCTTTGGCACTTTTTTCGCCTAATTCAACTGCCAATTGCGCTAAGCCTTTTTTATCCACATCACGAATCACTGGCACAACTAAGCCATTTGGCGTATCAACGGCAATGCCAATATGGAAAAACTTCTTTAAAATCAAACTGTCGCCATTCGGTGACAGCGAGCTGCTGAAGGTTGGAAATTTTTGCATGGCGGCAACCAAGGCTTTCATAATAAACAACAAGCCGGTGAGTTTGACCTCATTGCCTTTTTCGCTGTTCAATGCCACGCGGAACGCTTCCATTTCGGTAATATCCACTTCATCGTGGTATGTCACCATTGGCAAATTCAACCAAACGCGACTTAAATGTTGTCCGGTTAAACGTTTGATTTTGCTTAAAGCAACATTTTCTATTTCACCAAATTTGGAAAAATCCACCGCAGGAATCGGCTGAATGCCTGCACCACCTGTGATGACTGGCGCAGTTTGGCTTTGTGTGGCGGTGATGATTTGTTTAACGTGACTTTTCACATCTTCTTTAGTGATGCGTCCTTTGCGTCCGCTCCCTACTTTCACCGTATTAATATCAACCCCTAATTCTCTGGCGTAACGGCGAATGGCAGGGCTGGCATGAGCGACAGTGCCTTCGGGTTGCGATTCAATTACCGCTGCTGGCGCGAGTGCTGGTGTTGCTGCTGCAACAGGAGCTGTTGTTACTACAGGCGCAGCAACAGCAGGTTCAGGTACAGCGGCTTTTTCGGGTTCAGCAATTGGCGTGGCGGCAGGAGCTGCGGGTGCAGATTCGGCTTGTCCTGCGGCGGTTACAGTCGCAATCAATGAGCCTTCCGAGACTTTATCACCTACCTTTACATGGACAGTTTGCACAACACCAGCTGTTGGCGAAGGCAAATCCATGCTGGCTTTGTCACTTTCCATCACTGCCAAAGATTGCTCCAGTTCAATAACATCTCCCGCTTTAATCAGCAGTTCAATTATTTCAACATCAGCAATGCCGCCAATATCAGGCACTTTAATTTCAATTGAAGAAGTCATATTTATCCTGTTGTTTAAATGAGCCAAGGGGCAGTTGCGTCAGTATTAACGCCGTATTTTTCTATCGCCTGTTCAACAGTTGCAGGATCAAATTCGCCCGCATCCGCTAAACTTTTGAGTGCGGCTAAGGTGATGTAATAACGATCAACTTCAAAGAAATGGCGTAATTTTTCACGGGTATCAGAGCGACCAAAGCCATCTGTGCCTAATACTGTGTAAGGTGCGTCAATAAAAGCGCGAATTTGTTCTGCATAAGCGCGAGTATAATCAGTTGCAGCAATCACAGGGCCATTGATGGCTTGAATGCTGGCAGAAACGTGAGCCACTTTTGCAGGTTGGGTCGGATGCAAACGATTCCAGCGTTCACAACTTTGTCCATCACGCGCCAATTCTGTAAAGCTTGGGCAGCTCCATAAATCCGCTTCCACACCCCAATCATCGCGTAACAATTGCGCAGCGGCTTCAACTTCTCTGAAAATTGTACCAGAACCTAGCAACTGAACTCTGGGGAATTGATTTTCATTGCCTTTTTTGAACAGATACATGCCTTTTAGAATATCGGCTTCCGCACCGTTTGGCAGGGCAGGGTGCTCATAATTTTCGTTCATCACGGTGATGTAATAGAAAATATCTTCTTGATTCACATACATTCGTTGCAAACCATCTTGAATAATCACTGCCAATTCATAACCGTAAGTCGGGTCATAGGATTTGCAATTAGGAATCGTGGCAGACATTAAATGACTGTGCCCGTCTTCATGTTGCAAGCCTTCACCGTTTAATGTGGTACGTCCGGCTGTGCCACCTAACAAAAAGCCACGAGTCCGTTGGTCAGCTGCTGCCCAAATCAAATCCCCGACTCGTTGAAAACCAAACATCGAGTAGTAAATGAAAAATGGAATCATCGCCACGCCATGTGTGGAATACGCTGTACCAGCGGCAATCCAATCGCATAAACCGCCGGCTTCGTTGATACCTTCTTGCAACACTTGTCCGTGTTTATCTTCTTTATAAAACATCAGTTGGTCAGCATCTTGCGGTGTATAAAGCTGTCCGACTTGCGACCAAATTCCCAATTGTCTGAATAAACCTTCCATACCAAACGTGCGCGATTCATCAGGCACAATCGGCACAATGCGTTTGCCGATGGCTTTGTCTTTGAGCAAAATATTTAAAATACGCACAAATGCCATGGTGGTAGAAAATTCTTGTCCTGATTTTCCACCTTCTAACAGCGCGTTAAATGCGGTTAATGCCGGAACATCCAAAGCTTCTGCTTTAGCGCGTCTTGCCGGTAAATAACCGCCCAAATCTTTGCGCCGTTGCTGCATGTATTGCAGTTCTTTTGATTCAGCCGCAAAAGTCAAATAAGGCAAGTTTCCTAATTCTTCATCACTCACCGGTAATTCGTGACGGTCACGAATATGTCGAATGGACTCAGGACTCATTTTCTTTTGTTGATGACTGGTATTTTGCGCTTGTCCAGAATCCCCCATGCCGTAACCTTTAATGGTTTTCGCTAAAACCACAGTCGGTTGCCCTTGATGATTCACCGCTGCTTGATAGGCAGTGAAAACTTTATGCGCATCGTGACCACCACGATTGAGTTGCCAAATATCATTATCCGTATAATCAGCGACTAAGGCTTGTAACTCAGGCGTGTTAAAGAAAAACTTGCGCACATACGCGCCGTCTTTAGATTTGAAAGTTTGATAATCGCCATCCACGCATTCCATCATGCGTTTGCTAACCAAGCCGTCTTTATCGCGGCTTAAGATGGCATCCCAACGTCGTCCCCAGATGACTTTGATCACATTCCAGCCTGCTCCGCGAAAATTACTTTCTAATTCTTGAATAATTTTGCCATTCCCGCGTACAGGGCCATCTAAACGCTGTAAATTACAGTTGACCACGAAAATCAGGTTATCTAATTTTTCGCGTCCTGCCATGCCGATTGCACCTAAAGTTTCAGGCTCATCGGTTTCACCATCGCCTAAAAACGCCCAAACTTTCCGTCCTGCTGTTTTGGCAAAACCGCGATCTTCAATGTAACGCATAAAACGCGCTTGATAAATCGCCATAATAGGCCCCAAGCCCATTGAAACAGTTGGAAATTGCCAAAAATCGGGCATCAGCCAAGGATGCGGATAAGACGATAAACCTTTGCCGCCGACTTCTTGGCGGAAACTATCCATTTGCTCTTCGCTTAAGCGACCTAATAAAAATGCGCGGGCATAATCACCGGGTGCAGAATGTCCTTGCACGAAAATTAAATCGCCGCCGTGATTTTCAGACGGTGCGTGCCAAAAATGATTTTGTCCAACATCATACAACGTTGTGGCTGAGGCAAAACTTGCAATATGTCCACCCACGTTGGTGTGTTTATTAGCACGCAATACCATCATCATGGCATTCCAACGCACATACGCACGAATTTTGCGCTCAATAGTGGTGTCGCCTGGAAACTGTGGTTGTTGCGCAACCGGAATGGTATTGAGATAGGCGGTATTCGCACTAAATGGAATATCCACGCCGGCTTGTCGCGATACGGCAACTAAGTGCTCAATTAAAAAACGGGCGCGATCACTCCCTTCTGCAGCCAGCACTGCTCGCAGAGCATCAATCCATTCTTGGGTTTCAAGCGGATCAATATCATCTTGTCCGGTAATTGTTGAGTGAACTATATTCATTTATTAATCCTATGGTGTGCACAAATGATTTTTATTGTTAAAGCAAGTCGGGGCGAATTATAGCAAAGTGATACGCTAAAACACACAAGCGGTCGCGAGTCTGTTTTATTATAATTTTACGACAACCCATCCTTATAAAAACGGCGAGTCGCTATATTGCTAAAATTATTTTCTATTTAGGTCTTAATGCGATAATAACTGATGTTACGCATGAGACTCATTTTTTCCACGAAAAACACAAAAAGCACGAACAGATTGCCTTTTAGATAATCCTCCCCACAGATTTTAACTGCCTATTTTTCGTGTCTTTCGTGCTTTTGGTGGACAATTAAATTGCTACTCGCAGCGACTAAAATGATTTAGCGGTAAGTTACGCAAAAATTTTTCAAGACGACCGGTCGTTTTGTAAATTTCAGAAGATTGTGTCGACAACACTTACTTGTTTTTGCGTAACATCCGATAATAACTTTGAATTTTTAGCAACGTTAAGGAACACAGATATGATAGGCAGATTGGAAAAAATGAAAACCACGCTGAGCAGTCCCGTGAGTTATCAATTACCTTTAAGTGGAAACTTGCTTAATTTAACGCCATTAGTAGGGCAGGCGGTCAAACTGGTTTATACAGGACACATTTTTTGTCTGCACTGTGGCAACAAAACGAAAAAAAGCTTTAGCCAAGGCTATTGTTACCCGTGTTTTATCAAACTGGCGCAATGCGATATGTGCATTATGAAGCCTGAAACCTGTCACTACGACAAAGGAACATGCCGAGAACCGGAGTGGGCGTTGCAATTTTGTTTTCAACCGCACATTGTTTATTTAGCCAATTCTTCGGCGTTAAAAGTTGGAATTACTCGCCACACGCAATTGCCAACGCGCTGGATAGATCAAGGCGCGACCCAAGCATTGCCGATTTTGCAAGCCGCATCACGCTATATTTCTGGCTTAGCGGAAGTTGCCATCGCGCAGCATGTTAGTGACAAAACCAGTTGGCAACAAATGCTGAAAGGCTCGGCAACACCGTTAGATTTAAAAGCTGAAGCAGTACGTTTATTACAGCTTGCAGAAGTTGAATTGAATGCGATTAAGCAACAATTTGGAGAACAAAGTTTACAAGTTTTGCCCGATGAGGAAGGTGTGGACATCAATTTTCCAGTGGCACGTTATCCTGTAAAAGTAAAATCATTTAATTTGGATAACAATCCAGAAGTTGCAGGCAGTCTGCAAGGCATTAAAGGTCAATATTTATTGCTGGATACGGGCGTGATTAATATCCGCAAATTTGCAGGATATGAAATTGAATTTACCGCTTAGTGGCAAGTTGAGCCTTTAACTTTCGATAAAAATATGCTGTACTGTACAGGTTGCTGTAAAAAAGCAATGGTTATTTTCGATAATTAAACACTTTTGTTGGAGAAATATATGTTATTAAAAGTCGGTTCACGCGGTGACGAAGTTAAAGCAGTACAAGAAAATTTAGGAATTGGTGCAGATGGTGTCTTTGGTCCCGGCACATCAAAAGCCGTTAAAGACTGGCAAGCAGCACATGGTTTAGCCGCAGATGGTTTGGTAGGCGATGCTACATGGAGCAAAATGTTTGCAGTGATTGCCGCACGAGATGAAAACGGCAATTTGGTTGACGATGATGGCAATCCAATCGAAATAGATTCAGCAGATGACAAACAAGTTGTTGCTGCTGCTGTTAGCACAGCCGCCGATCCTGCTGTAACAAGCATTCCTGGATTGAAATTAGAGAAATTAAAAGGACATGTGCCTGATGCGGTAATTGCTCAAATTCCTGACTGCGCTGCAAAATTCCAAATTAATACTGCGTTGCGTTTAGCACACTTTATTGCTCAATGCGGACATGAAAGCGCGGGCTTTAAAGCGACGCAAGAAAATTTAAACTATTCTGCGGACGGTTTAAACAAAATTTTTGGCAAATATTTTAAAACAGTGAATGCGGCTTCTTATGCGCGTAACCCTGAAAAAATTGCTTCGCGTGTTTATGCAAGTCGGATGGGTAATGGCGATGAGGCAAGCAAAGAAGGCTACAGATATCGTGGACGTGGTTATATTCAATTAACTGGCAAATCTAACTATGCTGAGTTTGATAAAAGCGTAGACGACGATATTCTTTCTAATCCAGACTTAGTTGCCAGCAAATATGCGTTGTTGTCAGCAGCATGGTATTGGAATTCACGCTCGTTGAACAATTCTGCGGATAAAGGTGCATCAGATGCGGTTGTGACTGAAATCACTAAAAAAGTGAATGGCGGAACAATCGGATTAGCAGACAGAATTAAACATTTTAAAGAATATTACGCACTGTTAGCTTAATAGCTAAATTTGAAGTGGGGAGTTCAAAAAGGCTTTGAACTCCCTCAATGCGAGATAGAGAAGCAATAAATAACGTCTCTAGCGAAAAACAGAATAAATTTTTTTGGACAGAATTTATGCAGCCGCGCCTGCTTTAGTCGCCTCAGGAACTTCACACAACTTTCCTGACTTAACATCGTAAATATAACCATAAACCGGAATATTTGCAGGAACTAACGGATGTGCTTTAATTCGTAACACATCTTCTAACACGCTGTCAGCTTGATCTTTAATGGTCAACCAATTGATGAATTTACCTTCATGCGAGCCACCACCTTCACAGCAATCATGCCAACCTGACGCATCAATTGAGGCTGTTTTTAAGCTTTTGCTTAATAAATCGCCCATAATATCATTGTTAAACAATAACATACCGCAGTCAGTGTGATGAATCACAAACCATTCTTGAGTGCCTAATAATTTATAAGAGATAACTAAAGAGCGAATAGCATCGTCACTGGCTCTGCCGCCAGCATTACGAATCACATGAGCATCACCTTCAGACAAACCTGCGTATTTTGCAGGATCTAGTCTTGCATCCATACAGGTTAAGATTGCAAATCTACGTCCTGGAGGTAAAGGTAAATCACCTTTGTCAAAGCTTGCTGCATATTCACCATTCGCTTTTAGCACTTCATCATGTATTGCACTCATAAATACTCTCCAAAAAATGAACAAAAAAAAACCGCTTAATCACTTGAAGTATAACACCTATTCTTTGTATTCACAGCACCCTAATGCTGTAGAACTCCTCCACAAAAAACGAATAGCTGGACACATCAAACAACTAAGCGGAAATTACTACTATCTCCGGGTACAGAGTCTATATTAGTATTCATTAGGTTTAAAGATTCGATTTAGTTTATATAATACAAAGTATAAGTTTATAACAGAGGACTTGAAATTGGACAAGTTTAACAACATGCAGGTTTTTTGCCGAATTGTAGAATTGGGAACGTTTGCAGGAGTCGCCCGTGAGATGGGTTTATCTGCAATGATGATTAGCAAATATATTACCCAGTTGGAAAAATCGTTAGGAGTTAGTTTACTCAGCAGAACCACGCGCAGCTTGAGTTTAACCGAAGCGGGCGAAAACTATTACCATCGCTGCAAACAATTATTAGAAGATTTAGCAGCCCTTGATGAATCGGTGGTGGAATTAGGGCAATCTGTCAAAGGTTTGCTAAAAATCAGTGCGCCGATAGATTTTGGTGGTATCTATATGATTCCTGCGATTGAACAGTATCAACAGCAGTACGAAGAAGTCAAGGTGTCGATGAATTTAAACAATAAATTCGTCAACTTGCGCGACGGACGTTTTGATCTGTCGATTGTGGTCACAGACTGCTTAGACCAAGGCATTGTTGCCCGAAAAGTTGCCACCACAACGTTAAGCACTTACGCCTCGCCCTCGTATTTGGCAGAAAAAAGCATCCCAAAAACCT
Organism: uncultured Methylomonas sp.; assembly: GCA_936941155.1. Lineage (GTDB taxonomy): Bacteria > Pseudomonadota > Gammaproteobacteria > Methylococcales > Methylomonadaceae > CAIQWF01. Next base: position 74,142 of record CAKZJE010000033.1, on the reverse strand, counting down.
TAGACGATTTATCACAACATCGCTGTTTACATTACATGGACACTCCACATGGAGAACATTGGATGTTTAATGTGTTAGGGGAATTAAAAAAAGTTAAAACAGACTGGTTTTTTTCTTCAAACAACGGCCGAGCCTTATGTCAAGCGGCAGCTTTAGGCATGGGCATTGTGCAAGTGCCGCGTTTATCAGCACGCAGTTATTTGGAAAGTGGCGAATTAGTTGAAGTTTTAAATCAATATCAAATGCCGAATTTGCCGATTTACGCCACTTATTTGCAACGACGATTTTATCCGGCTAAATTAACAACCTTTGTGGAGTTTTTATTGAAATATTTCGCTAAACAATTGTAAAACAGTGTAGAACTCCATAAATACGAAAGATGTATGTAAATTCTTAAGTTGCAAAGACGTTGCAGTGCAACGTCTCTAAGATACGGCAACTATTTTTTCTCACTCGCTTTTTATGAATTCATTGTGCTGAAATTGATAGATATAAACCCGCTTCAATGACTATTGAGCCATAGCTATCTACACATCTTAAAATTATAAAGCTATTGTATATCAATAATATACATTGATATGTAGGCTGGGTTAGCTGCTTTTTTCGATAGAAAAAAGAGCGTAACCCAGCAGAGAGTGTTTTAAAACGCTGATGCTGGGTTACGATTATTTCGCTGTCGCTCAATAATCTAACCCAGCCTACAAATAATTCTTTATTATCAATAAGTTTTAATAACATTGATGTTAAAAAATTGTGTAGATACTTATGCTATTGAGCCATTATTTCAACTCAACAAAACAACATTTCTATGGATAATCTAAAAAAATCTTACTTAGGTGATTTGTTAGTTAAAAACCAGCTCATTTCACCAGAACAATTGCAAACAGCCTTGCTGGTGCAAAAAAAAATTGGCAAAAAACTCGGACAAACTCTGATTTCATTAGAGTTTATTGACGAAGTTAAACTTTTAGATATGTTATCAAAACAACTGCAAATTCCTTTTGTAGACTTATCTAAATTTCAACCGCGACAAGAAGTTATCAAAAATCTGCCCGAAAAAATTGCCCGCCGCTTTCGCGTTCTGCTGTTAGAAGATAATAGCAGTGATGTATTGTTAGGCATGGTTGATCCCACTGATTTGATGGGGCTGGATGAACTAAGCCGGATTCTTGGCAAAACGATTCGCCCTGTGTTTGTGGAAGAAAAACAGCTTTTAAACACTATTGACCAATCTTATCGGCGCACGGATGAAATTAAAGTTTTGGCAGAGCAGTTGCGTTATGAGTTAAGAGATAACGACGCTGATTTAAACGTGCTATTAGCCTCGGATAAAGCAGCCGACGCGCCGGTTGTTAAGCTATTAAAATCCGTGTTTGAAGATGCGGTGCAAGTGCGAGCTTCCGATATTCACATTGAACCACAAGAGCATAAGCTATTGATTCGATTTAGAATTGATGGGCAATTGCAATTACAAACCGAAGCGGATTTAAAAATTGCCTCAGCCTTGGTACAAAAATTAAAACTGATGGCTGGCTTAGATATTTCTGAAAAACGCTTGCCGCATGACGGGCGTTTTCATGTGAAAGTGCGGCAACAATCGGTTGATATTCGGATTTCAACGTTGCCGACCGTGTATGGCGAATCGGTGGTGATGCGATTGCTAATGCAAAGCATGAGTGGCTTTTCTTTGGAAAAATTAGGAATGCCGCATGATATGTTGGCACGCTATCGTCATTTGATTAACCGTCCGAATGGCATGGTGTTATTAACCGGCCCTACGGGAAGCGGGAAAAGTACCACACTGTATGCCAGCTTAAGCGAACTGAATAAATCAACCAGAAAAATTATTACGGTTGAAGATCCGGTTGAATATCGCTTGTCAGGCATCAATCAAGTGCAAGTGAATGAAAAAATTGAGTTAGATTTTGCCCGCGTGCTGCGTTCTGCGTTGCGACAAGACCCCGATATTATTTTTATTGGCGAGATGCGCGACCAAGAAACCGCGCAAATTGGGATGCGAGCAGCGATGACAGGACATTTAGTGCTGTCTACTTTGCACACTAACGGCACAATCAGCACCCCAAGTCGGATGGTGGATATGGGCGTTAAACCGTTTATGGTTGGGATGTCGTTGTTGGCAATTATTGCGCAACGCTTGGTGCGCTTGGTATGTGAAAGCTGCGCTCGTCCTTATTTTCCCAATCCGTTTGAAGAGGCATGGTTAAAATTAGAATTAGGCGAACCTATTGCAGGCTACAATTTTATTGCAGGCAAAGGTTGTCAACATTGCCACCACACAGGCTATCGCGGGCGGGTTGGGATTTATGAAATGTTAGAAATGAATAATGAACTGGTTGAAGCCATTATTCATGGTGAAACCCAAAAGTTTGCCGATTTAGCGCGGCAACAATTAGCCAAAAACACCTTACGCTATAACGCCATCATGCTTGCCATTACCAGACGCACCAGTGTGACGGAAGCTATGTGGGTTAGCAACCAATTTGGGCAATAGTAATGGCATTTTTCAGCTATCTAGGGCGAAATGGGCAGGGCGAGAAAGTACAAGGCGTTTTAGAAGGTGCGGATAGCAATGATTGTGCTAAACAATTGTTTAGTTTAGGAATTACGCCGCTGCAAATTTCCGTTAGCTCCAATTCAGCTAAGCAAATCAGTACCGCTACTGACTTGTTTGAAGAAAAAATCCAGCCCTTAGATATTATGATGTTCAGCAGGCAAATGTATTCGCTGCTCAAAGCGGGTATTCCCATTATGTCGGCGTTAAAAGGTTTGCAGTCTTTTATTCAAAATAAAAAATTAGCCGCTGTGATTGCAGATTTACGCGCGAGTTTAGACAGTGGGCGCGAATTCTCCGTCGCATTGCAACTGCATCCTAAAGTTTTTAGTAGTTTTTATGTCAGCATGATTCGAGTGGGTGAAACCACAGGCATGTTAGACAAAGTTTTTTTACATCTGTATGAACATCTTGATTTTGAAAAATCAATGCGCGACCAAGTGAAAGCCGCGTTGCGTTATCCTAGTTTTGTCATCATTGCCATCACGATTGCAATTGTGATTATCAATCTCTTTGTGATTCCCGCTTTTGCCAAAATGTTTGAAAGTTTTGGTGCACAATTGCCCTTTATGACGCGAATGCTATTGAGTTTTTCGCATTTTATGATGGTGAGTTGGCCGTATTTGTTGATACTCTTAGTCGGTTCTGTAATCGGTTTTCGCTCGTACACCGCAGGCGGCACAGGCAAATATCAATGGGATCGAATTAAATTAAGACTGCCAATTGCGGGAAAAATTATTCAAAAAGCAACGATGGCGCGTTTTGCCCGAAGTATGTCATTGTCGATGAGAAGTGGCGTGCCGATTATTAAGGGCTTAGAGCTCGTGGCGCAAACCGTTGATAATGATTTTATCGGCGACAAAATCAAAGGAATGCAGTTTGGGATTGAGCGAGGCGAAAGTATTTCTTCGACTGCCATTAATAGTGGCGTGTTTAATCATCTGGTTTTGCAAATGATTGAAGTGGGTGAAGAATCAGGCTCACTCGACGACATGATGACCGAAGTTGCGGATATGTATCAGCGCGATGTTGAATATGAAATTAAAACTTTAAATGCGCAGATTGAGCCGATTTTGATTGTGTGTTTAGGCGCGATTGTGTTGATTTTGGCTTTAGGCGTATTTTTGCCGATTTGGGATTTTGGCAAAGTTGCCATGCACAAACACTAGATTTCTTTGATTTTGCAAAATTAAGGGAGTCAAAAATCGCGATTTTTGATTCCGCATTTTTGAATATTGATGTAGGGGCGAATTCATTCGCCCTAGGCGATTAAAATCGCCCCTACACAGCAACATCTCTACTTCCATAACGGTCTAGCTTTAAGTTGTTCAAAACGCCTTTTGCTAGGACTCATTGCATTTTCCCAATCAGAACCGCTATCCACAATTGACGCTTTTAGCAAAATAATCAGCTCCGATTTTTGCGTTGTGCCTTTATCCACGCGAAATAAATGTCCAATAAACGGAATGGTGGCAAGCCCGGTCACGCCTTCTTTGTTTTCAACCTCGCTTTCTTGCATCAAGCCACCTAACACAATCACCTGACCATTTTGTGCTTTCACGATACTATCAGATTCTCTTATCGTATTAAGAGCAGTCGGAAGCGCATAACTTTTATCCAAAACGGTAAACGTTTTTTCCAAATTCTCAACTTTGGTAATCGACGGATGAATATGTAACGTAATGTTGTCAGCGTCATCTATTTGCGGTGTTACATCCAGCACAATTCCAGAAAAAAACGATGACATCACGGCGGTAGGCAAGGGCGTAGAATTATCGCCTGTCACTGAAACGGTAGTATTCGCAGAAACTTCGGTAATAAAGTATTCGTCACGTCCAACTTTGATAATGGCTTTCTGATTATTTAACGTAGAAATGCGCGGACTGGATAAAACATTAGTTTTCCCTTGTGTTTCAAGCAGTTCCAACATGGCACTAAAACTACCCGCATCAGCATTTAAGGCAAACACAGAGGAAAACTTTGCAGGATTCGGCACACCAAAACCTGTTACCAAACCAGCCGCCTCTCGCAAACCATTTTGTGCCAGCATTTTCCAATTCACCCCGTCTTGATGCCCGCTATCTAGCACCACTTCCATAATTTTCGCTTCCAATACCACTTGGCGACTGATTTGGTTTTGCGTGGCGTTGAGAAAATTTTCAATTTCCCGCAACTGCATAGGTTTAGCTCGCACCACAATCACGCCCGATTGCCGATTCATCGTCACTTTAGCATTGACATCAATTGCCAAAATCGCTTGCAATGCGTCTTCTAACTCTTTCCAAAAATCGGTGCTAGAAGAGGTTCTAATCCAACTATTATTGCTTTGGGAATTTTGCGAATTATTATTGCCTTGCTGATTGTTGTTTTGTTGACTGGAATTTCCTGAGCTATTGCCACTATTGGATTGTTGATTGTTATTGCCGCGCTGATTATTTTGGGTGGTATTTTGCCCTGAAGTAACTACGGTGTTAGAGCGTCCTTCGCGTAATAAATCTAAGCGATCAATTTTGAAAATTTTTGTTTGCATTTTGGCAGGATAAACAATGTAACCTGCGTCGCTTTTTTCACAATCATAACCATAAACTCTTTCAACAATATCAATTACTTGGTCTAAGCTGACATTTTTCAACTTCAATGAAATTGTGCCGCTCACTTCAGGATGCACCACAATATTTTCATTGCTATCCATCACCAGCCCCATAAAAAACTCCCGCGCATCAATGTCATGCACAGACACATTAAAAAATTTCGGCTGCGCTTGATGATATTTGCTCTGTGTTTGTTCAGAGGCGGCGGGCATGGCAGGTAAGGCTGGGAGTTGTTTTTGCACTGTTTGCGTTTTTTCAGGTAGAACACCGCTCGCTGGAGGCTGTTCCGTTGTGTAATACGGCGTGCAAGAGCTGAGAATGAGAGTTAAAGCAGTGGGAATCGCAAAACGAGAGTAGAGGCGCATTTTATCAATCGGGTTAGAATTCATTGCGTTTGGTAAGGGCTATGCAACAGTTGCAGGACTTTAATGCGACCATTGTGATTTAGAGAGACTGTGTTTTCGGTGATTTTCACAATCTTAGCATTATTCAGCAGGGTGTCACCTTTTTTGACATTCATGCCATTGATGGTTGCCCATTTGCCGGTTGCGGTTATCCAAATGGCAGATAACACCAGTTTTTCTGGAACGGGTTTGGTAAGGTTCGCAACCGGCGGAAACAGGGCAGAATCTGGTTTGGTGGGGTCTTTAAATTGCGCCTGAGCAAGCGCGGGCATGAAAAACAGCATCCATAACCAAAAAAACTTAAGCTCAGAAAAAGCGCGTAACAATTGGCAATTCTTTGAGGACAGCAAATCGTGAAAATTTTCAAATAAAAATAGATTAAAAAAAGCTGATTTTTTAAACATTTAGCCATTCCTTTTGCAAACTGAGCGTATAGACACGCAGAGTAATTTCAGCCGTCGGATATTCTTTCACTTGATAATCAATGCTGTCCCAAACCAAATGCCAAGGCATGGATTCTAACGCTGTTAAATAATTCAAAATCGCCAAGTAATTGCCAGAAAAACGCAGAATCAAGCCGTGTCGGTAAATCATATTTTCTTGATATTTGAAATTAAATAACGGCGTAACGGGCAAGGTTTCAAATTTTATCAAGGTTAATTGACTGTTTTTCTTCAGCATATCATTTAATAATTCTGCCATCAGTGCGGGCGGAACAAAGTTCTTATTTAAGATGCGGATTTGTTCTTGCAAAACTTGATAATGACTTTTCAGCTCCAGCAATTGTTTGCGTTTCCCCACATTCGGGTCTGCAATCGCTTGATTTTGCAGCTGCATCGCCATTTGCTGTTGCGCGGCTAATTGGGTGTCAATGTCTGCTAAACGCTGTTTGAGTTGGGTTTGTTCTTTGGTGATGGGCGTATAAAAAAAACTATCCCAGCAGCCCCAAACCACAGCAACAATTGCCAACGCAATTAAGCCTTTTTCGCGCGGAGCTAATGCCGTAAATTTCTCTACTAAATTACTTAACATCATCTTTTTTAAGAATTTCCAGTCGGGTGCTAAGTTTAAAGTTCATTAATTTAGGATTTTTCTCTGCATTGCGAATGGTTAATGTAGCAAAAGTGTGTCCATGAAACACCGTTTCTTGTTGCAGTTGTTGCAAAAAATCAGGAATTTTGTCGGTTTTGAAAGTGCTGCCTTCAAATTTAATCAGTTTTTCTGCGGCATTCAAACGGATGGCGGTGAGCCAGATTTCTGGCAGAGGATTATTGGCAAGTGCTTGAAAATAAGGTGAAAAACCTTGGGCGGCAAATCCTTTGTTATTATCGAGAGTTGCGATAACTTGTTTTAATTCTGCCAGTTTATTTTCCCATTGTTTCAGTTGCGTGATTAAGGAAGCATCCATTTCCGGTTTTGGGACTTTAGCTTGCAATTCTGCAACATGCGTTTGTTCTGCAATTAACTGCTGCTGTTTTTTTTCCACTAACGCGCGATTTTCATGCAGGCTGCTGAGAATAGCGTAATTAAGCCACCCAAAACCTAGCAAAAAAACAATCAGCACCGCGCCTGCAATAAAGTAAATGGGCAAATCAGGCTGTTTCTGCTTAACGCTATCCTGATATAAATTGACTTGTTGAACTATCATGCTGTGGTGACAAGATTGCGTAACGTTGCGCCAATCACGGGTGCGCAAATCGATTGGGTGGGATAGTCTAGTTTGATGTCGCAGTCCATCATCGCGGCTAAATCCATAATATACGCGATAATGCCATGATCGTTTTTAAGATTTTCAACCAGTTTTTGCGTGTCATCTGACCAAGGCACAATCGCTAATTCTGAAATCACGCCAAGCCGATAATAACTTTCGACATAATCAAGTGAGCGGCGGATTTCTAAGGCTAGATTGTTGAGTACTGCTGAAGCTGAATTATCCATTGCATATTTTTCTTCTAAATGCAGTTTTTCATAGCCAATGGCAATTTTGCGAGCCACATAAATCACGCCGCGTTTTTGCACCAGAATAATTCCAAAGTTTTTTTGCAAATACAACACCGCAACACCGCGTTGGTTTTTACGCAGCAATACTGCAAGATTGCGTAAGGTCGTTTCTTGAATATCAATGACTTTGATTGATAATCCCGCTTCTGTGCATTGTTCAATTTGGCTGGTGATGGTTTTGCGCGGGCTGGCAATCACTTCTAACATGGAGCGATTTTCGCTAAACACCGGCACAGGATAATAATCAATCATGGCATCATCGACAGGAAAGTCGATAAGTTCGTTAATTTTCCAGCGGATAGCTAAGGCGATTTCATTTTCAGGAACTTCTGGAGCTTCAATGTTGACGCGGCGATAGTCGTCGATATTGAGCACTAAATGGCAGTGATAGTCTTCTAGTTTGTATTCAGCTACCCATTTTTTTAAAACCAGCTCGCAGTCTTCCGTTTTTTTAGTTTCAATAAATTCGCAGAAAATGAGTTTTAAGCCGTTATCTTTCATGTAGTTTGATATGGCAATCGTCATTCCCTGTGGTAAAAAGCTGATTCCGACGATGCCTTGACAATGGGTGTGTTTTCTAAAAAGCTTTTGCAGCCACCGCATGGTTATTGTGTCCTGATCGGTGTGAGAGTAAAGAGTGTTTCTATTTCAAGCAGGCTAAGAAGTATAGTATAAATCGAGTTGTGTCGTAATAACTAAATGAGGACTAAACAATGAACAACATTACCTGTCGGCAACAGCGTTTTTTAAGCATGGGATATGTTGAGGGTAATAAATTTTTAAGCTCGGGTGATAAGATTTATCTCATAGGCTGTTCTGTTGCTGTAAAAATAGCGGTGACACGTTTTGTTGTACTTGTTTTTATCTATTTTCTGCTTAGTTCTAATGCAATCGCGCTGACTGCGACAGGAAGCCCTAGCTCCTGTGTAAACAATACTGGCATAGGCACTGTCGCTTGGACAAATCCAGCACGGGCACAATCTTCTAACGATTCCTATGCTACAGCGAGTCTTGACGGAACTATTAGCAATTATCTGTACTGTACTGGGTATGGTTTTGCAATTCCATCCGGCTCGACTATTCAAGGAATTGCTGTCAATGTGGAACGAAAATCCAACTCGATAGCAAACGGTGGGAGTAATGATACAAATGTGCGCTTGATTAAAGGAGGGGTAGTAGGTTCTACGGATAACGCAACAGCAACACTTTATACGACAACTGATTTTTCTGAACCTCACGGCTCAACATCCGATTTATGGGGAACAACTTGGACGAATACGGAGATTAATGCCAGCAATTTTGGCGTTGCATTCGCTGCAAGCAAATTAAGCTCCACAGGGGCTGCCCATACAGTAAGTATTGATTATATTCAGGTGGTTGTAACTTATCTCCCGCCACCTACAACCACGCTTGCAACAGGCACTGATCCTGCTGCCGCAATTATTGCTCCAGACGCAGCAGCCACTGATGTGGATGTTTTTACCTTGCAAACAAATACTGGCACAGAGGCAATTTCCTCGGTGACAGTTAATCTTTCAACAAACGCAGGCATTGCTTTGCTGGCGATTACCGATAATACAGATACGGTATTAGGTTCTACTTCTGCACCAGTGACAGGTTCTAATACGATTTCTGTTACTGGAATGACAGCGACAACAACACTCAGCAGTTTTAAAGTGCGTATCACGCCTTTGTCTCATGTTTTAATGCCTGTGCCGCCTGGTGCAAGTTATGCCATAAATGCTCCGGTGACTGCATGGGTGGGTACAGCCTTACATACAGGAACAGATACAGATGCGAATTCCTTAACAATAGATAACACCTCGCCTGCGGCTGCGACATCCATCAGTGGTAGTGCAGGAGCATTACAAAACACATTGAATTGGACGACTTCGGTTTCCAGTGATTTTGCAAGCAGTAGTGGTTCTGTTATTTACCGTTGGGCAGCAGCATCCGCAGGTAGCGAAGTGCCGACTGAAGGCTCAACTCCGACCGCAGGTAGCACTGACGGAACAGCAACAGTCGCTTGTGTGATTTCTTCATCCTCAGCAACGGCGTTAAGCAAAACTGATGGTTCTGGCGGTAGCGCAGGTTGTACCACAACGGCTTTAACCACAGGGCAAAGTTATACTTACAAAATATTTCAAAAAGATGCCAATGGCAACTACAACACAGGCACAACAATAGGCACATTCACGCCTTACGGAACGGTCAGTGCGTCGACCTCAACAGTGGTTGCTAATCCTACCATTGTTGCCGCAGATGCCAGTGCTATATCAACAATTACCGTCACTTTAAAAGACAGCGCGGGAACAGCAGTTCCTAACAAAACAGTCATTCTCACAACAAGCTCAGGCAGTTCCATCATCACCACAATCAGTGGCACTAGCAATGCTAGCGGTGTCGCTACTTTTACTGTGAAAGATGGCACAGCCGAAGGCCCACTGACTTACACAGCCACTGACACCACAGATGCCATTGTCATCACGCAAACAGCTCAAGTGAGTTTCATCAGTTACACCTGTTTTTCGGATAACTTCACCTCCCTGAATATTGCAGACTGGAATGTAATTGGTTCTGGCACAGGTTATTACACGCCTAATATTGTCAACGGACGTTTACGGATGACTTCTGCAAGTAACAATTTAAAATCAATGGCACAATTGCAGCGTTGGTTTCCAGGGGCTAGCAATCGAATGATTTTAACCTTTGATTACTTTGCGTATGGCGGCAGCGGGGCAGATGGTTTAACGGTAGTATTGTCTGATGCTGCCACAACACCAGCAGCAGGGGGCTATGGTGGATCATTAGGCTACGCACAATATAATAATGGTTCACCTATTTCAGGATTTAATGGCGGTTGGTTAGGAATAGGGCTGGATGAATGGGGAAACTTTCCTAATACTAATGAGGCACGCACCGGTTATCCAGCAGGGTGGACACCTCCTACTGGGGCTAATACAGCGGCTGGTTTTTATCCAAACTCAATCGCAGTACGCAGCAGTGGCTCTGGTAATACGGGTTATTCACTGTTAGCAAATACTGGCACGCTTTCTCCTGCTTTATGGACAAACGCAGCAAGTCAAACAACGCCACATAAATATCGAATTACCTTTGACCATAGCAACAGCATCAATGGTTTTTTAACCGTTGAACGCGATACCACAGGCACAGGCAGTAGTTATACGACAATTGTCCCAAAATTTGATGTTAAAGCGGCTAACAGTGGGCAAGCGGCTGTGCCTACCAATTTTTATTTATCCCTAACTGCTTCAACAGGTGGTTCAACCGATATTCACGAGTTTGATAATATGCAGGTTTGTGCCACTTCAATGTTACCTGTGGGTGGCGGTATCCATCACATTGAAATCACCAGCAGTAACTCTACAGGCTCTACTTGCCAACCGATTACCCTCACCATTAAAGCTTGCGCAAATGCAGCGTGTTCTGGTTATGTTGCCTCTGATGTGACAGGCACACTCACAGCAAACACAGGCGTGACTTGGGGAGCAGGTGCGCCTAACTTTACGATTCCAGCAGGCAATATTACGACCACCGTTTCAGTCACTGTGCCCTCTGGTGCAACCACATTTGGTGTGAATGCAGCCACTATTAGCCCCGCTGCAACCAACACAACGACTTGTAATCTTGGCGGCACGAATGCCTGTATTTTTACCGGAGCGGCATCTGGATTTTCACTGAATGTGCCGAATCATATTTCTTGCGCTAATCAAGCAATTACCCTGATTGGCACAGGCTCAGGTTGCGCTGCAAACTTTTATGCCGGTGCGCGAAATGTCAATTTTTATACCACTTATAGCAATCCTGCCAGCGGCACTAAACAAGCCTCGGTCACTTTTTTAAATAGCAGCAGTCAAAATATAACTGTTCCGATTAGTACCAGCTCAGCATCACCTACCACGTTAACGAATGTGTTATTTGATAGCACCTCAAAAGCGAATATGACCATTTCGTATCCTGATGTCGGGCAAATGACACTCACCGCTGCTGCCACAGGCATGACAGCTGCCAGTGCCAGTTTTATTACCGCGCCTGCCAGCTTTTCTTTTAGCAATATTACGGCAGCACCTTTGGTAGCAGGGCGAAATTTTAGCGCAACAATTACAGCCAAAAACCAATGCGCTACGCCAAGCACTACGCCGAATTTTGGATTGGAAGCTGCACCAGAAACAGCAACACTCGGTTTTGTAAAATATCGTCCGATAGGAACAGCCGCAGTGAATGGCTTTTTAACCGGTGCGCTGGGCAGTTTCAGCAGTGGCGTTGCCAGCAGCAACAATTTAAATTGGAGTGAAGTCGGCATTATTGACCTGACTGCAACCATCGCAAGTGGCAATTATTTAGGCTCTAATGTGATTTATGCCGATGGCACAACGGCTGCAAAAGGCACAACAGGCAACACAGGAGCAGTCGTCGGCGAATTTATTCCCGACCATTTCAACACAACAGTCACGCAAGGCTGTAGTGCCGGCGGATTTACCTATTCTGCGCAACCTTTTACAACAATCGTCACAGCCATGAATGGATTGGCAACGCCTAGCACCACAGTTAATTACGATGGCTCTCTAAATACCACACCTAATTTTGCAAAAATCGTGACATTTTCTGAAGTCAACGGCGTAGCAGGCACTATTTCTTCCGCAACTGTTCCAGCAAGCGCATTTACTGCGGGAATTGCCACTGTAACGCCCGCATTCACGTTTAGCACTACGCCAACAGCACCCGCAGTTATTCGCATACGCGCAACCGATACTAGCAATGTTTCATCCGCAACAGGAACAGAAGGCACAACTCTGATTCGTAGTGGTCGGATAAAACTTTCCAATGCGTATGGTTCTGAATTATTGGATTTGGCTATGCCACTCACAGCGCAATATTGGAATGGTAATGCGTGGATTACAAACAGCAATGATTTATGTACCACTGGCGTGAGTTTGTCATTAACCGATGTGAATGCCACTGACGGCTTAACTACTTCAGAATTGTGTGCTTGGGACACGGGAAGTCTTGGCAATAGTGGCTTAGGATGTAGTGCGGCTGGCGCATTTGCCAAACAATTCAGTGAACCGCCAATCGCTGGGGATTTTAATTTGAATTTTAAAGCAACAGGCTCAAATAATACCGGCGCATTAAATGTCACAGCTACAGTGCCAAGTTATTTGCAATTTAATTGGCGTGGGGCAGGGAATGCAAACCCAACAGCGCGGGCGACTTTTGGTGTTTATAAAGGCAAAGATAAACAGATTTATTTTCGCGAGTTGTATTAGAGAGCTTTATAAATAATTATCGGAGTCAAAAATCGCGATTTTTGACTCCCTTTTTTATAATTATTCTGAAATTTTTCAAGACGACTAGTCGTCTTGAAAAACTTTTGCAAATCAAGACAGGCTTTCACAAGGGAACGATCATAAAACAACTTAAACCGCATCCATTCAGAAACACATAGTTTTTTAAAATGGTTAGATGCTATGTAAACGTGTAGAGACGCAAAATATTGCGTCTCTACGGTTCAACAAAAAACTACGTTTCTCAAATTAGATGAGGTTTATGCAAATATTTAATGTAGGTGCGGATTTATCCGCACAGTGCGAATGAATTCGCACCTACAGCTGCCGAACTTGTTTTGTGGATATTCCTAAGTAATCGCGTATAAGTTTTAAAGTCAGAGTGATTTTGTCGGTGCAGCAAATTCGCATTGTTCAGATAAATCCGAACAGACAGAATCTTTAAGCGTCGCGGCTTGTCTAAGTTGCAGTTAAAGCGGTTTGCCAAAAGCGTTGTGTGATATGCTTTTATGACTGCTAAATCTAAAAAAACGAGCCGTGATTATGCAAACAACGCTTCACAAACTTTTCCATTCAGAGGTAACGCCATGAAACTTTCCCGCATTGGACTCCTGAGCAGTGTTGTTATCCTCATCAGCCTATTCTTTCTCTTTGATTTACAAAACTATTTAACATTGGATTTTTTAAAATCCCAGCAACACGCCATTCAAGCCTATTCAAAAACCAACCCCGCCACAGCATTCGCGCTGTATATGCTGATTTACATACTCGCCACTGCATTATCCTTACCCGGTGCAACCATTTTAACTCTCGCAGGCGGCGCAATTTTCGGCCTAGGTTGGGGAATTATCATTGTCTCAATTGCCTCAACCGTAGGCGCGACCGGAGCTTTTTTAGCCGCGCGATTTTTATTTAGAGATACCGTAGAGCGCAAATTTTCTGAACGACTCAAAACCATTAATGCTGGATTAAGCAAAGACGGAATTTTTTATTTATTCACCTTGCGCCTTGTGCCAATTGTGCCATTTTTTATGATTAACCTATTGATGGGACTGACAAATATCAGTGCGAAAACCTTTTTCTGGGTCAGTCAAGTGGGCATGTTAGCAGGCACGGCGGTGTATGTGAATGCAGGTACGCAATTGGGAAAAATCGAATCGTTAGCGGATATTTTATCGCCTACCTTATTGTTTTCCTTTGTATTATTAGGTGTTTTTCCATTGCTTGCGAAAAAAGTGCTTGCCGCAATACAGGAAAAAAAAATTTATCAAGGATGGGAGAAACCGAAAAGTTTTGATAACAACCTGATTGTGACTGGCGCAGGAGCAGGAGGGTTAGTCAGCGCGTATATTGCAGCGGCGGTGAAAGCGAAAGTCACGTTGATTGAAAAAAAACACATGGGCGGTGATTGTTTAAACACGGGTTGCGTGCCGTCTAAAGCCTTGCTGAAATCCACTAAATTGATTGCGCTATCGCAACGCGCGGAGGACTTTGGCTTAAAAACAATGCAACCGGAATTTGAATTTTCGCAGGTGATGCAGCGAGTACAAAAAATAATCACTGCGGTTGCGCCGCATGATTCGATTGAGCGATACACAAAGTTAGGCGTGAATGTGATAACAGGCGAGGCAAAAATACTCTCGCCTTGGTTGGTGGAAGTGAAAACTGCGACAGAAACGCGCGTTATCAGTAGTCGCTCGATTGTGATTGCGTCAGGAGCGAAGCCTTTTATTCCGCCGATTGAGGGTTTAGAAACGATTGATTATTTAACCTCAGACACGATTTGGAATTTGCGCGAAAAACCTAAATCGTTATTAGTATTAGGCGGCGGTGCAATAGGTTGTGAATTAGCACAAGCTTTTGCGCGATTGGGAGTCAAAGTGACAGTGGTAGAAATGGCAGCGCGGTTGCTAATCCGTGAAGATGCCGATGTTTCTGCACTTGTGGCGGAAAAATTTCTCAAAGAAGGGATTGAGTTACGCTTAGGACACACCGCAAAACAATTTAAAACTGAAAAAGGGCAAGCTATTTTAGTCGCGCAATCTGAAACAGCGCGGGTGGAAATTGGCTTCGATAAAGTATTGCTGGCGATTGGGCGAGTTGCCAATATTAAAGGGTATGGTTTGGAAGAATTAGGGATTACATTAACGCCGCGCCGCTCGGTTGCTGTGGATGTGTTTCAAGCCAGCAATTATCCGAATATTTATGCAGTAGGCGATGTATCTAGCACCTTGCAATTTACCCATGTTGCCGCACATCAAGCATGGTACGCAGTGGTAAACGCGCTATTTGGCGAGTTTAAAAAATTTCGTACCGACGATACCGTTATTCCTTTCGCTACGTTTATTGAGCCAGAAATAGCCAGAGTTGGATTGAATGAACAAGAAGCAGCAGGGCAGGGCATCGCTTATGAAATCAGCCAGTTTCACTTTAATGATTTAGATCGTGCAATTGCTGATGGCGAAGTGGCTGGTTTTGTTAAAGTTTTAACCCGACCCGATAGCGATAAAATTTTAGGCGTGACAATTGTGGGAGAGCAGGCAGGCGATTTAATTGCCGAGTTTGTGTTAGCGATGAAACACAATTTGGGTTTGAATAAAATTTTGGGCACTATTCATATTTACCCAACGCGTTGTGAAGCCAATAAACAAGTTGCAGGGATTTGGCGAGCAAATCATCAGCCACGCACTTTATTAAAATGGGTGCAACGTTATCACGACTGGCGACGCGGCTGATGTGCATTAAAAAAAACTTGGCAGAATGACTCTCTATTAAGACTACGTTATGGTTTTAGCGGTAAAATTAACACTCTTTAATATACATTTGGACAAATATAATGAAAAAAACTAGCAAAACACTCGCATTGGCAATGGGCACTACTTTAATCACTGGTTTCGCTGCTGTTGCTGCAAATGCTCAAACAGCTGATGCGCAAGGCAGCACATTTCAAATGACTGAATTATCAAGTGGTTATATGCAGTTGGCAACAGCTGATGCTGCAACACCTGCGCCAAAAACTACCGAAGGCAAATGTGCGGGTGCAAAACCGATGGCAGCACCTAAAGCAGCCGAAGGTAAATGTGGCGAAGGTCAATGCGGCGGCACAATGAAAGCAGCAGAGCCTGCAAAAGCTCCAGCAGCTGCTGCGGCAAAAGCTACAACCACTGCGCCTGTTGCGGCAAAAGCTGCGCCAGCGGCTAAAGCAACAGAAGGCAAATGTGGTGAGGGCAAATGTGGAGCTCCAATGAAAAAAGCAGCAACCGATACAACGGCTCCAACTGCTGCAAAAAAATAAACCTTTTGTTTTGAGATTAAGCCTGACAGGTGCGCAACATCTGTTAGGTTTGCTTAAATGCTAGAAACAAGCATTGGGTGAAAGGTTTTAGAGGATTTAAATATGCACGCAACTGAATTGGTAGCCATTTTACGCGAGTTAAATGCCAGTTCTCCTGAGATTCAAGGATCATGGATTAGTTCCAAAGAAGGATTGATTATAGCCTCTCTGTTACCCGGTGGTCTTGAAGAGGATCGTGGCAGCGCATTAGCCGCCGCCTTATTAGCGCGGGCAGATCGTACTGCGAAAGCCTTAAATCGCGGTCATCTTGAACAGTTTTTGTTAAAAGGCGAAACAGGCTGCATTTTAATGATGTATGCAGGTGATGGTGCTGTGTTAGGCGTGCTTACGAAACCGGATGCGAAGGTTGGACTTATTTTTTTTGATATAGAGCACAGTGCGCAACTTGTGATGAGAGAGCTAGCAAAAACAGCATAGCAACACAGCAGATTCACAACATTCTGCACGACGATTTAAGAAAAGTGGCAATGAGTTAAGCGAGATTAAAGTTTTCAAACTCATTCATGGGCTTCTCTCCATACTTTTCATAAAATTTATGTTGATGCTAATACTTAAATAAAGGTCAATTCTTAAGCGATATTTAACATCATGGCGTATTTGAAAAAATGGATAAAGAGAGAATGACTAGACCTGTTCCTGTTGGCATTATGGGGTTTTCACCGCAAGAAAAACGCTATCTGCAAAAAATATTCGCGCTTTCCAATCAAGACGCACCAAGCTATAAACTAGCAGATATGGATCAAACCGAACCAGTGGCAATATTACTGGTTAAAAAAATGGAAGCCTCAGCGTTACAGCAACAACACGCTTATCAAGCAAAATATCCAAAAAATCCTCTCGTTGTGGTAACAGTCGGTAAAGAGCCAGCCACACCAGAAGATACTTATTATATTCGCGGCGTTTTAATTCCAAGCCGCGTCTTCGCAGTGCTCAACAATATTCAAATTCCCTCAGAAACGACCAAACCAATAGAACAGGCGATAGAAATTCAGTCGCCAGTTGTTGCTGAGATTGAAAAAATCCCCGCTGTTAGCAACGCGCTGCAAGTATTAGTGGTTGATGACAGTCAACTGATGCAAAAAACCATTCAAATAGAACTCAATCAAGCTACCATTCCACTGACCATTGATTTTGCCGATACTGGCGAACAAGCTTTAGAACAAGTCACACTGAAAAAATATGATTTTATTTTTTTAGATGTGATGATGCCCGGCATTGATGGTTTTGAAACCTGTAGCCAAATGCGCACTTTTGAGGGCATGGCAAAAACGCCAATTATTATGCTGACTTCAAAAACATCAGCAATGGACGAGGTGAAAGGCTTAATGGCGGGCTGCACCACTTATTTAACCAAACCTTTTGAGCATGATGAGTTTCATAGCATGTTAGAAAGAATTGTAAGCTGGGTGAAAGAGTTTAATGATAGAAAATAAAACCGAGGATAAGGTAAAAAAATGGCAATAAAAAAAATATTGGTCGTCGATGATATGCCGATGTATTTGGAACAAATCAAACACATTTTGCTTGCGAAAGGCTATGAAACCATCACCGCAGTATCGGGGAAAGAAGCACTGGAAAAAGCCCGCGCTGATCACCCAGACCTTATTTTTATGGATGTCGTGATGCCAGAAATGGACGGTTTTGCAGCGTGCAGAGAATTGACCAAAGATTGCACGACTAAGAAAATCCCGGTTGTATTTGTCAGCAGTAAAAACTCAGAAGCCGATCGGGTTTGGGCTGAATTGCAAGGAGCAAAAGCCTACATTACTAAGCCTTATACGGCGGATCAAATTTTGGATCAGGTTGAGTTTTTTTCAAGGTAATGAGAAATGGAAAGCGAAATAACCAGCCTTGATGCTGAAATAAATAACGTAGATGCCGCTGTTGATGGCGCGGATCACCAAGTATTGCGTTATGGCTTTAGCATTGGCAATTTGAATTTTATCTATGACATGCAAATTCCTTGCGAATTGGTAAAAGGCGCGTCGATTTATGCCGTGCCTAATACGCCGAGCTGGATGTTGGGGCTTATCAATCTGCGCGGGAGCTTAGTTCCTGCGTTTAATTTGGCACGCTATTTTGATTTTAAAGAAGATGCCGATACGCAAAAATTACTTTTAGTGTTAGGTAAAGGTGAAAAAGCGGTGGCATTTCAGTTAAAAACCTATCCAGAATTGCTAAGTGATTTAACAAAATTAGATGAAATTCCTAAACTTATGCCCAAAGTAGAGCGTTATGTGCTGGCGGCGTATTCAGCCGAAAAAACATGGTTAGAGCTAGATAAAGAAAGTTTTTTTTCTATGCTTGGGGAAAAAGTGTGTATTTAATTTGTTAAGTTATTGACTTTAAAGTAACTTTATAGTTTTAAAGCAGTAGTAAAATAGTTGTCAGTAGCTAAATAAAAGATTAGGGATATTTTGGAGTGCAAACTTTGCTTGCCACGTCAGGCGGGTAAAATTCAATTAGCAACTGAAATTTCTACTCATGGGAAGTCACGATTTTCCTAATATGCAAGCAAAGCTTGCACTCCTTTAATGACTTAACGTAACGAATAACTGATAACTTTCATAATAATAGGCAGGAAGGATGAATATTTTTCAGAAACTCAAAGAAAGTTTTCTTAATATAAAAATTGTTTATAAATTTTTATTGGTAGTGATTTTTTTTATCATAGGACTTGGAGCGATTGTTTACGCAAAAACCATCAATGTGGATGATAATACCTTTGATGCTGTGGTGCTGGCAGTCTTAGTCGTGATTATGTCGGCATTGTGGCTGGTGGTTGTAAATGGCATTATTAAACCAATTTCTTATTTACAAGGGGTGATTAATGATATTGCCTCAGGAAATTTAGATGCCAGAGTTGAGGTTTCTAGTCGCGATGAAATCGGCAATTTAGCGAATGCTTTTGATTCGTTGCTTGATGAGCGCGTCACTTCCTTAGCAAAAACCGAATACGAACATCAACAATTAAACACTTCGATTATTAGCTTATTGCGTTCAGTATCGGTTTTAAGCCAAAAAGACTTAACGGTAAAAGTACCTGTCGCAGAAGATATGACGGGGGCAGTTTCTGATTCGATTAATTTATTAACGGGCGAAATGTCTGCTACCTTAAAAGAAGTGGCGCAGATTTCTGCACGGGTCAACAGCACGTCTGGAAAAGTCAAACAACAATCGAGCAGTGTTATGTTGTTTGCGGATAATCAACGCAAAGAAATTGAAGCGACTTTACAAGAACTGACCACTGCGGTGAATACCATGATTAAAATCGCGCAGTTCTCGCAAATTACCAATAAAGAATCAGAGAAAACCATGTTGACTACCGAGTCAGCAGTGGAAGCGGTTGCAGAGATTATTGCCAGCATTAACAGCATTCGCGACATTATTCGTGAAACTGAAAAACGCCTAAAACGCTTAGGTGAGCGTTCACAAGAAATTACTGCGGTGGTGAATATCATTAATAATATTGCGGAACGCACTCACGTTTTATCATTGAATGCAGGAATGCAAGCAGCATCAGCAGGCGAAGCTGGGAAAGCATTTATGGTGGTTGCCAACGAGGTGCAACGTTTGGCGGAAAGTTCCCGCGAGGCAACTGAAAAAATTGCAACGTTGGTGAAAAATATTCAAGTTGATACCTCAGACACCATGAAAACCATGAATACTGTGATTAGTCAGGTGGTGGATGGTACGCAACAAGCCGAAGAAGCGGGCAGAAGAATGAAGGAAAGTCGTGCCACCACAGAATCGTTAGTTTCTGCGGTGAAAAAAATTGCAGCTGCCACTATTGCCCAGTTAGAAGTGGGAAAAAGTTTAAAAGAACACGCGCAAAATATTCAAATCAGCACAATTAAAACCAACGAACAATTACAACAACAACGCAATTTGTCAGATGATTTAGCCAAAGATGCTGACGAATTGATTGTGAAAGTAAATGTTTTCAAACTGCCTGAGTAGCATCTTAAATGGCAATCGAAAAATCCGACTATCTCGCTGTTTTCGCGTCCGTTTTAGCCAATGTCGAACAGCTACTTCCCCTTGCAAAGCATGATTCTTCTGCGTTAAGTCAATATATGGCAGGTTGGAGTGACTGCGCGGAAAAAGCCGCAGCACTGGAAAACTTGGCGTTGCAGGATATTATTTTGCTGTTTGCCGATGCCAGCTTGTTTGCATTTGAAAAAAATACGCAAGATTTATTAACTGATGCGCAATGTTTGTTTTTGCAACAATGGCAGCAGTTATTTGTGAATTATATTAATGCGCCCGACAATCGCGATCACGCGCTGGCGTTAATCAAATGCTTAAATAGTCCGCTCTTGGCAATGGGTTTAGAGCCAGATGATGAACTGATGTTATTAGACAGTTTCACCTCAGTGATTGATAAACTGAACGCCGAATCTATTAGCACAACAGTTGATTCACCTACAGTGGCTGAAAATCCAGCCGCGAATATTTCCCCCTCGCCAGAAATCCGCCCCGTTACGCTGTGGCAACAACTCAAGCCATTATTCAAGGAAACCACAATCGCATTACAAAGCATTGCCGAGCAGCAATCGAGCAATAATCTTTCCGCGTTAAAACAAAGTTTGCAGCACTATTTAGAAAATTGGTTAGCGGTCGCCCAGCAAATAGAAAATGATGGGCGACAGTTCGCGCTGTTAGATGTGGTGCTGTTGTTTATTGAAGTGAGCCGGCAAGCATTTGAACAACTGCAAAGTTTTGATGAAAAACACATCGCTTTATTAAAAAAATGGCAAAACTTGTTTAATAGCTATCTGCAAAGTCAGGGAAATCAAATGCTTGCAGCTGGATTGATTAAATGTTTGCGTGATCCGCTGTGGTCTGGTGCGATTTTGCCAGAAGATGAAGAAATGTTATTAACCGGTTTTTCTGTTGCGACTAGCGTTATCGCTAAGCCAGTCATTGTTGATGCTGCGATTGCAGAGCAAGAAACAAGCGTGAGCACTGAAAATACTGAAGAAACTCACGCAGAACAGTCGTTAGAGTTGAGTGAAACGCTCAATTTAAACAGCGAAGTAGCGCAGAGTCTTTCTGAGACTGAGAATGTTATCAATCACTCAATCTGGCAAGAAATTGCACCGCATTTTAATCAAAGCACGGCATTGTTAAAAACAGCGATTGAAGTAGGGAAAAATGACGGCGCGGTGTTTAAACAGCAATGGCAAGATTATCAAGATTGCTGGCAAACCATTGCCGATACGGTGGCAAATGATGATGCGTTATTGGGTTTAGCCGATGTGATATTGATTTTCACGGAACTAAGCAAAGAAACTTTTTCGCCGCTGGACTATTTAAATAACGAACAACTGGCCTTACTCAATCACTGGCAAGATTTATTTGCCGGCTATTTTCAAACAGAAAATAAGGCGCAGTTTGGTTTTGGCTTGGTCAAATGCTTACGAAATCCTTTGTGGTTGTTGCCAATAGCACCAGAAGATGAATTGATGTTGCTGGAAGGTTTAGGGATTGCAGATTTTTATCAAGAACTTGCCAGCAAAAACCTAACAGATTTTTCACAGCAGGATAGCGACGATAAGTCTGATAACCATCTTCTTTTGCAAGAAATCCAATGCTTTTTTGATGATGCGCAAGCGCAAATAGCAGCCATGCAAAGCTTGTTAGATGCAGGAAATAACGCGGCTTGTTATGAATATTTGCAGAGTTATGCCGAAAGTTGGATGGTGATTGCAGAAATTATTGCAGAAAATCAACAGCTTACTTTTGCAGATATGACCTCGTTATTTGCTGAAAATTGTTTGGAGTGGGTTGAACAAAAAATTCCGCTGACGCAAGCGCGGCTACAGTTGTTATCTGCTTGGCAGAGTGTTTTTATTCAGCATTTGCAAAATGTCGTTGCGATAAATAGCGGCAATAGTTTGTGTGAATGTTTGGAAAACACGCTTTGGTTGCGTCCAATCACGACTGTGGATAAAGAAATTCTGTTAGAAGTTATGGCAGAAGAAAATCAACATGATTCGATGTTTGCCGCAGAAGAAGATGAAAATATTCTGTCGCATAATGATTTATTTTCTAACAATAATAATGATGATAATGCTTTGATTAGTGATGCGGAAATAGCGCAAGAAATCGAAGAAACGCAAGTAACGGAAGTGGTTTTAACCGATGCAGAATTGGCAGTTTTTGCACAATTAACAACGGAATCTGAAACAGCAGCAGATGTGCCTGAAGATAATCCGCAAGATTTTGCAGAGTTTCCAGAAGAAATTGCAGTCACAGAAGCTATTGTTGAAGAAGAGCCTGTTGTTCCTGAAACACTTGCAGAGGATGTTGCGCCAGCAGAAACGGTGACTCAAGCGACTGTGAATGTGAATCCAGAATTGATTGGCATGGTACGCGCTGAGTTTGCCTTGTTGCTTGCCGATATTCAGGATGAAATCAAAGCCGCCGCCGATATTGACGCATTTAAACAAATTTTAAGAAATCACGAATTTAAGTTTCAAAATCTCACCACAGCCTGTAACACCATCGGCTTATTGGGCTTGGCGCAGGTGTTTACGCACTTATCCGTGAATATGCGCAGTCGCAGAGACAGCGATATTTTCACCAGCATTGAATCGGAATTATTTAAAAACACTCTGCCGCTGATTCAAAATTATATTGCCGCGATTACTGAGCCTGAAAACGCGCGGGCTTTAGTGGCTCAGCTCAGTTTGTCGGGATGGAAACAGTCTTTAACAGAGTTAGAAGCGGAACAATTTCTGAGATTGTTATCTGGCATCACGCTCTGTGACCATAATCCGCAATTGGAGAATCGCAAAACGCGGGCGGAATTGAATGATGTTTCGCTGCTTGTGCCAGAAGATGTGAATCGCGAATTGTTAGATTCTTTGCTCAGTGAATTGCCCGTGCTGACGGGCAATTTTTCCCGCGTTATTCAGCAAATTATTTCTGGCAATGGCAATGTTGAGCAGTTGCAGGAAGCACAAAGAATTGCGCATACCTTAAAAGGCTCTGGCAATATTGTCGGCGTATCAGGGATTGCGGTTGTCACGCATCATTTGGAAGAAATTCTGGAATATCTCAGTGAGCAACAAACTTTTCCGACGAAAGCTTTAGCCGCTGTGTTGCTGGAATCGGCAGATTGTTTAGAAATGATGAGCGATTTAATGCTCAATGGCGAACAACAGCCGCCCGACCAAGCTTTGCAAGTTTTACAAAATGTATTGGATTGGGCAAATCAAATTGCTGCAAAC
This sequence comes from uncultured Methylomonas sp., assembly GCA_936941155.1. Classification (GTDB taxonomy): domain Bacteria; phylum Pseudomonadota; class Gammaproteobacteria; order Methylococcales; family Methylomonadaceae; genus CAIQWF01. The sequence continues at coordinate 50,675 of CAKZJE010000033.1, read as the reverse complement.
GGTTTATCGGCTGAAACTGAAACAATTGCGCCTGAAACGATAGCGTTGCCAGTCGACGCGAGTGCAGATTTAACTCATGCCTTGCAGGAAACAAAAAACACAGAAACAGTGGCAATGACGCGCGTGCCGAGTGAAGTGATTGATAAATTGCTGCGCATGACAGGCGAGGGCAGTATTTTAAGTGAGCAATTTAAAGAGCGGATTAAAGGCTTTTCACAAGAATTGAAAAACTTGAATGAACTCACTTGGCAGTTGCAATCGTTGGTTTCCGAATTAGATCAATTTATCAGTATTCAAGGCTATAGCCATAAACCGAATCATAGCAAAGCAAACACTGAGTTTGACGCGCTGGAAATGGAACAATATAACGAGCTGCACACCGCTGCTAGTCGCATTTCAGAAGTGGCAACCGATATTCGCGAAGTGAATATTCAGATGGATGAACAACTGGTCAATTTGAAATATTTGATGGTGGAAGAAGACGGTATTCAAAAGGAAAATCAAGCGATTGTGCAAAGTATTCGGATGGTGCCAGCCAGTACGATTGCGTCGCGCTGCCAACGGATTGTCAGACAAGCCTGTCGTGCCACGAATAAAGAAGTGGATTTGGAAATCAAAGGCGCGGATATTCTGATTGATAGTGAAATTCTGAATGATATGGTTGAACCGTTGATGCACTTATTAAGAAATTCAATTGATCATGGCATTGAGCCGCAACATATCAGAGAGAAATTTAAGAAACCCAAAAATGGCAAAATTACGTTGGAGTTTAGTCGCAAAGGCAATTATGCGGTAATTACTTGTAAAGATGATGGTGCTGGTTTAGCCAGTGGCAATATTTTACAAACCGCGATTAAAAAAGGTTTGGTTTCAGCCAGTCAAAAATTAACTGACGCAGAAATTCATAAACTGATTTTGATTCCGGGCTTTTCCACTCGCGCTGTTGTCACGCAAACTTCAGGGCGGGGGATTGGGATGGATGCGATTCAAACTAAAATCTCCAGCATTCAAGGGCAAATGAATTTGCAATCGGTGCGCGGTGAGGGTTTGACGATAGAAATCACGATTCCACTGACTTTGTCTTCCATGTTATCGCTGTTGGTGAAATGCGGTGGACAAACAATGGCGATTTCTAATCGCGGGTTGCGCAAAATTCATCATGCGGATGAATGTGTGGTGGTGCAGGAAGAGGGGCAGTTGTTTTGCGAGATAGAAGCGCAGCGTTATCAGGCGAAATATTTTGCTGAATTAGTTGGAATTCCAATGAATTATAGTGCGGCGCAAAAATTACAGGCATTGCGAATTGAGGATGAGATTGGCAGGTCGTATGTTATTTTTGTTGAAGAGTTATTGGGCTATCGCGATTTATTAGTGAAAAATATGGGTAGCTATATTCCGCATATTCAAGGGATTACCGGTGCGTCTATTTTGGGGAATGGTGCGGTTGCGCCGGTGATTGATTTGGTAGAAATGCTGCATCATGCGGTGAAATATGATTATGTGTTGGCGGATGCCACGAAGGCGTTGGCGGATAGTATTCATGGTTTGCCGGTGGCGTTGGTGATTGATGATTCGTTGAGTGCGCGGCGGTCGGTGGCAATGTTGTTGAAGGATTCGGGGTTGGAAGTTGAAACTGCGATTGATGGTTTGGACGCGCTTAAGTATTTGGAAAAGGCGATTCCCGATATTATTTTAGTGGATTTGGAAATGCCGCGTATGAATGGGATTGAGTTGACGGCGCATGTGCGTAATCGTGAGGATATGAAAAATACGCCCATTATTATGATTACTTCGCGGGCGACTGAGAAGCATAGAAAGCAGGCTGAGGCGGCTGGGGTGACTAGGTTTATGACTAAGCCGTTTACGGAGGATGATTTGATTAATAGTGTGAGAGCGTTGATGCAGTAATCATTTGTAGTGGTTGAATCAAATAAACTTTCAAGTGGAAACAAGCAAGTAAAGTGCTATGAATGGTAAACAAATTATTGCTAAATTGAAAAAAGAAGGATGGATTTTGATTAGAGTTGAAGGCAGTCATCATATTATGAAAAACTCTGAACTCAATAAAAAAGTCCCTATTCCTGTTCACGGTTCTAAAGATGTTCAAATTGGTTTGCTGAAAGCTATCGAAAAACAAACAGGAGTTAAATTATTATGATTATTGCCTATCCTTATTTGGCTGAGTTAGATGAAGATGGACGTTTTTTTGTTCATTTTATTGATATAGAGGAAGGTATTACTCAGGCAGATTCTTTGGAGGAAGCCGCATTTAATGCAGCAGAGGTTTTAAGTGCCATTTTAGCGTGTCGGTTAGAGGATAATGAGGAAATACCAGAGCCTTCTGTTTGTCCTGAAAATGGTTATTTAGCTTCTCCTAATTCTAAAGTGCAGGCTGCTTTGCTATTGAAAAAAGCTAGAGGAGCTAAGTCATTAACTGAGTTGGCTAATGCGATGGATACAACGTGGACAACAGCTCAAAGGTTAGAGAATCCTCGGCATTGGGCGAGTCTTAAGCAGTTAGATAGGGCAGCTAAAGCTTTAGGAAAACGGTTGGTTTTGTCACTTGAATGAAGTAAATTGTTTGCCAAGGATAATAGTTGTTAGTAGGGGGAAATAATGTTATCGACATTTAATAAAAAAATAGCCGTGCAATGCGGCTATTTTTTTGTTTTATATTCCACTAATATTCAGCAAAAGCAGTAAACATTTCTTGAGATTTTTTATTTCAATCATTGCGTTACAACCTTGTATCAGAATTAATTCAGGCTGCACAATATTCTGTTAGTTTACGTTTATTTGGTGAGTGAAAGCCAATCACAATTTCTGATTAAAAACAAAACCCGACACCTGCCGTTATTTTAGCGGATGTGGGATTTCGAGTTTAATGTAAATCTGGATTTAAAACAGCCACAAACCGGTTAAAAAATTCACGAACCGATAAAATTTGAGTTTGTTCAAGCAGCTTTTGAGCTTCTGAAAAATCTTTATCACCAGAAATAAAAATATCGGCTTGAGTGGCAATAGCACAGGCTAAAAACTTGGCATCTTTCGGGTCGCGTGGAAAATCAATCGGCAATTGAGCACTTACAACGGTAATGTGTTTTTCAAAAATGCTAAACCACTGTTGCAATACAGTTTCAGAAAGTTTGAATTTAGGGCGCACCAAGACTTTTTTGTATTCGTCCATAATTTCAGAGCTGGCGAGCCATTGATACGCCGGATTGATGATAATGTTAAACACGACTTCTTCAGGAATGCGGTTTTTCAGAATCGCAGAAATGAGGATATTGGTATCAATAATGACTTTCATAAGCCGTTTCTGACTTGTTCGATTTCGTTTGCGATGTCTTCATCGGTTAAGCAAGCCACGCTGGGCAGGCTTTGTGTTTCTTTAAACAGTTTTCGTAATTGAACGGCTTGATTGCTGGTTTGCGCAATGGTTTGGGAAAATAGCTGTATTTGCATTTCGATGGTGTGAATGTAATTTTTTACCATCTCAACGGGTAAGTTATCCGGTATGTTAAGGGTGATTTGCATGTTTTGTTTGGTGGGTGGCTATTTGAAAGAGATGAGTAATTGTTTTTTTGCTGTTAAAAAACAAAACCCGACACCTGCTGTTATTTTAGCGGATGTCGGGTTACGAGTTACAGGTTACTATTTAATGTCTAACGAAAGCTTGGTATTTGCATCAAAACTTAATCCCTGCCAATTAATCCAAATCTGATTAGCGTTAAATGTAATACGCGATTTATCAAAACCGGCTAAATTAGTAGCAGGATTAATAACAACATCTGTAATGTTAGCAATGCTGTTATTGACATCATAAATTTCAAAACCATTGAAGTCTTTAAAATCCCATGAGCCGACTCTTGTAAATTGAACAAGAATATTAGAATTAGAAATATCCATTGTGGCAAGAGAAATTCCTGCACCGGAAACATCCGCTATTTCTACTCCATTAGAAACTACATAATTACCATTGGGAGCTGATAAAGCAATATCATTAATGGTTGGATAATGATATTTATACCCAATCGTTTTCCCTAACAACGCTATGGAACTTGGTGTAGTCGTTGTTGTAGAAGGTACTTCAAATTTAACCGCATCAAAAGCCACCTTTTTATCTTTCAAATGCTCATTATTAGCTAACTTTGTTGTTATGTCTGTTGAAGGAGCAAAACTTAGGGTAGCAGATACAAGACCTGTATTTGTAAAATTAAATTTTGTTGCTGTCGTTGTATTTCCTCCTGCGGTACAAGTTAAATCATTAATATCTATTATGCCATCTTGGTTTGTATATTTAAGAGGCGTTGGAATAACAACTAATGGAGACCAAGAACCATTGGCATTATTTTGAGTAACACACGCTAAACTTGGTGCATCACCTGATTTTTGTTTTATCCTATAAACAACTTTCGAGTTTGTAGTTTTAGGAATAAAAACAGAAATTTGATATTCCCCTTCTGCATTTGGTTGCCACGTTGCGGATGCGTCGCTTTTGCCATTCGCAATGTCTGAGGTTAGAAAATAACCTGGTTCTGTTTCTGTTCTGCCTGTTTTTACATACGCATTACCAGTTGGTTTGTCGTTATCAATAACTTTTGACTTTTCATTAGCCAAAACTGAAAAAATGACAGGATAGCCTTTTATTTCCGTAGTTGCATTTTCCTTAATAGAAGGAGTAGCAGCATAGTCACCTGCTGTATAGCTGCTGCGGTTTCCTTGAATTGGATATACTTGGCTAGTAGCAGGAATAGTTACTGAATCACTGGAACTAGGAGCTACTTTGTCTGAGTTTGCCCATGTTGCAGCCAGCCATTTGCCTTCAGCCGCAGTAATAGAAGTTAAACTGTCTCGCTTACTGCCTCTATTTACTAGGATGCTGATTGCATTGAAAGATTTCTCTTTAGTAGTCCGTTTTAATTCCATTTTTCCATAAAAAGGTTTACCTGCAATACCATAAACATCAAAGTTGCTAGATGACGGTGTAGTGTTGCTACTGTTGTTTGATAGCCAAGGCAACAATTCTAAATGGTTGTTGAAAGTATCGTCTGGAGAGTAAAAAATGGGGCTATACTTGTTTTTATCATAATGGGCTATTAACCCATCTTTATCGTAACTCTCTATTAACGCTCCTTTGCCATTGTTAGTGTACTCACGAGTTCCATTTTTATCTGGAATAGCATTAGATGTATAAACCCATGCAGATGAGGTTGTAGAAGCAATTTCTGTGTGTAAATGCACTGGTATTCCATCTCCGTTATTACTTTCAGTGCCTAATAATTGTTTTTTTGCAAGATAATCATTGTTTTTAAGAGTATTTTCATAATCTCCATGCAACAAATTAGCTTTAACAACTTCTCCAGAATTTAATAAATGTTGTATGCCAATGTAAGATAAAGATTTACTGTTTGTTATGGCTTTGACCTGTCCAAATCCGTAAGACCTAATGACCCCTCGATTTTCGTCTTTACCATTAATTTTAACTTTTTTTGTTTCTGTTGAATGAGTATCACGACCCGTATGAGTAGCACATTCACTATCTTTGTCTGTTGGTTCGCAAACTAGACATTTGGCAGGATTGTATTTCTTGCTATTTTTTTTACATTCCTCCGTTCTACTAGGATTCACATAACGATGCTCCCAAAAATTTGTGGTTGGAGTGTTTTCATTCCAACTCGGATTTCCTCCCAAACTTAAATCGTATTGGTCTGGTGATGCTAAAACGGATATTGAAAAAGCCAGCAAAGATAACTTTGCTCCGCCTGATAATGCTGTCTTCACAACGTTTAAATTCGTTAATTTCTTCTTCATTTTCTTCCCCTTAACAAAAATATTCTCGAAAAATCGGTGATAAGTTTTACGCCTAAAAGCCTAAAATAACAAGGCGATATGATAATATCACCGCAAGTGTCAAGTTCTCTGTACAGTTTGCAAAAAAATCAACCATGAATCCAACCCATCACCGCCAATATTTTGACGACTACCTTGAAGACAGAATCAAGCAACTCAATATCTCCTTTGCAGAAGCCGCCCGAAGAGCCGGAATTTCACGCCAAACGCTGTATGACTTACGCGACAATGCCGAAAAATCGCAAATGCTCACCCTCATCAAATTAGCCAATGCGCTAGAAGTCCATCCCTTCGTGCTGTTTCGACTCATCTTTGACAAACTCATCAGCAAAGACTTCGCCAGCAGCAGCGCAATTCATTCGCGGGATGCCACCGGCTTCATTGCCGATGTCACCATTCCCGATGGCATGATAGTCTTGGCTAACGCGGTTTTTTCCAAAACCTGGCGGATTCAAAACATCGGCGCAGTAGAATGGCGTGACAGATACTTAATCTGCTTAGATAATACACTAGAATTTAAACACCACGCCACCGATTTTGCAGCTCCCAAAACTCAGCGCGGACTAATTCCGACTCAAAACCGTATTCCTATCCCCAGAACCTTACCCGGCGAACCAGTGGATTTAACCGTAGAATTTACTGCACCGGATTATCCGGGTTCATTTATGTCGTATTGGAAAATGCAGGATAGCAACGGACAACTCGATTTTCCTGAAATTGAAGGGCTATCGTGTGTGGTGAAGGTGATTACCATTTAAATTGATATTTTTACATATATAGCAACTAGTCCGTATGAAATGGAATACGGACAAACGCAACCAATAACACCACCTTTCCCGTGTTTCGCCGCGCTACAAAACAACACACGATACAACAGAAAAAAAGCCCCCCATTTTCTAAAAATACAAAGAAATCATTATGCAAGTTTTAATTACATTATCCCAATCCCACTGTAAAGAATAAGGAGTTTTAAAATGAACAGCATTTGGAAATTAGAAGAAGCCAAAAATAGTTTTGATAGCTTAATAGCAGAAGCCCTAGCTCATCACGCTCAAATCATTGAACTCAAAAATCAACAACAAGTCGTGGTTATATCGCTTGAAGATTATAAAAAAAATCTCAAACCTAAAAACACCTTAGTTGATTTTTTCAAAAAATCCCCGCTTTACGATTTACCTTTAGATTTAGAACGTGATAAAGACACAGGGCGCGATATTGAATTATGAACTATTTATTGGATACCTGTGTTGTTTCGGAATTAACCAAAAAGCAGTCCAATCAAAATGTGATTACTTGGATTGAAACAATCGAAGAACAACATTTATTTTTGAGCGTTTTAACATTAGGCGAAATCGAAAAAGGAATTGCGAAATTACCGCTATCATTACGCAAATCTAATCTGAAAACATGGCTAGAACAAGATTTAACATTACGCTTTGAAAACCGAATTTTGAATATCACCCCTGAAATTGCCCGATATTGGGGGGATTTGCAAGGCGAGCTTGAAAAACAAGGTAAACCGATGCCCATTATTGACGGATTGATTGCCACAACTGCATTGGTACATGACATGATTTTGGTCACTCGAAATGTCGATGATGTGGCAAGAAGCGGGGTTAAAATTCATAATGCGTGGTTGTAAATCAACCCTACAAAAACAAGGCAGTCCCTATGAAATGTAATACGGGACAAACGCAACAATAACGCCACCTTTCCGTGTTTCGCTCGCGCTACAAAACTGCAAAAAATACTCCACAAAAACCACCCATTCCAGATGTAAAAACTCACAGGAACTTAAGAATGCCGGATTTAATCAAAGTTCAATTCAATGAAGTTTTAACCCAAATTCAACACGTCTATCAACAACTTAATTCCACACTGATTAAGATTTACTGGAATGTCGGCAAATACATCTCTGAACAAGTGAAAAAAAATGCAAACTGGCGAAAAGGCGTGGTTACTGAACTAGCGAATTTTTTCTATCGTCTGCTGGTATAAACTGTCTGAAAGGCGATAACCTTGTTTTATCGCGTCATTCAAAATAATTTCAACTTGCAAAGCAGTAATAATCTCTTTTTTCACTGCAAGAATCAGCAAACCTGCCAAACCTGTAATTATCAGCCCCATCTGTTGCGCAATTTTCCGACCTTTCTTTTCATCAATGATTAATGGAAACTGCTTTGAAATTGCCAATTCAATGGCTTCCGCTTCACCTTGGTCTAGCACAATCAATAAATTTGCCAAACGCTCTGATAAAGCAACTGTTTCAACTTCAATACAAGCTACGGTATCTAAAACTGCCCCAGTGGGCAAACCTGCCATTAATTCTTGGTAGACCGTTTCAGGAATAATGACCTTTTCAAAAAGTTGGCAAAGTAATGACAGTTTGCGCTGTTTTTCTAACACAATCAGTGTTGTTGCATCACTGATAATCATTTTCTTTGCTTTCATGTGGAGAATAATGCTTCTATAGCGGCAAAATCTTCTTGCAAATCATAATCAGCAACCGGAATATTAAATTGACCTAACATTTTTAGTGTATCAACTTTAGTTTTTCCCAACATATTTGCCAACTGACCTAAACTCAAATCACCTTTTTCAAAAGCCTTGATAGCGAACCAAGACTTTAAACCGTTTTGCACCAACGTATCACTAAAAGACAACGCAAAACCAATCGGTTTGCCTTTACGAGTAATCAAAGTACATTCATCAGGCTCAAAACAAGACTCTAGTTTTCCAATATCCGCTTGCAGCTCTTTTATTCCAACAATATTCATGTTACACCTCTCTATTGAACAATCACTATCTACCTTTATCTGACAAATCCGCTTTGTTCTTATCGTTGTTTTTACAGATAAGCGAATCATAAATGCTAATTCTATAAGTTAGCAATCAAAACATCAGATTTTCTATATTTCGATAACCTAAAAAAAATTAGATTAATTCGCGACTATTTTTCAAGAAGAAGTTTTTAAGGATAAAAACTTGAAAAGAAAGGAAAAACAAGCTGCTTAAAAAGCAAAACAGCTTGTTTATTGTTGAAATAACGCTTAGCGCATAAAACCCAAACTAGGCGTTGAAAAACGACTCAAATGCGGAAAAATAGTCTGCAAACCTGTTGCATCCACCCCAAACCAACTCGCCAACGTTGCCGCATACTGCTCAATTGACGTAGTCGGAATCAACCGACCATAACCCGCATCATTCGCACCATCAATCACTTGGCTAGGAAACTTACCATACACATTCCCACCTAACACCGCGCCACCGGCAACCAATTGAATATTCCCCCACGCATGGTCAGTACCATCACCGTTAGAAGTCAGCGTACGTCCAAAATCAGACATAGTAAAACTCGTTACCTTATCACTTACCGCCAACTCAGTCATCGCCGCTTGAAACGCAGCGATACTATCTGACAAATCAGTAATCAAATTCTGATGCAATTCCATCTGGTTGTAATGAGTATCATAGCCACCCTGCACCACATAAAACACTTGCCGCGACATCCCCAATGTTTGCCGCACGCTAATCATTCGCGCCACCATTTGCAACTGTTGTGACAACGACGTTGCAGGCCAAACACCCGAACCTTTGCTGCTGGTTGCCAGTGCGTTAATAAGCGTATCACTCAAATCAATCGAACGTTTAGTCGCGTTTGCCAATTGTCTTTTTAACAAATACGGATCTGAGGCAGCCATATCCAAGATTGAATTAAAAGCGTTGTATCGCGCATTCTTAGGATCAGAAGACGCAACGTATAAGCTTTTTGCACCATAAGGACTTAAATTGTAAGGCACGGCGGTTTCGCCCACTTGAAACAAAGTATTACCTGCCAATGAAATCCCTAACGGCAAACGGCTTGTGCCATTGCTACTTGCCATTAAATCAGCAATTCGTCCACCCCAACCTGAGCGCACTAAAGCATCAGGTTGTGAAGAAAGGGCTTGGTCGGATTGATCGTTATGCGAATACAGTTGATCTGGCAAACCAATGCCGGCTTGATAATTTTTCTTAGTGGTCGGTTGCAACAATGTGCCGACATTGGCAATAAAACCTAATTGCCCCGCGCTATACAGATTGCGAAAACCATCGGCATAACTTGGAACGCTGTATTTTTGCGTTGCAGAAGTGGCTGCTAAACTCAATAATTTTTCAGGTGGTAAAGCCAAATTAGCCCGTGCGGTTTTATACACAGCATAACGTGCATCATCACTGGGGATTAACATGTTAAACCCATCGTTTCCGCCTGCTAGAAAAATACACACTAAGGCTTTGTAATCTGTGGTGGCAGCTTGGGTTGCCGCAGCATGAGTGGCAGTTAAAAAACCTAATGCCGACCCGCGCGTACTAAGGCCTGCCGCGCTTGCCAATGCACCGCGTAAAAAATCACGGCGCGTCCAATGTTTAAATGTGCTCATCGTAAATCTCCTTTAGGCTTAGCGTTGAATTAAATAATAAGGGGAACTCATAATCAAATAAAGTGCGTCAATCGAGCGCACCACACCAGAGCGAGCACCAGTTTCCATTGCCACTTTTTTCAAATAAGTGACTAATACAGTTTTCACATTGTCTGGAATTTGATTAGCAGTGAGAATCAAGCTGAGATAATTCACTAAATCGGCGGGATTGGCAGCTTTTTTGCGCAACAACTCAATATTAATCTGCACTTGATTTAAAGAAATATTGGTTTTTTGTTTATACGACCATTCAATTAATGAATATAACGAGTTTTGAAACGAGGTGACGTTTGCTTCATTCACTAATTGAAACTCAGGAGCAACTAAACCTTTGCTTTCAAAATAACGTGTTGGTGCATAATCAGGTTTGAAAAAATTAAACACGCTGGGAGCTGATAACGGAGCTTGAGAAATATTCGACTCAGGATAGTAATAAGGCATTGTGCCATCGGCAGCATTGCCATCAAACGCTCGCCATAAATGGGTTAAGGCTAGCAGCGGCTCGCGTAATCTACCAAAATTGGGATTGGCTGTTTTGCCTCCTAATGCTTCAGAATCTAATAAAACCGCTTTCACCACTGCTCTCATGTCACCGCGAATACCTTGTCCATTATTATTAAACGCCGTTGCTACTCTGCCGATGTATTCAGGTGAAGGATTGCTGGTGACTAAGCGTTGAATTAATCGCCGTGCAATAAAAGGGCCTACGTTGGGGTGTCTAAAAATGGTATCTAACGCAAGTGTTAAATCAGCCTCCGGTGTGCCTAGCGCAGGGATTAATTTTGTGGTGACAATCGTTTTGTCGGCTCTGTCATGGTAGGCAATAAAAGGCTTCATGCTAATGCGCCAATCATTCCCATCGGTAAAATTAACTGAATTACCCCAGCTCCAGCCCGTAAAGGTTCGCGCCAATCCTTCAACACCTGCTTGATTGTAAGTTGGAATGGTTGCACCAGCAGTGGTCAGCAAAGGATTGCCGTTATTATCCAGTCTGACTAAGCCCATAGTAAATAACTGCATAATTTCCCGCGCATAGTTTTCATCCGCGCGAATGCCTTTGAGTTTGTTAGGTTTTTGATTGCCTAGCATCGACAAAAAACGCCCCATTGCTGGCGATAAAGTCACATTTTCTAAAATATTGCGAAAATTGCCAAAAGCATTGCGCACTAATATATCGTAATACACCGCCATTGCATTGGTAGGAATGCCTGTACCGACATCGGAAACCACAAAAATTTCTGATAATGCAAATGCCACTCGTTGCCGTAATTGGTCGGGCGCAGTGGTGGAGAGCCGAAACCAAACTTCCATCCGGTTTTCGCGTTGATTGTTACCTTGCGTTTGGTTCAAAGTTGCTAAATGGCATGAGGCATCCAAACCCAATTGTTCAGTAATCCATTGCTCTGGGGTCATTCTGCTCAAATGCACAATATCAGCTGATGTTGCGCCAAATGTTGCCATGTTTAAAAAACGCGCAGCTTGTACTGTAGGCGTTACTACTGTTGTGCCGGTTGTTGCAGGATACACAGGGGCACGCAATGGATCATAGCATTTCGCAGGTACAGATATTGCTGCTGCGGGACTGGAAAAACCTAGCTGTAAAACACTGCCCAGCATTAGGATTTTCATGCAAATAAAAAACGTTTTTTTGTTTTTCATTGATTTTTTCCTCTCTAGTTTCAAAGATAAAATTGACGCGCGGCATTGAGATTAGCTAGCTTTGCCTTGCGTGAGAATCGGTTTAAAAGATTGTAGCGGTTACAGTATTACAAACTGTGAGTTATACCGCAAAGGACTATCTTGTCATATAAAGCATAAATAAAGGCCGTTGTATTTTGCAGATGTTTATAGAATTATTTTTTGCAAAAAAAATTTCAAGACGACTGGTCGTCTTGAAAATTTTCAAAAGTTGATGGATACACTTTGAATGTGAAAATTGTCAGAGATAAAAACCAAAGGTGTTTTTTTGTTGCCTGTGGTTTTGTGTAGGATGCCGCTGACGTAAGGAAGCGCATTAATCACGGAAGATGCGCCTTCCTTTGTTCGGCAAATCCTATCGGGCTGTGCTTAATCAAGTAGGAAGCGCATCCTCAATAGACAACTTTACGCCCAGCGCGAGGCACACTTTGTTGATGGTATCAAAACGGGGATTGCCTGTTTCTGACAACGATTTATACAGGCTGGCACGAGTTACGCCGGATTTTTTAGCCACTTCAGACATGCCTTTTGCCCGAACCGCTGTATTCAGCGCGTGAATAAAATCCGCTGTTGTTCCAGTTTCCACAGCCTCCTTCAAAAAAATACGAATGTCTTCATCCGTTTTAAGATAACTTGCTACATCAAAAGAGGTAATTTCTTCGCTCATAATTAAGACTCCAATACGTTAAAAAGGGCTATGGCTTTTTCAATATCGCGCTGTTGGGTTGATTTGTTGCCACCTGCCAATAATAAAATGACGTGGTTTTTTTTCACCGTGTAATAGACCCGCAAACCCGCGCCGAATGTAAAACGCAATTCCGACACGTTAGGTGTCAATACTTTGTAATCGCCAAAGTTGCCGTTACTTGCACGGTCAAGCCGCGTCAACACTTTGTTTCGGACAACAGGGTCTTTGAGCTTATCAAGCCATTGGCTAAAGGTTTCTGTTTTTTGCAATGTGTATTTCATACACTCTATTGTATTCCGCAGGATACATTTGGACAATTAATCAAAAGCTCGTTGCCTGTAATTTTATGTAGGATGCCGCTGACGTAAGGAAGCGCATTAATCAAGCAAGATGCGCCTCCCTTTGTTCGGCTCATCCTATTGGGCTGACCGGTCAAATTTTGCATTATTGGAATATTCAATATGTCTACCTTTATACCCAATATAATAAAAAAGAAGTAAATAGAATAACTCTAAACACGCATCTATTTCATAAATTATTTTTTGCATATTTGTTTTTTTACTGTCCATTACTATTTTATCAGCGTGAGCAGAATAATTTCTTATTTCTAAACATATTTTGAATAAATCCTCGCTAATAACATCATCTTTAACTAATTTTTTCAATCGTTTTTGCAAATTAGGTTCTTTGGGTTTTGTGAGATAGTTTTTTATATCATTAAAAATTGTTTCATCAATAGAAATCTTTTCTATTTCTTCTAGTGTAGATATTTTAGCAGTATTATCAACAGGTGTTGTATCGGAAAAATACTCTTTTAAAATACCTTCAATGGAAACTGTTAAAACAAGAGCTTGATTGATATACAAACCTTGAGACTCCAAAAAATTGCGATACCACGATTTGAAAAAGTGACTTCGTTTCTCTTTAAATTTAGTAACATAACAATGAATAAACTCTTTTAAGTCTTCAATTTTATCGAATACATGAGTAGATATTGGAGGGTTAAGTTTTTTTTCATCTTGTTTCAGACGATGTGAATATAATTCCAAGAGCTGAATGTTTTTACTTTCAGTCATTTTTATAAGTGGTTGTAAATAATGCCCTGTAATAATACTAAGGGCTTCGATAATCAAATCTATTAGCAAGTTAAAATCATTACTTTCTTTTGTTAAAATAAAAACATCCATATATTTATCATGTTGATCTATTTCACAATCAAAGTAATCGGTTTTAAATTTACAGATAGTAAGAGAGCTTTCATATTCCGTAACTTTGTATTCATTAAATGGAAAATCATATTTCCCAAGAATATAAAATTGTGCTTTTAATTCCTTAAAATTTTCTGAATGTTCATAAATCTGTTCGAGATTAAAAATTTCTGCGGTAATTATATTTCCACGTTTAAGATGTAAATATTTTGCTTTCCATTTTATACCTGTCGTATCTGTTGCTTCTAAATAAAATAAATTAGAATCTTCAACTAATACACGAGAGTTATGCTTTGGCAAATCAGTAAACTGACTAAAATCTTTAACATACATTTTTAACTGAATGTGTCCTTTGTTATCTTGGAATATACTCCCCGCTCCTCTATAGACTTTAGGATTTTTTTCACATTGCTGAATTAATGTGATTTCAATAAAATCTAACATTAATTTAAATTTTATAATATCTTCTATATCTTGCATTAAAGGCACAAACTTTACCTCAGTAATAATTTTTAATTTCTATCATCCCACGCCTTATCCAACCGTTTTGCCAAAACCTGATAAGCCGTTTTTTGTGTTGCGCGTTTTTTTGACTTTAATCATTTTCAAAATCCTCATTGTTTAAATTCTCAATTTCAATAGGCGTTAAACCTGTTGCCTTTTCGATAGCCTCTAAGCTCAACTCCATTGCTAACAAATTTTTAGCAATTTCTTTTTTAGTATTAAGCTGACCTTGCGCAATTCTTTCTTTAAGCTTGTATTCCTCAATCATAAAATAACGTTCTTCAGGCGTAATTAAATTCTTTTCAATGGACGAAATTGTTTTTTGTATTTCGGGGCGATAATATTGTGACTCATCAATCGTTTCAGTTAAACTTTCATTAATGACACGCAACCATTCTTGATAAAGTTCAGGCGTATTTTTATCGACATATTTAGCGGCTAAATAAATCACTTTATGATGAATTTCATTTAATTTTTTGCCGTATTTATCACGAGGGTCAAAATCAATGGTTGCAATATCCGTTTTATGTTTATCCCCTGACGTTAAAACAACAATCGTATAAACGGTTAAATTGGGACGATAGTTTTTATAATTCTCGGCTTGTTCCAATAATGCGACACAATGATAATGTAAAAAACGGTCATAATGGTCTGGGTCGTTATTGTGTTGAATTTCAACAATGACGCGGTTTTTTTTATCTTCAGCATAACAATCAAATTCTACTTTCACATTACCAATTTTTTGCGTGAATGTTTTTTCAGTTTCGACTTTATCAATTTCTAAGTCAATGCCGATAATGTCTTTCACAAAAGCTTTGAATATATCCACTTGTCCAAAAGCTTTTTTAAAAATTACACCGTATTGTAAAGAAGCGACTTGTTTCATAATTTAAAATCCTCATTGTTTAAAATAACACTCAGCTATTCTTTTCATCCCACGCCTTATCCAGCCGTTTTGCCGAAACCGGATAAGGCGTTTTCAATTGTTGCGCAAATAATGAAACTCGAAACTCCTCCAAATGCCAACGAAACGCATCGCGCTCCGGTAACACGGTTTGATTTTTCGTTCTTTTTTCCACATCTTTCCAATAACGCAAACCATAACGCGCAAACTCCTGCATTTTCGGCGTTTCCACCGCGCCTTTTTCCAAGCGATACGCAATAGCATTCAAATAACGCGGCAGATGTTTTAACGCAGCAAGCGGCGTATATCTGACAAAACCGTTATAAATCAAAACGTTCAATTGTTCAGAAATATCTGCCAGTAATTCAGGTTTAGCTTGCGCTTTCTCCAAAGTCGTTTTGATTTTGCCGTAACGCTCCATGATTTCATTCAACAACGCCGCTGTTTCATTACCTAAACTTAACAGTTTTGGTTTTGATTCGCTCAACGTTTGTTCAAAAATGGCTTGTGTGCGAATGGTTTTGCCTTCCACAAAGTTGGCAAAAACCACTTGCTGCACTAAATCTTCTTTAAACGAAACACTCGCGCGGTCTTTTAATAAGGGATGCGTTGGCAAACGACTGTAGAGCAATTCAGCAGCAGGAAAACGCGGCATATTTTTAATTAAATATTTACATTCTTTGCTGCATTGCAAGGCAAAAAGGCGTGTTAAACCAGCTTCGTGATTGAGTCGCGCTTTGATTTCCGTATCAAAAATTTTCACGCCAACGCTATCGCCTTCATCCACCATCGCTGGAAAACCGATAAATGACTGATTATTTTGAATAAACTGATAATTCTCTGGCAAATCAGGAAACGCCCACGCCACGCAAGCGGTGTAATTAAGTTCTTCTGCGGCAATTTGGTCGAAACTATCGCCTGCGGTAGTTTGATGTTTTTCCTGCAATTTTTTCAAATCGCGTCCGTATTCCAAGGCTTTGCCGCTTTCATCCACCACCCGATAATTCATTTTCAAATGCGGCGATAAAGAAGCTGGACTCCATTCAGTGAGCGGGATAGATTCGCCTGTCAGTTTGCGCAACCGATTAGTCAACCATTCATATAAAGAGCCTTTAAAGTCCGGTTCAATTTCCAAACAGGCTTTTGCGGTTTGCGGCACGGGAACAAAATGTTTGCGGCTGTGTTTTGGTAGCGATTTAACAAGAGCGATAATTTTTTCTTCTAACAGCCCAGGCACTAACCATTCAAACGGCTGCTCGCTGAGTTGATTGAGTTGATGCACCGGAATAATCGCTTTCTCGTTCCCACGCGCCGCGTGGGAACGCAGTGTCGGCGTGCTACGCCCTGTTTCTCGCACCGCAGCGCGGTGTTACTGTGTTCCCACGCAGCGCGTGGGAACAAGGTGAAAGCGTCTACCAATCCCTATAAATCGGTATCAAGCCTTGCAAGCCTGCATAATTTCTGGCACTGGAATATCGCCAGTGACACGGCTCATCCACATAGCCTCTTTTCACGGGGTTAAAGTGAATGTAATCTAGTTTTTGCCGTAATATTTCTGCATTTTGGATAAGCTGCGGATGCGAGCCTTCTTCCCAGCATTGATATTCTCTGTCGGTTTTGTGCGCTTTACGAAAAAACGCCATTTGTTTCAGCAGTCGTTCGGCGCGGCATTCTTTTAGGTAATCAATCAGTTGTCTTGCGGTGTAGGATTTAAACAGCGGCAATTCGGCGCGTAAATTTTCTGCTTGTACGATGAGGTGCAGATGATTTTCCAGAATGACGTAGCCGTAGATTTTCCAACCTTGATTTTCTTGGCGATATTGTAACGCACTGAGAATGATATTAACGGTTTGCGGGCGCGTAAACAGTGGCATCCAGTTGATAACGGTGCAGGTTAAAAAGTGCGGTGCTTCTGTTTCACGGATGGAATAGCGGCTGCGTCCCATAATGGTTGATTCCTGATGATAATATTTTCTTGTTCCCACGCGCCGCGTGGGAATGCCGTAGTACCGCGCTGCGGTGCGAGGGAGACGGCGTAGCACGCCTGAACTGCATTCCCACGCAGCGCGTGGGAACGAGGTGAAATTGACTACTTAGTGGTAGTTAGTTCAACGTTTGGTTTAATCTCAATTTTATACTGATTTGGGCGAAGCCCTACTTTAAAATCAACGGTTTTGCTTTTGCCTTGACGAATAATTTTTAGAGTAGCTTTCCCATTAATAGGAGATGCTTGAATCATGTCCAGAAAATTTTCCCCGTCATTATTAATTTGTTGCCCATTAAATTCAATAATAATGTCATTAATTTGAATTCCAGCTTGAGCGGCTGGACTATCAAGGATAACTCCAACCACCTTAACACCCTGGGCTGTTTTTATTCCAGAAGACTTCGCAAGTTCAGATGTCATTTCTTGATACTCTACGCCTAACCATGCTTTATCTGGAATAGCAACCTTGTCATTCGATTTGTTCTCAACATCAGGTTTGGCAATGGATGGAGAATTCCCAAGTGGATTTTTTGAATCTCGAAACACGAGAAAGATAACTACCATCACACTGATTACTACAAGTGAAATCCAAACAATGCTGCTTTTCTTCTTTTTAGTTTTTTCTAAGAGAGCTTTTTTGTCTGCTGTTTGAATTTTAAGGGATTCATTAGCCCTGAAAATAGCACGTCTTGCCTCGTTTATATCATTTGTAACGCGAGACATAAATAACTGGCGGCTTCTTCAAATTCAGGATTAATACAAATTACCTTCGCCAATAGTTCTTGCGCTTGTTTCTTTTTATTTAATTTTAGCGCATCAATTCCTTGCTCATAATGGGTTGTTATCGTAATCAATAGCTCAATTTTCTGCTTTTCGTTATTCCAATCCAGAAGCTCAGGAAAATCAGTTTCAATATTTTTAATTAATTCAAACGCCTCAGTATATTTTTTTTCTTGTTTCAACGATTCCAAAATCTCAAGTTGTTTTTTTACTTCGGTTTCTCGAATTTCGTTTTCCACATGGACAACTTTTTCATTTTTTCCTGCTTTTTTATATGCTTCCAGAGCATACGAAATCAGTCCTTTTTCTAACGCGCCATCACCTCTTGTTTCCCAAATAGTTATATAAGCTTTTTTTGCCTCACTTTGATTAAAATCAATCTTAAAAATTTCTTCGTAACAACTCAATTTTTCGTCGTTATCACCTGCTGACGATGCTAACCCAAGCCATGCTTGAATTAGCCGGGAACGAGCCTCCATTGGTTGATATTCATATAATCTAATTAATAAGCTTCTAGCTTCATCATAATTTCGATTAGCCAAAAATATATCTGCTAATAATTTATTCGCTTTCACATGATTAGGATTAATTCCAATCGCTTGCCGCAACAAATTTTCCGCCGCATCCAATTGGGTATTTTTATACAACCCCTGCGCCGCCTGAAACAAACTCTCCGCCACAGGCTCAATCCTATCCAACTCATCCTGCACCCTGCGCAACGGCTTATTCTCTTCAACCCACCGCCGCAACAATTCCACCCGAAACCGAAAACCACCATCCACTGGCTCTAACAAATCCCACTCTTGCAACAACTTAGGCGCGTCCTGCAACTCCCGAATCACAATCCGCACCCCACTTTCATGCAGCAACTTTTCCAATTCTGTCTCAGTCACCGCTTTGCCACCCGCTTGCGCCAACGCCGCAGAAACCACGCGCTCCGCAGGCGGCAACCCATCCCACAACCACTCAAACGCATTCCGCGCCGCGCCTAACGCATCATCAACCACACGCTCAACAACGCTTGCGCTAATTTCCTCAGTTTCAAAATCGCCATCGTCATAAGCCTCTTCCCAAGCAAACGAACACAGTTGCTGGGTAAAAAACGCATGACCATTCGTCAATTGCCAAATTCGCTCCAACGCCTCGGCACTCCAACGCAACGGACTGGTTTTTTCAGCCAAACGAATCAAAGCAAACGTATCTTCTTTGCCCAACAACGACACCCGCCGCGCGGTAATGCCCTTGAAAAGTGACAGCGCAATCGTGTTCAAATCATTGACGTTACGCCCAATCACAAACACAAAATTCAGCCGTTGCCTGTCACTGGCAATCAATTTGCGCAAATACGGGAAAAAATCTGCTCCCGCACCTTTTGCCGATTCCGCCGCCAACACATCAAACTCATCAAACAGCAACACCAACGCCGCGCCTTTTGCCAATTTTTCAAGCTGTTGCGGCAACCATTCATATTGAAAAACATGCTCAGGATTATCACCTAATTGCGGCGCGGGAAAACCTAACTCATTGGCAATGGTGCTGGCTAAATCTTTCAGCACATCACCCAACGCGAAAGTCGCCTTGTCCTGCAAATCAAAATACACCGGAAAATAATGTCCGGTCGCGGTTTCCTGCGCTAAGGTTTTCTTTAAAAACTGTAAAACAGAGGTTTTGCCAATCCGCCGCTGACCGTATAACACCAGGGCGTTTTCTTCGCGACGGGCGAAAATATGCAGCACTTCGCGGACAATATCAGCTCGACCGATAAAGGCATTGCTGTTGCCGACCGGATTGCCAGCGATGTAGGGATTAAGGGAGCGAGCCATATAAAATAGGTAAGGGAAGTGTTGTTATGCAAACAGGATAAAACGAAACAACTGATAAGGCAATCTTGAGGAAGGCTTCTCTCGTTCCCACACGCCCGCGTGGGAACTAAATCAACTAGGTCATAGATTACAAAGACTATTTCTCATCCCACGCCTTATCCAACCGCTTTGCCGACACCGGATAAGGCGTTTTCAACTGCTGCGCAAACAGCGAAACTCTAAACTCCTCCAAATGCCAACGAAACGCCTCGCGCTCTGGCAACACGGTTTGATTTTTCGCACGCTTTTCCACATCTTTCCAATAACGCAAACCATAACGCGCAAATTCCTGCATTTTCGGCGTTTCCACCGCACCTTTTTCCAAGCGATACGCGATAGCATTCAAATAACGCGGCAGATGTTTTAACGCGGCAAGCAGCGTATATCTGACAAAACCGTGATAAATCAACATACTTAATTGTTCAGAAATATCTGCCAATAATTCAGGTTTAGCTTGCGCTTTCTCCAAAACCGCTTTAATTTTGCCGTAACGCTCCAGAATGTCATCCAATAAAGCCGCTGTTTCATTGCCCAAACTTAACAATTTTGGTTTTGATCCAGCTAAATTTTTTTCAAAAACGGCTTGAGTACGAATGGTTTTACCCTCCACAAAGTTGGCAAAAACTACTTGCTGCACTAAATCCTCTTTAAACGAAACACTCGCGCGTTCTTTTAATAAGGGATGCGTTGGCAAACGACTATAAAGCAATTCAGCGGCAGGAAAACGCGGCATATTTTTGATTAAATATTTACATTCTTTACTGCATTGCAAGGCAAAAAGTCGCGTTAATCCGGCTTCGTGATTCAACCGCGCTTTGATTTCGGTATCAAAAATTTTCACCCCAACGCCATCGCCTTCATCTACCATCGCAGGAAAGCCAATAAACGACTGATTATTTTGAATAAACTGATAATTTTCTGGCAAATCAGGAAACGCCCATGCCACGCAGGCGGTGTAATTGAGTTCTTCTGCGGCGATTTGGTCGAAACTATCACCCGCTGTGGTTTGATGTTTTTCCTGCAATTTTTTCAAATCGCGCCCGTATTCCAACGCTTTGCCACTTTCATCCACCACCCGATAATTCATTTTCAAATGTGGCGAGAGCGATGCCGGACTCCATTCAGTGAGCGGGATAGATTCGCCCGTGAGTTTGCGCAATCTTCCGCCTAACCAATCGTACAGCGAGCCTTTAAAATCCGGCTCAATTTCCAAACAAGCTTTTGCCGTTTGCGGTACGGGAACAAAATGTTTGCGGCTATGTTTCGGCAAGGATTTAATTAGCGCGATAATTTTTTCTTCTAACAATCCCGGCACGAGCCATTCAAACGGTTGTTCAGAAAGTTGATTGAGTTGATGCACCGGAATAATCGCGGTTACGCCGTCTTCATCATGTCCGGGTTCAAAGCGATATTGCAATTGAATAGTGAGTCGCCCGATTTTTTTGCTGTCGGGAAAATTCCATTCATTTAAGTTAGACACCGATTCGCGGGTTAAATCCTCTTTGGTTAAAAATAAAATCTTCGGATTGTCGCGCTCGGCTTTTTTGCGCCATTGGTCGAGCAACACGCCATTCGTAACTGTTTCCGGCAATTTGGCATGATAAAACTGATACAAAAATTCCTCATCCGCCAGCAAATCCACGCGCCGTTCTTTGTGTTGCAAATAACCGACTTCCTCCAGCAGCTTTTGATTTTCACGGAAAAACGGCGCGTTGGTGTGATAATCCTGCTCGACCAGCGCACTGCGGATAAAAATCTCCCGCGCCGCTTTCGGGTCAACTTTGTCATGCGGAATTTTGCGCCCCGCTTGCAAGGTCAGCCCATATAATAAAGTGCGCTCGGAAATCATGCTGCGAGCGGATTTTTTCTCCCAATGCGGGTCAGAATAATTTTGCTTAATCAAATGCGCGGCGCAATATTCCACCCATTCCGGCTCGATTTTCGCCACATTTCGCGCGTAAACCTTGCTGGTTTCCACTTGTTCCGCCGCCATCATCCACTTGGGCTTGGCTTTGTATTGTCCAGAGCCTGGAAAAATGAAAAATTTCAAGCCGCGCGTACCAAGATATTCGTTTTGTTCATGGCGAAAACCGATATTCGACAACAGACCGGGCAATAATGAGCGGTGAATCGCATCATATCCGGCTGGCGTGGAATTAGTCGCAAGTTTTAATTCACCTTTAATCACCTGCATAATTTGCGTGTGAATGTCGTGCCACTCGCGCATTCGTAAATACGATAAAAAATTATCCGTGCAATATTTACGCAATTTATTGTTGGAAAGATGCTTTTTTTGCTCCTCAACCGCCGTCCAGATATTCAAAAAGGTTAAGAAATCTGAATCATCCGCCCGAAACGCGGCGTGTTTTTGCTCAGCTTGTAGCATTTTATCCGCTGGTTTTTCGCGCGGATCTTGCACACTCAAACCCGCCACAATAATCGCCACTTCGGTTAAACAATTCCATTCTGCTGCCGCCAATAACATTCGCGCCAGTTTTGGATCGGTGGGAATTTTCGCCAGTTTTTGCCCAACCTCGGTAAGCTTGCCTTCCTTATCCAGCGCGTTGACTTCGTGCAAAGCCAGCTTGCCGTCCCGAATCATTTTGTCTTCCGGCGGTTCGACAAACGGGAAATCTTCAATATCACCGAGTTTTAACGCCGTCATTTGCAAAATCACCGACGATAAATTGGTGCGCAAAATTTCAGGGTCGGTGAAAGCCGGACGCGCGGCAAAATCTTCCGGCGAATACAAACGAATGCAAATCCCTTCCGCCACCCGTCCGCAGCGACCGGAACGTTGATTCGCGCTGGCTTGAGAGATTTTTTCAATCGGCAGCCGCTGAATTTTGCTGCGATGGCTGTAGCGACTTATCCGTGCGTGTCCGGTGTCAATTACGCCGCGAATCCCCGGCACGGTCAGCGAAGTTTCCGCCACGTTGGTTGCCAACACAATCCGCACTTTACCGGACGGTTTGAAAACGCGCTCTTGCTCGCTGACGCTGAGTTTGGAATACAGCGGCAAAATTTCGCAACTGGCGGGATGATGTTTGCGCAGCGATTCAGTGGTTTCGCGGATTTCATGCTCGCCCGCTAAAAAAATCAGAATGTCACCGCGCAAATCCCGATACAACTCGTCCACCGCATCTAAAATCGCGTTTTGCAAATCATCGGTAGTTTCGTCGTCCTCTTCGCTTTGTTCAATCGGGCGATAGCGAATTTCCACCGGATATGTGCGCCCTGAAACGTTGATAATCGGGGCGTTGTTGAAATGATTGGAAAACCGCTGCGGGTCTATGGTGGCGGAGGTGATGATGACTTTTAAATCGGGGCGTTTTGGCAGCAACCATTTTAAATAGCCCATTAAAAAATCAATGTTCAGGCTGCGCTCGTGGGCTTCGTCAATGATGATGGTGTCGTATTGGTTCAGGTACGGGTCGTTTTGCGATTCGGCTAATAAAATTCCGTCCGTCATCAATTTAATCAGCGATTGTTCGTGGGTTTTGTCGTGAAAACGCACTTTATAACCAACGGACGCGCCGATTTTTTGCCCTAATTCTTCCGCAATTCTATCAGCAACCGTGCGAGCGGCGATTCTGCGTGGTTGCGTATGTCCGATAAAACCCGACACGCCGCGCCCGATGGATAAACAGATTTTCGGTAATTGCGTGGTTTTACCTGAGCCAGTTTCACCACAAACGATAACAACTTGATTTTTTTTGATAAGTTCGGCGATGTCGTCTTTTTTGTCGGTGACGGGTAAATCAGGAAATTCTAAAGCCGGAATGCTGGCGCGGCGGGCTTCGCATTTACTGATGGAAGTTTGAATGCGGGAAGTTAAACTCGCCAATTTATCGGCGGGATTTTTGCCGCTTTGATAATCGCGGCGCAGGTGGTCAAGTTGGCGTTTAAAAATATGTCTGTCTTGATTGAGGCAGCGGATAAGTTGAGAGGAGAGTTGTTTGAGAGAATCAGGCGTAGACATGCGTAACTTTAAGCAAATGAGAAGATTATACTTTAACTCAATCTCTGTAAGAGCGTTAAAAGATGAATTTAAACGCATATACCCTGTCAATTGTTTCAATGCTCTGAAATTTTTAAGACGACCAGTCGTCTTGAAAAGTTTTTGCAGTAATATCATCAAGAGTCGATATTGTTTTATACTGCAAATATTATCTTGCTCATTCTAAAATCTTGAAAATCTTGATTCAGACAGTCAGGCTGAGTTAGAAACGTGCATGAAATAATCTCGACAACTGTAGGTGCGTATTCATTCGCACAGTGCGGATAAATCCACACCTACAAAATATCTTATTGATTTATCAAATTTTTCGGTACTTATCATGCCTTGGAATCTTAAAAAATCTACTGATTCACCAACACTGGAAATTGAATTTTCAGGTGTCATTACGGCTCAATAATTGTCTGGCCTTGTGGCAGCCGCAATTAATCTTGCTAACGCTGAAAATATATTTTTAATTTTAGCCGACTGCACAACTCTCACGGGCAAAACGAATTCTGTTTTTGATCTTTATTATCTTGTCGATGTTTTAATTGCCAAGAATATCGGTCATAGAATTAAAGAAGCCTTTGTGTTGCCGATAATGCAGCCTGATTTAATTGCAGATATTAAATTTTGGGAAACCACCTGTTTTAACCGAGGCATTAAAGTTCGCGTATTTAACAGCCGCGAACAAGCTCTGCAATGGTTGTTAGAATAACTTTACAACCACTTTTTGCGCTTAAAATAAATCATTAACCCCACAGAAACCGTAATAAAGACCCCCCATAACGCAGGATATGCCCAACGCATTTTTAACTCCGGCATATATTCAAAATTCATTCCATAAACGCCCGCAATAAACGTTAGTGGAATAAAAATAGACGCAAACACCGTTAAAACCTTCATGGTTTCACTCATTTTATTATTCACACTGGATAAATAAATATCCATCATGCCGGTAATCAACTCGCGATAGGATTCCATTGATTCAATCACGCGCAACGCATGGTCATAAACATCGCCAAAATACCGCCTGTTTTTTTCATCAATCAACGGAGAATCAGAACGATGCAGCCCTGATAATAATTCGCGGAGCGGTGAAATGGATTTACGCACAAAAATCAATTCGCGCCGCACATGCTGAATCGTATTTAAAGTTTCTGTGCTTGGCGAAAGAAGCAGCTCATCTTCAATTTGTTCCATTAATTCGTCTAAGGAATCTTGCAGCGAAAAATATTCATCAATCACCGTATCAAGCACCACATAAGCTAAATAATCACTGCTGAATTTGCGAATTCTGCCTTTGCTGTTTTGAATTCTGATTTTAATCGGGTCAAACAATAAGGTAGGTTTTTCTTTAAAGGTAAAAATAAAGTTTTTAAACACCAAAATGCTGATTTGCTCGTATTCAATGGAAAAATCGCCTAAACCTAAGGAAAGGTTTTTTACCACCATGAATAAATAATTTTCATAATCTTCAAACTTAGAACGTTGATGCGTGTGCAAAATATCTTCCAGCACTAGCGAATGAATTTTAAATGCTTTCCCAATTGTTCTAATTAATTCAACATCTTGCAAACCTTCAATATTAATCCACGTTGTTGAAGATTTATCGCGGTATGGGAGCATTTCTTCCACACTGCTAATAACTTTTTCTTCTAAAGTTGTGGCATCGTAATTAATCAACGTAATCACGGTATCATTATCAAAAACCTCGCCGACATGAATCAACGAACCGGGTGATAAACCTATTTTTTCAGAACTGCTGGTTAATGATTTTGCCATCGCAATTAAAATCTCATTAAAATCAAAGAAGAGGATATTTTAGTAAAGTTTTAGTTTTAAAAGCAGGAAAACTTAATCCTGTTCTCTTTTTATATTAGAATGTGCTAATATATGACGCATTCGCTATCATGTAGATTCACTTGCTATGCCTTCTTTATTCAAAAATCAATTTGCATTGACGTTATCTGCGGCTTTTTTGTTTGCAAACTCAGTTTGTTATGCAGAATCAACCGCTGTCACTTCTCAAAATAGCACAACGGCTCAACCTGCGAGCGCGGCTTATACTTTAGATAAAGCAATCACTTACGCACTGGATAACAATCCTGATTTGCACATTGCTAACGAGCGGATTGGGCAAGCTGAAGCGCAGTTAGGCGAGGCGTGGTCGGCGTTTTATCCGCAAGTTGCGGCGCGAGTGGCTTATCAAGTCTCGAACAATCCTGCGCAAGTTTTCGCCATGATGGTGGCGCAACGCGAATTTACCAATTCTTCTATCGCTAATATTAATCATCCGGGCTATCGGCAAAATTTTCGTCCTGAAATCACCGGCAGAATTTCGCTTTATCGCGGCGGACAAGATTATGAAAATACCAAAATCGCTCATTTAGGCATTGCAGCAGCAGATTTGGAACGCGCCACATTGCGCAATGCCTTGGTGCACGCTATTTCCGCCTCTTACTACAGTTATTTAGCCGCGATAGAAGCGGAAAAAGTTGCACAAAATTCCATCACCGCGATTGATAGCCAATTAAGCCAAACTCGGAAACGTTTTAACGCCGGAACAGTGTTGCGCTCTGATGTTTTGTCGTTGGAAGTGAAATTAGCCGAAGCGCAAGAGGCGAAAATCAAAGCGGCAAACGGTATCGAATTGGCAAAATCTAGCATGTCGGTATTATTAGGATTGCCAGCAGGACAAAATTTTACGATTGCGCCTGCTTCGATTTTAACCACGCCCACACAAGCGAAACAATTCAAAGACTTAGTTGCACAAGCGATGAGTCAACGCCCTGAAATTCAAGCGGCTGCTACCCAAATCGAAATTGCCAGTCATCAAGTTGACAACGAAAAAGGCGGTTATTTACCAAAAGTCGATGCGTTTGTTAGTTACGGTCAAGATAATCAAAATGCTGGATATTCACTGGCGAAAGATAATGTCACTGCGGGTGTGCAGGTGGAAGTGGATTTGTTTTCCGGTTTTCGCACCAAACAGCGCGTGAGTGCAGCTGAACGCAAATTAACCGAAGCGCAGGAACAAGAACGCAAAACTCGTTTAGCGATTGAGCAAGAATTGCAAGCGGCGTATTTAAAACTGAATGAAGCGTTAGCGCGTTTGAAAGTGACGGAAGCGGCGGTGACTTCTGCGGAAGAGGCGTTGCGTTTGGTGAATATTCAACGTCAAGCCGAAACTGTCACAGTAACTCGTTATATTGAAGCGCAATCGGCGGCAAATCAGGCACACGCAAACACAGTCGCAGCGCATTACGACGCGCTCACTGCGCAAGCGGCGTTGAAAAAAGCGTTGGGTGATTGGAAATAAAGGTCAAAACATGACTGGCAGTCCTTAAAGGACTGCCAGTCATAAAAACAAACAGCGGAGTTTTTATGTTCAAAGCGAATAAATTTGATATTAAACAAATGGGATTAATCGGCGCGTCCGTTTTAGGCTTGATTCTATTATTAATGTACATGCAAGGTAGTTTTGAACATAAAGTTAGTCCTGGCAGCGCAAAACCAGCACCTTTAGAATCCATCGCAAAATATAAAACCGCTGTGGTCAGTAACACCGCGATAGATGATATGTTCGCTTGGCCGGGCACAGTGCGCTCTCGTAGCGTTGCCTCTATCGCGCCGAAAATTGCCGCACGGATTTTAGAAATCAAAGTGAATATTGGCGATAAAGTCAGCAAAGGCGATGTGATTGCGCGTTTGGATGATCGAGATATTCGCGCTAAAGAAAATGAAGCTCTTGCTGCATTAGCGGGAGCAAATGCACAAGCGAATCGCGCGGCGGCAGATGCACAACGGATTAGCAGTTTGTACAAACAGGAAGCGGCAACGCGGGAAAATTTAGACAACGTGCAAGCGCAAGCCAAAACTGCACAAGCCAGCGTTAATCAAGCGCAAAGTGCCGTGAATGGTGTGCGCACATTTTTGGATGATGCGGTACTACGCGCACCTTTTTCGGGTGTGATTGTGGCAAAACTGAAAGAAGCGGGCGATATGGGCTTGATTGGTGAACCTGTTGTCACGATGCAAACCGCACAAGATATGCGTTTAGAAGTCAGTGTACCGAGTCAATGTGCGACGCGGTTAATTTCTGGAATGCAAGTAACAGTGCGAATTGATAATTTAGGTTCAGCTTTAACCGCAAACATCGATGAAATCGCGCCAGAAATTGACCCGCAAACCCGCAGTCAACTCATCAAAATTAAATTGCCAGAAGTGAAAGATTTGCAACCTGGTTATTTGGGCTGGTTAGATCAAGCTTGTGAACAACATCAAGCTTTGTTGATTCCAAATTCTGCGGTGATTCGTGTGGGTCAATTGGAATCTGTCAAAGTTGTTAATAAAAATGAAGTGAGTTTGCGCCATATTCGTACCGCGAAAATGTTTGCTGACAAAATCGAGGTGATTTCTGGTTTAAGAGCTGGCGAAACGGTGGTGATTAATCCTTAACTTTTGTCTGAATCAGGATTTACAGGATTTGAGGATTAACAAGATACGTCAAAAAATCATCTTGAGTGTCTTTAATCCTGAAAATCTTGATTCAGACAATATAATTATCCTTTTTTTAATAAAAGGTTACGCAAATGACTATCCCACCCGAAATACAACAACTGCGCCCGCAAATGCAGCAATGGCGACATCATCTGCATCAAATCCCTGAAACGGCGTTTGAAGAAAATTTAACTTCTGCTTACATCGCCAATTTGTTGCGCGAGTTTGGTTTGGAAGTGCATCAAGGATTAGGCAAAACGGGGATTGTTGCAACGATTTCTAATGGCACGAGCGATAAAAAAATTGCCTTAAGAACTGATATTGATGCGTTGCAAATCGAAGAAAAAAATCAACTGCCGTATAAATCGCAACATCACGGCAAAATGCACGCTTGCGGTCACGATGGACATAGCACGATGTTATTGGGGGCGGCGGCTTATTTAGCGAAAAATCGCCATTTTGATGGCACAGTGTATTTGATTTTTCAACCTGCTGAGGAAGGACAAGCAGGTGCGCAAAAAATGATTGATGACGGCTTGTTCACGCTGTTTCCTGCGGATAGTGTGTATGGCTTGCATAATTTTCCCGGTGTGCCACAAGGACATTTTGCCGTAAAAGCAGGCGCAATGATGGCATCGTCAGATAATTTTGAAATTACCCTCACAGGTCACGGCACACATGCTGCGATGCCGCATTTGGGTAATGATGTGATTGTAGTCGCGGCGCAATTAATTAACGCATTGCAAACTATTGTCAGCCGTAGTTTAGACCCGTCTGAAACCGCTGTGGTGAGTGTGACACAAATTCATTCAGGAACAGCTTGGAACGTGATTTCAGAAACGGCGATCATTGGCGGGACGTTTCGCTGTTTTAATGCGGCAGTGCAGCAACAGATTAAAGAACGCATAGAGCATCTGACGCAAGCGATTTGTTTGGCACATCAAGTCACGGCGCAAGTGGCGTTTAATCCTTATGACATCGGTTATCCGGTAACGATGAATACAGCGGCAGAAGCGGCAATTGTTAAGGAAGTTGCAGAAAGTTTGGTGGGCAAAGAGCACGTTTTTGAACCTGTGCCGAGCATGGGGGCTGAGGATTTTTCGTTTATGTTGCAGCAAAAACCGGGTTGTTATGCTTGGATAGGGAATGGTTCAACCGCAGGCGGCTGTTTGTTGCACAATCCGCATTATGATTTTAATGATGCTAATTTAACTTTGGGCGCGGCGTATTGGGTGAGATTGGTGGAGAGAGTTTTATTAGCGATTGATTAACGGTAACTTTCTTCCGACTAAATAGTTTTGTTTATCTGATAAAGTTAGTACCTGTTATGTACAATTTAAGGAGTAAACAATGACAAAAATTAAAAAAACTAAAGAAAAATCACCTCCGTTAAATAAAGTCAATTTGTTATATGGCATTTGGAAGGCTTGGATAGTGATAAAAACCAAGTATAAAAAGGCTGTAATTTTATTAATTATTGGCGTATTCCAAGTTTTTTCAACCGTATCTGCACATGCCCCTCATGATGTAGTTAAAGAGATAGTGCTATCTCCTAATTTTAGCCAAGACAATACTCTTTATAGTTTAGAGCGTCTTAATCTTTTAAAATCAATCAATCGTGGTCTTACCTGGAAACGTCTGACCCAAGGCCTTGATAGTGTATCGGCATTAACTTCCGTTGCAGTTGACCCAATTCTTTCAAATGTTTTGTATTTATCTGCAGGTAAAGATGGCGTTTATAAGTCTGAAAATGCCGGTAATTCCTGGTACAAAATTAATCAAGGGTTAAATACATTCAATATCAGCAAACTTTATGCAGTACCTGCGGCTAATTCTGGTGTTGTATTTGCTGTCAGTAATCTGCGTGATCTTTATAGAAGAGAAAGCAATAATTGGCTTAAAGTTTTTAACAATCCAAATCCAATATCAGTAATAGCCAGTTTGTCGAATGGGCAGAAAATTCTCACCGGTGACCAAGGTGGAAATTTATTTCTTTCATCAGACGCAGGTTTTACTTGGTCTAAAATTTACCAGTTTGCTAATTGTGGTGAAATTAAAACAATAGGAACATTAAATTCCCCACTCCTCAGTAATAGGTTTTATGTGGGAACGAGTTTATGTGGTGTTTTTCGCACACTTGACGCGGGAAAATCCTTTCTTAATAGCAGTTCCGGTATTACAGACGTGGATATTCACGCTATTGCACTATCACCTGATTTTACAAATGATGGGACTTTATTTGTCTCAACAGCAAACCAAGCTATTTTTATTTCCAATAATGCCGGATTAAATTGGAAAAAACAAAGTGAAGGATTAACAACAGATAGACAAGGTGATAGTAATCAATTTAGCAATATCGGAATTTCACCAAACTTTAATAATGACAAAACCTTGTTTTTGGCAGGATTTGATGGACTGTTTAAATCTGCTAATACTGGAATAACATGGAGAGAATTAAATACTATGCCGCGTACACTGATACAAAGCATAGTCCTATCTCCTAATTATAGCAGTGATAAAACGCTTGCACTTACCACTTATTTAGGTGGTATCTATCTATCAAAGGATGATGGTAATAGTTGGAATAGCGTAGCTGGTAATATTGCATATCGTAATAGCGACATTGTTTTTTCCCCTTCTTATCCTTCAGATGGAACTCTGTTTGTTACAATGTTGGGCAAGAATCATATCGGAAAAACTATAGATTATGGGTTAACTTGGACTACACCAATTTTACTTCCGAGTAGTGGTGTACCAACAATTCTTGCGATTTCGCCTAACTATATCAATGATCAATCTCTGTTTGTTGCTACTAGAGCCGCGCATATAAACCGATCTACCGATGGGGGAACTACTTATAGCGATATTTATAATAGCGAAAATCCTGCCGCTTCTTACGCTACTTCATCTTTAGTTATTTCGCCAAATTTTTCAGTTGATCAAACTTTGTTAATTGCTACTGTAAATGGCGTTCATATGAGTAATGATGGTGGTAATTTTTGGTTTGCTAGAGGCTTAAAAAATACATTTGGGCTACATGCAAAACTAGCTTTTTCAACAAATTATGCAAAAGATCACATTATTTTTATAGCGGGAGAAAAAGGGCTTTTTCGTAGTAAAGATGGGTTTTCTACCTGGCATAAAATCTCTAATCTTACGAGAGGTGTTGATGGATGGGTTCAAGAGTTAGCTGTTTCACCTGATTTTAAAAATGATAAAACTATTATTATCAGTGTAAAAGGTAAAGGTTTATTTAAATCACAAGATCAAGGCTGGATATTTCAACCTATTGGTGTAGGTTTAATAAAAGCCAACAACAGTATTGCATTATGGGAAGGTTTTCCAGTTGCCTCTTCGTCATCCATTAGATTTTCTCCTTCTTATGCAATTGATAAAACAATTTTTGCAACCTCTTCAGATTGGTTATATCGTTCTCTGAATGGAGGAAAAACCTGGGAAGTTATAGTTCACCATTCAAAACTTGGTATTTAAATTCATAAGATTAAGAGGCTGTGAAAGTATTCCGAAATCAGGCAATATTTGTGATTTTGGAAACGAAGAATCAATGACTTACAGCGTATTTTTTGCTGTTTTTAGTGGTTTTTGATAATACTTTCACAGTCTCTTAAGTAGAAGCACGGTAGGATGGGTAGAGCGATAGCGAAACCCATCACACCACACAACAACTGCAAATGATGGGTTTCACTGCATTCAAAAATAACTTATTGGGATAAAAACATGCTAAATCAAATCAACATCCAATATCAGCCCAGTTTATTAGATGTCATCCAAAAAAATCGGGCTGAATTTGAACAAGAAGCCAAGTTAGCGATGGCAGTGAAATTGTTTGAAATGAAAAAACTCTCCTCCGGCATGGCTGCCCAATTAATCGGTATGGATAGAGTCACCTTTTTATTAAATTTGCACCACTTCGGCGTTGCCATGATAGACCTTGAAGAAGACGAATTATTAGCCGACATAGAAAATGCCTAATCCCACAGAAATAGTCATTAATACTAGCCCATTACTAGCTTTATCTGCGGCGTGCGGTGATTTGAATTTATTGCAAGCTTTATACAAACAAGTCTTTGTGCCTTATGAAGTCTGCCAAGAAATCGAAAAAGGCGGATTATCCGGTTTTTCTGTTGCTGAATTTAAAGCCGCCCATTTTTTGCACAAAATAGATAAACCGCTGATCATTTCGCCATTTTTAAAAAACAGTTTGGATATAGGCGAAGCCTCGGTGATTCAACTAGCGTTAGACAAAGGCATTCAAACTGTTTGCATTGATGAAACGGTGGGTAGGCGAATCGCTCGTTTAAATAACTTATCGCTAACGCGTTCAATCGGGATATTGATTCGCGCCCATCAAGAAGGGCATGTGTTTTCTATGCAAGAGGCGATAAAAAATATGCAGGATAGAGGCATTTGGTTAAGTGATAGCGTGATTTCTGTTGCTTTAAAAGCAGTTGAAAAAACAGCACAACTGCATTGAAAAATATTTTTTTGATACACAATTAACTCTGAAAATGGGTTTCACTGCGTTCTTATCATCCTAATAAACACGGTAACTTTCCATGCAAATTGCAATCGACCTCCCGAATGACTTTGTAGTTTTACAATCCATCAAAGAAATAGAGCAGGACATGCGCCTCAGTTATTCCTTATGGTTATTTAAAAACGCAAAAATTACTTTATCAAAAGCCGCAGAATTAGCCGCGCTGGATATTTATGCCTTTATCGCCGAATGCAAAAAAAATGAAGTGCCCGTTATCGACATAACAAAAGCAGAATTGTTGGAAGAATTAGCGGGTATGAATGAAATATGATTTTAGTTGCTGACTGTTCAGCACTGATTGCTACCGTTTTGGAATTGGCAGGAGAGGCAAGTCCAAGTTAGCTTCAAAAACTAACGCTCCACTTTTTCGGATAACGCTTTTTAAAGCATGACTCTATCCTGAACTCTTAAAAATCCATAAGATTTATCACCGATGAACACACAAAACTCCCCACTTCCCCCAGAAAAAAAACGCGGCTTGACCAGTCAAATCGTCAAAATATTCACCACCTCGCAACTGTCCCTGTTATTTCTCATCATTTCGATGTTAGCAGGCGCGGCTGCGTTAATGCTGATGCCACGCGAAGAAGACCCGCAAATCATCGTTCCCGTGATGGACGTGGTGCTGCAATATCCGGGCGCGTCCAGTGAAGAAGTGGAAAAGCTCGCCGTCACGCCGCTGGAAGTGTTGCTGAAACAACTGTCCGGCGTGGAATATGTGTATTCGGTTTCTTCACCCGGCGAAGCGGTTGTGACCGTGCGTTATTATGTTGGCGAAAGTCTGGAAAACAGTCTGGTGAAAACGTGGGACAAACTGATGTCCAACAAAAACCTGATTCCAGCCGGAGTCACGAATTGGACAGTGAAACCGGTTGAAATTGATGACGTGCCGGTGGTGATGCTGACCTTATCCACGGCGAATAAAAGTTATGACGCAATGGCGTTAAAACGGCTGGCGGATGAAGTGATTGTCTCATTGCAAGGCGTGGCGGATGTCGGCAAAAGTTGGGTGGTCGGTGGCGAGCAGCGGCGGATTTCGATTTATCCTGATGCCACAAAATTAGCAGCGCAAAGCATTTCCTTAAGCGAAATCAGCCAAGCCTTAGCGAAAGCCAATGTGAATATTCCAGCCGGAAATTTTGAGCGCGGCAATCAGGAAATTGTGCTGGAGGCGGGTTCGCATTTTGTGAATGTGGATGAAGTCGCGGCAACGGTGATTAAAAGCGTGAATGGCAAATCGGTTTATTTGCGCGATGTTGCCAAAATTATTGACGGCGCGGCGGACGTTTCGCATTACACGCGGATTGGTTTTGGTCAGGCGGTGGAAGACATGCCGACTATTAAAAAAGCCGAAAAAAATCTGCCGAAAGTCGGTGAAGAGCGCGAAATGGTCACGATTGCGGTGGCGAAACGCAAAGGCGCGAATGCGGTGGAGGTGGCGAAAACCATTATCGCGACCGCTGAAAAACTGCACGGCACGGTGATTCCAGACGATATTTTAATCAATATCAGCCGCAATTATGGCGAAACCGCAGATAACAAAGTCAACGAACTGGTGAAACATCTCAGCTTTGCGATTGTGATTATCACCGTGTTGTTGGTGTTTGCACTCGGTTTTAAAGAATCTATGATTGTGTCGCTGGCGGTGCCGATGACTTTGGCGTTGACTTTGTTGTTAGACTATATTTCAGGCTACACCATCAATCGCGTCACTTTATTCGCGCTGATTTTGTCGCTGGGTTTATTGGTGGACGACCCGATTGTAGACGTGGAAAACATTCACCGTCATTATCTACTCGGTAAAGAAAAAGCTCTCGATGCCTTATTAACTGCTGTGGAAGAAATCAGACCGCCCACTATTTTGGCGACTTTTGCGGTGGTGGTGTCATTTTTGCCGATGTTTTTCATCACCGGCATGATGGGGCCCTACATGGCTCCGATGGCGTTTAACGTGCCGATTGCGATGATTGTGTCGCTGATTGTCGCTTTCACCGTCACGCCGTGGGCGAGTTATAAATTGTTGAAACAACACGCTCACGACCCGCAGCATGTTGAGCCGACTTTGCAAGAAGGGGTGATTTTCAAAATCTACAATGCTGCTCTCGGTTCTTTGATTGCTACGCCACAACGGGCGCGAGTGTTTTTATTGATTGTGTTTATTGCTTTTGTCGCTTCGGCAATGTTAGCGGTAACTCGCGCCGTGCCGCTGAAATTGTTACCGTTTGATAATAAAAACGAATTTCAAATCCTGATTGATATGCCCCGCGGCTCGACATTGGAAAAAACCGATGAAGTGGCTCATGCGCTAGGCAATTATTTAGCGACTTTAAATGAAGTCACCGATTATGAAACCTATACAGGATTGGCTTCACCGTTAGATTTTAACGGCATGGTGCGCCATTATTATTTGCGACAAGGTAGTTTCATCGGTGATGTGCGAGTGAATTTGATTGAAAAAGAACATCGCAAGCAGCAATCGCATGAAATTGCGCTACGCATTCGTCCTGATATTGAAAAAATTGGCAAACAATACGGCGCGAATCTGAAAATTGTCGAATTACCGCCGGGCCCTCCTGTGTTAGCTGATATAGTCGCTGAAATTTATCCGCCCGCACAAGCCAGCATTGCAGAATTAATCAAGGTTTCCAAACGGGTACGCGCCGATTTAGCAAAAGTCGAAGGCGTGGTAGATGTGGATGATTATTCTGAAAGTGCGCATGAAAAAGTGCAATACATTCTGAACCGAGAAAAAGCCGCGTTGTCGGGCATTAGTGTCGCGCAAGTCGCGGAAACGTTGAAAATCGCAGTCGCAGGACAAGTGGTCGGTTCTGTACATGAAAGCAGCGAAAGGCAACCGTTAGAAATATCTTTGCAATTACCAAGAGCCGCGCGTTCTTCGGTAGCGGATTTATTGGCGTTGCGGGTGAAAACTGCCAGCGGTGAAATGATGCCGTTAAGTGAAATTGGCACGGCAACGACTGAAATATCTGACCAGAGCATTTATCACAAAAACCTAAAGAGGGTGAATTATGTAATTGGTTCGATGGCTGGGCGCAGTCCGGTGGAAGCGGTTTGGGATTTGCAGGATGTACTGAAAAAACAGCCGTTGCCGGAAGGTTATCAAGCGGAAATGGCAGGCGAAGGCGAGTGGAAAATCACGGTGGATGTGTTTGTCGATTTAGGTTTGGCGTTTGCGGCGGCATTGGTAATGATTTATGTGTTGCTGGTCGGGCAAACCGGTTCTTTATCTGTGCCGCTGGTGATGATGATTGCGATTCCATTGACCGTGATTGGAATTATGCCGGGGTTTTGGGTGCTAAATTTATTTGCAGAACCGGTCGGCAATTATCCGAATCCGATTTATTTCACCGCCACCGCTATGATTGGCATGATTGCGCTGGCTGGAATTGTAGTGCGAAATTCGATTATTTTGGTGGATTTTATTGAACGGACAAGAGCTCGACCTGGCATTACTTTAGCAGAAGCGTTGATTGAGGCGGGGGCGATTCGCTTAAGACCAATTTTCCTGACAGCAGGAGCGGCGATGTTTGGGGCGTTTGTGATTATTCTTGACCCGATTTTTTCCGGTTTAGCGTGGAGTTTTATTTTTGGGATTTTTGCCTCAACGCTGTTTTCGTTGTTAGTGATTCCAACAGTGTATTTTTTAATTAATCGGGATAAATAGTACGCAGTATAACGACTGGCAGACCTTTGAGGCATAGGTATCTACACAAGTTTTTAACATCAATGTTATTAAAACTTATTGATAATAAAGAATTATTTGTAGGCTGGGTTAGATTATTGAGCGACAGCGAAATAATCGTAACCCAGCATTCAGCGTTTTAAAACAACCGCTGCTGGGTTATGCTCTTTTTTCTATCGAAAAAAGCAGCTAACCCAGCCTACATATCAATGTATCTTATTGATATAAAATAACTTTTTAGTTTAAAGATGTGTAGATACCTATGCCTTTGAGGACTGCAAGTCGTGACATTCGGCAATTTAACAAACCAATTGAAGAAATACTGTTTTGTATATTCATCAATAAATCAATAATTTATATATTCATATACCCAGTAATTGCATGAAACGGTTATGTGCGTAATTTCTTTTTTTCAAAAATACGCAGTATTGTAAACGTTAGCCACGCCACCACGCCTAATCCCACCGTAAATATTGAATATGCCATTTGCCAAGGAATATCTTTGGTCATCATCGAAAATTCTGACATCCCACCAATGCCCGCCAGCACATTCAGCGGCATAAACACCACACTGACCACCGTTAATTGTTTCACCACTTTATTTTGATTGATATTGATAAAACCGACGGTTGCATCCATTAAAAAGTTAATCTTGTCGAATAAAAAAGCGGTGTGACCGTCAAGCGATTCAATATCACGCAAAATTTGCTGCGAATCTTCCAATTGGCTTTTTGATAAAAACTTGCTGCGTACCAAAAACGACACGGCGCGGCGTGTATCCATCACATTTCTGCGAATGCGCCCGTTTAAATCTTCTTCGCTGGCAATGTCGGTTAAGATTTTCGCGGCTTCTTCATCAGTGATTTGGTTATTGAGCACATGATTGCCAACCATTTCCAAACTGCGATACACATCTTCCAGCGCGTCCGCAGAATATTCAGCATCAGCCGAATATAAATCCAGTAACAAATCTTTGGCATCAGAAACATAGTTTAATTGCGTTAAGGCGCGTAAACGTTGCAAACGAAACACCGGCAATTCTTCTTTACGAATTGAAAATAAAATATCTTTGTACAAAATAAACGCGACCGCAACGTTGCGAGAAATATCATCTTTATCCAATAAAAAGTCGGAATGTAAATGAATTTCACCGTTTGCCGTCACATAAAAACGCGCACTCGATTCTAAATCGCTGAGTTTGTACGGGTCTGGAAATTCAATTCCAAACACATCGCCCACCCAAACGCGGTCTTCAAAAGTGGGCGCAACTAAATCTATCCAAATAGGTTTGGCGGTGATTAAATCATCTTGGCTGTTGATTAAAATTTCATTCAGTCGTCCATCCACTAAATCAAAGACTTTGACTCTGGAACGCTCGGTTTTGTAATCGCGCATTCCTAACATTTGTAGCACAGAAATGGGGGCTTCTAACAAGACGGGTTCTTTGCGATCGTCGTTGAGTTGATTCCAGATAAACACTTGGTCGTCGCGCGGCAACTCTTCCAGAATATGCGCCACTTCACTCGGGTGTAAATGATTAATAATTTGTTGCAGCTTGGCGAGGTTTTGCTTGCGCACCAACGATTGCACTAAATCGTGGCGCGGCATGTTTTGCTTATGAACTAAATCTTCAACTAATTTATGTTTTTGCAATAATTCCAGCACTGCATGTAAGCTATCATCCTGTTTATTAAGTGAAGTATTTTGCATAGTAAAGTTGGAAAAGTAATTACTTGATAAAAGTGGGCTTAAGAGATAGTAAGTATAAGATTTAATAGGTTTTTCTTTATGTGTCTTGCAGGAGTGCCATAGCTTTAGCCATAAGTATCTACACAAGATAGTTTGACGGTTTTTATAACAAAATCATTGATAATAAAGGGTTTTTGTAGGTTGGGTTAGCGTTATTGAGCGAAGCGAGATAAGCGTAACCCAACATGCAGCGTTAAAATAAACGCACTTTGTTGGGTTACGCTCTTTTTTCTGACGAAAAAAGTAGCTAACCCAACCTACATATTTTCAATATCCCATTGATATATAAATATTTTTCAAACTAAAGATGTGTAGATAGCTATGGCTGTGACTCGTAAAAAGCTAAAGCTTTTTTACTCCGGCAAATGTATAAATTATTTAAATTTCATTCCTTATGAGTATTTTTTCAGCCACTGTAGCAAAGGGGCTGTTTCAGAATAGGTTTTAAGCCCTTAGTCTAGCAAGCTTTTTTTACATTCTGGCGAAGATAACGAGCGCGTTTTTTACGCTAATCGCCTGAAAATCTGAATTAAACTGTGATATTGAAGCGCAATATCCCGTAAAATAACAAGGCATTTTGCACAAACCAAAGAGGTCATATACATGAGTACCGCCAAATATCGTTCTGTTTTTACTGCCGCTACTGCTCAACAAAGAAAAGAAAACTTTGATGATTACTGGATTTTTACCCAACAACACGGCGGTGAATTGTTGGAGGAGGAAAAAGATTTACTCAAAAAACGTGCCCGTTTGCAATATTTTAAAGACAATCCTGTGAAACTGCGGACTCCGCTTGCCAATCCTGAAGCTTTTTATCGTAATTATGTGGATATGGTGGATGATCCAGCTTCGTTAGACCGTATGACGTTAATGCTCACTGGGATTTATAAATTTGCTCGCCATGAATGGGTTGGGATTAAAGGCGCGTGGGATGCTGTGCCAAATATGGCAAATTCACTCACGGTGGAAGATAAAATTTCGCGCGTGCATTTAGCTGAAGAGTTTTGTCATGTGCGTTTGTTTGATGAAATGTTAAAAACCTGTGGTTTGGATAAAGTGGAATGGGTGCCGCTGTCGCCTTGGAAAGAAAAAGTGTATGAGCAGTTTCCTAAGTTTCCGGGTTTTTTAATGGATACGCCGGCTTTTGTGACTGAATTAATGGGGGTGACTTTTTATTGTCATTTACATCATTTATTTAATGATGTGTTAGCCGATGAGCCAGAAGTTTGTGCCCGCTTAAAAGAATTATTGGATGAAATTACCATTGATGAAGTAGCGCATGTTGGACAACGGCGTAATTTTATTGGCGGAATTGGCATGAAAGTGTCTAAATGGTTGGTAAAACCTTTTTATACCATGTTCTTTAATGATATTCCTGAAGTGGCGCAATTGTTTGATGTGCCACAAATGATTAAAGACGGGGAAAACTTTGATTTTAATGAGTTACCCGATTATATGGTAGAAAAAAGCTGGATTCCTTCTTATTGCAAAGCATAAAGTCCAAAAACTGACAGGTTTTGAAAACCTGTCAGTTTTAGATTACTGGAGTGCAAGCTTT
Organism: uncultured Methylomonas sp.; assembly: GCA_936941155.1. Lineage (GTDB taxonomy): Bacteria > Pseudomonadota > Gammaproteobacteria > Methylococcales > Methylomonadaceae > CAIQWF01. The sequence continues at coordinate 10,660 of CAKZJE010000033.1, read as the reverse complement.
GCTTGCTCTATCAGGCAAGGCCTGAACTCCTTAGATTCTGTTATGCACTGAAACTTAAGCTTAATTACTTCGCATCCACAACAGAATCAATTCGACCATCATCCATTTTTGCAATCCGATCTGCAAAACCAAAAATCCGTGCATCGTGAGTCACAATCACCAACGCACGATCTTTATGCAAAGCCACTTCTTTAAGCAACTGCATCACATGATGCCCAGTCTCGTGATCCAACGCGCTAGTCGGCTCATCACACACAATCAGTTTTGGGTTATGCACCAACGCTCTAGCAATTGCAACGCGTTGCTGCTGCCCACCTGAAAGCTGTGAAGGTAATGACCGAGTACGCGACCCTAATCCCACTTTCTCCAATATTTCCGCACCACGTTTTTCGGCTTCTTTGCGTTTTATACCATTTAAAATCAATGGGATAGAAACATTTTCAGCCGCTGTGAGAGAGGGCAGTAAATTATACGCTTGAAATACAAAGCCGATATTCGCGGCACGAAACTTTAGTTTTTCACGATGCTGCATGGTTAATAAATTTTGTCCAAAAATTTCACATGTTCCGGCATCTTGATTCAAAATTCCGGCAATCACCGAAATTAAGGTGGTTTTGCCGCATCCTGAGGGGCCGACTAACATCATTAACTCCCCTAAGCGAATTTGTAAATCAATCCCGCCTAAAGCAACCACTTTATCGCCGCCTGTGTCATAGACTTTAGTGAGATTTTTGCAATCAACTGCAATATCGGTTGCCATTGTTATCCTTTAAATACAATCGCAGGTTCTAAACGAATCACTTTAATAATGCTCAATAACGCGGCAAACATACAAATTAAGGTGACACCAACGCCGCTAAATACCAGCAATTGCCAAGGAAATTTAAACGCTAAAATAGTGTTGCGCATTGAGTAGCCAAATAATGCGGTGAGTCCGACTCCCATGCCATAACCGACTGAGCCTACTAAAACGGCTTGCAATAAAATCATTCGTAGTAATGTGCCGTTGCTTGCGCCCATCGCTTTTAACACCGCAAACTGCCGCAAATTTTCTAAAGTAAAGTTATAAAAAGTTTGTCCTGCAATCGCCGCTCCGACTAAAAATCCGAGTAATACAGAAATGCCAAAATTGATTGGAATGCCGGTATTTTTTAAAAAATAAGTGACGGTAAGTTCAATAAACTCCTCCTGAGTATAAGCTGCTAAACCAGTTGTTTCTTTAATCCGTTTGGTTAGCGCGTGTAAATTTTCGCCAGCTTTAGCTTTGACAATCACAAAAGTGAGTAATTTGCGCTCTCTGGGAGCAAAACCGACAGCGCGGCTGTAAGTGGTATAAATCACAGGTTGTGATTGAAAAGTTTTGGTGGTTTTAGCAATCCCGACCACAATTGCACGTTTGTCGTTAAGTTCCAGCGTATCGCCAATTTTTAACGGAATCGGTTTGCCATCTTTTTCAAGTGCGGGTTTTGCTAATTTGCCAGTCGCGCCGTCAATATCAACAATCACGCCATCACTGCGCCGTAAATCTTCCAGCTTACCTGTCAACATCATAGGAGGGCCACCAATCAGTGTGGCATCGTCTAAGCCAATCACATTGCACGTTTGAAAAGTGCCGTTTGATAAGCGGGCTTTTAACATGCCTTTATAAAGCGGCATTGCCCATTGCACACCCGCTACGCCGCGCACTCGGTAAAGTTCGGTATCTTGCAAAGGTTTTACGTCGTCAACAAATTGTACTTTTTCATCCATCACCCAAATGTCAGGGTAGCCTACGTCAAGAATAAAGCTGGAAGTGCGTGACAAAATGCCGACAAAAATAGCCGGTTGTTGGGTCATAATCAGCGAGGCAAAGGTGAGACCCATAATAATGCCCAGATATTTGCCTCGGTCGCCCATCAGCATTTTTAGCGCGATATGGTTCATTGTGGACTGTAGTTGAGAAAAAAAGGAGATTTCAAAAATTTAGGTTTTTAAAAACAAGATGTTAAGCATTCGGGTTATTTAAAACTTCCAGTGCTGTGAGAGATAAGGATTTACTCATTTTGTGAATGTGAGCGTAGAGACGCATTGTTTGCGTCTCTACAACAGATTGATTAAGGAACATATACTCGGCATGTAGGTGCGAATTCATTCGCACTGCGCGGATAAATCCGCACCTACATTAAATACTTGCATAAGTTATTTCGCACTCATCCCTTCTTTTTACTGAATTAACGCAGAAAACGGCAACAAAACCCCAAACAACAAAATTAACCCCGCCCCCATCAATGCCGATTCGGTTGGGATTTGTGCAAACAACAAAATCCCCCAGAGCAAACTTAACACCGGACTCAGATAGCCGACTGCACTTACCAAAGCCGCAGGTGCAGTTTGATATGCGCGGGTCATTGTGTATTGCGCAGCACTGCCTAAACATCCTGTGAAAAATAACAAGCCCCATACTTTTTTATCGCTCGGCAAACGGTAGCCATAGCGAGCGAAATAGCCAATGTGCAGCAACAACGCAACCAAACAGAAATAAAACACCACCGATTTTGCAGAGTTACTGCGTCCAGCCCGCGCCACCATTAAATAGGCTAAAGCTGCCAAAAAACTAGAACCTAAAGCCATTGTTCGCCCTAATAAATCGTGAGAACTCGCATTATCTTTAAAAAGTAAGCTGACTCCGACTAACGAACCCAAAATTGCCAGCCACGTCCACAGCGAGTTTTTTTGTCCCAACAAAAAAGGGCTTAATAAGGCAACAAATACGCCGCTAGTTGCTGCTAAAAATGCACTTTCGCCCGGCCCTATTCGTGTAATGGAAACAAAAGACAACATTAAGGCACTTGCGCCAAATAAACCGCGTAGCCAAAGTGCTAAGCAATAATTGCCAAATAGACTTTTCAGCTGCCGACGCATCAGCGCGGGAATCACTAACAGCAAGCTGTTGGTAAAAACGCGAAAAAAACTAATCACGAGCGCGGAAATGTTTGGATCTGCGATTTTAATGGCGTAAACGCTGGTATTCATTAGCGAAAACATCAGGCAAGCGACTAGCATAATCAAAAGTCCAGCTTTATGACTGCGTACTGAAATTCTCTGCTTAGGCATTATGTGATGCGTTGCAGTGGTAAGTTGCTGTTGACCTCAATCACTTCTATGGCATCCAAAGAGGTTATAGTTAAGTGTGAAACGTCAAATACAAAGCCACAAGACAATCGCGCAAACGAGGGCGTATTTAACACATCAGGACGATCCGCAGTGGCTTGCACCCGCGCAATTTCATTTTTTTTGTAAATTAACGCGAAAGTGACAGGCTCTGTTGTTTGCGGATTAAATCCCCAACCAGAAATTTCTTGCGGCGTGACTTTTTCCACAAAACCAAGCAGATTCGCTTTAGCATCCACTAACCATTGATAGCCTTTTTGATCGTTCATAAACGCAAGTGCCGCTTGATAAGTTTCGCTATTCACCGTCAATCCGCAATACGCAATTAAGTCATCAAGCACGGCTGTTTTATTCTGCAACGCCATTTCATAGCTAATTACTAACAGCGGACGTTTTGATGACATCGCAAACTGATAAAGTTGCTGTTGCTGCTTTAAAACTCGCGCTAATAATGTCGTAAAAGGTCGCTTAAAGTGATGGCTTTGACTTTCTGCGGTGCTAATCGGATTGCGAAGCACCAGAATGTAGATGGGATTGCGCCAATAAGCAGCCAACCAAGCTAAAACAGAGTTTAAGCACGGGTCTTTTAACCCCCATACGTTCTCGGTTCGGTTGTATTTTTTAAGCAAGGTTAAATAACGTGTGTAAAAACGCACAGGCAGCAGGCAATAATCTATTAACCTGTTTTTACCGAATAATGCGGTTCGGAACGCGCGATTTTCGTGGCTGCTGTTAAGATTTGTGCCCATTGGCACGCCTAAAACTCGCAACGTTCCGGCAATCATAGATGTGCCTCCACGCGCTGCGCCAAGCACAACAATAGTACGTTGTATTTCGGCGGCTTGAGGTTCATGCACACGCCAACTGGCTTGTTTATCAGATGCTTTGGAAAGAGGAGGCATAAAATCTGTGTATAGATATGGAATATTTTGAAATGACTAGACTTGTTTTAACAAAGTATTCTTATATATTAAATTGTTACAGTTCAAAAACTGGAGTGCAAAACATGTTTTGTACTCCAGCAGATAATAAAATCAACAGTTTAAAAGAATACTTTTCAAATTGATTTTTTTATAACTGATTGATTTAGTAAAGTTAAAACAAGTTTACTGTTTTTATTTAAACGTGAAACATAACTCATTGAACATAAGTTTCAAGGTATTAAAAAATACGGGAGGTCAGGCTTTGCCTGATATGGCAAGCAAAGCTTGCAGTCCTATTTTCGTTATAGGCAATAACTTTAAAACTATGTTTTTTATACCTTGACCCATTCTTGAAATAAGCGATAAGCAATTGCCAATAAAGCAGGGCCTAAAAAGATACCTAGCAAACCAAAACTAAGTACACCACCTAATATACCTAAAAACACTGAAATAAAAGGTAAGTTACTCCCTTTACTAATAAAATAAGGCTTAAGTACATTGTCAATAGCACTAACTACGCCGATCCCCCATATCCCTAAAAAAATAGCCCAGCCGATCTGTCCTTGCTGAAATAACCCTATAACAACAGGAATCCAAATCAAAGGTGGACCTACAGGAATAAAAGACAACAAGCAGGTTAAAGCACCTAATAGCAACCAGCTATGTACTCCCGCCACTAGAAAACCAAAACCTGCCAAAAATCCTTGTGCTAATGAAGTGCCAATAATCCCATAGACCACACTTTTAACGGTGTCTCCTGCAAGATGAAGTAAATCAAGCGCGGTATTACCACCTATTCGATGCAGTAGCATTACCATTTTTCCGGCTAAACTCGCGCCATCACGATAACAAAAAAAAGTTAAAAACAGCGTTAAACTCAAATGCACAATTCCCGCTCCGGTGTGTGCTGTCACAGACACAGCCCATACGCGCAGCGGGAATAAATATTTTGACAGTAAATCAGTTAATTGACTGCTGCTGCCTGCAATAGATAGCCAATAATCATGCACTTTTGCCCCGATAGCGGGTACTTGCATCAACCAAGAAGGTGGATATGGCAAACCTTCTTTCAATAGTTGCCGCACCATGTCGAGTAAAACAGTAATAGTGTCGGCAAAACTCAACCATAGCACCACAAAGGGTAACACTAAAATCATTGCCACTATCAACATCATCAACAAACTTGCGAGTGCTTTTTTTCCACTTAACAAACGTTCAATGGTTTGATAAATAGGCCAAGTTGCAAACGATAAAATCACTGCCCACAGTATCGCTGAAAAAAAAGGACGCAACACCACAAAGCACCCCACAAGCAACACGCTAATTAGTATGGCAGCAACCTTTTGATTCATTTTGTTTTCACTGAGCATAATTAACAGTTTCCGTTTTCATCAAGCCTTAAGAGGATTTCCCCACACTAAATTGCGAATTAATTTTCTGATTAAATCAATTGGAATAATCAAAATGGCTAAACTCAAAGGATAAAACCATTCATTAAAACTTAATGGCACTGTTCTTAAAATTTCGCCACCAATGTAAGTAAACAAAATTTGCATCATAAAAATAATACTTAATACATAGATAAAATTCTTATTGCCGGATAAATTATCAAACAAATTTAAACTTTCAGTTCTGGCATTGAAGGTATTAAACGCATGTACAAAAGCAAAAAAGGCAAAAAAGCCGCTTAAAAAAGCCGCTTCAGAACTAAAACTGGCTCTCACTAACGGGCAGGTTAAATAGCCAATGCTTAATGCGCAACTTAAAATGCCATTGGTGAAAATGGATGACCACATTTCTCCTGTAATTAATGAAGCTTCGCGCGAAATTGGTTTTTCTAGCATATAGCGTTCTAAGGCAGCTTCACCAGAAAATGCCAATGCCGCTAAAGTGTCCATAATTAGATTTACCCACAGCAATTGCACCATTGTTAAAGGTAAATCGAAGCCTAAAAAAGGCCCTAAAAAGGCAATCAAAATAGCCGATAAACTGACGGTGAGTTGAAATACTAAAAACTTGCGAATCGACTTAAACAAAGTTCGTCCGTATAACACCGCTTGCGTAATGGAATAAAAATTATCGTCTAACACCACAATATCGCTGGCTTCTTTGGTCATTTCCGTGCCGCTACCCATTGCAAAACCGACATCGGCATTTTTCACTGCGGGTGCGTCATTCACGCCATCACCTGTCATGCCTGCAACCCAACCGAGTTCTTTTGCCAATTTCACCAAGCGACTTTTATCTGTTGGATAAGCTCTTGATACTACATATAAATTCGGCAGCATTTCTTTCACTTGTTGGTCAGATAATTCCCCTAACTCGCTGGAGGTTAAAACAATGGCGTTATCATCCGCAATTAACCCAACATCTTTGCCAATCGCCCGCGCGGTATCTTTGGCATCGCCGGTAATCATCACCACATGAATGCCGGCTTGTTTGGCGCGTTGCACAGATTGATAAGCGGTGGTGCGCAAATCATCGCGCAAACCCAAAACAGCCAATAAAGTCAGTTCGGTTGGCAAACTTTTATCTTCTTTGATTGGTTGCGGGCTAATAGCAACGGCAATCAAACGCATCGCACGGTCAGAAAGCTGACGCATTTCTTTTTCTAATCCCGCTTTATCAAGCGAAATTTTCTCACCTTGCTCATTCAAGGCAAACAGGCAGTTTTGCAACAATACTTCTGGAGCACCTTTTACTAACGTAAGATTATTTTCATTAAAAATTTGAATCGCAGAAAATTTTCGCGCACTGCTAAATGGAATTAACTCAATAATCTCAAGCACATCTTTATCGGCTAATTTTTCACCTAAACAATGTAATAAGGCTTGTTCTGTTCTATCCGCACCGACTAAACGAGGATTATTAATATCGGATGCGTCAATCACCGCGCTAGTGTTGTTGCGCAAAGCAAAGCTTAAGTTGTGCTGCAATATTTCAGAAAGTTGCTTAAATTCAGCAACATAGCGCAATTCTCCGGTAATAATTTCTGCAACGCTCAGCTTGCCTTGCGTTAATGTACCAGTTTTATCCGAAAACAAAATGGTCAAACTGCCAGCGGTTTCAATACCTAATAATTTTCGCACCAGCACTTTTGCTTGCAATAATTTGCGCATATTCAACGACAATACAATTGCAATCATCATCGGCAAGCCTTCAGGCACTGCCACCACAATAATAATAATCGCCAAAATCAAGGCTTTAACGCAATGAGAAATAATTTGCGCCACTGGCAACTGCATATAAGCGGCTAAACTGCCTGCGTCGATAAAAATATGCTTATACATAAAAGTGACAGCAATGCCCGCCGCGCCAAAGTAAGCAAATTGGGTGATTTGCTCACCTAAAATCGTCAATTTATTTTGCAAAGGCGACAATCTATCTTCGGCAGTAATTACCTCTTTTAAGGTTTGCCCGTATTGCGTTTTATCCCCCACCGCCGTGATTTTTATCACCGCTTCGCCATCTTCAATTAAACAGGCGCGTTCAATTTTATTTTCTGGCTGAATTTCGGTGCTGTCTGCCGTGACAGCGACTTTTTTCACCGCCTCCGATTCGCCCGTAAGAGCTGCCTCATTCGCATCGGCGTAGCCTGCGACCAAATAACCATCCGCAGGCACGGTATCGCCCGGTTGCAAGAGTAAATAATCGCCTACCACTAATTCATTAATGCTGATTTCAATTAATTTGCTATTGCGAAACACTTTCACGGTGATTAAAGACGCTTCTTCCAGCAGTTTTTGAAACGCCGTTTCGTTTTTATATTCGGATAAAGTCGCCACAATTGCGGCAATAAAAACCGCTAACGCAATCCCTACGCCTTCGTACCATTCAGCATAACCAAGTACCGCCAAGCCTGTGGTAATCACCAGCGCGACTAGCAAAATGATAATAATCGGGTCTTGAAAATTGCCGATTAATTTGCACCAAAATGATTCAATTTCTTGCAAAGTCACTGCATTGCTACCATGCTTTAAGCGCGATTGTGAAACTTGTTCGTCCGTTAGCCCTTGATAAGTAAATTGCATGATATTTCCTTCTAAATAATGTGTTGGTAAGTTAGAGTATAAAAGATTAAGGTTTCTTTTTAGTAAATTCTTTTATAATCGCGAAGATAAAAAATTGTAACTTAAGCTATTCGTCTAAACGTTTGCCGCAAAATTCTCAAAGTAAAGTGCTATGCCTCAACCCAAAAACTTATTCCCAGTTGTTATTTTTATGAACTCTATTAAAAGAATAAGCCTTATCAATAGTTTGCTGATTGTAACCATTCATGCTGCACACGCAGGTGATGCGTTAGAAGATGAAATAAATTATTTACGCGCTGAGGCACTTATCAGCACTGCATCGCGCTATCAAGAAAAAATTACCGACACTCCTGCCAGCGTGGTGCTGATTACTTCACAACAAATTAAACAGCGGCGTTATCAAACTTTACTGGATGTCTTAAAAGACTTGCCTAGCGTGGATGTGCAAGAAAAACGCCAGCAGCTTGAATACAACCTGATTACTTTTCGCGGACATTTGCACAGCAATAAGTTTTTGATTTTGCAAGATGGAGTGCGTATTGACTCGCCCACAGGTGAGGCGTTAGCGATTGGTGACAATTTTCCGTTGTATGCTGCCAAACAAGTTGAAATTCTGTATGGCCCAGCGGCGGCGGTGTATGGCACGGAAGCGTTTAGTGGCGTGATTAATATTATTACGCAAGACCCAGAAGAGATTAATGGCGTAAAAGTGAGCGGAAAAGTCGGTTCTTACGACACTTATTCAGGGCAATTGCAGGCTGGCAAACGTTTTAACGAAAACTTCGCACTTGAAGTTGGCGGGCATTTTCAAACAGCCGATTATTCTGAGTTAGCCAATCAATACCCCAGCAATTATGCGAAAGTTGACGCGCTGACGCTAGGGAAAAAACTGTACAGCCCAGCGGCGCAGCGTGAAAACTTCAGTGCCGAGCAGCAAAGTAACAGTGTGTTTGTGAAAATGAAGTTGGGGAAAAGCCTCACCTTAGGCTATCAACGCGGTTATTTAGACGCACCTTCCACAACGGGTGAAAGACCGAGCAGAACCATTTACGATCCTGCCTCGCGTTGGATTACGGAAACTAATCGCGTGTATGGCAAATATGACTTTAAATTCAATGACGATTTAAATGCCAATACGCTGTTTTATTATTCCTCTTATGAAATAGACCCACATTCTAAATTCAAAAATTATAATGTTGATTATGTGGATTCTTATATTTATGCGTTTGGTGACAAACTTTATTTTGAAGAACAATTGCAATATAAATTTAATGACACGCATAAATTAACCGGCGGGGTTTTGTATGAGAAATTCTCTTCTATTCCTAAAACAACTGATTTACCGCAACCGTATAATGTTGATAAATCGCCTAACGAACAAAATTTGTATCAAATTGGCACAAATAATACGATTCCAATTGGTATTAGCAAATTAAATTACAATAATTTTGCCGGTTATTTTCAATTGCAATCCGCATGGTTTAAACAATTTTCAACCACCATCGGTGTACGTTACGATCAAGGCTCGCGCTATGGCGGCACATTTAATCCGCGCGTGGGCTTGGTGTATCAACCTTCAAATAACACGACTTTCAAACTGTTATATGGCGAAGCGTTTCGTGCGCCTAGCCCTGTTGATACCTCAGAAATATTTGGGATTTTTTCAGGTAGCAAAAATGCCGCAGGTCAATATACTAGCTCTTTTTTTCGTGCTCCTAATTTGAATTTAAAACCCGAAAAATCGCGCACGGTAGAATTTGAAATCAGCCATTTCTTTAATAAAAATGTTAGTGCGTCTTTATCCGGTTATTACACGCGCTTGAATAATTCAATTCTGTCAGTACCTGATAAAATAGCCGTGCAATTTATTCCAAATGGCGCGATTAAAGCAACGGAAAGCAATCAAAATTTAGGTAGCAGTTATATTTATGGTTTTGAATTCAGTAGTAATTATTTATATAAATTAACTGATACAGTAAATTTAAATTTTTGGGGAAATTATAGTTATATCAATGGTCGCGATAGTCGCCGCGATAGTTCGATTAAAACCGAATTATTGTATGTTGCACCGCATAAAGCGAAATTAGGACTCACTTTAAGTTATGGCGATGATTATTTTGCCACTTTAAAACTGCGTACCATCAGCAAAACCACAACAGGCTCAGCGGATGTAACACAAATAGGCAAAATGATAAAAGCTCCCGGTTACACGGTGTTAGATTTGCATTTAGGTAGCAAAGTTTATCAAGGCGTGTCTGCCAATTTAGATTTTTATAACGTCTTAAATAAGCGTTATTACGGTGCGGGGTCTTCGGGGGCGGCTTTTCAACTTGCGCCTGAGACATTGCTGTCGGTGATGTTTTCTATGCAGTATCAATATTAGGACTGCGCACGAAATAAACGCGGCAATTTTACGACTGGCAGTCCTTAAAGGCATAGGTATCTACACAAGATAGCTTGACAGTTTTTATAATAAAACCATTGATAATAAAGAGATTTTTGTAGGTTGGGTTAGCGTTATTGAGCGAAGCGAGATAAGCGTAACCCAACATGCAG